>DAHXNI010000031.1 GCA_027365475.1 Pseudomonadota bacterium | reverse complement strand
TTGCGCCTGTAGGGCAGGAAAATGAAGAAACGCAGCAAAAAATAGGGCAATAACGGGTAAAATCACCAAAAAAAGGTGTTTTCAAAAAATCCTGGGCGGAAATGGGCGGCAGTCGTGAGCTAAGTCCGACAGGCTGCTAGGAACCCTTACCGATAAGTTGGCGGGGGGTTATAATCAGCCCTGACTGTAGTTTTTCACCCTGTGACAAAGATGCACTAATGCACACTTCGGCGAAGAATTCCAGTTTTAAAACCAATCGTTCGCTTTCTGGAAACGTAAGCGATTTTCTCGGGTTAACGACGGCACCCTTGCAGTATGCATTTGTGCCGACCTGTTGAGGTATCTGAAATGAATGACCGAAAACACCGAATGAAGCTCCTTCTGGTTTTGATGTCCGCCTTTTTTGTACTTCCCGTTTGGGCAAGCCCCCCGCATCACCCATCGAAACCATTGCACGGCTATAGCTACTGGACCAAACCGCACCAAAGCGTGACCTACGGCAGCGTGGTCATTGGCGGGAAGCGCATTAAATACAAAGCGGTTGCAGGTACACTCATCCTCAAGAATAAAAAGCATCAGCCGGCCATGAGCATGTTCTACGTGGCTTACTTCAAACGAGGTGTTCATCCATCGAAGCGCCCGATCACTTTTTTTTACAATGGCGGCCCGGGCTCATCAACGATTTGGCTGCATATTGGTGCCTATGGTCCGGTTCGGGTTGTGACTGCTGCCGCACCCAACCATACGCCCGCTTCACCGTATCGCCTCGTTGATAATCATTACAGTCTTCTCAATGCAACGGACGAAGTCTTCATTGATGCACCGGCTACTGGATTCAGCCGGCTCCTGCCGGATGGCAATCCCAAGGATTATTTTGGCGTCGATCAGGATGGTCATGCGTTTGCCGATTTCGTTGTGCAGTTCCTTTCCAAGTTCAACCGTTGGAATTCTCCGAAATACCTTTACGGAGAAAGCTACGGGACGACACGAAATGCAGTTTTAGCCTGGATCTTAGAGAACGATAAGAACGTCGACCTGAATGGTGTGATCATGCAATCGACCATTTTGAGCTTCGACACAAGCATCGATGGCCCGGGGCTCAATCCTGGCAATAACATCCCATATGCACTGGCTTTGCCAACTTATACAGCAACTTCTTGGTATCACAAACGCCTACCATCCCAGGCTCAGAGCATGTCACTTCATGTGATTCTTAAGAGTTCAGAGGCCTTTGCGATGCACGGGTACTTGGCGGCTCTGAATAAGGGTGAAACTTTATCTCGCGCAGGTGAACAGGCGATTGCCGAAAAACTCCATTATTTTACAGGTCTTCCGGTTCGCTATCTCGTGCGCGCAGATCTTCGGGTCAGCGGAGGAGAATATGAACAGGAGCTCATGCTTCCCTTCGGCGAGACGACAGGGCGGCTGGACACCCGTTTCCTAGGGCCGACCATGATGCCGTTAGCGCGTCAAGCCTACTATGACCCACAATCTTCTGCGATCAGTCAGGCTTACGTCGCGGCCTTCAACTGGTACACGGAAAATGTTCTCAAGTTTGGTGCAGGTCACTACTACCGGCCTGTCTATTACGGGCACCTTCACTGGAATTTCAAGAATGTCGCTCCGTTTACACATTTTCCACAGTTTGTGCCGAACGTCATGCTTAATCTTGCTGCTGCCATGAAGTACAACCCGGATCTCAAAGTGATGGTAAATGGGGGTTATTACGATCTGGCGACACCATTCTATGCGGCTTGGTATCAGTTCGAACAACTGCCCATTTCCCGCAAACTTGAGAAAAATATTTCCTTTTATTGGTATCACTCAGGACATATGGTCTATGTGAACCACCATTCGCTGATCACCATTCATGCGAATGTTAGCCACTTTATCGAGAAGACGGATAATCTTCACTGACCTGATGCGTGGGGAGCCCCATCTAGTGAGCGTGATGGGAGCTCCCCACGATTTTGTGCATAGAGTTCTTTTTGTGCAATCTTCCGGTGACTTGGACCACTGAGCATTTTACGATACTTTACATAATATACATTCTGCGCATATCAAACCGTCCATCCATGATTCGATACCGAACACTCCAACTTGCCTTTTCCACCCCTCCACCAAGGTGCTAAGCTTCATTTGTCCATCAATCTTATGGCTGGAGCACAATGAGCATGAAAATATTTTACCGATATCTGGTTCTCGCGTGCCTTGGAGGGCTTTTCTTGAGCCTGGCTGCGTGCAATGGAACCAGTAGTTCCAACGGTAGCTTAAGTCTGGGTATCACAGATACACCCGTGGATGGAGTTCAGCAGGTGGTAGTGGCCTTTACAGGCGTGACATTGATGGGACCCAATGGGCAGCAGTCATTTCCGTTTGCAAACGAACAGTCGGTTAATCTTCTCACTCTGCAGGGTAATGCGAGCCAAGCGTTACTATCCAACGTCACCGTTCCAGCCGGACAATATCAGTGGCTTAGACTAGATATCGATACTGCGCATTCGTACGTGATTTCTTCATCTGGAGGACGATATCTACTCAATATTCCGAGCGGCAACCAAAGCGGGCTCAAACTCGTCAGTGGTTTCACTGTCGCACAGGGCGGACTATCCGATTTCACGATCGACTTCAATCTGCGCCAATCATTGACCGAAGATAACTCGTCAGGCACAACAACCTACACGCTGACCCCTGCCCTGCGTCTCGTTAACGCACAACAAGTGGGTAGTATTTCAGGAACTGCCTTTAGCACCATGACGATCGGTGGCGAACCGATTACCAGTACGAGCTGTTACCCGGCTGTCTATGTCTATCCCGGATCTACGACTCTCTTTAATGGATTTGATGTCACAATATCGGGTGGGACAACCCCCATCACCTCCGGCACACTCACGCTTAACTCGACGACGGGTTTATATGATTACACCATAGGATTTCTCGCTCCAGGGGCTTACGTAGTCGTTGCGACTTGCGCTGGGAATGATACCTTGACCTCGACTAGTCTCGCGTTCTCGGCTCCCCAGACGGCAAGTGTGACCGCAGATAACACGACAACAATCAACTTCTCCTAATCATGATCCCTGCCCGTGAATTATGGGAAAACAAACTCCCATGATTCACGGGAACGGATTTGTTTTGATGTGCGATCTACTGAACGTAACTTCCACGTGCATTTGAGCATCTGCTTTGACTGAGAAAGATATTTGTTGAAATAATATCTTTTGATAATTCAACTTTCAATCATCCAGTTTGCACGAACAGTCCTGCACACATTTTGTACTGAGCTGGAAGACAATCCAATGGGAACACTCGAATGCATCTACGCATTTCTCGAATCACCAGTTACACCTGAAACTGCAGCTCGCATTGAAAAGCACCTCTTCAAGTCTGGTTCTGGGGAATACCGTTTGAATCGTAACGCTTTAAGGAGCTGTTACCGGCTCAATTGATACGAGAGCTGTTCCACGAATATTGCGACTATTTCGCAGTGAACACGGATCGCCCCCAAATTAAGCGACGCCTGAGCGTTGATTCCGGGTCTTAGTAGATAGCCATTCGACGCAACTAATCATTTTCAAAAATCCTGCCTCACTCAATTGAACAGACAATGCCCAGCGATAAGCAGGAGTAATTTGACATTTCACGACAATAATCGTAGATAATAAACCTGTCTCTGAATCACGAGCCACCAGCTGATGCCAGAGGGGTAACGACAATGCTTCAGGCTGAGGCTGGTCACCAGTCAACGAGAAGCGCTTCGATCCGCATACTACTTATCGAAGACACTCCGGACGATGCCGAATTGGTCGCGCGCGAACTGAAACGAGGCGGCATAGGCGCGGAGATTGCCAGCGTAGCGACTTTTGAGGAGGTCGAACGACATCTATCTCAATTTACATGGGATCTCATTATTTCTGATTATTTGCTCCGTTCCTTTAACGCGCTTAAATGCCTCCAGCTTTATAAGAAGCTGGGATTGGACATCCCATTTATCCTGGTCTCGGGTACCGTTGGGGAAGAAACAGCGGTTGAGATCATGAAGGCTGGCGCACATGATTACATCATGAAGGACAACCTGAAGCGTCTAGTCCCAGCGATCAATCGTGAACTACGCGATGCGGATGTGCGGAAAGCAAATCGTCAAGCACGGGAGGCTCTTTATACCCTTGCGCATAACGATTTGGTTACCGGTTTACCCAACCGTTCATACTTTCTTGCTCAGTTGGAAGAGCAAACGCGAAAGTTTCCTGATAAAGCCTTTACGTTATTTGTACTGGACATTCCTGATCTTATGCGCGTCCAAAGCGTATTTGGTCAGATGTCCTATGATTCAGCCGTACAGATTGTTGCCACAAGATTGAGGGGATGCTTAGCAGATGCGATCATCCATGCTCGAGTGGGAGATCACACGTTCGCACTTGCGGCCTTTATTCCAGAGTCAGGGATCAAGCAGGCCTGCAGTACCATACTAGACAAACTCGCCAAACCCATCGATGTCAGGTTTTCTAAGTATCACGTCGATGGTTATTTGGGGGTTGCCATGCACACGGGCGATTCCGATGATCCACAGCAGTCGTTTCAGCATGCGACTTTTGCTGTACGACAGGCTTACCTTTCACACACTCCCAGCTCTGTTTATCTTGCAGCGGCTGAACAAGAAGAATCGGATTTGATGGCTCTCATGGGTCAGCTGTCCAATGCACTGGAAACAAACCAAATCCAGCTACATTATCAGCCCTATATAAACCTTCAGGATAGCTTGATCGCCGGTGTCGAAGGTTTAGTACGCTGGCAACACCCTCAGCATGGCCTAATCATGCCTGGACGATTCCTTCCCATGGCTGAGCAGTCGGGATTGATTCATTCACTGACTCAGAGAGTGGTTCGCGAAGCCATCGCACAAGAGCTAGCCTGGTCCCAAGCTGGCATGCCAATTGAAATCTCAATCAACCTTTCAATTCGAAATCTTCCAGAAAAAAACCTACCGAACTTGATTACGCGCATGGTTACAGACAATGGCCTCTCACCTCATTTATTTGTGTTCGAGATAACCGAGAGTATGTTCATGGATCATTTCTCGGAATCATTGAATTCGCTCGTGCAGTTGCATGATGCGGGTTTTCGCATTGCGATCGATGATTTCGGAACTGGGTTTTCCGCTTTGGCATATCTCAAACGGTTACCTATCGACCGGATCAAAATTGACCGGACCTTCATTATGGATCTTCTGAGTAACCATACTGATCGTGCCATTGTCAATACCTTGATCGATTTGGCTCATCGCTTGGGCTTTGAGATTGTGGCTGAAGGTGTTGAGTCGGAATCAATCTTGACGCTTTTAGAAGAATTAAACTGTGACAAAGCACAAGGCTACATCTATACACAGCCTTTATCTGCTGATGAGCTCAGTCACTGGATACAAAAGTCGCACCGTTGCATTTCTCAAGTGCATTTATCGTGACTGCATCATACGAGACGCTTGGATGAGAAAACTATCTCGCGCATCTCAATCCAAAAAGAAAACCTTCAAATCGCATCAGGCTCAAACCTCTAATGTGTCGTTTGAGACCTATCAATATTTGTTTGAGCATCATCCAGCACCCATGTGGGTTTTCGATTGTGAAACACTTCGGTTTCTATTGGTCAATCAAGCCGCTATTGCTGCTTACGGTTATTCAGAAGAGGAGTTTCTCTCAATGACACTGCAGGATATTCGTCCTCATAACGAACACACTGCCCTTGAACAATATGTGAAAACCCCTCATTCCGAGTTTGCACGCGCCGGGATCTGGCACCACATTGTAAAAGACGGACATTCCATCACGGTTGAGATTGTGTCTCATGCCATGGATTGGAGTGGGCAGCCGGCCCGATTGGTGATGGTTCTGGACATAACCGAAAAGGAGCAAACTATGAGGGCCCTTCAGGAAAGCGAATCAAGTAAATCTGCCCTACTCGAAAATGCCTTGGATTGCATCATTTCCATGAACCAATCCGGTCAGATTACGGACTTTAACCCAGCTGCAGAAACTACTTTCGGCTGGGCGCGCGAGTTCGTTCTGGGCAAGGTGGTAAGTGAGCTGATCATTCCCCCGGAACACCGAGAGGCGCATCAGGCGGGACTGAAAAGATATCTAGAAACAGGTGAAAGTCGGCTTTTGGGACGACGTATCGAAGTTGAAGCGCTTCGAATGGATGGTTCACGTTTCCCGGCTGAACTTACTCTCTATTCTGCTCAGAACGATAATGGACCATCTTTTACCGCCTTTTTACGTGATGTTTCCGACCGGAAACGGGCAGAAAATGCTCTGTCCCAGCTGAACCGGGATCTGGAGCAGAAAGTAATTGATCGGACCCGACAGTTGCACGCACTGAACCATGAACTCGAAGGATTTTCCTATTCCGTTTCGCATGACTTGCGTTCTCCATTACGGGCAGTAGATGGCTTCAGCCAGGCATTGGTAGAAGACTTCGGCAATGAAATCAGCCCAGAGGCGAGAAGATATCTGGATCGCATTCAGGCAGCAACGCGCCGGATGGGAGCATTGATTGATGACCTGATTGCTCTGGCGCGCGTATCGAGAAGCGGGCTCAACCCCGAACAAATAGATCTGGCCGAACTAACGACTGAAATAATCAATGAGCTGCGTGAACGCGACCCCAACCGGGTGGTCTCACTCGAAATGAGGCAGCCACTTTGGGCTTTTGGAGATCGCAAGCTCATACGAATTGCTCTCGTCAATCTTTTGCAGAATGCCTGGAAGTTCTCCAGTAAGCGGAAATCTGCCACAATTCGAGTCGGTCAGATCGAGATAGAAGATGAAAACCCTTATTTTATTCAGGACAATGGTGCGGGTTTCGACATGGCATACGCAGATAAGTTATTCAACCCATTCCAGCGACTCCATGACAGCCGTGAATTCGAAGGAACAGGGATTGGTCTGGCTACTGTTCAACGCATTGTGACCCGCCATGGCGGAAGAATCTGGGTACGGGCTGAGCCGGAGAAAGGAGCCACCTTCTACTTTACCCTTTCTGGAGATATGAACCATGCCTGATACACACAAAAAAACCATACTTCTGGTGGAAGACAATCCGGATGATGTCGAGCTGACATTGCGTGCTTTCCGGCAGAACCAGATTTCAAACCGGATCGATGTTGCGGTTAATGGCCCTGATGCACTGACTTTTCTTCATTCTCAGAGTAGTGGTACCTATTCAAACCCGCTGCCCGAAGTCATGCTGCTTGATCTCAAGCTACCCATGATGGATGGCCTTGAAGTCCTTCAAGCAGTTCGCGCGCATCCACGCACCCGTCACCTCCCAGTAGTCATTCTGACATCATCCAAAGAAGAAAAAGATTTGGTTTCGGGCTATCGGCTCGGAGCCAACAGTTATGTCCGAAAACCCGTGAGTTTTCATGAGTTCACTGAAGCCGTAAGAGAGCTCGGATTGTACTGGTTGCTATGGAACGAGATTGTTCAAGAAGAGACACCACCTCCCGAGTAGTATCACATCCAAAAGTTGGGGGTAATTTGCATCCCAAAGCGATCAGCGTGCTCGGTTCCGGTACAATTTCAGCTGAGAGTGGAGAGGTGGCAGAGCGGTTGATTGCACTGGTCTTGAAAACCAGCAGGAGTGCAAGCTCCTCGTGGGTTCGAATCCCACCCTCTCCGCCAGTACAAAAGACTCTCGCGTGTCAATCGAGTGGTTACACGCGAGCTGGCAACCTTCCCCTCCTCGTTCCCTGACTCACTCTGACTTGCTTGATTCGAGCCATCCACAACGCATCATGATGAAAATTGCGATTGCAGCAAGAGCAAGACTCCACACCGGCGTCCACGCGGGATTCAGAGCATACAGAACACCCATGACCCCCACACCCAAGAGCCCAGAGAGGCCAGTCAGAAAACCCAGCGAACCGAACAGACGGGTACGCGACCCGCGCGGAATGATCTGTCCAAACATCGCAGGTATGACCGTCTCAGCAAAACCAAGCTGAAGACCCCAAATCCCGATTCCCAACCAAACCAGCCACAGTTGCCCCCAGAAAATGAGTGCAATCGATGCGGCCAGGGAAACCGGAAATGCATAGACACTGCGAAACCCAATCCGGTCATAGAGAATTCCCAAAAATAGGCCTCCGATACCATCCATGGCCATGGCCAGGGCAAACCCGCCTGCAACCTGGGCGTAGGTCCAGTGATCATGTGCAATCAGTGCATAACCAATGAAAATATAGGTCCCTGAAGCCGCTGCAATAAGCGCGGCCCAAGTCCGGAATCTCCGGATCCGAGTCCGATCGTTCCCACTGGGCTGGGCGTCGCTTCCCGATCCAGCCGCTTCTGATGCGGACTGTGGTCGGTACCGGTATGCCACCCATAACCAAAGCATGGAAAGCACAGCAGGTATGGCGAGCGTGGCGAATGTCATTCGCAATGAATGTCGGAGCAGCCAGAATCCGACAAACAGAGGCCCAAGAACGGCACCCGTCTGATCCAGAATTTCATAAAGACCAAACACCCGTCCATGACCCAGTTCATCTCCGGCCTGTGCGAGAAGATTATTTTTGACAGGATTGCGTATCCCACGACCCAGGCGTTCCAAAAACAAAAGCCCGAGCGCTCCAATTAACTGATGGGTAAAAACGAGCGCAGGCAGCGCAAAAAGATTAAGCATATATCCAAGTGTCAAAACCCGCCAAGAATGACCGCTCCGACCAACCCACCACCCTGCGATCAGGCGCCCCAAATACTGAAAGAAGTCGATCGCTCCGCTTGCGATTCCTAAAATAGCCGGTGTTATGCCCAGTACAAGAAGGTAGGGGCCCGCCACGCTTCGCCCGCCTTCATAGTTGGCATCAGCGAATAGGCTCACGATCCCCAGAAGAACGACAAATCCCAATGCGCTCCGAAACCCAGACGATCGGTTCAATCGTGCCCTCCATCGGCCACGAGATGTGGTCGGTCTCCAAGATATGGGCGAAGTAACTCGGGAATGCTGATTCGGCCACCTTCATCTTGTCGATTTTCGAGCAAGGCCGCGAGAGTCCGCCCGACAGCCAGTGCCGACCCGTTGAGCGTGTGAACCCACTCGGGTTTGTCTTGTGAACGAGTGCGCCAACGTGCATGCAAGCGGCGAGCCTGAAAATCCCTGAAGTTGCTACAGGATGAAATTTCGCGATATTGATTCTGCCCAGGTAGCCAGACTTCAAGGTCATAAGTCTTTGTGGAAGCAAAACCAGTGTCACCTGAACAAAGCAACATGACACGATAGGGCAATTCCAGTTTCTTCAGGATCGCCTCGGCATGAGCAGTGAGCATTTCGAGTGCGTCCCCCGAATGGTCTGGTGTGGTGATCGTGACCAGTTCAACTTTTTCGAACTGGTGCTGGCGGATCATGCCTTTGAGATCCTTGCCGTAGGACCCCGCTTCAGAACGGTAACAAGGCGTATGCGCAACCCAACGTTTCGGCAGCTCCCCTATCCGGAAAATGCGATCACGAGCAAGATTCGTGACAGGAACCTCGGCAGTTGGAATGAGATACCAGTCAGCCGTTTTGTCAATTTTGAAGAGTTCGGCCTCGAATTTGGGAAGTTGTCCGGTACCTATGAGACTGTCCTGGTTCACCAGATGCGGCACATACACTTCCTCATATCCGTGCTCGGCAACATGGATGTCCATCATGAAGTTGATGAGCGCCCGTTGGAGTTGCGCCAGAACACCCTTGAGCACAACGAACCGAGCACCTACAATGCGACTGGCTTCCGCAAAATCCATGCACGCAAGTAGTTCACCGATCGCCACGTGATCGCGTGCCTGGAAATTAAATTGCGGGGGCTCGCCGACCCTGCGGATTTCGATATTTTGCGTGGCATCAACTCCATCGGGCACACTTGCCTCGATCAGGTTCGGCAGGGTCAGGTAAAAAGCTTCCAGTTCTCCCTCTATTTTCCGGAATTCATTTTGGGTCACCTCAAGCTCATGATCAATGCGTGTGAGACGTTCCATCTCAGCTGCAAGGCCCGCTGAGTCCCCCCCGCCGGATTTAATCTGCCCAACGGTTTTCGACCCCTCGTTCCGTTGGCGGCGGAGATCCTCGAGCCTGATCTGGAGTACCTTGCGCCTCTCTTCCTGCTCTGCATACCAGCTGGAATCGAAAGAAAACCCCCGGCGTGCCAGGTTGGCAACCACCTTGCTGAGATCGTTTCGAAGCAGCTTGATGTCGATCATTTAATTTAATCTGACTGAGCCATTATCCGGGCTTGCGGCAGGTGAGCATCTCACCCGCCGGTTTATTTTTTATTATGCCATGATCGTCATGGTTTTTTTGACGACCGGAACAGGACCATGGTCAGTTGATCGACCATTTATTTGGTTTATGCTGGTTCTTTTAAAGTCCGAACGGAGTGATTGCCATGAACTGGATCTCATATGCCTTTGGGCAGAACCATTTTGAGATCGACCCGGATCTTCCTTACATCCTCCAGCATTATTGGCCCCAATATGCCGAGCATCGCGGCGAACTCGTCCAGTTCGGGGCGTTTACCGGACGAGACGCCTATGAAGTCGGCTATCACATCGACCACGATGCCCCTCCCGTTCTTGTGAGCCATGATCTTGATGGCCGACGCGTGGATCGTGTCCAACTGTCTCCCGCCGAGATGAACCTTTTGCCCCGTCTCACCGAGATCCTGCGTCCTCCCTATGAAGGTGGCAGCTGGCATCACCATTTTGCCCTGGGTTATCTGCTTGCTGACCCTGGTCTTTACTGTATCCTCACCATCACCGGGCAAACCGCCTATGCTCTGTACAAGTACGCGCCCGAACATAACTTGGTCACCCGCAGCCTTCTTTCTGGAGAGTTATGGGGTGCGACCTGGATGACTGAAACCCAGGGGGGAAATGATCTCGGCGCAAACCGTGCCAGTGCACAGCACGATCCGGATGGCTGGCACATCAAAGGAGGAGATAAATACTTTGCGAGTGGAGCAGGTCTTGCGGATTTCGCGATCGTGACCGCACGTCCGCATGGCGCACCAGCTGGCCCCAAGGGCCTCTCGCTTTTCCTGATACCACGACTGAACCGGCAGGGTGATCTCAACTTTAAAGTGCGGCGTCTCAAAAACAAATCAGCTACCCGGGCCGTACCCACCGGGGAGGTTGAACTCGAAGGCAGCGAAGCCTTCTTGGTCGGCCGCCCAGAGCATGGAATTTATTACACGCTGGAAACACTCACCGTTTCTCGAATCGCAAACGCAGTAGCCAGCATGGGCATCAGCCAGAAGGCGATCATTGAAGCCAGGGAACGGGTCCGGAGACGACAGGCTTTTGGTCGATGCATTGAGGATCACCCGCTCGTCCGGCGCGATCTTACAGAATGTGCGCTCCGTCAAGCCGGCGGACTGGCACTGGCATTCCATGCTGTCGACTTGTTCGATCGAGCCTGGCACGAGACCCCCCCTTATACGTCACATTATCATCACGCCCGATTGATGACCCATCTCGCTAAAAATCGAACTGCCGAGCATGCCGGACGAGTCACAGCACTGGCCATGGAGCTTTTCGGTGGACTCGGGTTTCTTGAGGAATATGCGGTTGCGCGCTGGCACCGGGAGGCCTTGATCACACCCATCTGGGAGGGAACCAGTAACATACAGGCTCTCGAACTGATCGAGACAATTCATAAGAAAAATGCCCATGAGCCTTTTCTCGACCAGCTCCGGCATTCCCTCACCGAGGCGGGCACACCAGAGGCTCAGACAGCCTATAAAGTGGCAGAAACAACCCTCAAACAACTGGGCGCTGAATCCGGCGACACGGCTACCTGGTATGGCAAAGCCACGCTCACTCGCCTCGCCGATGCAGCGAGTGTGGCCTGCCTCTACGACCTTGCCCAACACCAGGAAAGATATGCCAAGCTTGCGGTGCTCTATACACGGTATTTCCTTGAAAACCAGGAACTTCCAGTCTGGGCCATGCATGATCGATCAATTTGGGACCCAGCCAACCGAACCTGATCCCCTCTTCGCCCGGATCACGGCCAACATGCCGCCCTACGGTTGCCACAAAGGAGTTTATTTGGACTAAAATAGTCTCATATAGATGGAAGCTTTATTCATGCTGAGAATCCGAAAGTTGACCGATTACGGGACGGTACTTCTTGCAGCCATGGCAAGTCGCAGCGAACCTTGGCTCACTGCTTCAGAACTCGCGGAATCAACCCAGCTTTCATATGCAACAGTTGGCAAACTCCTGAAACTGCTGGTGCATGCCCACCTCCTCCAGTCACAACGAGGCTCCCATGGTGGCTATCGGTTGGCGCGATCGCCCCAATCGATCACCGCGCTTGAAATTCTTGAAGCGCTCGAGGGTGAGATTGCCGTAACTGAATGTGGGCTCGGCACCCACCGCTGTAATCGGGAGAGTTTCTGCGCCGTGAGCCCGCCCTGGCGTCGCATCAACTGGATGCTCAAGGAAACGCTTTCACACCTGTCGCTTGCAGATCTCATCCCCGATCCAACCTCAAGCTCCCCGCTCCCCTATCAAGCACGTAATGAAAACGGTTCCAACCACGCCATTGGCTTGGATACCAGAACCTGAATTTTCTGCATCGAGGTATAGCCCTTGTCCAGTTCCACCCGGCAAATTGAATCCTTCCTCCAGCAACCCTACGAAGCAGGGTTCGTGACCAATATCGAGCAGGATACCCTCCCGCCCGGACTTGATGAAAACGTCATCCGGGAGATTTCCTTAAGGAAAGGTGAACCGGGCTTCATGCTGGAGTGGCGGCTGGCTGCTTTCCGGCATTGGCTGGGCATGAAGGAACCGCACTGGTCCATTGCACAATACGAACCAATCGATTACCAGGGAATTTCCTATTTCTCATCTCCTAAATCCAAAAAGAACGGTCCCACTTCGCTGGACGACGTTGACCCCAAGCTGCTTGAGACCTATAAAAAACTTGGCATTCCACTTCATGAGCAAGCAACCCTCGCAGGCGTTGCAGTCGATGCCGTTTTTGACAGCGTTTCAGTTGCGACAACCTTTCGGGAGACTCTTTCCCGGGCCGGAGTGATCTTTTGTCCTATTTCTGAAGCCATCCACGACTATCCCGAGCTGGTTCGTAGCTATCTGGGATCGGTCGTTCCACCAACCGACAATTTCTTTGCGAGTCTCAACTCGGCGGTGTTTACGGACGGTTCGTTCGTATACATTCCGAAAGGCGTCCGCTGCCCATTGGAGCTGTCGACTTATTTCCGCATCAATGCAGCTAAAACTGGCCAATTCGAACGGACTCTGATCATTGCAGATGCGGGCGCGAGCGTGAGTTACCTCGAGGGCTGCACGGCTCCCATGCGGGACGAAAATCAGCTCCATGCCGCAGTAGTCGAACTCATCGCACTTGAGGGCGCTGAAATCCGTTACGCCACGGTCCAGAACTGGTACCCGGGAGATGAAAATGGGCTCGGCGGAATCTATAATTTTGTAACCAAACGGGGAGAATGTCGGGGTGCACATTCCCACATCTCCTGGGTTCAGGTTGAAACTGGCTCGGCCATCACCTGGAAATATCCAAGCTGTATTTTGCGCGGTGACGAATCAGTGGGTGAGTTTTATTCGGTTGCGGTTGCCCGGAACTACCAACAGGCCGACACGGGAACGAAGATGATTCACCTGGGTCGCAAGACTCGAAGCACCATACTATCCAAGGGGATTTCAGCCGGACACGGGAAGAATGCCTACCGCGGTCTCGTGCATCTCGGTCGCGAAGCCCAGCATGCCAGAAATTATACGCAGTGCGATTCTCTGATCCTCGGGCCAAATGCAGAAGCAGATACTTTTCCGATGATTGAGGTTGAAAATGGATCTGCTTGCGCAGAGCATGAAGCCACCACTTCGAAAATCTCAGATGATCAGATTTTCTACTGTCGGCAACGGGGACTATCTGCAGAAGATGCCGTCGGGCTCATTGTCAACGGGTTCTGTCGTGAAGTATTTCTCAAGTTGCCCATGGAGTTCGCTGTTGAGGCTCAAAAACTGTTGTCAGTCAGTCTGGAAGGAGCAGTGGGATGAACCTGCTCGAACTACGCAACCTGCATGTTGCCATCGGCGATCGAATGGTCCTCAAGGGTGTCAACCTTGAAGTTCCAGCTGGCGAACTCCACGCGGTTATGGGGCCCAATGGCTCAGGCAAAAGTACGCTGGTCCAGACACTGGCTGGCGCGGAACCCTATCGCGTTACAGATGGACAAGCGCATTTTCTGGGTTCTGACTTGCTTGCCTGGACACCCGAAGAGCGTGCACGCCACGGACTTTTTCTCGCGTTTCAATACCCGGTTGAAATTCCCGGACTCGGCAATGCCTATTTTCTGCGCTCGAGCGTGAATGCGATCCGTCGCGCTCGTGGGGAAGCTGAACTGGACGCAGCAGATTTCCTATCCACGCTCCGTTCTGAGCTCTCGGCTATGGAGATGAAGCCTGAACTGCTTGAGCGTTCCGTCAATCAGGGATTTTCGGGGGGAGAAAAGAAAAGGAATGAAATACTCCAAATGAAACTGCTGAAACCCTGTCTTGCACTCCTTGACGAAACCGATTCGGGGCTGGATATCGATGCACTCAAAATCGTTGCTCGCGGAATCAATGCAATGCGTGACCGGAAGCGTGGCTTTCTGGTCGTGACACACTACCAGCGTTTGCTGGATTATGTGGAGCCCGACCGTGTGCATGTGCTTGTGAATGGCCGTATCGTCCAATCTGGAGAAGCCGACCTCGCACAGATGCTTGAGCAACGAGGCTACGACTGGCTGACCGAACTGAGCCAGGTGTGATGAATAACCTATTGGCACCCATATTGCCCGTGAATCATTCTGGCCAGTCAACCTGGGAAGAGTGGCTTGATTACATTCATGCGGCCGCCCAAAGTGCCGCTTCCTCAGAACAGACCCTCATCCGCGATGAGAGCTGGAAATATACCCGCCAACCGGCTTTCCGGACTAAAGTTGGTACTTTCGCTACTACGGAACCTGTCATTCGAACAGGATTCCAGCAAACCGATGAACCGGTGAAGGGTCGCCAGTGGGATCTCATGCCGCTCTCACGGGCATATGCGCTGAAACCCGACCTTGTCACAACCCAGTTCGGCCGGATAGCCAGGGCTGATGCACGGCTCATGACTGCACTCAATACCCAGGCATTCAAGGATGGTGTGTTCCTCTACATTCCACCGGGTCAGGTCATTCATGAACCCGTTGAAATCGTGCTGACACTGACACCCTCACGGGCACCCGCATTCCCGCGTGTTTTGATCCTCATCGGCGCCGGATCGGAGTGTCAAGTGATCGAGCGACACATCTGGGTGACCGACCATTCAGATGAAGCATCCGAGCATGCTCTACGTGTTGTGAATAGTGTCACGGAAATCCACCTGGAGCGCCGTGCAACACTGACTCACTATGTTGAGCAGCAAGGGGATTCCTCGGTCCGTACAGTGAGTTTAACCTCGGTATGCTTGGACGAAGATAGCTTCTACCGTTCATTCCAGTTTGATGGGCTTGGCACCCTTCTCCGGCACGAGCAGGATATCCTGCTTGCGGGAACTAAAGCCCACGTCCAACTGGAAACACTTGCCCTCCTGGCATCGCGTGAACATCGCGACCGCCAGACCCGCATCAGCCATGCGGCACCTGCCACACGGAGTGAACAGCGCGTCCGGTCGGTTGTGGGTGCCCATGCGACAAGCATCTATGGTGGCCGCATCCGGATACAACGCAATGCGGCAGGAAGCGATGCCATTCAGGATAATCATCACCTTTTGCTTGACTCTAGTTCCCGTGCCATGAGCCGCCCTGAGCTCGAAATCGCAATCGACGATGTGCGGTGCACGCATGGTTCGAGATCTGGGGAGCTCGACCGGGATGCACTTTTCTACCTGCGATCACGCGGAATTGACCCCGATCATGCCCGTCACCTCCTCATCCGGGGATTTACAGAGGAGTTTCTTGCGCTCATACCATCCGAACCCATCCGGATCGGCTGGCAGGAAACGATTGCAAAAACTTTAAGCAGGATTGGAGAGCCCTGATATGGCAACGTGGATTCAAGCCAAGAAAACGATGGACCTGAAGCAGCAGATGGAGATGGCTCGCAGAGATTTTCCCATTCTCGGGCAACTGATCCATGGCAAGCCACTGGTTTACCTGGATAATGCTGCAACGACGCAGAAACCATTCGCCGTCATCCGTGCAGACACTGCGTATTACGAAACTCAAAATGCCAATGTTCATCGAGGTGTGCATTCTCTGAGCGAAGTCGCCACTTCACTTTATGAAGATGCAAGAAAGACAGTGGCCGAGTTCCTGAATGCACAGTCATCATCGGAAATCGTATTTACCCGAAGCACCACTGAATCCATCAATCTGGTGGCCAATGTCATGGGTCGTTCACAAATCGGGGCCAACGATGAAATCATCCTGACCGAGCTTGAGCATCATTCGAATATCGTCCCCTGGCAACTCCTCTGTGAACGGACCGGGGCGCGCCTCAAGATCATTCCCATTTTAGAAAGCGGGGACCTCAATCTTGAGGCTGCAGCCACACTGTTCGGCCCGCATACGCGCATGCTTGCCATGACGCACGTTTCCAATGCTCTGGGTACAGTCAACGATCTCGCTCCACTCATTTCTTTGGCGCATGAACATGGTGCTGCTGTTCTGATCGATGGCGCACAGGCGGTCCCGCATATGGGCGTCGACGTTCAGGCTTTGGACTGCGATTTCTATGTTTTCTCCGGGCACAAAATCTATGGCCCGACCGGCATTGGGGTGCTTTATGGGAAACGGGCCTGGCTGGACCGTCTACCCCCCTGGCAAGGCGGAGGAGACATGATCACGTCCGTGAGCTTTCAGCACACAACCTATGCTGATCCACCCCATAAATTCGAAGCCGGGACGCCGCCTATTGCCCAGGCGATCGGGCTCGCTGAGGCCATCCGCTATGTCACTGGCATCGGCTACCCGTCCATTCAGGCCTACGAAGCAAACCTGGAGCTATACGCACTTCGCCGGCTGCTCGAGATTCCCGGGATTCAATTGATCGGTCAGCCACTCAAACGCGCATCAATCATTTCCTTCGTAATGAACGGCATCCATCCGCACGATATTGGTACTGTCCTCGACCAGTACGGGATTGCCGTACGGGCAGGCCATCATTGCGCCATGCCACTCATGGAGCACTATCGGGTTCCAGCAACGGTGCGCGCATCTTTTGCCTTTTATAATACTTATGAGGAGGTCGATAGCCTCGCTCTGGCGCTTGATAAAACCTGGAGCCTGTTCCACCCGTGAGTGATCTTTTGGCACTTTACCAGGATATCATCCTGGATCACAATCGAAGCCCCCGCAATTTCAGGAAGCTCGCCCATACGAGCCATGAAGCAAGAGGATTCAATCCGCTTTGCGGCGATAAAATGACTCTTTATCTTGACGTCCAAGGTGTCAACATTGAGGACGTTGGATTCGAAGGGTCCGGTTGCGCAATTTCCACCGCTTCGGCCTCCCTGATGACCGAACGATTAAAAGGGTTGACACTCGAAGAAGCCAGCCGCCTTTTCGATGAAGTGCACCGTTTCCTGACCCAGCCACCCGATACGCCCGTGTCACCCGGATCGCAACTTGGCAAACTCGAAGCATTGGGTGGCGTGCGACAGTATCCAGCGCGGGTCAAATGTGCAACGCTGCCTTGGCATACATTGGATGCCGCTTTGCACAACCGGCTCGAACCTGTGACGACAGAGGCCGAACCCCATGCGAACCTCTGAACCTGTTCGATTCCAGCGCGACTGCGAGGCCACGCTCATTCCAGCGGGAACACAGGTCATTGTTCCGGAAGGAACCGAGGGATCCCTCACGCAGGCTTTAGGGCAATCGTTTACAGTCTATGTCGGCGGCAATCTGGTTCGCATCGATGGGAAGGATGCCGATGCCATCGGACAAACCCCACCCCAGCCCCTGGCGGTCTCGCCAACCGCAACACGGGAGGAGTTGGAAGCCTTGGTCTGGAAACAGTTGGCCACCTGTTTCGACCCAGAAATACCTATAAATATTGTAGATTTAGGACTTATTTATGATTGTTCACTTGAAGATTCGGATGATTCCAGTTATCGAGTTAAGATTCGTATGACCCTGACCGCTCCAGGCTGTGGCATGGGCGACATGCTGACCCGCGACGTGCGCGAACGACTGCTCGAGATTCCGAGAATTCGGGAGATCGACGTCGAACTGGTCTTTGACCCGCCGTGGAGTTGGAGCATGATGAGCGATGCGGCTCGGCTACAGACAGGGATGCTCTGACATGGTCAAGTGGCACCCTGTCTGTTCGATTGAAGCGCTCCAAAGCGATGGGTACGCTGTTCTGGAGCTCGCAACGACTGCCATTGCCGTTTTCGATATTCAGGGTGATCTCTACGCTGTTGAAGATGTTTGTACGCATGACGGTGGTGAACTGGCGGGCGGCCCCATTGAAGGCCACACCATCACCTGTCCGCGTCACGGAGCTCGTTTTGACCTCCAGACCGGTCAAGTCCTGGCACCGCCCGCCTGCATACCACTCCGGACTTTTCCGGTCCGGATTCAGGGTGGATATGTTGAAGTTGAAATCGGCTGATCGGTATCGAGCCTATCTGCAGCGCGGGAGAAGCAGTAAAACCCCATCCTGCTCTCGGATTTGAAATCTCCCTTTCCGCCTGGGTGCTTGACTCACGATCCAAACCAGTTTCCCCTGACAGCTCAGTCGGGTCGTGATCAGTGGACTCCTCTCTTTGATCCACCTGATTCTGGCGCCCAGACGGATCGCGAGCAGTTCTCCAAAGCGCCGGGTTGAAAACCCTTCGGAAACCCTGACTCCATGAATCAAGGCATGATCCAGACTGTTTTCAGCAAAGGCGGCGGAAGGAAGCAGGCGGTTTGACGGCAGTGGGTGCGCAATCCAGACAATCAAACGGACCCGCGGAGGGATGAGCAGCCTGGGAATCCAGACCGTGGCTGCCAAGGCCCCGATCAGGGCGATGGCGGAGATCATCCATGCCATTTTACTATGGATGATTTGAACACAAAAGCCGGGCTTCGGCTGTACTGATGATTCACGGAAGCGGTTCATCGTCCTTGATCGGATGTTCCTCAATCGGGCGCCACTCACCCTCAAGCAGCCGATTCCGGGAATCGATCTCTTCCGGGCCGGGCGAATGCCGGAGTCTCCAGCTCATATACCAGTTACGAATGAGGAGCGGGATCGACGCCACTACCAGAAGCAGCAGAAAAAACCATCCGATTGCGAAAAACAGAAAGAAAACGAGTGTGAAAAAACCGAGTACCAGACCCACACGGATCCACTGACCGAACGCACTCCGAGGTGTATCTGGATTTGAAGAAAAATGGAAGATCCGGAAGCGGTATCGTGACACTGGATCGGCTCGGTCGCTGAATATGGGTAAGACTTCCATTTTAGAACGAAATGTGTGACAAGCCAAGGCGAGTGAACCGTTCATTTTGCGGTATGCTCACCGGATTCGAGAGGGAGTCTACCTGTGCCAACTTTGAGTGCGATTGTAATTGCCCGTAACGAGGCAGAGAACATTCAAGCCTGTCTCGAAAGTCTCGGCTTCGCAGATGAAAGACTGCTCATCGATGGCGGTAGCGAAGATCAGACTAGAGCCATCGCTGAAGCCTGCGGAGCACGTGTGGTGCTACAACCGGACTGGCAGGGTTTTGGGGTGCAACGGCAACGTGCGCAAGCCTTGGCGCGAGGAGACTGGGTCCTGATGGTGGATGCCGACGAGCGTGTTAGCACAGATCTGGCACGTGAGATTCAGGAAGCAATCAGTGAAACCAACCATTCAGGGATTCAAATCTTTGAGATCCCGCGGCTCACATCCGTGTTTGGCCGGTTCATCCGCCATGGTGGCTGGTATCCTGATTTAATACCCCGTCTCTACACGCGGGGCGCTGCCCACTATGACGCTGCCCGTGTACACGAGCGTTTGGTTACCGATCCTTCTGCACAGATGGCGAGACTCACCCACCCTCTCCTCCACTATAGCTACCGCAATCTTGGCCAGTATCTCGCCAAATCCTCGTTTTATGCTGAGGAGTGGGCCAATGAGAGGGAAGCACGCGGCTGCCGGGCCAGTCTTGGGCAAGGATTGCTTCATGCGATAGGGTGCTTTTGCAGAATGTCTGTCGTCCACGCCGGTTTTCTGGATGGACCGGAAGGGTTCCTACTGGCAGTTCTATCCGCTCACTCCACTTTCATCAAGTACGCAGAACTCTGGCTCAGGGGTCGGGAACAGTCAGGAAGCGCTCACGAATGAGCCTCACAGCCCGGTCGAGATCCTCCTGCTCTTGCTCTCCCTCCTCCACCTCAAGCGCGAGCCGGTTTTTTGCATCATTAATTGTTTCCCACCGGAGTGCGCAGGCTGAACGCTGCTTGGGATAGAACGCGACGGTGGGACGATTCAAGGCACCTGCAAGATGCAAGGGGCCTGTCGAACCACTGATCCAAAGATCCGCAAATGCAACGTGTTGGGCAAAACGAACGATTCCCTCTCGCGAGACATAAAGGCGTGTACGATCCTGGTGAGGTATCCCGTCAACCACACGCCGAGCCAACTCTTCTTCCCCCGGGCCAGCCGTGATCACGAGAGCGACCCTTGGATCCACAAGCAATCGAGACCCAAGGTAGGCATAGGCCTCTGGCGTCCAGTTTTGTGCCGAACCTCCATGCCCCGGATGGAGAAAAACGAGTTTAGGATTCCCCCAAAGCCCCTGGCACTCCACAAACTCGGTCCGGTTTTTTTGTACCTCTGCGGGCTCCATCCAGAGATAGGGAGGACCCGGAAGAATTGGGATCTGGCATCCCCAAAGCGTGAGGGCGTGGCGAGCAAGCTCGACGTTGTATAGCCATTCAGGTTTAACGGACCGCGAGCGATGCTGGATCAGACGGTGTGTATAAAAAAGTTGATCGATTTTCGTTGCAGGTGCGAGACGGTGAGGAATACCGGACCGCCAAAGTGCAAAAGCCAAGGGAAAGCGAGTCGCGAAAACCAAAGCCCAATCGGCCTCGCAGCCACGTAATGCCGCACGGAACTGTTTGCCGTTCCAGTTCCTGGAAAGGTCGGGCTCTTCGGTACGGACTCGGTCAATCGATGGGCAGATCGCGGCCAAAGGCGTCGTATAGGCGGGGACAAGCGCTTCAATTTCTACTTGTGGCAGTGCCTTTCTTAAAAGCAAAAAGGCAGGCCAGGCCAACAGAAAATCACCCAGGCGATCGTTTCGAACCAGAAGGATTTTCTTTGGAACCAATTGTTTATTCCCGGACAAGATGCACACACCCAACTTTCAAAAAATGGTGCTTTTGTAACTGTGTGCCTCCACGTTTCGCCAAACGCAGCGCTGATTGATCGACATCTCGATTTCGATTATGGCTTGCACCGCCCATAAATATCCTCAAATCGCACGATATCGTCCTCTCCAAGATAATCGCCAGTCTGGACTTCGATGATCTCAAGCGGTTCGGGTCCAGGGTTTGAAAGCCGGTGCCGGGTACCGGCTGGAATATAGGTCGACTGGTTGACGTCAAGCATGAATTCGTCCTCTCCACGAACAATCTGTGCCTGCCCGTGTGTCACCACCCAATGTTCAGAGCGGTGATGGTGACTTTGTAGCGAAAGATGCGCACCCGGGTCCACCTGAATCCGCTTGACCTGGAACTGATGCCCGTGGCTCACAGATTCATACCAGCCCCAGGGGCGTTGCACACGGGTCGGCAAGTTTGCCTCACTGCGTCCATCACGCTCGAGTTCTCCAACGAGCGACTTGACTTCATGTGCCTGATCCAGCGCTGCGACCAGCACAGCGTCCGGAGTCTCGATGATGACCGCATTATGGATACCCATCACCGTAACCAGCCGGCTGCTTGAGTGAATAAAGGAGCCGGATACCTCATTCAGCCGAACATCTCCTCGGATCCGGTTCCCGTATTCGTCGTGATCCACCTCCCAAAGGCTGGCAAAGGATCCAAGATCGCTCCAAGGCGATTCAAGCTCGACCATCTGGGCGAGTCGGGTATGTTCCATGACTGCGTAGTCGATCGATTCACTGCGACAGTTTTCGAATGCGCGATCATCCAGCCAGAAAAAAGGATCTTCAGCCTTTCCGCCCGAAAACGCCTGTTTTGCTGATTGCATGATATCTGCCGCGTATTGTTCCAGTTCGTGAACATAGACGTCCGCTCTCAAGAGGAACATGCCGCTATTCCAAAAACAGTTACCATCTGTGAGGAGGCGTCTTGCAGTTTCCAAATCTGGTTTTTCCTGAAACTTCAGGACGGGCATCCGTTTTCCCGAAGCTCGGACGGTGTCGACCACGATATAACCGTATCCGGTATGGGGTCTAGGTGGCCGGATGCCAAACACGACGATGGCTCCATCCTGGCTTACGGGATACGCCTCCACGATGGCTGCCCGAAATGCCTGAAAGTCGCTTAATAGGTGATCTGCCGGCAGAACGAGAAGAATGGCATCCGGGTCTTCTTGTAACGCTCCAAGCGCAGCCACGGCCAATGCGGGGGCCGTGTTACGGCCAACGGGTTCTAGGAGAATTTTGGATTCAAGTTTGATTTCATGTAGTTGACGTCGAATCAGAAACCGCTGCCTTTCATTACCAACGATCAAAGGCACATGACCAAGCTCCAGGCGGGATATTCTGAAGAGAGTTTCCTGAAGAAGCGAATGTTCACCTTGCAAGGCGAGAAATTGCTTGGGGTGCTCCTTCCGCGAAAGCGGCCAGAGACGTGTGCCACTCCCTCCGGAGAGAATTACAGGCCTGACCCCCGCAAGCGAATCGGACTTCCCCGTTACAGACATGCACTGTCCCTCATCATGTGGCCATGCGCACAAAAACGGTTGACACAAACCTGTCTTTTGGGCATTCTACCGGATCATGATCCACAACGGCTGGGATCCATTCTATCCGGCTGCATCTTTCCTCATTCCTCTGGAACCAGGATCAGGGCAGCCAGTGGTGGCAAGGTGATTCGAAGCGAAAAAGGCTGGCCATGGCAGGGAATGGGTTCGGTATGAGTGCGCCCACCATTGCCGAGGTTCGTGCCACCGTAGCATTCAGAATCAGAGTTCAGGCGTTCCAGGTAAGCTCCCTGTATGGGTACCCCCAGGCGATATTCATGCCTCGGCACAGGAGTGAAGTTCAGCACGACAACGGCAACCTCGCTTTCGGAGCGGCGCACATAACTTGCGGTCGATTGCTCGGCATCGTTACAATCGATCCATTGAAAACCTTGCACGTCAAAATCGTAACAATAAAGTGCGGACAACTGAGTATATAGGCGATTGAGATCAGCGACCAAGCGCTGGATTCCCTGATGAAAAGGGTTTCGCACGAGACCCCAATCCAGTGACCGCTCATGGTTCCATTCATTTAGCTGGGCAATATCTCCACCCATGAACAGAAGTTTCTTTCCGGGGTAAGTCCACTGATAACAGTAGAGCAGCCTCAGATTGGCAAACTTCTGCCAAAGATCCCCTGGCATCTTGTTGATCAGCGATTTCTTCCCATGTACAACCTCATCATGCGAAAGCGGAAGTACGAAGTTTTCGTTAAAGGCGTAAAGCAGTCCGAAGGTCAGGCCCATATGGTGATACCTGCGATAAACCGGGTTACGCCTGAGATAACCCAGCGTATCGTGCATCCAGCCCATGTTCCATTTCATTGAGAATCCGAGTCCGCCCTGTTCAACAGGACGGCTGACCTGAGGCCATGCAGTCGACTCTTCAGCAACAACGATGGCTCCGGGCCACTGACCATGAACAACAACATTCAGTTCACGGACAAATGCCATCGCATCGATATTCTCTGTTCCTCCATATTGGTTGGGCAGCCATTGCCCAGGTTGGCGCGAGTAATCCAGATAAAGCATGGATGCGACTGCATCGACGCGAAGGCCATCGACGTGAAATTCCTCAATCCAATAAAGTGCACTGGAAAGTAGGAAATTACGTACCTGGTTGCGTCCATAATCAAAAATGAGTGTGCCCCAGTCTGGATGTTCCCCTCGACGGGGATCTGGGTGCTCATAAAGCGGAGTGCCATCAAACTTTGCCAGTCCGTGCGCATCTCGTGGGAAATGAGCCGGTGTCCAATCGAGGATGATCCCGATATCGTGCCGGTGGCAATAATTGACAAACCATCGGAAGTCATCGGGCGTGCCATAGCGGCTCGTTGGTGCAAAAAAACCGGTTGCCTGGTAACCCCATGAGGCATCTAACGGGTGCTCCGTGATCGGCAGAAGCTCGATATGGGTATACCTCTGAGCACAGACATATTCCACTAAGTCATGCGCGAGTTCGCGATAATTGAGCCAGGAACCGTCCCCATTACGCCGCCAGGACCCCAAATGTACTTCGTATACCGCAAGCGGTGTGTGACGCCAATCACGAGCTTCACGAGCAGCAAGCCATTGCTCATCCGCCCACGTGAACCGCGGTGGCGCAACTATACGGCTCGCAGTATTCGGGCGAAGCTCGCATTGTTCGGCATAGGGATCTGCTTTGAGCAGCAACTCATTAGTCTCACCGTTATGGATTTCGTACTTGTAAAGACTGCCGGATACTAGATCCGGGACAAACACCTCCCAAAGTCCACCCTCGCGTGCACGCATGGGATGCCTATATCCATCCCAACCGTTGAAATCGCCGACGACGCTGACACGGTCAGCATGAGGGGCCCAGACAGCAAACGCAACTCCTGCGGAACAGTCTGTCCTTCGGAAATGTGACCCGAGCCACCGGTAGATATGCCAGTGATGACCCTCACCAAAAAGATGCCAGTCATAGTCTGGTATCTGCCATGACGCCAAGTGTCGTTCATGCCTTCCGGGATCCTTATTCATCGCAACCATATCCTGAATCAACGCCCAAACAAACCTAACCAGTGCCTGCTTCGTGCCATCAGGTCTTCTGGAATCACTGACCAGTTAAATCGCCAACGCCAGTTTCCACTCGTCGTGCCGGGTGTATTGATACGGCTTTCCGCTCCCATGCCAAGCCAATCCTGCAAGGGAATGACTGCGAGTTTGGCAACGGAAGCCAGAGCAGCGAGAATGAGTATCCGTCCGATCGATTCGGACTCCCGGCCACAGTATTCCCGGAGCCGCAGCTGTGTTTCAGGATCAATGGAGGCGCTCCAAGCTGCAGTGGGAGGATTATCATGGGTGCCGGTATAAACCACCGTATGTGGAACATGATTGTGAGGCAAATGCGGATTATCCGGAAATCCATCGAAGGCGAACTGGAGCACCCTCATCCCAGGCAATCCAAACTGCTCTCGCAAGTCTATGACCTCTGGCGTGATCACGCCGAGGTCCTCGGCAATCAAGGGCAAGGCTCCGAAAGTCGCGGCCAGGGCGGACAAGAGGTCGGTGCCCGGCACCTTAATCCAATGCCCGTCGCGGGCTGTTCCCGCCTCAGCCGGAATTTCCCAACACGCCTCAAGCCCGCGGAAGTGATCCAACCTGAGGGCATCGAACCGCGCGAGCTGGACACCCACCCGCTCAATCCACCACTGGAACTTGTCATCTGCGATGCGATCCCAATCGTACAGCGGGTTTCCCCAGCGCTGGCCATCGGCGCTGAAATAATCCGGTGGTACGCCAGCCACAACCGTCGGAAGGCCTTTTTCGTCCAGACGAAAGAGACTCCGGTTTGCCCAAACGTCCGCGCTATGATGGGCGACGAACATCGGTAGATCACCCATTAGGAAAAGCTTCTTTTGATGCGCATACTCACACAGCGCTTTCCATTGCGTGGCAAATACAAACTGCTCAAAACGTATCTCATCCAGGCGCACGGCATGATTCTCGCGTATTGCGCACAAAGCAGCCGGCTCATGATCGCGAAGAGGCTGTGGCCATGATATCCAAGAGGTGCATGCCTGCAAATCCTCGATTACGCTGAAAAGCGCAAAATCCTCAAGCCAAGCGCAATGGTTGCAAAACTCGGCGAAACGTCGCATCCACTCTGGGTCAGCCTGCTTTCGGAACCCAGCGTATGCGGCACTCAAACGCTCCAGCCGATGGATCCGGGCCTGTTCAGGGTCCCCCAAATTAGGTTGAAAGTCATCAATCCAGCCCAGTTCAACCAAATGATCCAGCCCGATCAGGGCCGGGTCTCCAGCACAGGACGATTTCGCAAGATAGGGCGAACCGGACGCGTCAGGGGGGCCAATCGGCAAAACCTGCCAGACCGACCAGCCACAGGATGCTGCAAAATCAATGAAATGTTCTGCCGTGTGCCCGAGGTCCCCGTTTCCTGGACCCTCTGGCAAGGAGCGGATTGGCAATAAAATCCCTGCCCGGCGTTGAGCCAGAAGATCTCCCCATTTATGCTCCTGTCTCACTCGACTGTATCGACCGATGCACGCATGACGCCGCCAGCCGACGGCTGACCATAGCCACGGCTCAGCACACTGGTTAACTCGGGAACCGGAGATTCACCCAGGTAACGATAGAGGGCGGTGAGATGCCGACGGAACAGCATCTCGAAATCAGCCACGGCTTCCTGCGGATTATAGTCTCCGAGCCACCAGAACCAGTCTGAACTCTCGCAGAGAGCCAGCCTTCGCAAAACATCGTCGTAAGCCATTTGATTGAGACGGCCGTTTTGGAGCACCCGGTCGAAAACTTTCTTCGCCGCAGTGAGAAGAGCCCAACCTTTGTTTTTGTCAGGTGAGCCGATCCAGGTTGAAAATGTGCCATATACCCAGCTTCCAGCGATGAGACGCGGCAATACCCGAATGGGAACGCCACCCTCCAGAGCCTCGGAGAATGTCGTCAGTTTCAGCAGAGGGTGATCGGACAGTGCTCGATATAATCCATCCAGAAAATAGAACCCATTCGCCGGATAATATTCCCAGGCATTTTCGCCATCCAGAAAGATGGTGACGATATTTTCAGTATTGGTGCGGGCATGGGACTCGAGGGTATTCACCAGATTCGCGACTGCATCATCACCGTGCCAGTTTGCATACTGGAATCCGATGCGGTCCGAAAGCTCGTCGTTGCGGAAAAAACACGTACAACCCTCTCCGTTCAGACGGTAAGCGGCTGCAAGCGACGCCCCAGAGTCGCTATGCCCCAATACCGCCGCTCCGCTCGCTGTCCATCTGAATCCGTATTCGTTGAGCAACTCCAGCGTTGCTTCGCTCACGGCGCCTTCGGATGGCCAGCAACCGTGTGGGCAACGACCGAATACGCGCTCAAAAACTTTGAGGCCAGCTTCGAAATGCCAACGGGCGCGCGCCACCCCCCCCGGATAGGATTCTTCTGGAAGCAAAAGATCGGGTTGCGCTTCACGGGCAGAGTCGAAATCAATCAAAAGCGGAACAATCGGATGACCGTATGGCGTCATAGATAATTCGACTTGGCCTGCGTTGGCCAAGCGGCTGTATCTGGGAATCACATTCCCGATCAGTTTGCCGATCTTGCGAACCAACTCACGGCGCTGACTGGCATGATAAGCGTGCTGCTGGTGAAGAAGCTCCTGTACGAATACGCATTTTCGCTTGACCGTCTCACCCATCCAGGCCAAGTGATACCAGGTCAACAGATCCGCAAGAAATGCTTCATCGGGAACAGCCTGAGGATCGGCAAGCAGGGTATCTGCCCGTTCGGCAAGTGCAAGATATGCTGGGTATGCTCCAATCAACCGCTCGCGGTTCGCCCGCAAGGCCCATGCTGCCAGCTCACGCCGATGCAATGGTGATTCTGGAAACTTTTCTGACGCGAGTGCCCGAAGCATGGGGTCACGCAACGGTTGACCGGAGAAAAAGTAGGCTTGAATTTGGTTTGCGTAGTCCTCGATTTGTTCCAGCAAAACAGGAGTAAAGTTGACTACGGCCCGTGCCGCAGGCTGACCTTCAAGATGCGCGGCAATATCCGTGTAATCTTTGATTGCATGCAGATAAGTCCAGGGCAGGCGATATTCGCCGCTATCCGGATCCCGGTAGTCAGGTTGATGCATATGCCAACCCAGAACAACGCGCATTCGCGTGTCCACCTTGATCACCTCACTCGTCAATATTTACTCTTGTCTGTGCTTCAATAAAAGATCATGATCTTTTACAGGAATACACGCCTGACTTCTGGTTGAAAAACGATGCATCATTTCTTGCCAAACCCTATGCCAAAAACAGATCTGACAAGAATAACGATATATAGGCTTATTATACATGCCTCTGTTCAGAGCATAGAGAGTTGCTTGAGGTATGTTGGCACTACCGGTTACCGATGTCTGCTCTATTTTGGAATAATCGCACATCGGCATATGCAGAATAAATCACATGGCGCAAATACGATGCGCCTGCTCTCATAGCGGGTCACTCATCGGTTATTCGGGAGTTGGGGAACGACTGCGCTCTATGTTGCGCATCGATGCTCAGGTTGAAGCTTGCAGCCGTAGCCTGGAATCATTTCTTGGAGCAGATGCAGCTTTTTCAGGGATCGATAAAACTGCCTTTGTTATTGGCTCCCCGGGACGGACTCGAACCGCCGACCCGGTGATTAACAGTCACCTGCTCTACCAGCTGAGCTACCGGGGAACCTCGGTCAATTCTACTGGTAGTCACACCAGCCCGTCAAAGGAAGATCTCCTGATCGAATGATTCTGGGTCTTGTGTTTACCTGTCGAGATGAGAAATCCGCTTAATCAGGTAGTCTTTGAAATCATCATTCAGTTGCGGGTGTTTGAGCCCAAACTCGACACACGCCTCAAGATAACCTAGTTTATCCCCACAATCGTAACGTGCGCCTTCAAATGCATATCCCAGAACTGCTGCATGGGACAGGAGCAGTTCCAGCCCATCGGTCAGCTGGATTTCTCCTCCCCGTCCACGCCCGGTTTTTTCAAGACAGCCCATGACCTCCGGCATGAGAAGGTACCGTCCGATAACAGCCAATTCAGAGGGCGCATCCTCTGGATCCGGTTTTTCAACAATCGATTGAATTCCGTACAGTCGCTCGTTTATTTCCTGAGGTTGAATAATGCCATAACGCGAAACGTGTTCTCGTGGGACCCGTTCCAAAGCAACTACGCTGCACCCATGCGCTTCATGCATCCTGTGCAATTGTTGCAACACGTTCTCGGAAGAAGGAGATGTTTCAATTAAATCATCCGCCAGAACGACATAAAAAGGTTCTTTGCCAACCACAGGTGCTGCACACAAAACAGCATGCCCCAAACCCAGGGCAGCCGGTTGACGGATATAAATCGCTGACGCGGAGCGCGGGAGGATATCCTTGATTTGTTCGAGGAGTTCAGGTTTTTCGCGTTCCGAAAGTTCATTTTCCAGTTCATAGACCCGGTCGAAATGATCTTCGATAGCGCGCTTGTTTCTGCTGGTCACAAAAACGAGGATCTCGACGCCAGCCTCAAGGGCCTCTTCCACTGCGTATTGAATCAAGGGTTTGTCAACGACCGGAAGCATTTCCTTGGGACTCGCTTTCGTTGCTGGCAGAAAACGCGTACCTAAACCAGCCACAGGAAAAACCGCCGTACGGATCCGTTTTTTCATGCTCTGAGTCTGCACCTCATCATGCTCCAGTGTGGTTTTTAGGTGATCCGAGGTTTTCGGTTCGAACGTTTTGCGGGCAGCAAGGGCAGTGGATGGACACTGTCCGATGATGGGCTGCCCTGATCCAGCCCTCGAAGCTGCTCTTCGATCATCTCCCTTGGGACAAGGGTATCCCAGCGCCTGCAACTCGGGCACTTCCAGACATGTGAACGCAACTCATAACCGCACTCGTCACAAGCATAGCGAAGCGTAAACCGGAAAATTGGCTCCAGGGCGGATCGAACCGCCGCAATTGAAGGAGCTTCTGTTTGAGTGTCACGACAAAACGGCTGGAGAAATGGATGACGGGCAGCCAGTTTTTCTATCCAAGCGGTAGCTTCGGCGTCCGAAATCTCGGTATTGAGTATCATGGCTTGCGCGATGGCGTCGCACTCTTCGTCGGTGAGTGTGGTTTTCTGGAATACACCCGTGAGCCCACCGCGTATAGGGAATCGTTTGATGAGAGCCGCGAGATCCGGCAGGGTGAGTGGAGCGAGTATCGGGCGCAGAAGAAGTGCTTGTTCAAGATACTTGAGAGCATGCGAGTCATTTCCTTGTTTGTGCCAGAATTGCCCAATCAGGTAATGTGCCCGAACCGAGCGCGGATTGCGCGTCAGTGCGAGCTGGAAATGTGTCCGGGCATCCTGGCAATCCTGGTTGGCCAGAGCCATTTCCCCCATTTCACACTCGTAGTGGGACATGATTCGGCCATAGGAAAGACCACTGGCCTGTTCCAGTTTGCGTGCCGCCCTGAGCGCATCTTCCCAGTCCCTCTGATTCTCATGAATATGGAGCAGCTGAAGCAGTGCAGGGCGGCGCCAGGGTTTGTCCTCGAGAAGCTCGTTAAAAAGCCGTTCCGCCCGATCATAAAGCCCGGCCGAAACATAGTCGGATGCCAGTTCATAGAGCGCCGAAAGACGATCCGCGCGATCCAAGTGGGTACGCGCCACAAGATTCTGATGCATCCGGATTGAACGCTCAAGTTCGCCTTTGCGCCGGAAAAGGCGGGCGACAGCCAGCTGAATTTCAATGATTTCGGGATTCTCGTCCGCCAGTTTGAGGAAAACTGTGAGCGCTTCATCGGGCTGTTCATCGAGCAGATATTGCAGTCCCTGAAAATAGCGGGTATTGGCCACTTTACGGTGTTTCCGGCGCTGCTGTCGAATAACCGACCGATCCAGCGCAAACCAGATGATCGCACTCAAAGCGAGTACCCAGAGCAGTACAGCGCTCACGTGCCAGAGATTCATCTCCAATCTCTCCGATTTGTCATCTGCTCATTACCCGAATCTGACACAATCGGTTTGAAATGGGGTTTGCGATCAGTAAGATCTCCGGGACGTGGCTCACGCAACAGGCTTCGCACGCGCCAAGCCAAACGGATTCGGCCTGGCAAAAGAAGCCCCACGGCCACGAGCAGACCCGCAATAAAGCTTGCTAATGCCAATAAGAACAATGGAATAGAGTACTTCCATACAAAAATATTGAGCAGAACGGGTGTTGGGTTTTGCAGTACCAGGATAATCACTGCAGTAAGCGTGGCCAAAACCAGAACCCACCCAAAACCCTTGATCCACTTTTTCAATCTGACCTCCAGATGAAGTGACAGTCCCTATCAACATTCTAGCGTTATCGGACCGAAACACGAAATCCGATGAGGTCCGTGGAAATCTTCCTGTTTTAATCTGACCGGATCGGGGCTTTGGACTGCTCGATTTCCTGGCGAATCGATTTTCCGGGCTTGAAATGGGGGACAAAACGGCCCGGTAAGGCAACCGTTTCACCCGTCTTCGGATTCCGACCCAACCGGGGTCGGTGATAGTGCAGGGAAAAACTCCCAAACCCCCGGATCTCGATGCGCCGGCCTTCTGCCAGTGCCCACCCGAGCCGGTCGAGAAGGGTCTTGATGGCAAGTTCGATATCCTGCTGCGGGAGGTGAGGATAACGCCTGCTGATGTATTCAATGAGTTCGGATCGAGTCATCACTCAAACCTCCTCAAACGTGAGTTTCCGGTGGCAGCCAGGAACTGCTCATTTAGATGATCCGATTCTGGCTTTCAGGAATCTTTGGATTCATGTGCCTGCTCTTTGAAAAGGTCACCGATCGTGGGTACCAGATTTGAGGCCCGTTTTGAATAATCGTCGAGAACCTTGGCCTCTTCTTCAATCTCAAGCGCCCGAACGGAAAGCCCGACGGTCCGGGATTTGCGGTCATAACTCACCACGTGCGCTTCGACATCGTCGCCGTCATGCAGAACGGTACGCGCATCTTCAACGGCTTCCCGAGCAAGATCAGATGCACGGATGTAACCTTCAATTCCGTTTTCAAGGTCGAGAACGGCTCCCCTGGCTTCAACCGACTTGACCCGGCCATGAACCACGCTGCCTTTAGGATGAGCCGTCAGGTAGCCTGTAAATGGGTCCTGAGCCAGTTGCTTGATGCCGATCGAGATTCGCTCTCGTTCAGGATCCACGGACAAGAGAACAGCCTCAATTTCGTCCCCCTTCTTGTAATTCCGTATCACCTCTTCACCAGGTTGATCCCATGAGATATCCGATACGTGTACCAATCCGTCGATCCCTCCATCAAGCCCCACAAAGATACCAAAATCAGTAATGGATTTGATTTTTCCGAGGATGCGCTCGCCTTTTTTGTGGTTTGCGGCAAAATCTTCCCATGGATTGGGGGTGCACTGCTTCATGCCCAATGAAATCCTCCTCCGTTCAGTATCAATCTCCAAAACCTTGACTTCTTTCTCATCGCCCACGTGCACCACCTTGGCCGGGTTTACATTACGTGACGTCCAGTCCATCTCGGACAGATGCACCAAACCCTCCACACCCGGCTCGATCTCAACAAAGCAGCCATATTCCGTTACGTTGGTCACCCGGCCATAGGTCCGGCTTGCAACGGGATGCCTGCGATCGATATCGGTCCATGGATCTTCCCCGAGCTGCTTGATGCCCAAGGAGACACGGTTCCGCTCGCGATCAAATCGCAGTACCTTGACTTCAATTTCCTGGCCAACGGTCACGATTTCGGATGGATTCCGGACACGACGCCAGGCCATATCGGTAATATGCAGCAGGCCGTCAATACCTCCCAAATCAACAAATGCTCCATATTCGGTCAGGTTCTTGACGATTCCCTTGAGAATGGCACCTTCCTTGATCTTTTCCATGAGCGATTCCCGCTCGCCCATGTTTTCCGCTTCAACCACGGCACGACGTGAAACAACGACATTATTCCGTTTTTGATCCAGCTTGATGATCTTGAATTGGAGGGGACGTCCTTCGAGGTAGGAAGAATCTCGCACAGGCCGGATATCAACCAGCGAGCCGGGGAGAAATGCCCGGATTTCACTCAGATTGACGGTAAACCCGCCTTTGACTTTGCCCGTGATCGTACCGGTCACGATATCCTGTTTCTCGAATGCCTCTTCCAGTTCCTTCCATGCACGGAGGCGCTTGGCGCGCTCGCGTGACAGGCGTGTTTCTCCCATTCCGTCTTCCAGCGTATCGATGGCCACCTCGACCTCGTCACCAACCTGGATCAGTACGGATCCTCCGTCGTCACGAAACTGGTCGATCGGAATCACGCCTTCCGACTTGAGTCCAGCATTGACAATGACGACATCCGGATTGATGGAAATCACCCGGGCCTTGATGATGCTGCCAGGGTTGAGTTGGGTTTGTGCGAGGCTTTCTTCGAGTAGTTCAGCAAACGATTCCGACATTCAGAAATCCCGTGCCGGTGGCACTTTTCGGTAAGTCCGCAGCTTGAGCCAATCCCGGTCCAAGAAGCGTGTGAACGATCAGACCCCTTCCCTTAAGGCCCAGACTCAAAAAATCAAGGCGACTCAAAAAAACTACCTCCCGCCTCCCAAATCTCTTCAATCACCTGCTCGGCACTGAGATGGGTACTGTCGACCACCCATGCATCGGGTGCAGGCTTGAGCGGAGAGAGCGGACGGGCCTCATCCCGTTCATCGCGGGCTGCAATTTCACGAGTCAAGCGAGCTAGATTATCATGAACTCCTAGTGCATTCAACTGCTTAAGCCGTCGCTGGGCACGTGCCTCGGGGCTTGCCGTAAGAAAAATCTTGAGTTCCGCATCTGGAAACACAACCGTGCCCATATCGCGTCCATCAGTCACGAGACCGGGCTTCACGCGGCATGTCCGCTGCAGTGGAAGCAGTCGGGCCCGAACAAGGGGACGAGTCGCGATACGCGAGGCCCGCTCGCCTGCCCGTTCGTCGCTGATCAACCCGTCAAGGTCCTGCCCATCCACTACGACGCGAGTCGCGGGACCGTCGGGCTCGACGTGGATGCGCTCCAGAAGGTGGGTCAGCGCATCATCTGGAGCATCGAGCAGGTTTTCTCGTGCTGCAAGCCAGCCGAGTGCGCGGTAGAGACTGCCACTGTCGAGCCAGTGCCACCCGGCCCTCAGAGCCAGACCCGACGCAACGGTTCCCTTTCCTGCGCCACCTGGGCCGTCAATCGTGAGTACGGGGACCGACGAAGTGACCAGGTTCGTCGTCTCTCACCCAAGAATGTCGGACAGGGCTTTCAGGAGAGCTTGGTTCTCATCTGGTAGCCCGACTGTGATACGGATGAAATCCGGCAGCCCCATGGCTCCAAGCGGCCGAATAATGATGCCACGCTTGAGAAGCATCACAAATAAATCCTGCGCTGGCATGGGGGTCCTCGCTGATATGAAATTTCCGGCTCCAGGCAACACCTGGGGCAGCATGCGGGCCAGGTTTTGAGCCAAAAGGGGTCGTTCAGTCTCAATCAAGGCACGGGTTTTGTTGAGGTGTGCGTGGTCGGACAAGGCTGCTTCGGCTGCCGCCAGGGCCACGTGGCTCAGACTGAATGGCAGGCGCACACGCTTCAGGAGATCGACCAGAGCTGGCTGCGTCACGCCATAACCAATCCTGAACCCGGCCAAGCCATACGCCTTGGAGAAGGTTCGGGTGACGATCAGGTTGGGATAGCGTCCAACATATTCCAGGCCTGATACATAATCCGGAGCATTGGCAAACTCGAAGTAAGCCTCATCGAGTACCAGAGTGACATCTGGAGACAGGCTTCTGAGCAAACGCTCGACCTCGCCTCCGGGCAGATAACTTCCAACCGGATTGTTGGGATTATCGACGAAAACGACCCGCGTAGATGGATCGACGGCCGCGAGCAAATGATCGACCGAATGGCCCAGACCGGGGCCCGCGCGTGCAATCCGGAGTTCGGCTCCGACCGAATGGGTAGCAATGGCATAGGTCGGAAATGTGTATTCGGAAATCACGGCATTGACCGCCGGATTCAGAAGAACCAGGGCCAATAGCATGAACACGTGATCGGATCCCGTCCCCATCACGAAATGGTCTTCTGGCAACTTGTGCTTTTCTGCAAGCTTTTGAACCAGGGTAAAAGCGGTGCTATCCGGATACAAAGCACTCCGTGTCAGCGCTTTTTGTGCAGCCAGGAGTGCTTTTGGACTCGGACCGAGCGCGTTTTCGTTCGAAGCCAGTTTGATGACCGAATGCAGCCCGTATTCCCGTTCGACCTCTTCGATGGGCTTCCCCGGCTGGTAGGGGCGAATCGCAAAAATATGGGGGTTGGAGGGCATGATAGGCTCGGCGAATGGTACTGGGTCTATCAGCCCGCGTGATGCCTGAACTCGTTCATGAACTCGCAAAGATTCTGGACTCCCGCTTCGGGCATCGCGTTATAGATGCTCGCACGACATCCGCCCACCGTCCGGTGACCCTCAAGCTGAAGCAGCCCGGAATGGGACGCCTCCTTGAGAAATTGTTCTGTCAGAGATTGAGACGTGAGCGTGAATGGAACATTCATCCGTGATCGGCACGTCGGTGAAACCGCGTTTTGATAAAACCCTCCACTTTGATCAATGGTTTGATAAAGGAGAGAGGACTTGCGGTCATTGCGGGCGGCCAGCGCTTCGAGTCCACCCTGTGCTTCCATCCACTCGACCATCAACAGAGCAAAATACCAGTTGAGTGTAGGAGGAGTGTTGTACATGGATTGACTCTCGGCCCAGCTTCCATAACACAGGATCGGGGGCCAGCCTGGAATCTCTTTGTGGAGATGGTCTTTCCGGATAATTACGATACTTAGTCCGGTAATGCCGAGATTTTTTTGCACACCGGCATAGATGAGATCAAACCGGTCGATAGGGACGGGCCGCGAGAATAGGTTGGCTGTCATGTCTGATACGAGTGGAGGCATAGTGATCGCAGGCGGCGCCGGAAACTCGATTCCATCAATGCTTTCGTTATCCGTGTAATAAAGAAATGCTGTGCTAGAGTCAATCGACCAAAGGGGAAGCTCTGGGATCATCCGCACATTTGACCGTGTCCCCGACTCTGTGTAGATGTCAATGGCGACTGTGGAATCAATCAACGTCCTTGCTTCGCGGTGTGCCTGACGCGACCAATGTCCCGTGATGGCATAGGTGGCATGACGCGTTCCGCGCGCCAGTGCCAGGTTGATCGGGATGAGGCTGAAGTGAGGTGTGGCCCCGCCCGGAATGAGAAGGACATCATGCGTGGAGGGAATCGCGAGCAGCGAGCGTAATCCTATCTGGAGGCGCTCCACAAGTTCCAGAAAACGTTTGCTCCGGTGGCTGATTTCGGCAATTCCCATGCCTGAATCTTCAAAACACCACAACGCGTCCCGAGCCTGCGTCAAAACGGAATCCGGGAGAAGGGCCGGACCGGGTCCGAAGTTCCAGCCGCGCTCGGAGCAAGGCGCGCTCACGGGTTGGTGCAGGATCGAGGGTGCCATCAGATTCCCTCTTCGGACGTGAGAACAGGAGCCGGGTCAACGGGGATCCGTTCCAGGTGGACGACGATGTCACCCTCATCAAGACGAATCAATCGCACACCCTGGGTATTGCGCCCGACCCGGGATATGGTCCCAACGGGGATCCGGACAAGCGTTCCGTTCTGGGTCACCAGCATGGCTTCATCTCCCTCGTGAACAGATGCCGCGCCGATGACCAATCCGTTGCGGGGTCCGGTTTGGATCGAAATCACGCCTTTTCCGCCACGCGCCTGTGCCAAGTAGGCAGCAAGCGCCGTCCGTTTGCCGTACCCCCGCTCCGTAACGGTCAAAATATCCGATGATTCATCCTCAAGGACGGTGACTGCCACCACTCGGGAATCGGGAGTGAGACGGATGCCGCGCACCCCCGTGGCCTGTCGGCCCATGGTGCGGACTTCAGTTTCGATGAAACGGATGGCCTTTCCATTTGAGGCAAAAAGCATGAGGTGACGGCTTCCATCCGTCCGTACGGCATCGATCAGCGTATCGTCTTCCGGAAGATCGATCGCGATGATGCCACTGGCCCGAGGCCTCGAAAAATCCTTCAGTGGAACCTTCTTGACGGTTCCTTTCGCAGTCGCCATGAAGACAAAATGACTGTCATCAAAACGATCGATATCCAAAACGGCCGTGATGCGCTCACTGTCCTCAAGCGGAAGGAGATTGACCAGAGGCTTACCCTTGGCGGTTCCGCCGCCTTCCGGCAGCTCAAACACCCGTGTCCAGTAAACCCGGCCACGGGTTGAAAAACAGAGAAGTGTGTCATGCGTACGCGTCAGAAAGAGTTTTTCGACGAAATCCTCTTCCTTGACTGCTGCAGCGCTTCGGCCCCGCCCTCCCCGAGCCTGCAGACGGTAGGTATCCAGAGACTGGTATTTGATATAGCCATCATGCGACAAGGTCACAACGACATCTTCCTGGGGAATCAGGTCTTCAGTTCGTAGGATGCCGCCTGCGGGAGCGAGTTCGGTGCGACGGGCATCACCGAACTCGTCGCGCGCAGCGACCAGCTCGAGACGAATCTCCTCAATCAGGCGCACATCCCTGGAGAGAATATCCTCATAGTCATCGATGCGGTGCAAAAGATCCAGATACTCATCGACAATTTTTTCCCGTTCAAGCCCGGTGAGCCGCTGGAGCCGGAGTTCAAGGATCGCCTGTGCCTGATTCTCGGTCAGCTGATAGACTTCGCGCCTCCGCTCGGATGCCGCCCGGTCACCTGCACGCTCTAGGAGCTCGCGAAGGAAATCTCCCGGCCAGGAACGCGCGATGAGTGCCGCTCGGGCCTCACTCGGTTGCCCCGCTTTTTTGATGACCTGAATCATTTCGTCGATATTCGAGATGGCCAGCGCCAGTCCCTCAAGCACATGCGCCCGTTCGCGTGCCTTCTTGAGCTCAAAAATGGTCCGCCGGGTCACTACCTCGCGCCGGTGTTCAAGAAAAGACAGCAACATGGAACGCAGGTCGAAAAGACGGGGTTGGCCATCCTTGAGCGCAACCATATTGATCACAAAGGAACTCTGGAGAGCCGTACGCTGATAGAGGTTATTAAGAATGACATCCGCGTTTTCCCCACGCCGGAGTTCGATGACGATCCGCATGCCATCCCGGTCCGATTCGTCACGCAACTCGCTGATTCCCTCAATCTTTCGCTCTCGTACCTGTGCCGCAATGTACTCGATCAAAGTAGCCTTGTTGACCTGATAAGGCAACTCATAGATCACAATGGATTCACGCCCGTTTGCGATCGGTTCGGTCCGGGCCCGGCCCCGGACGGTCAATCCTCCCCTGCCCGTCTCATAGGCCTTGCGGATCCCCTCATCGCCGAGAATGATCCCGCCTGTAGGAAAGTCCGGCCCTGGAAGCAGTTTCAGGATTTCTGGCAATTCCATCGTCGGATGATCAAGAAGCGCGAGTGCCGCATCGATCGTCTCCCTGAGATTGTGTGGCGGAATATTGGTTGCCATGCCCACGGCAATACCGGCGCTTCCGTTGATGAGGAGATTCGGGACACGGGCAGGAAGCACTTGGGGTTCGGATTCCGAGCCATCGTAGTTGGGAATGAAATCGACGGTTTCCTTATCGATATCCTCAAGCAGTGCATGGGCGATTTTGGCCATGCGGATCTCGGTGTAGCGCATGGCAGCGGGAGCGTCACCATCGACTGATCCAAAGTTGCCCTGGCCATCAACGAGGACATAACGCAAGGCAAATGGCTGGGCCATACGAACGATGGCGTCATAGACCGCAACATCGCCATGCGGATGATATTTTCCGATCACATCGCCCACGACACGGGCAGATTTCTTGTACGGTTTGTTCCATTCGTTGCCAAGTTCGCGCATGGCATGAAGCACGCGGCGATGCACAGGTTTGAGTCCATCGCGTACATCGGGAAGTGCACGCCCCACGATGACACTCATGGCATAGTCAAGATAAGAACGTTTGAGTTCTTCCTCTAGGGCAACGCTCGATAACTCCTTAGCAAAATCAGTCATTTATATCCTACCCGCCGGTGAAGCAGCTGGTTTGGGCCGAGATGTTCTGCTGGTCTCAATTTTAACTGATTTTGTTCCATAATCCCACCCGGTCTCCCGATCGTGACGCTTCTGGCTTCCCTCAGATCACAGCTTTTGGTATTCCCCCGAAACGCAATGGATCAAAGGATTCACCCCGGGTGGGTTCAATTGCGCCACACTCCGTTACGATCCAGTCGACGAGTTCCGCCGACGTGACGTCAAAAACCGGATTGTCGATCCGGACTCCTGGGGGAATGTGTGCGGAACCGGTCGCCCGCCAGACTTCAGCGCCATCCCGATGTTCGATCGGAACCGGATGATCGTCATCCCAGCTCCAGTCGATCGTGGTCGTTGGCGCCACGACCATGACGCGCGCACCACCAAGCCGGGCCAACTGGGACAGCATGTGAGTACCCATCTTGTTTGCAACCCGTCCGTCGGGCCCGATCCGATCCGCACCGACCAGAAACCAGTCAAAGGCCCGATTGAGCAGCTTGTCACCGGCAACCGATTCGGTCACGAGTTCAGTCGGCCAGCCCTCGCGTGCGAGTTCGAAAGCTGAAAGCCGTGCACCCTGGAGCCACGGTCGCGTCTCGGTACAGGTCACACTCAGGGCCCGGCCGGTCCGAAACGCATGCCGAACCACGGCCAGGGCAGTCCCTTCCCCAACCGTTGCCAAGCATCCGGTATTGCAGTGGGTCAGCAGCCTTGAACCGGAACCGAGGTGCGCTGCGCCTTCCTGGCCCATCCGGGTGGAAGCGTCGATTTCAAAGCGCGCGAGCCGATGGGCCTCCTCAAGTAGCGCCCGGGCGACTTGATCGGGGCGGCCTCCTGCATGGATCCGCCGGGATCCCTCGGTCAAGGCACGGTTGAGATTGATCGCAGTCGGCCGAGTGGCCGCGAGTCGCACGAGAGCCTGATTGAGTTCCGCGTAAAATGTCTTTTCATTGACTGCGAGGGCACACGCCTCAAGCGCCAATCCATAGGCTGCTGCAACACCAATCAAAGGTGCCCCCCTAAGCATCATGCATTCGATGGCACGGGCAACATCATGGGCTCGATGCAAAGCCTCGTAATGCACCTCATCCGGGAGCAGACGTTGATCCAAAACGCGCAGCACATCCCCTTCAAAAATGAGGGGTACAAGAGCCTGGACCAGGGGACTTTGGATGGAAACCATCGCGCGGGGTACCTTGTTTCAATGCAAAAGATTCATAATGTAACCTAAATTCCATGGGGACCAGGCGGATGCCACCAACTGAATGCCTGATTGAAGCACGCTGGATCATCCCGGTCGTACCAGACGGCTTAGTGCTTGAGCATCACGCGCTCCTTGTCCGTGGCGGTCGCATTCATGATCTCCTGCCCATTCCAGATGCGCATGCGCGGTATGCGAACGTTGAACGGATCGAACTGGCGAATCACGCACTCATCCCAGGACTCGTCAATGCGCATACCCATGCAGCCATGACCCTGTTCCGGGGACTCGGTGCCGATCAACCTCTCGAGCGCTGGCTCAAAGACTACATCTGGCCTCTCGAGGAAGCCTTTGTCGATCACGATTTTGTCCGTGACGGCTCGCAACTCGCCATTGCCGAAATGCTCCTGTCCGGCACCACCTGTTTCAACGATATGTATTTCTATCCGGATGCGACAATCGAGGCGGCGATCGAAGCTGGTATCCGTCTGGTCACGGGTCTTGTCGTGCTCGATTTTCCGACCCGCTTTGCACAAAGCACTCAGGAATATTTTCACAAGGGCTTTGCGATCCGTGACCGCTACCGTCACCAGAAGAGGATCCATTTCACGCTCGCCCCGCACGCGCCTTATACGGCCGGGGAGTCCACTCTCCTCCAAGTGGCGCGCTTTGCGGATGAACTTGATCTGCGTGTGCACATCCATGTTCATGAAACTAAACAGGAAGTTCTCAACTTCATCGAACAGCACGGCTGCTCACCAATCCAGCATCTCGAACGGCTTGGCCTCCTGACAGCGGGGCTGCTTGCGGTTCATGTGACGACGCTTGAACCCGGAGATCTCGAGCGCCTCTCGCAGGCACAGTGCTGGGTCATCCATTGCCCGGAATCCAATCTCAAACTCGGAAGCGGTTTTTGTCCCGTAGCCGATCTGCTTCAGGCCGGAGTGGGGGTTGCATTGGGTACAGACGGAGCGGCCAGCAACGACGATCTCGACATGCTCGGAGAGATGCGTAGTGCCGCCTTCCTCGCCAAGGGACTGACCCGCGATCCGAGCCGTCTGACTGCCCGTGAGGTCCTAAACATGGCCACGCTGGCGTCGGCGCGCGCACTCGGACTCGACAATGAGATTGGCTCGCTCGAGCGGGGCAAAGCCGCCGACTGTGTAGCCATCGATCTCGCAACACCAGCGACAATGCCCTGCTACGATCCAGTGACACAGATTGTCTATTCGGCCGGTCGACAGAACGTGAGCCACGTCTGGATCGAAGGTCTGCTCAAAGTGCAAAACGGTCGGCTGCTCAGCGCGGCTGCACCAGGAATGGCCGATACGGTGAACGATTGGCGTGACCGTATCGCAAGCCAGCTGGGTGCGCTCTCCCCTTCCGCTGCTCCTCAAGCCAGCCGTCATTGATCAGAAGACTTAACCGGTTCGTGCGTCATGCAGGAAACATTGATCTTGCTCTCCTCCACCCCGCAAGATCATAATAAGCACTAGATTTATGAACACATCTTCTCATCCGATCTCAGAACCGCAAACGTCTTGGGCCGACGACTGGTGGGGCCCTGACGGAAGCTACGCCACACTCCACCACATCAATCCGATCCGGCTGTCCTTTATCAAAAAACGCGCGAATCTGTCTGGCAGCCGTGTGCTCGACATTGGCTGTGGAGGCGGAATCCTGACTGAAGCCTTGGCACATGCTGGCGCCCAAGTTACGGGCGTCGACACCTCTCCTGATGCCATTCGTGTCGCTGAAGCCCATGCTTGCAACCAAGGACTCAGCATCAGCTATCAAGTGGGCGAGGCTACCGCCTTGCTGCCAGACCAATACCAAAGCTTCGATGTTGTGACCTGTTTCGAGATGCTCGAACATGTTCCGGATCCCTGTAGCATCATTCAAAACACTGCTGAGCTCGTGAGGCCCGGTGGAACCGTCTTTGTTTCAACCATCAACCGGACGCTGCGGGCTTGGCTTTTCGCCATCGTTGCGGCCGAACATGTGCTGAAACTGACTCCCCGGGGGCTCCACCGCTATGACTGGTTTCGGACACCCGGAGAGATCGAGTCATGGGCCGGACAAGCCGGGTTGACCCTGCGGGACCGGCGCGGACTGCTCTATCTGCCGTTATTGCATACGGCATTCCTCACGGGAGACCTTTCGGTCAACTACCTCCTCCACTTTGAAAGCACCTAAAAACCGCCCGGCCGTGCAACTCTGGCTGTTCGACCTCGACGGAACCCTGGCTGATACGCTCCCGGATCTTCACGCTTCCCTCACGGAGGTGTGCCACCTGCATGGACGATCACCACCGAGCATGGAGCTCACACGGACAGTGGCTTCAGGAGGGGTGCGCGCGATGCTCGAGTTGAGCTGGGGGCCACTCGTGGATCCCGCGCTGCTTGCGGGATTACGCGGAGAGTTTATCCAATTTTATCGCGCGCATCTCGCAGACGACTCGCGCTTGATGGCTGGTATCCCGGAGCTTCTCGAGATTCTCACTCAGCACCATCAAACCTGGGGAATCGTCACAAACAAACCCGCCTTTCTCACCCACCCGCTCATCGACTCGCTGGCTCTCCCATCCGAGCCCAGCGTGATCATCTCGGGCGATACTTCAAGTCATCCCAAGCCGCATCCAGCCCCGCTCCTCGAAGCGCTATCCCAATCACACCGAGAACCCCATGAAGCAGCCTTCATCGGTGACGCCGAAAGCGACATCATGGCGGGACGGGCAGCAGGCATCGTAACACTGGTCGCTCTCTGGGGATATCTCGCGCCCACGGATCACCCTGAATCCTGGCTCGCTGACGGGCTGCTCGCTAAGCCATCTGATCTCCTGGCCTGGCTGGGTTGAGCTCAGCTCAGTCAGTCGATCCTGGTTGTCCAACCACGATTTGACCAATCATGCCCGCTGCAAAATGTCCAGGCTCGTGGCATGCGTATTCAAGCCTCATCGGGTGATCCGGGAAACGCCAGAGAATCGAACGGGTTTGTCCCGGTTTGAGAGTGATCCCATTCGGATCGTGCATGGGCATATCGGGATGTGCCTCCATCTCCTTCTCATGTTTTTTCTGTTCGCGTGCACTCCCAATGACAAACTCGTGATCCAACCGTCCGGCATCGGTGACCCTAAAACGAACGGTCTGCCCCGGTTGTACGTGTACGATAGCGGGTGAAAATCGCATCGTATCGAGAGCCCGGATTCTGATCGTTTGGGTGACCTGGTCCACACGCCCGCTCTCACCAAATGAAAAATGAATACGCGGCGTCGATCTATCAGTGCGGGCAGATATCGGCATCGTTGAGGCCATACTCATGGATGGGTTCAATGAAGCGGGGTCTGATCCAAAACCAGACCTGCGACCATTCGCGGACACGGTTCCAAATCCCGCAGGTACATGAACCATGGCCACCGGCGGCATACCATGAAGCAACACAGAAGCGGCTACTAGCACTGCAACCCCGATCAGACTTTCGATCGCAACAGCACGATAGCAACGCTTGATCTCTCGCTTTTGACCGCACTCATCCTGTGTAACTTGATGCATACGCGCCGCCCAGTGCACCCATCTGTTCGAACGAGCGTCCCAGCCGTGTGCATGGCGGATCCTCGGGAGACGGATAAAGCGGTTGTAGGCACCGATCACGATCAAAAGCGCAACCAGACTGAGCTTGACCAAAAGAATTTGCCCATACGCCGTATTGAAAAGAGCAGACCAGGTGCCCAACTGCTTCCAGGCCGTCCAGATGCCAGTTACGAGAATGAGTGCCAAACCCCAGCCGGCCAGGGAAGAAAGCCGTTGAAAGATATCCGCAGCAAGATCCGGTCGGCGCTCACGCATTCTTCTCCTCAGTGCTGGGAAGATCACGAGTGTCACGCAGAAGAGGGCTCCGATCCATAACCCCGCTGCCAGAAGGTGCAACCAGTCCACGAAAACTCCTAGCCGAAAATCACCGTGATCCGCCGGGTGTCCGGTTTCGCTCCGTGTGAATGCTACTCCAGCCAAAGCGATGAACATCAGGATGCCGACCCAGCGTGCGCGGCGGCTCGAGGTGAATCCCAGAAGCCACAGTAGCCACAGTGCCAATAATAGCGGCGGTCGGAACCACCAGATCGAGCCGAACCGGGTTGCCTGCAGCACCTCTGGTATGACTTGGGGCAAACCCGAGAAAGGGCCCCCGCTCATTTCAAGACTTCGGGAGACGAGAATGAGGGCACTGCTCAATGTCAGAAAGAGAAGCGAAACACCCTCAAGTCTCCAGAATGAGCGATGGAAAATCGGGTCCTGATCACGGGGCAGCACCCAGAGCCAGCCCGCAATCATGCCCAGCCCCGCAACGACCGCAATGACGTCAATGGCAGTCAATGCAATGTACAAAGGATGCATCAGATCAACCCTCCTCAGTTATTTAACCCGGAAATACCAACGCCCTTCCGTATGATGGCCATCAAACGCAATCACACTCCAATACACGAAGTAGATACCCGGCGTCAACGTTTTCAGTCGGGTTTCGAGCAGGGCATGCTGTCCCTTGGGAATAAATCCCGGGCCGACACTGACCTTTTGACCCTGTGCACTGCGTACAATCAGTTTGGAAAAAATAGGCTCGATCCCGGCATCAAACCAAATTTTGACCGTATTGGGACCTGCTTTGAGATGAGCCCCCACATGAGGTGAAGACCGTTCCGGGAAGGCATGTGCATAAGCGGGAACGATGATGATCCCTGAAGTTAATATCAACAGGATTGCAGACATCAGCCGCATCAAAAACTTTTTGTTCATGAACCAGCACTCCAGAGTGGTGCACCAAGGGTGTAAGGAAATAGGTCGTCGAGATAGAAATCGACACCGAGCAGGATGCCGGGATGGTCTCCGGTTGCAGAGTTGATGGGGAGCTCAAGCTCCACCCCCCACTGGATGTAATGCCCGATCCAGATCATGCCCGGGTCAACATATCCTGTTGTATGTACAGGACAATTTCTGCCCAGACAGGTCTGCATGGGCACTTCGATGATCGGCACCATATTATTGAAAGGTGCCGGAATGCCCTCGTCATGAACAAAATCCTGAAGATAGGGAATACTGTATTGGAAAGAGAAATCCCAGTTCAGAATCCGTGGTGCCAACGCAGAATTGCTCGGAATATTCTCCGAGACGGCACCGGTCACCGCGAAAGGGGTCAGGTAACGCAGGGAAAACGGAAGAAAACCCATTCCCTGCCCGAATGCGAACTCCGGCGTGTATACCGTGTAGGGTGCTCCGATGGCCCGGCTTCCGCTATCGCCGAATGTGCCAGCCATCTGAAGCATTCCGATCGATTCGGTGGAAGCCACTTTATAGATCTGGTAATCCACTGCAAACGTCCAGTCGTCCAGGCCTCTCAGCGCGGGTCCGGATCCCGGAATCACCTGCTGATAATCGGTTCCGAGCACGATTCCAAGCTTCCGCGTGAGTGTTTTTGCGTACGACGCCGACAGAATATCGTCAACACCGCCTGGCGTATGAATCGAGTCGAATGCGAGAGGGAGTTCATCCGCCACCCCAGGGTCGTCAAAAGTCAGTGTGGCAGGAAATACCCGCATACCGACTACGGCATGCGCGAAAACCTGTGGAACGCCCCCGCCCATAGCCATGAGCATGAGACCAACGACTGCAACACGAGACAACCCGGTCTTGACCCGAACCCCTCGGGTTGATCGCCTTCGGTTGAGAAACACCGCTTGGATTTGCTCAATATACCGATCAATATGAATAAAACGATCTCTCAAGTCCATCAGCAGTACCTCTAGAAAACACATGGATCCCACGGGATGCCTCTTCGGTACCAGGCATGCCCGGGTCTTGGGGGTTGAAACGGGCACGGCTGCCCGATTCAAATCTAGGGGGCTTTGGGGGGGGGAGCGCGAGGCTCGGAGATCAGTGCGAGGAAAATGCGGGCGGTGGGCCTCGCTTTGCGAACAGCGGTGCGCCTGACCAGGAAGCTATAAATCGGTTGGAAGCTATCCACTCGTGGGCTAAAGACTTCAATCGAACTGTGGGCCACCACATGACATACCGGGCAGAGCAGCCGCGCCATTTCAGTATGGTGGCGATGCCCGCTGTCCAGGGCATAGAGCCCAACCGATGCGACCAGGGCCAGCCAGACCAGCCCTCGCGCCCAGCGCCGGTTTCTGAATCCGCATATGGACAGATGGAAACCATCACGCATCAAGGGATAAACTTCTCATGGGCGTTTGATTCCTAGACCTCGCAGCGACTCATCGTACAGCGAAGAGCATGCGGAATCAATGACCGAATGCACCCGTGCGCCATTTGCAGCAACCGATCGACTACCCTCTAGAACTGCCCATTCACCCTGGTCACGAGGATCAACCGGATGCCTTGCAATCGCCTCTTTTTGAACCCATCATCTGGATGCGGTAACCAAATGTAACCAGCGGGCGAACCGCAATATTTGGTAACCGATCCAAGACGACAGGGCTGTATTTGCCCACTATACTCATTCCCCATGAACACACCTTCCACCCGAGTTCTCGTGATTGATGACGATCTCCGGATTCGCGCACTGCTCGAAGAATACTTGCGTGGAGAAGGTTATCAGGTCCGGACCCTGAATCACGGGGTTCATGTTGAAGAGGAGCTGGCACTTCATAAATCTGATCTCATCATTCTGGACATCATGCTTCCAGAGGAAGATGGCCTCTCGATTTGCAGGCGGCTTCGGGGTCAGGGCATCGAAATCCCGATCATCATGCTGACGGCCAAGGGTGACCCCATCGAACGCATCGTGGGGCTTGAAATCGGGGCCGATGACTATGTGGCCAAACCCTTCAACCCGCGCGAGTTGCTGGCCCGGATCAAAGCGGTTCTGCGCCGCAGAAGCTTCAATCCGCCACCCGGCGCCCCTGCAACCGAAGATCACCGGGTGCCATTTGGACCCTTCGTGTTCAACCGCGCCAAGCGATGCCTCTACCGCGGAACCGAACTGATTCCGCTCACGACCAGTGAGTTTGCGGTGCTTGAAGCCCTGGTCTCACATGCCCGGAAACCCCTCAACCGCGAGCAACTGCTCGAACTCGCGCGCGGGCGCGCCTACACTGCATTCGATCGCAGCATGGATGTACAAATTTCCAGGTTACGTCACTTGATTGAGGAGGACAGTTCCAAACCACGATACCTTCAGACGGTTCGTGGGTACGGGTATGTTTTTATTCCTGATGACCCGGAATCCACATGAAACTCCTTCCGAGCAGACTCGTTCCACGTCTAGCGCTTCTAATTGCACTTCTCATCATCTTCACTCAGGTCGCGTGGTTTGCCATCGTCCAGATTTTTTGGTTTCCCCATGCGCTGACCAATCGTGCGGATTTTCTCACAAAAGAAATCCGCCTGGCTGCACTGAGCCTGACCCGTCCGCACACGAACGAGCGGGCACGTTACCTCCAGATATCCGGGTCTGGACGCTTCTTTCGGATCATACCGGCACCAACGCATGGAGAACACCATCGTCTCATGACCCATCGCCGCCTGGGCGCCCTGCGCCGCACACTCGATCGGTCCTTGGGTCAAAAAATCGTTTTCGCCCGTGGATCCCATCACCATCTATGGATCGGGTTCAAAGCTGGATCAAATCGATACTGGTTGATCCTGAATTCCAGCCATCCCCGGTCGCTTCTCAATCTTTATCGACTGCTTTGGATCATTTTGGGCATTCTGGCTTCAGTCGGAGGGGCTTACCTCATCCTGTTTCGTTCCAATCGGAGACTGGAGGATGTGCTGCATGCGGCCCGTGATGTTGGTCATGGCCGAAAACCACGTATGCTTGAGGAACGTGGACCCCAGGAGATTGTTGATCTCAGCCACGGCTTCAATCAAATGGTTCTCAACCTCGAAAAGATTGCTGATGACCGCAGGATCATGCTAGCCGGAATCTCCCATGACCTGCGCACGCCCCTTACGCGAATCCGGCTTGGACTCGAACTTCTCGCCAAACATGCAGAGCCCCACCTTACGGAAGGCCTGATTCAGGATCTTGAGGAAATCAACTCCATCCTGAATCAGTTTCTCGACTACGCACGCGATGAATCCACCGAACCCCCAAAGATGCTCAACTGGAACACCCTGATCCAGGAGGTCGCACAACGCTATCAGGAATCCGGTCATCTCATCCGGCTTCGGCTGGAAGCCCTTCCACCTTACCCAGGCCGCAGACTGGCCTTGCGCCGTATGCTGGTCAACCTCTTCGACAATGCCGTCCGCTACGGCCAACGCGACATCGAGGTCCACACCCGACTCGAAGCGCCACGCACCTTCCGGATTCAAATCCTCGATCGTGGACCCGGTCTTCCAGCTGTCGATCGGCATAACTGGCTTGAACCCTTCGTGCGTGGCAGTTCTGATCGCAGCGCAGGATCTGGGGCAGGACTCGGGCTCACCATTGTCGGACGGATCGTCGCCCTACATGGCGGGCATCTCTCGATCGAAAACCGCCAGGGCGGAGGACTCCTGGTCGATCTCACGTTTTCCACCAGTATGCCAGATTCTCCAAGCGACTCTGCTCGCACCCCATCCACTCACACACGAGGTCATTTGCCATGAAAAACGTCATCGGTACTCTTTCGATGCTCATTCTTATCGCAGGTTCAACCCTTGGGTTGGCTCAGGCTGGACCGCGTCCCCTATTTCAAATGATGTGTATGCACCGCCCCATGATATGCAGACGTGGATCCACGATGGAACACCCGATCCTGCTTCTGGTCTTCCGGGATCTTCATGCCATTCAGCATCTAGCTCTCTGGGCCCGCAATCCCGCTGCACTGGAAACAGTTTATGAGCACGTTTTGGCTGTGAGCCATAACCCGCTTGTGCGCAACTATGTATCCCTGAGACTCGCGCGGCTCGAACTGGCACGCCCCAAGGGGCATCGCTCCCTTGCGTTGCTCGAGAAGACACTGGACCAGAATCTCGGAACGCTGAATCGCACCATGAAAATGCATCGGCCGATACCAGCTCAGTACTGAGCCTTCATCACAAACCCGCTGTCAGGGCGCGAGACGCGTCGGCACATCCGGCCGGTCTCAATCCCGTCTCTCGCCCCGCTTGGGTCATATCTCCATGCCAGCAGGATCAGGTTGGACGATATGAGCGACCCTTCCAGCGGGTGCGCGTCCCCGAAGCATAGCGCAGGGCCGAGTGCACACTCATCAAAAAAAAGAGAAAAGCGGCTATCGGGAGCAGGAAGCCCCATAAGGGGGACTCGTCGTAATAGCGTGCCGTGGGCACATAGCTCAAAGTCATCAGGAGCCAAGCACCCCCGGCCATGAGCCGCACGAGTCCAGGACCGGACAGGAGCAGGAGTAAAGGTGCCTCGAAGACGAATCCAAGACCGGCCATGGCAACCAGCAACGCAAGATAGGAATAATGGAGCTGGGTGAATGCCGTTCGGGCGACCATGTGCCAAATATCACGGAGTGAATGATTCCGGAGCATCACTACGGATCGGCTGACGCCGATCCACGACCGGTAGCCCTGTTTCTTGACCAGACGGGCCAATGTACAGTCGTCTATTACTGCGTCGCGGAGTGCAGCAAACCCTCCGATCGCGACCAGCACCTCATGCCTGACGAGCACACATCCCCCTGCTGCCGCTGCGACACGTGAATCCGGATCATTGGCACGATGAAACGGATAAAGCCATTTGAAAAAATAAATGAAAACCGGCATCAGCCACCGATCCCAGAACCCGCATCGCGCGGGCGATGCCATGATCGATATCAAATCAAGACCTTCCCGTTCGGCCGCGGCAAGCAATGTCGGCAGCATTCCCGGCGCAAGCGCGATATCGGCATCGAGAAGGAGCACCCAGTCGCCGTTGACTCGGCCGAAACCCTGCTCGAGTGCCCAGAGCTTGCCCGTCCAACCCAGTGGCAGCACTGGAATATCCAGAACTGCCAGGTTATGCAGACGAGCCTCCAGCGCTACTTCCCGGGTTCGGTCGGTGGACCCGTCATTTAGAACCCAGATTTGCATGGGAAGCCGCTGGTTGGAAAGTGCGTCGAGATTCCGGGGCAGGACCAGTTCCTCGTTCCGGGCCGGAATGAGCACGTTCACCCGCTGGCCAGAAGTCGCCTCAGGTTTGGACCGGAGTGCTTCCCGCATCCGCCAGGGGCGATCCGGCATCAATAGGAGAATCGCCCAAATGATGGTCACGAGACTCGCGAGAATCAAGGTTCGCTCCGCGCTCGATGGAATGCTTGATTCTACCCGCAAGCCCCGGATCAAGTGCGTCTTGAAGGGTGGGCACCCGTTATACTGGCTGCGGATCAATCGCCCTGATCACAACTGGAGCCGGCATGCCGGTAGACGCAAACGATCTCTGGTATTGCCGTGAGAGAATCGGCCCTTTGGGAACAAGCGCGTCCCTTGCCGTTCAGTTCGCACCAAGGGATGAGAAGATCCGTCTCACGGGTATTTTCGCGCTGCAGAACGAATGGGAAGCGATCGTGGCATCAAGAAATGCCCAGGATATCGCACCCATGCGTCTCGCCTGGTGGCTGGAACAACTTGAGGAAGAACGCGAACGCTCCAACCATCCGGTCATCCGTCTTCTCTCAAGGGGTCGGGCATTTGAGTACATGCCCATCGCCCGTCTGGTTCAGGCACTTCACTCATATCTCGAACTCGCACGAGGTCTGCATCCAACCCTTGACCCGATCGCACGCGCCGTCCTGCGCGAATCCCGCGGGGTGTTTCTGCACTGGACGACGCTCAACCGAATGGAGGAGATCCCGGGCGCGCCTGTCCAGCACTTGGCGGCAGCGAGCTGGTTCACGCAACAGCTTGCCTTGTTTTCATCCCAGGTATCAAGTGGCGAGAAACCGTCCGAGCAAGCCGGAGTTTACAATTCCAGTGCGACGCCCCCGCTTGTGGTTGAGATTTTTGAAACGGCAGAGCAGGAATTGCAAATCGGGCTCGAAGCCTTCACCCCCTTTATCCGGGAACCATCCTGCCGCTCCATACGTATCATGTCAGCGCTTACCGATCTCACGCTCCGCACCATTGAGCACTCCTGGAATACGGGTAAAGGTGGGGGAGCACACCATCCTCCCTCCATCCCCGCTAAACTATGGCGAGCCTGGAAAGCTGCCCGAAATGAACAACGAACCTGATCCGATCTCACTTCTGTCCGCCCATTATCGTCCCCCTGCGGATGCGCTTCGTGGGAAAGTGATTGCCATCACTGGTGCTGGGCGCGGGATTGGCCGTGCAGTATCGCGTTCGCTTGCTGATTACGGGGCAACCCTGGTGTTGCTGGGACCGGAAATTGACACCCTGACCAGCCTCCACGATGAGATCATCGTTGCCAAAGGCCCCTCACCGATTCTTCAGGCAATTGATTTTCGGGGCGCGACGATCAGCGACTATGACGATATCGGAGCGGCTCTGCTGGAGCAGTTTGGGCATCTGGATGGACTACTCCACAACGCAGGTGTCTTGGGATACCACGGTCCCGTTTTGAACCATCCACCCGAAGCCTGGCACGAGGTGATCCAGGTGAACCTTCAGGCGGCATTCGCCCTGACGCGTGCCTGCCTCCCGCTCCTCGAAACTGCAGAGGATGCCTCGGTTCTGTTTACGACCTGCGAATGGGTACGCCATCCACGGGCTTTTTCCGCAGCCTATGGCGTGGCTTATGCAGCGATCGAAATGTTTATGCGCATTCTCGCTGATGAAATGGAGTTCCGGCCCCATCTCCGTTTCAATGCCCTGGATCCAGGATGGATTGCAACTCCTATTACGGAGAGTCTGTTTCCCGGGCTACCCGCGGCCCACTGGCCCCAACCCGAGACGATCATCGGCGCCTATCTTTATCTTTTAGGACCCGAAAGCCGCGGTATCACGGGGAAAGTCTTTGGAATTGCTCCCGGCCAGGGAGACGCTCTGTTCCAAACTGCCGAGCCGTATCCGTGAGTCGAATCGTTCTGCCGGTTACGGAAGCTTCCCGCATGAAATAGCCGTTATCAGAACTGCATGAGCCTTGGGATGATTTGGGGCATAAGCAGCGTATCCATGAAAAGTTGGGGCGGCTTGAGAGACGTACATCCCACCATCACCATAATAACTGTTGGGGCCATTGTATGCATTCATCGGAGGTCCATCCATATCGGGTTCCATGTCGCCATCTCCGTCACCGTCGTTACCCGGTGGTGGCGGGTCCTTCAAAAGAATGGCGTTGGCACCGATCCGGGCTGCCTGTTTTTGCAGTTTCTTCAACACGAAACAATCCGTTGCCAGGCTGCTGAATCCACCCAGCTCACTCGTATCAAGTCGCGCCAGGAGTTTGTAATGCCGGGGCCAATTGGGCTTGATGTAGAACCACACCGCACGGCGCAAGACCGGGGAGCGGGCCGGGGCGAGCATGAGGGGTTCCTGCATGCAACCCGTGAGCGCCAGTGAGAACACGACTCCAGCTGTCGCAAAGGCAGGAAATCGACCTACCAGATACCCACTCCCGTTTCCTCTGATTCGGGCATTGTGCGTTTTCATACCGACTTCTGCCTCCGATCATGAGCCTGCAAAACCTGCAGGTCAGAAATGGTAGATGACACTAAGAGATAGACCTTGGAAGTTGCCACCCAAACCAGTGTGACTCGACGCCATGATCAACTGATATTGAAGACGCCCGCTCAACATACGGCTGAAGCGGTAGGATACGCCAGCGCCCACAAGCGGATCAACACCTGACGACACGATCGATGACTGGGTACCCAGCGGGCTTTCGTACCAGTTTGCAATACCGAGCCTACCCAACAGATGAAAACGAGGGCCAATCCGGTAGCGACCCAGCGCTGACAGAGTGGCAATCGTCATCTCATAATGCGGGATGGACTGGTAGTTGAACACCAGATCCAAATAACGTTTGACCCGGTACCCGAAGGATGCGCCAAAGGCGATCCCACTTCCGATGACCGTCTGGGCTCGGCCCGCATTCACGCCTATATCAAACCGATTCTTGGTGTGTGCGTAGACCGTGGGCACAGCAAGAGTAGCCAACAATAAACAAAACATCAGGAGGAATCTCAGTCGCATGGGTCGATTTCCTGTATGGAAGGGAGTCGGATAAACCGTTTCTGCATGGTTCGCAGGGTGCGGTTTGTGAGGGGCTCGACAGAATGGCCCACCTTGGCGCTGATGCCAAGGGCGTGGATGCAAAACGCAAACGCCTAGTCGAACCTCTTTAATTATGCGGTCATATCGGAATGACAGTCAAATCGACGCACGACATTAAATGGCAGCCAGCATTCCTCCAATCGGATATTCGTACCGTTTTTGGCAAGTATCCAGAACATGCTCGCCATCCCGAATACCGGGTCGCAATAAGGAGGATGATTCACTGAGCCACAGGAGAACCCAATTCATGATCGTCTCTCGGTGTAAATATTCTATAAAATTTTGATATCGTGAAACTTCCATCCATACAGTCTGGTCAAAATGTGTCAAGCACCAGTATGATCTCAGGGGATATGCATGAAGTGGGGACGAGAAATGCTGATCGCTCTAGGGTTGGCCATCGCCACGTGTGCATGGGCCCGAGGCGCACCAGAATATCGTCTTTTATGTGCAGCGAGTCCAGCTTCCCCAAACTGTCTGTCTGAGACACTCCATTTGTCCACTCTGACGCCGATACATTCAAAAAATAGCTCTTCCCGGTTATTAAACATGAACCTGCTTGGCCCGACGTGGACTGATCAGTCCAATCAGATGGTGGCAAGCTCCTCTCCCCCTTCAAACCCGCCCGGCTCCCTCTGGACCCGATCGCATGAGGGAAACACCTGTTCAGTTCAATCCTTCCGAAAATGCCAGGTGCGTAATACCTGGGCCCGAACGGATCCGGTCACCAATCCCCCTTTTCTGGTCCAGTCACCAAAGCAGGCTCGCCATCTGGTCGAGTGGACGGTAGCGCTGACGCCGCTTTTTGCTCTGGGAGCGAGTTACGCGATTGACCACCGCCTCGCCCTTGATAACACGGGAATCTGGGCACGGAATAATTCATTGGATCTCGAACACGCGGTGATGGCCGTCGAAGGGGTTGGCGCGATCTGGTTAGGTGGTCGTAGCCGAATTGGACGAACCTTTTGGCAAGCCGTGGATTCCTCGGTTTTCACAGCCATTACGACACAAGCCCTGAAATATGTCATCAGCCGGGCGCGGCCCATTCAGTCCTCAAGCCCCCACAATTTTTTCCAGGGCCGGTGTTGTGAGAGCTTCCCGAGTGGTGAAGTCGCGTTGCAAGCCAGTTTTGTAACCCCTTTTATCGCAGAGTATTACCGCCGTGATCCTTGGGTCTGGGGTCTTGAGATCCTGCCGCTCTACGACGCGGAAGCCCGGATGAAAGAGCAGGGCCACTGGCAAACTGATGTCATCTCCGGATTTGCCATCGGTACCGCATGGGGCATCTACGCCCATGAGGAAAAACAACCGTTCATCCTGAGCATTTTGCCCGGCGGTTTCATGATTGGCCTGCACGAAACGTTCTGAGGAATAGAGTTCATGAAGCACCGCACGAAACTGGGCTGGCTCACGATCGGAATCCTGGCGCTCGGACTTAATTTCTGGGGGGCACCAGTACAGGCCTCGCCACCCATCACAAACATCAACCTGAATCGGGCGGGTTGGTCGTTGGGCTTCGGATTTCTGGGTTTGGGTTTCCCGTATCAAGGAGCATCTAGCTGGAACCGGTTCATTCCACTCTTTAACTACAGCACGCCGGGCTTTTACCTACATGGTCTCACCATCGGCTGGCATCTCGATGAATCAGGACCGCTTCACGTCGATGTCGTGGCGGAACCGGAAACACTGCATTACAACTCGGGTTTCAGCTCCCGATTCCACGGTCTCAGCACACGGCTCGCATCCGCGATGGGCGGACTGGCTTTGGTCTACCGCAGGGGACTCCTCGGTGTGAGGGCAACGGCGTTGACTGACCTCCTCGCACGCAGCCATGGGCAGAAACTCCGTGCCATGCTTTTTGCCCACATCCATACGGGTGGGTGGTTTTTTGATCCGCGCGCCGGCATCGAGTGGGAAAGCGCGAATCTCATCAATTACTACTTTGGGATTCCAGAGTACGAAGCTTCCCCGCTTCATCCGCAGTACGCTCCTGGCTCAACATTCAATACATTACTCGAGTTGCTCGTCGGGAGAAACCTCGGGAACCACTTCACCGCCATGGGTGGACTCGAGGAGGAGTTCTACGGATCCGGCATCCGCGCCAGCCCGCTCGTCAATCGTTCATCCAGCCTGAGCTACGTAGTCGGGCTGTACTTCCGGTTTCGCTGAGATCTGGGAGGATGGCTCACACCACCATCCTCCTCGCCACAAGGATCTCCGGTCAGGCTTTATTCTTGTTTCCCATGGGCAAGCAGTTTTTACCACAGAGCGCATGGAGCGCGGATCCCGCGAAAATGTAGAGGGATACCATCCCCCAGACCAGCATCAGGTAGCCGGTGAGAACCACGAAACCCATCGCTCCGGAAAAGGCAAAGATGGCCGCAGACAAGGAAGTCAGCCACGCTACGAGCAGAAAAAGCATGTGAACCGTCGGATGGGTTTTGAGCGCTCCAAACCAGAGAAAGAAAAAGTAAATGCCCCAGAAAAGGTAAAACCAGCCCGCCAGAGCATGTGCGCCCATGCTCATCGAACCTCCCCCATGGGAGAAGTTCGGCAAAGCATAAATCAGGGCCATGGTGCTCAGAGCAAAGAAAACGAGGGCATCGAAGGGATGCTCACCGTTCAGCGTCGAAAGAATGGCGAGAATCAATAACAGGAGGCCAACCGCAAGTTGGAAGCCTCCATAAACCGAGTTCAGGTCGCCATGACTCCACCCCGCTGGAGCGAGGCCATGCAGCCACAGAGTGAGTGCAATGAGAAAAAAACCAAAAGCCGAGAGGATCGTATTTCGACTGTTCATCGTATTGGACCTCAATGGTTGGGTTTGTCACAGAAGGCAGGCCCCATCTCCTTACAGAGGGTTGTGCTGCCTCTCGGGTTTATATAAACCTTTTTGACATACATAGCAATGCCATACGGCAATTATATTCTAACTTGTTAGATATCATGGTGTTATACACCTTATAAGATATTCTACATAATAATAATCTAGCTCATTTGAGTCATTGCATGGCCGGAGCAGCTGGGATCAGCGCTCTTGATTGCAAAAAGGAAGCAGCGGCCTGGCTTGGCTTTCAGCTTTCGTGACCCATCGGGTGAAGACCAACCAGCCAGATCTCTTTTTCGGCTCTGCAGGGACGGTACATGCCCGACAAACTGTGAGCCGTGGCTCTCCATCCGGCAGGGTCAGCGAGTCTGGCACGTGCTATCAGCGCTCAGGGGAGCGAGTTGCAAAGGGGGTAAGGGCCATTGTACTTACTGGTTTGGGAGGGTCTCGCCCTTACCGAGGTGCACTGCTTTTCCTGTCGTATCCCGAATCACAGAATCCGATCATATACGATGAATCCGGATTTCATGGCGAGCTGATCATAGAGTCGCATGGCAAGCGCATTCGTCTCATGTGTCTGCCAATAGACGCGTGTGGAACCAGCTGCTTGGGCACGCTCACAGACGGCATGGATGAGCGCGCGACCGATCCCCTGCCTTCTGACAGCTTCATCTGTATAAAGATCCCTAAGATAACAGTCCGGTTGGATCTGGATCGTACTGCGATGGAACAGGAAGTGCGCCAAACCGAGCACATCACCGGAGCGTTCGGCGACGAGAGCATGGATAGGCTCGTCGGGATCCAAAAAGCGTGCCCAGGTCGTACGCGTGACTTCCAAAGGCAAGGCATCTGGACCTTTTCTTCCGTAAAAGTTGTTATACCGCTCCCAAAGCACGCTCCAGGCCGGAAAGTCGTCTGGCACGACCGGCCGTATCGCAATCGGAGAGTCCCTCAGACCCACCCTTCAGGTATCCTCTGCTTGGGCGGGAACGACACCCGCCGGACTGGGTGCCATCCGGTGTTTTGCGACCCAGACATACCCTTCACAGTCGCATTCTCCAGGCTCTGGAAAACGGAATCCATGCTGATTACCGTTTGGCCGGATTTCTATTCTGAATCTCGAGCAATTCACGGTAGAGTTGACGCTCGCGGTCACTCATGTCTCGGGGAGAAATGATGCGAATGCGGACGTAGAGGTCTCCGAACCCTACCCCCGGGTGCGGCATCCCCTTGTGGTCCAACCGCAAGACTTTGCCTGAGTCCGTGCCGGCTGGCGCTTTGAGTCGTACTCTTCCATGGAGAGTCTGAATTTCGATTTCCGTCCCGAGGACCGCTTCAGGCGGAGTCAATATGATCTCCATCTCGAGTCGATCACCCACGAACTGGTAAAGCGGATGCGGGTCAATCCGGATCGTGATCTGGAGATCGCCCCCTCCTCCGAGACGAGCCCATCCCTTGCGTGCGCGAACCGGAACGCGCAACTTTTGACCATCTTGACAACCTTTGGGGATCCGGATTCTTAAACGCTGACCATCCAGATCGACCATGCGTTCCGTACCTGAAAAAGCTTCTTCGAGGCTGATGTGCGTCTCCGCCGATAGGCTCGGTGCTGCAGTTCTCTGAAAACCAGCGCGCCCCGAGTCTCTCGAACTCCGGGCCCGACTGGTATTCATCCCACCAAGGATCTGCTCAAAAAGATCAGAAAAATTCATTTCTGAGAAATCACCTGCCGTTCCATAACGCTGCTCCCAGTCCGGTGGCGGGCGAAAATCCTGGCCTGGGGCATGCGCGCCCAACTGGTCGTAGGCCCGACGCTTCTCGGGGTTGCCAAGAACTTCGTAGGCCATCGAAATGTTCTTGAACCGTTCCTCGGCAGCCGGCTCTTTCGAGACGTCTGGATGATACTTTCGGGCAAGCCGGCGATAGGACTTTTTGATTTCCTGCTCGCTCGCATCCCGCTTGACGCCTAGGATCTGATAATAGTCTTGGTATTCCATGGAGTTCGAGTCTTTGACAGAAAATCGTGAAGATTATAAAGCGGGTGTGCCTTCTGGCACGATCAAGACCCGTGCAGTGGATGAGGCGACTCAAGAGCAATCCGGATCAGCGGATTGCCCCGGAACAGGCGTCCGGCGAGCGCTTGCCTTCCCTGAAAGTCATGGTGTCCCATCCCCCGGCTGTCCTGAGGGGCAAGGCGCGCACCGATCCGATAAGAAACATTGGACGCAAATCCAGAAGTTGCGAGCATCGCATCCGAAGCGTCCAGGATCACGGTAACAGGCAAACGGTTCACCGTCACCCGGCGGACCCATATTGGAGGGGCATGTGGGCGATCGGGCCCGACATACACATAAAGTGTTGCCGGTAACTCCGGCTTCCGGTTGAGACTCTTCGCCCAACCCACCCGGATCCGAAGTTCCCTGGGATGCCATATGGCCGGAACCTTTCCGCCAAGGGCCACGATTCGCTCCCGGACGATTGCTGCAAAGGCCGGTGGCAAAGGCCCGTCTTCAAGGAGATGGCGGAAACGCCGTATCGCGAGTGGCACATCGTGTTGAACCGCGAGCGCAAGCAATCCCCCGTACCAGAGCGCCTTGGAGTTTTCGGGTTGTTTCGCGAGAACCTCGTTGAAAATACGATTCTCTGTTCGGTCAAAATGAGTGGGGTGCTCGAGAATGAGCGTTTCCCCATAATCAGCCAAAGTGGCCATGTGATCCGAGTTCGCCGGAAGACGAAGCAGCTTCTGATACGCTTGGGCTGCCTCGGCATAATGGCCCAGAACAATTTCTGCACGGGCATAGACCTTCCAGCCCGCGATGTCATTCGGATGCTTGCGAAGGTGCACACCAAAATGGTCAATCGCACGCACCAGTGAATGATGGCTCGCCTCATGCACGCCCAATATGGCGCTTCTCCAGTTTCCAAAAAACCAGAATGCCAAAACAGCGGCAGAGACGAGCGCCACAACAGTCACGCCAAAGGGTTCCGCCCGGGACAGGTATATCCGTGCATCCGGATCGACGGCCGATCGAGAAGTGTCTAGGTTTTTCTGGACATCATCCTGCGCTCGAGTCAGTTCAGAAGCGTCGAGATCACCACGAGACACTTCTTCCTCCAGCTCACGGAACGCATCTTCTCCAAGCTGCTGATTAAAGGCATCGGTCGATGTACCCGGAACCCGGCGAGCCCGTTTGAGCGGCCACCAGAGAGTCAGGATGGCCAAAGCCGTCAAAATAAGTGCGATCAGGACAAAAATCATGGTGTCAGCGCCTCATGGTGTTCTTTTCGGTAGGTGCGGTGCCGCTGCCAGGCCAGCACAGCCACCAGGATCAATCCTGCAGCAACAGCCAGAAAGGGGCCAAACCAGAGCACCCAGGTATCCGACTGAAGTGGGGGCTTAAACAGAACAAAATCACCGTAGCGGTGAACCAAGTAGGCTTTGATACCGCGGTTGCTTCGTCCGGCCTTGAGCATCCGTCGAACCTCATAGCGCAGATCCGCAGCCAACGGCGCAGGCGAGTTCGCAATATTCTGGTCCTGGCAAACCAGGCAACGTATTTCTTCGGTCAGATGTTCATATCGGGATTCAAGCACAGGATTGGCAAGTGGCGGGTGATTTTCGATGGCATACGCTCGACCCGGCAAGGCCAGTAGACAAATGAGGCAGAACAAAAAATATGCACGGGTCATGTGGAAGGTCCATCGCTATCAAGCCGTCGTACCAAGGGGTAAATTACCCGGCGGGCGACCCGGAGTGAAATGGGACCGACATACTTGTAGCGAATAATCGCATGCGGGCCCACCACAAAGGTCTCAGGAGTGCCATAGACACCCCAGTTGATCGTTGTGAGTCCCCGTCGATCAAACACAACTTCCTGGTACGGGTTGCCATTTTTTCTGAGGTAATCAAGTGCTGCGGTCCGTTTATCCTTATAGTCCACACCCAAAATACGCACTCCCTTGCGCTTGAGCCAAAGCAGCGTTGGATGCTCGTAACGGCAGGAAATACACCAGCTTGCCCAGACATTCAAAAGCGTCACATGACCCAGGAAATAGGACCGGTTGACCATCTGCGCGGGATGCCTGAGTCGAGGGAGTATTAACGTAGGAGCAGACTTGCCAATCAGCGGGGATGGGACGATCGATGGGTTGTGACCCAGTCCAGCCCAGAGAATACCCAGAAACCCGACCATCAGTAGCACGGGGACTACAAAAATCACGTAGCGCAGACCACGCTTCATGAATGAGACTCCATTCCGGAATCCGGAGATGGGCCGGGTCCATCAAGAGGAAGATAGGGAGGCTCATCGAACCGGATCCGGTAGCGCCGGTCACAGAGTGCGAGAAAACCACCCAGCGCCATGATGAGCCCGCCTAACCAGACCAAAATCACCATGGGTTCATATCGAAAGCGGATACTCCAGCGACCCTTCCCGAGCGGATTGCCGAGCGACACAAAAAGGTCGTGCAGCACACCACCCACGATGGCCGCATTCGTCGTGGTTCCCCCATCCGGGAAAAACCGTCTTTTTTCTGGATGCACGATCGCAAAGGATGACCGTCCCTGGTGGATCGAAAAGGTCGCCCGCACCCCTTTCCAGTTGTGCCCCCGTGCAGGGCGGATCCGGTCAAAGCGATAGGTAAATCCAGCCATTTGGTAGCTTTGCCCGGGCTTGAGCGGCATATCCCTCCAGATTCCAAGCGTCGTGCTCACGGTAATCCCCAGGACAACCACACCAACCCCGAAGTGGGCAATGCTCATACCGAGGACGCTGGGCGTGAGACGGGCGGGTTCACCTCGAAAACGCAGAACCAATCGACGAACCGGTTCGATGAGCGCCGTCAGGAGAACCCAGACACCAAAGACCGTACCCAAAAGCGTTTCGATCGGCCAGTTTTGACGGACCGCTACCAGAATGAGCGTCAGCGCAGCCAAGAACCAGAAAAAAAATGGCCAGCGGATGCGGCGCCAAATTTTGGAGCCGGTCCCCCGTTTCCAGCTCACAAAGGGGCCGATGCCAATAAGGATAAATAGCGGGAACATGATGGGGATGAAGACGTGGTCAAAATAGGGCGGACCGACCGAGATTTTTCCGAGACCCAGCACTTCGATAAAAAGAGGGTAAATCGTGCCCAGAAAGACCGCACCGCAGCCTGCAATCAACAACACGTTATTGAACAAAATAAAGGATTCCCGAGATAGGAAATGGAATCCCCCGCCCGTATTCCAGAGGAGTGGTGCGCGCCATAGATAGAGAATCAAAGCCAAAACGGTCATCACGCCAAGCAGGATCAAGATAAACATGCCACGTTTGGGGTCGAGTGCGAAGGCATGAATCGAAATGAGCACACCGGATCGGACCAGAAACGTACCGAGCAGGCTCAATGAGAATCCAGCAATGGCAAGAAGCGCCGTCCAGCTTTTAAAAGCCCCACGTTTCTCACTGACCGCAAGCGAGTGGATGAGGGCTGTCGCCACGAGCCAAGGCATGAAGGACGCATTCTCGACTGGATCCCAAAACCACCAACCGCCCCAGCCAAGTTCATAGTAGGACCAAAAACTTCCGAGGATGATCCCGATCGTCAGAAAAACCCATGCAGCAAGCGTCCATGGACGTGTCCAACGGGCCCAGGCAGCATCCATACGTCCGCTGATCAAGGCGGCAACTGAGAATGAGAAAGCCACGGACAGACCCACATAGCCCATATACAGCATCGGTGGATGTATGACGAGCAGCGGATCCTCCAGTATTGGATTGAGTGTGCCACCATGTAACGCAGGTGGCAGCATGCGCACAAAAGGGTTGGATGTGAGCAATGTGAACAAGAAAAACCCGGACGAGATCACTCCAAGGACTCCAAGCACACGGCTCGAAAATTCAACCGGCAGTTTTCTACTGAATATGGCGACTAAAACGGTCCAGATCCCGAGCACCAAGAGCCAGAGCATCATGGATCCCTCGTGTGCGCCCCAGACCCCGGCCACACGGTAGAAAAATGGCATCAACGGGTTGGAATATTTCGCAACATAGCGAACAGAGTAATCACTGATCACAAAAAGATAAGTGAGACAACTGTAAGAGAGCGCCATGAAAAAGAGCTGGCCATATGCGGCGGGACGCGCCACCGCCATCCAGCGCAGACGCCTGGTCGCCGCCCCCGCCAAACCAAAGAACGACTGGGAGAGCGCCAGGAGAAGTGCCAAGATGAGCGCGTAGACTCCGATTTCGGCGATCATGGCTTTGTGCCCTCACCTAGATCTCGCTTGAGTGCCAGCATTTTTTCCTCATTCGGTGAGGGGTGAGGCTGGTGTATGCCTGGAGGCATGTATTTGGCTCCGTGCTTTGCAAGCACCTGCGTCGCCTGAAAGATACCGCTCACCATCCGGCCTCTTACGACAATCCCCTGCCCGACTCGAAAGAGATCCGGCAGGATACCCGTATACACGACAGGAACCGTATGTTTGAAATCGGTCAATGTGAATCGCACGGTCATGCTGCCCGGAATGCGGGTCACGCTTCCTTTTTCGACAATACCCCCGAGACGAAACTGTCCGCGGACCGGCGCATGTCCTTCATAAAGTTGGGTTGGAGTAATGTAGTAGAGCAGATCCCCATTGAAAGCGCGTAGCGCGAACCCAACGGCCAGGGAGACACAGCCCAGCATCAAAAGCACCATCACCAAACGCTGGTATCTCCGAGTCATGAGCGATTCTCCTCTGAAGTACGGTGCACTTCGCGCACCTCCCGAAATGCAGATTTCTCGCGCCAGTGGGCCAGGTAGATATTGAAAAGCATCACCAGTAGTCCAAATCCAAACGCCGGCCAGACAAATACACCGAACCGTCCCATGGTCAGGAATTCATGCAGGGACGTCATGATCCGACAACCCGCTTAGTCCACTCGCGGTCTGATTCTCGCAAAAGAATCTCAGAACGGGTCCGCCAGAGGACGAGCCATCCGTAGTAAAACATGAATCCAGTCATCATGACGAGCAGCGGCCACAGCATTGATGGCGCAATCTCCGAGGTGAGCCCTTTGAAACTCGACCCCTGGTGCAGGGTTTGCCACCAGTCAACAGAATAATGCACAATCGGGATGTCGACCGCACCCACCAGAGCCAGAATCGCCGCTGCCCGATCACCTGTTTGCTGGTCTTCAAATGAACGGTTGAGCGTGATGAATCCAAGGTACAGGAAGAACAGGATCAACTCCGAAGTAAGCCGTGCATCCCATACCCAATAGGTTCCCCACATTGGCTTGCCCCAGAGTGATCCCGTGACCAGCGCAACAGCCGTGAAGGCAGCTCCAAGTGGCGCAGAAGCAGCAGCAACGGCATAGGCCAAACGCATACGCCAAACGAGACCTACAAAGGCACTCGCCGCCATTACCATGAACACGAATAAAGACATCCAGGCGCTCGGTACATGAACATACATGATGCGGAAACCATTGCCTTGCTGAAAATCGCGTGGTGCCAGCCAGAGACCCCCGAAGAGGCCAACCAGAATCAGGACTAGCGCGATCCAGGAAAAAGCCCTGCCCCAGGGTTTAGAGAGTTCATAGAAATGTGGTGGCGATGCGAGGCGGTGGAAAAACAGGCTGAATTGGGTCATGGATCAGACCTCATAGCTGACTTTGAGGGCAGTGGAGATGGCTTTGGGGACCAGACCCACAGTGAGAAAAAAAAGCGTAGCCAGGAGATAAAGGGCGGGTCGTGGATTCTGTTTATCCGCAGCGAGCAAGGCGCTGTGCGCACCGAAAATAAGAATCGGGGTGGCAAGCGGTAGCAGCAGGATAGCCACGAGCATACCAGATTGGCGCAGGCTCACCGTCAGCGCCGCACCCAGTGCACCGAGGAAACTTAAAGTGACGGTCCCGAGAAACAGACCCACAAGCAGTATACCGAGTGCCCGTACCGGAAAGGACAGCCAAAGAATCAGAATCGGACTCATTACGATCAGCGGAAGCGATGTCACCGTCCAGAATGAAATGACTTTTAAAAATACACGAAGTTCCAGCGATGAAGGGCTTAGGATCCATTGTTCAAGAACACCTTCCTCGTAATCTTGACGGAAAAGCGACTCCAATCCCAGAAAAGTGGCCAGCATCACATCCACCCAGATCACACCGGGTGCGATCAGTTTTAAAATGAGCGGACGGGGACTCATGGCCAACGGGAAGAGTGATGCCACGATGACAAAAAAAACAAGTGGTAACAACGCACGACGCCGCTCCCGCCACGAAAGGCCCACTTCAGATCTGAAGAACTGGATCCACGGATTCATGACGAACGCCCAAGTGCAATCCGAATCGCCGGTTTAAGACGTTCAGGGAGGCTCTGGTGAGTTGCGAGGATGGCCATTCCACCCGCTGCTAGATGATCCGACAGGTGATCCGCAAAACGGTCGATCCCACCACGGTCGAGTGCGGTCGTGGGCTCGTCCAAAAGCCAGAGGCTCGCAGGAAAAGCCCGGAGCCTACTTAAAGCGATGCGTCTTCGCTGACCCTGCGAAAGTCGCAAGCAGGGAACGGATTTCAACCCAGTCATTTCATAATAATCCAACCCTTCCTGTATCTCCTCACTGCGATCTCGGAACTGGCGCAGCGAGGCGAAGAGGTGAAGATTTTCTTCACCACTCAGAGCCCCCTTGAGCCCGTCGGTATGAGCCAGATAAAGCGTCCGCGACCGATGCTCGTCGCTCGCGCAATTGAAGCTTCGCCCGTCCCATAACAGTTCTCCCGCTTCAAGGCGGCCCAGCCCGGACAGAACTCTGAGGAGCGTACTTTTGCCCGAACCATTCGGACCTGAAAGCTCGATAAACCCTCCAGGAGCAAGTTCGAAGGAAAGCGAACGGGAAAGCAGACGCCGACCTCGACGCAGCTCCAATGCACGGATTGCAAGTCCCGAAGACATGATTACAAGAGTCCGTGGTAGTCAAGGCACCCAGGCATCTAGATCACATATGCCGAAGATTTCACAGGCTTGCCCCGCCTGGGGGACCCAGGGGTTGTCAGACGTCAATAATTATAGCCGACCTTCTCGAGTGAGCCTTGATTGCCATCAAATACCTCCGGGCTGCAAAGAAGCCACGCGGCTTAAGATCCATGGCCCGAAACATCGTCACTTGGATTCGCAATGCTTTAAAGCTCTGAATCATCCATCGTCATGATAGACACACTGGATGCGAGAGCGGCTTTTGCATACGCATCTGCACGGGGCAGCAGGAGCGTCATGTAAAACTCCGCAATCTGAATCTTTCGTTTAAGAAACGGTTGATGGCCCGATACGGATTGAACGCGGGTAGCCGCTGCAGCCGATTGCGCAAGCAGCCAGCCCCCCAATACGGTTCCGAATAGCATGAGCACAAAATAGGCTGCACCATCACAATGATCGGGGTCATTCGGGTACTCCCGAAGCAGGTGCTCCACCACGCCATGAAGCTGCTCAACACGTTTGCGAAGCGGTTCCACCAAATGACTGACCGCTTCAAGCTCCGGCGTATCCAGGCTGCGCTGGATATCCGCCTCAAGCAGATACCAAGCCTGGCCCCGATCGCGGATCAGCTTGCGCCCGAGGAGATCCATGGCCTGGATACCGGTTGTACCCTCGTATATGGTGAGTATCCGTGCATCCCGGAAAAGCTGTGCCACCCCGGTTTCTTCGATGTACCCCATCCCGCCATGGACCTGAACACCAAGTGAAGTAACTTCCTGGGCCATTTCAGTTGCAAATCCCTTGACAATGGGCGTAAGAAGTGCCACGTATGAATCGGATATCGATCTCTCAGGTTCGGATTCAGCATGTCGTGCGAGATCGGACAGAAAAAACGCCCAGAGTGTGAGTGCCCGAGCAGCTTCCGTCTGCGCAGCCATCGTGAGCAACATACGTCTCACATCAGGGTGTTTAATGATGGGAACCCGGTCCTCGCCCGTTTTGAGGTCACGACCCTGTATCCGGTTGCGCGCAAAATCCCGAGCGGACTGAAACGCCTGCTCGGCAATCCCCACACCCTGCTGCCCTACTGAAAGACGGGCCCGGTTCATCATAATGAACATGTGCTCCATGCCACGATTGAGACCGCCCAACTGCTCGGCGTAAGCGCCTGTCTTCTCACCATAACCCATGACACAAGTCGGCGATGCATGAATACCCATCTTGTGTTCGATCGAAAGTGCGCGGACCTCGTTGGCTGTTCGAGCGGAAGGGGGCATTTCACGATAGCGGGGGATGATAAAAAGTGTGAGACCACGTGTTCCAGAGGGTGCGTGGGGCGTTCGAGCCAATGCAAGGTGGAGGATATTTTCGGTGAGGTCATGTTCACCGTATGTGATGAATATTTTTTGCCCTCGCACTTCATAGTGATCGCCAGTGGGTGTAGCAAGCGTTTCGATCAAACCAAGATCGGAGCCGGCCTGTGGCTCAGTGAGGTTCATGGTTCCAGTCCATTCCCCCGTCACGAGTTTTCCGAGATACCGTTTTTTCTGATCTGGGCTCCCACAAAGCGCAAGCGTATCAATCGCACCTTGTGTCAATAGCGGGCACAAAGCAAAAGAAAGATTGGCCGACTGCCACATCTCGTTGAGCGCGGCACCAACCACTTCAGGCAACCCCTGCCCGCCATAAGCCCGGTCGGCCGAAACACCATTCCAGCCATCCGCCACAAAACGGCGATAAGCGTCCTTGAAAGATGGGGGCATCACAACACCCGTCTCGGTGAGTCGAGCTCCCTCGCGATCACCAGACTGATTGATGGGCGCAAGCACCTCGGATGCAAAACGCCCACCCTCTTCAAGAATCGCATTCGTGACGGCTTGATCAAAATCGGCATACGGAGCCAGCGCAAACAGCCGGTCGATTGGGAACACTTCACGAAACAGGAACTGAAAGTCAGCAATCGGAGCGCGATAACTCATGGTTAAGTTGGTATCCTATTGTCAAATTTACGAAAAACAGAGCGACCTGCAAACACTGGAGACCCGGACCCCTTATTTATTATATCCTTGCATCCTCCCATCCGACGAATCGCCTGAAAATGCAAGTACCCTATATTCGTTTATTCGTTACAACCTCGGAGCCTCACATGCAACGGTCATCACACACCCCAGTTGCCCCGATCTTCACACGCTTTCCCATGTGGCTCTTGGCATGCTTGGTATTTTTAGTCGTGGCTTACCCACATCGATCAGAGGCACACTCGGCCGATTCCTGCCATCACCAATTTCCGATTTCGAGTTTCACAGGCCCCACCCCGCTTACCGGTTTCATGCCGCACGCGTTCGCCTGGAGCCCCAATGGTCAGGATCTGGCCTATCTCATCCAGCGTGCGGTCAAGGGTCCGAATACGCTCGTTGTGGTTGATGCCCGCACGGGCCGGACGATTCTGCGTGCCGGCGTCCACCGTCTGGGTGCAGCTCTTCGCCCGGCATCCAGTATTCATAACGACCGCATCCGAGAATGGACCGGCCGCTATGGGCTCGTCAACTATCGTTGGTCTCCGGGTGGCCATCATCTGATCTTTACCAATGGGCATGTGATCGGGAAGATTGGAGTCAAAAGCGACCGCGTCACGACTCTGGCCCGAGTCTCCGGGTGGCCAACACAATTCACTCTTTCACCCCATGGCCATTGGCTGAGCTTTGTGCTCCATCATACGATTGAGGTGGTCAAGCCAGGTGCGTCCTTGAAACCCCATCCGATTCGCAGACCTCAACGCGACATGCGAATAGGCGCGCTCGACTGGACCTACCGCGAAGAACTCGGCCTGCGTTCGGGCTATGCATGGTCACCCCGTGGGCATGAACTGGTCTTTATCGAGTTTGACGAACGTGGCGTCCTCCGTTACCCACTTCTCAACAATGTCCGCCAGCATCCAACGATCTACTGGCAGCGTTATCCGGAGCCGGGTGCCAAAAATCCGCGTGCCCGACTCGGTCTTTACAATACCCAGACGGACAAGATTCGCTGGATATCCATTCCAGGTCTAGCTCATGGCTATCTGGCCCGATTTGGCTGGTACGAACACGGCCGGGCTCTCTACGCTGAGGTTTTGAACCGGGCTCAGACCCTGCTTCACCTCGATCGGATCTCTTCGAAGAACGGAACGATCCGGAACCTCCTAACCCTGAACGATCCTGACTGGATCGATGTTCGCAACGATCTCGTCTTTTTGCCCCATGGCGGGTTCATCTTTGGGACCGATCAGAGCGGCTGGCATCACTTGGACCGCTTCAATCGCAACGGGCAAAAAGTGGCTTCACTCACTCCCGGTCCCGGGAATGTCGCCCATCTCCTCTCCGTCAATGTACGCACCAAGCGGGTTTACTATCTCATCTCTCCAGGATTGGGCCCCCGGACCAATCGCATCGAATCTGTCTCTTTCAACGGGCACGACCGGCACAGGGTTTTCCCTGCGCAAGATGATGAAAGTGCGATTTTTGCACCCCACGCCCGTTACCTGCTTCTGATCCAGTCCGACGCGACCCACCCTCCAGTATTCACCATTCATCCCCTGAGCGGGCGCACAGACTGGGTGCTTGCACGCGGTCGATTGCCGGCTGGGATTCACCTCAAGCCTCCTCATTTTCTCAGGATCCCATCCGCGGATCCCCGGATCCGCATCAATGCGGAAATGTTTTACCCCGAACACTTCAATCCACACCACCGATATCCCGTCGTCATGTATCAATATGGCGGGCCTGATGTGCCGGCTTTGATCAGTCAGAGCTGGAATCCATGGATCGAATATGACGAACGGCTTGCCTGCGAAGGTTTTATCGTCTTTGAGGCGGACAATCGTGTGGCGAGCACTTTCAGCCACACTCAGCAAGCGCTTGTCAAAGATCACCTCGGTCGTATCGAGCTTGCAGACCAGCATGCCGCAGTAGATTGGCTCAAAAAATTGCCCTACGTGGCCAAGCGGCAGATCGGAATATGGGGTTGGAGTTACGGGGGATATATGACACTTTATGAACTGACCCACGCCCCCACGGTCTGGCACGCAGGTATCGCAGTCGCACCGGTGACGCGCTGGCAGGATTACGATTCGATTTACACAGAGCGCTACATGGGAACGCCCGAAACGAATCCCGATGGCTACCATGCGAGTTCGGATGTCCGGTCAGCCGCCCGCCTCCGCGCCCATCTTCTGCTGGTGGCCGGCACGGGCGACGACAACGTTCACTGGCAGAACACACTCCAGTTCATCCAGGCGTTGACCCGTGCGGATCGCCCTTACCGGCTGCTGATTTTCCCAAACAACACGCATGTGCTCTCAGGTCATCGAACCCGTCTTGAGCTTTTCCGAACCATGAACCGTTTCTGGGAAGAAACCCTGCTACGGCACCCGCGGCCCTGAAGACGGGAGACCCGAACGGGAAATCTCTCTCGCCTGGCACCTAACACGTCGCGAATCAACCTTTCTGCGCCTCAGGCTGGAATAAGTGGCGTTCCATTCAACCGATACCACTGCTGTATGCCCTCCCAGATCTCAGGCGCCGTTTCTGCATAGCAGAAGAGTTCCCGGTCTTCCGGATCGATCACCCCTTCGGCCACGAGAAAATCAATGTTGATGGCCTGACGCCAGTAGGTCTGACCCACAAGGATCACGGGTACGGGCGGCATGATGCGGGTCTGTATCAGAGTCAAGGTTTCAAACAGTTCATCGAATGTTCCATATCCGCCTGGAAATGCCACAAGCGCGCGGGCCCGCTGTAGAAAATGCAGCTTTCGTGTCGCAAAATAGTGAAAGAGAAAGCAAAGCTCTGGGGTAATATAAGGGTTGGGGTATTGCTCATGGGGGAGTGTGATATTGAGCCCAATCGACTCAGCACCTACATCAAAACTCCCGCGATTGGCTGCTTCCATGATGCCTGGACCGCCACCGGTCATAATCCAAAGGTGCTGTGACTGGCTACGTGCCTGTGATTGATTGACGAGACGTGCAAACTCACGTGCGACTTCGTAGTAGCCACTTTTCCGGGACAGGCGTTCCGCGATCGCTACCCGCTGCCGCAACGCCTCATCATCTGGATCCTCAGCGAGCAAGAACTGGGCTGCTTTGAGATGCGCCTCAGCAACAGCCGTCTCACGCAGGCGGGTGCTTCCAAATACGACAATTGTGGCCGAAATGTTTTTGTTCTGAAGGCAGGATTCAGTTTTTGTATAATCCAGGAGCAGGCGTACACCGCGCGTATCCGGATTGGAGAGAAAACCCGTATCGCAGTATGCTTCCTGATATGTGGCGCTTTTGAGAATGGCAGCGAGCCGCTCAGGAGCATCGGGATCTTCGCTGACTGGCTTGGGCACGGCATTCGGCAACGGTACGCGTCTCGTCTTGGGAGGCAGAGGCAACGGAGCTGTGCCTGTGTCTGCTCCACTTGGAGGATCAGGGTACTTGTTCATGCCCGATCAAACTTGAATGAGGGCTGTAACTATATCACGCAGACTCTGATCGCTCCTGAGATGCCGATTGGGGGACAGCTCAGACGGCGCCTCTCGGAGCACTTGGAACCTGATCTGCACAGGGTGGCTCCTGAGCCATTGACTTGCAAGCAATCAGGCTCCAGATGCCTCAATCGCAAGGAGGGTCCGTTTAGCATCAAGCCCGCCCCCAAATCCGGTGAGGGTGCCCGTGGAACCGATGACCCGATGGCAGGGGATGAGTATGGGAATAGGGTTACGCCCGACAGCTGCGCCCACGGCTCGTGCGGCTCTGCGATTTTTAATCGCATGTGCCACTTCACCGTAGGAACGGGTTTCACCATAAGGAATCGCTGTTAAAGCGGACCACACGTCGAGCTGAAAAGGAGTGCCTGTGACTATCATGGGTACATCGAACTCGGGTCGAAGACCTGCAAAATAATCCTCCAGAAGAGTGATGACATCCCTGAATGGAGCGGAATCCCGCTTCCAGTAGGGCTTGTGGCGCCCCGGGTGACGGCCCTTCTGGAAATTGATCATCCGCAAACCATCCTTGTCACCCGCCAGAAATAGTTTGCCCACAGGACTCGGTATATGCCAGTAGTACATCGTCTCACCTCCTCAAGAAATGTTTCGAATATCGATTGGTCCGATACCTCACTGCGTCAGCCTCTCCAAAGGTACATCGCCGCATAGGCACGCCAGGGTTTCCACGCTTCCGCGCGTTCGAGAAGCGCTCCTTTCGTGAGCAATGCGCCCTGCCCGGCAGTCCGGCGCAGAACTCGATCTGGCGCGGGGAATGCATTCGGGTCATTCAACACACGCATGGCGACATACTGAGTCGTCCACTCCCCGATGCCATTGATGGCTTTGAAGCATTCCGGAAGGTCACCATTCGTCAATTCCGCATTGAACACGATCCGGCCACTGATAACGGCCCGCGCCAGTGATTGTATAGCGCGCTTGCGTGACTCAGGTAACCCGTGTATCTCAGCAGCAGCCAAATTGGCAGCCTCCGGAAAGGTATATGTCAATCCGTGAGAAGCCATCACTCCCAGGGGAACACCGAACTGCTCAGCCAGTCGACCAGCGAGCATGGTTGCAGCCTGGACGCGGATTTGCTGCCCGAGAATCGTACGCACCGTCATCTCAAAACCATCCCATGCCCCGGGTAAGCGCAACCCCGGGAAGCGCCCCACCAGTGGCGCAAGCAGTGGATCATGGGCGAGATGTTTAGAAACGACTTCCGGGTCGGCAGCCAAATCGAACATGGATCGGAGACGGGTGATGATGGTCAGGAGATGCGCAGGATCCGGGAAGCGGATCCGAACTTGAAGAGCATGCTTACCCGCGACGCGACCCACTTCGATGGTTCCGGAATGCTGATTGAGCCGAATGCTCCGGAAATAGCGGCCATCCAGCACAGATTCCACTCCAGGTGTTGCACGCGCACTCAAAAATGCCATGAGCGATTCCCAATCGTATGGGGGACGGTACGCCAGCTGAAACAAGTACTCCTCTGTACTCAGCCGGGGCTTGTCAGCTTCCGCAAGTCGTCTGAGTTCAGATGGAGAGCGCTGATAAACCTTATGGATCATATCGTTGAAACGCCGAATACTTTGAAATCCTGAAATCAGGGCCACCTGGCTCATCGGCAGGTCGGTATCGCTGATGAGTTGCTTCGCAAAATGCAGCCGGCGGGTTTGCGCCACGGCGATGGGTCGGGTGCCGAGATGCTGCATGAACAAGCGCGATAGGTGTCGTGCGCTAACCCCAACCCGCGCCGCCAAGGCTTCCACATCGCCTTCATCCAGTGTTCCATCTGAAATCAGACGCAGCGCATGATTCACGGTATCCGATGTTCCACGCCAGGCGGAAGTGCCCGGAGCAACCTCCGGGCGGCAGCGCAGACAGGGCCTGAACCCCGCATCTGCGGCGGCGGCGGCTGACGGAAAGTAGCACACATGGGCACGTTTGGCATGAGGGGAAGGGCAGACCGGACGGCAATAGATGCCGGTGGATGTGACGCCGATGAAAAAACGCCCGTCAAATCGCGGATCTCGGGCGAGCCGCGCTTGTTCACAGATCGCTTCATCAAGTTCCACGTCAGCGCCTCGGCAAGAGAGGACATTGCTATCTTAAGGGGCATCCCCCTCCCCCGCTCGCCATTATCGGACACGGTTGTCGGAGTTGGAAACTGCTAGAAACGCTTCTTGAGAGGATTTTCACCCATGCGCTCCAAGAACGTAGGTGATGGTCACAACCCCATGCAGGGCATGGCTGGCATACTCTTGCCCCCCAGGCCCTTCATTTTTTGTTGGAATCCAAGGGGATGGATCTGTTTTTTAGGTATTCAGGCGACGGGCAACCGGGTCCGGAAATTGCGAACGATTCAACCCATCTGACCGATACTCCACACGTAGATCGGAAATTTGATGACTCACTATAACCTTTGAACGAGGAGGTCAGATGAACACAAAATACTTGATCAGATCATTCACAGCCTGGGCAACCCTGGTTTTAATGCTGGGAACAGCCAGCGCTCATTCCATCAGCTACCGCGTCATCAATCTCGGCAATCCTCTGGGTGGGACCGTAAGTCAGGGCAGCAGTATCAATAATCGTGGCTGGGTCACCGGATTTGCGGAGCTTCCAAACGATGGCACCATGCATGCCGAATTGTGGAACCACGGCAGTTCTGAGGATCTTGGGACACTGGGCGGGCCCAACAGCGCGGTCGCGTGGCCAAACCGCAATGACCGGGGCGAGATCGTGGGAATTGCCGAAACGGCTGCGCTCAACCCCCTGGGTGAGGACTGGAGCTGCGGACTCGCCGTGTTTCCAACCGTAACTGGCCACATCTGCCTCGGGTTTGTGTGGCAAAACGGAAAGATGCATGCCCTGCCCACTCTCGGTGGATATGATGGATTCGCCACGGGAATCAACAATCGTGGTCAAATCGTCGGCTGGGCTGAAAACACGATCCATGATCCGACCTGCAACGCGTTCAATCAGGTGCTCCAGTTCGAAGCTGTCATGTGGGCACGCCATGGGAACCAGTATCGGGTGATGGAGCTGCCTCCCGATACGGGCGACCTGGATGGCGCGGCTACAGCCATCAATCAAAAAGGACAAGTGGTCGGCATTTCAGGTACATGTGGCGGCGCCATCGGGGGCGAAACAGCCGAGCACATGGTGATGTGGCGTCATGGCAAAGTCGTGCGTACTTTGCCCACGCTGGGCGGTTCCTACTGGAATACCCCCATGGACATTAATAACCGTGGAGCAGTCGTCGGGTTTTCCGATTTGCCTGGCGACAGCCCGAGTTCGCCCAACTTTCAAGCCTTCTTCTGGTCAAGCAGCCGATATATCTGCAACGACGAGAAAGTGAACGGGACGTGCAACTTGGGTACACTTCCCGGAAATCAGCTGAGTGAAGCGCTCGGCATCAACGACCGTGGCCAAGTTGTCGGTACATCATTTGGTGGGACGGCAGCACAATCCGCCTTCATCTGGCAAAGGGGTGTCATGATGAACCTTAATGAACTGGTTGCACCGGGCACCACGCTCATCCTCACCGATGCCCAGGAGATCAACGATCGCGGAGTGATTACGGGTCAGGCGCTAGATCCGGTGACCGGTACGCTGGTGGCTTTTATGGCCATACCGACGCGTACCGGAGGGGATGCCCTGCACACAGCTTCACGGATGCCTTAATCGGATTCTGGAGAACCGAGCCACTTCGCTTGAGGGCAGGATCGATCCTGCCCTCTTTTTGTGTGCCGAGCTTGTTTGACAGCTTGGGGGTGCAGGTCCCCTACCCAACCTGATGGAGGTGAAGGGTTAGCGAAGCGCAAGGGCGTCGCCGCGAGGCGGGGTCTGAAAGAAGCGTGGAGCAAACGTACGAGCCGATGGACAAGAACCGGATACAAGGCATACCGGGTGGGGCGAGTGGGCAAAGGGCCACGAAGTCCATATTCATCAAGCACCCGGGTTGTAAATTCGGCGGTTGTGTGCGGAAGGCGGTCGAACTTACCTCGGGAGATCTGCCATTGGCCCTGGATTCACGGCTGAGGACCGAGTGATCGGCCCTGACCGGATGGTAGAAGTCAGCAGCGGGCGTACTAGCCGGGCAACCGGTGAAGGCCCCAACGGTCCTGCGCAAGCAGGGTAATGGGAGTGGGGAGTAGGTAGCCGCGACTCATGAGCGACAGGCGGCAGAAAACACGACCCTAGCAATTGGGACGGGCCTTGCTGGCAGACCGTAGGAGTGAAGCTCCGAAGGCTGACCGGGAAGGGATCGAACCGCTCACGGCCCTGTGTGCCAATGTGACCTTGAGCAGTGGCTACGGCGCCGATTGCGGTCGGTGCTATGGAAGCAGTGGAAGCGAGGGCGCACGAGATTTGCCGAGCTACGCCAACGCGGCGTGGGGGTCACGCTAGCCGCTCAAACGGCGGGCAGTTCCCACGGCCCGTGGCACTTGGCAAACTCACCGGCCCTGGCTATCGCGCTGCCCAATGCCTACTTTGATTCTCTCGGACTACCACGCCTGATCTTCGCGGATCAGCTCAACCCACCGAACCGCCGGATGCGGACCCGCATGTCCGGTGGTGTGGCAGGGGCGCGCGGGTAACCGCGTCCCCTATGCCGATTTTTATCGGCACTCCAACGCGAGAGATCCATCGGAACCCGCAACGGAGCACGTTCAACATGGTCACCAGCAATCAATCATGGTGGCGAGACTGTTGGTGAGATGGAGGCCAGGGTCGGGATCGAACCGGCGTAGACGGCTTTGCAGGCCGCTGCATGACCACTCTGCCACCTGGCCTTTATTTCATCATCAAACCCGGCAGCTGTTGCCTGCATTGGAGCGGGAAACGAGGCTCGAACTCGCGACCTCAACCTTGGCAAGGTTGCGCTCTACCAACTGAGCTATTCCCGCGCGCGTCCAGCTTATCAATGGTTTTGATCATAGCAAAAAACGGGGAGCCGCCACAACAGGCCTGATCACCGTCGAAAACCGGCCCGCCAAATGTGAACCCCGCGTATACTGGATCTCAGCGATTTGCGAACAGGCAATCTGGCACCGACCCTGCAGACTGTGATGCTCGCAAAATCATGGAATGAAGCATCGAGCCCGAATGGCCGATCGGTGCGATGAAAGTATGCCCGGGTGGCGAAATTGGTAGACGCAAGGGACTTAAAATCCCTGGACCCTCGCGGGTTATGCGGGTTCGAGTCCCGCCCTGGGCACCAATCATAACAATATGTTACAAGCTATATCTATAAACTTTATCATGTTCTGACATGAGACTTGGGCGACCCGACGGTGATCACAAACCCTGGCGGATTGACGGCCAAGCCTGCCACAAATAATCCAGCCCCGACAAAATCGTGAGTAGCGCAGCCATATAAAGCAGAAAGAGACCAAAAGGCAGGCCAATCGACGTCCAACCCGGTATAGAAATGAGCAAACAGAAAAGAGCAATCATTTGAACGCCTGTTTTGAGCTTACCCAGCCATTTGACGGGCAGTTTATCCTGACTCTCTCCTCCAGCCAGCCATTCTCGGAGGCCCGATACCGTGATCTCGCGGCCGATGATGATGAGCGCAGGCAACACCAACCACCAGTAGGGCAACTCCTGGATCAAAAGCAGGAGTGCCGTCGACACCATCATTTTGTCGGCTATGGGGTCAAATAAGACACCAAAACGGCTACCCTGCTTCAACCGCCGCGCGAGATAGCCGTCCAGCCAGTCTGTCAGCGCAGCGACTGCGAAAATCAAGGCTGCCCACACATGGGCAGAGATACCTGGCATCCAAAAAACCAGCACGAATGCCGGAATGAGACCGATGCGTAAAGCAGTCAAGCAATTAGGGAGTTTCATGGTTTTCATGGGAATGCAGATGAAGATAGAGGCGGTTAGCGAGTGTACGACTGATGCCTGGAATGCGTGCCATATCGTTCTCGGTGGCTGTAGTAAGGCCCTGCAAGCCGCCGAGCGCGGCAATCAGCAACCCCCGGCGCTTGGGTCCAAACCCCGGGATCTCTTCCAGAAATGATTGTAACTGAGCCGTTGCTCGACGGCGGCGGTGACCTGTGATGGCGAAGCGGTGGGCTTCATCACGGACCTGCTGCAGAAGATGAAACGCTGGATCGTAAGGATCCCAATGGAGTTCATGTTTTCCACTGTTGAGAAAAATCCGTTCCGCACCCACTTTACGTTCCGGCCCCTTGGCGATTGCGAGCACAGGTAGATCCGCGATGCCGAGTTCCTCAAGCTGTCTTTCCGCCACCCGCAGTTGACCAATGCCGCCATCGATTAGCAAAAGATCGGGACCCGGTTCAGATTCGCGTAAAATGCGTGAAAAATAGCGGTTGAGTGCCTGATCGAGACCTGCATAGTCATCCCCGCGCCGCTCCAGCGTGAGGTTGAACCGCCTGTAAGCTGATTTGAGGGGGCCTTCTGGCCCATAGACAACCGCACTGGCTACAGTTTCCTCTCCCTGAGTGTGACTTACATCAAAGCAGACAATTCGTCCAATCGGACCCTGCCAACCAAGCCTGCTTTGAAGTGCGTCGAAGCGCTCGCGAAGCAACGCATGGCTGGCCAGACGCCGATCGATTGCGAGCTTTATATTCTGGCAGGTCATTTCAAGCCAAAGTTTCTCCGTGTGCCCTCTGGTCTCAAGCAGAAGAACCGGGTGATCGGATCGCTTCTCGAGTACAGCCTGGAGAATTGTGAGATCCCGCAATGGACGGTCAACCAGGACCTTCGGCGGAACGATCTCCTCGTAGAACTGGGATACAAATGCGGAAAGGACGCTCGGTGCATCCATCAAGGCCTCCCCCGTCGGGAACCACGTCCAGGTTCCCAGATGTCGCCCGTCACGAACGCGGGTGAGCCCGACCACAAACAAATCCTGACGGTTTTCGATTGCCCAAAGGTCGCAATCCCCCTTTTCGGCAATGATTGCTTCCTGCTCCTGGCTCTGCTGTAAGCGGGCCACAAGATCGCGTAGTGCGGCCGCCCGTTCAAAATCCAGAGTCAAAGAAAACTCATTCATACGAGTATAGAGGTGATCAATCAGTGAGCGCCCACGTCCATCGAGAACCCGAAGTGCATCTTCAAAATCACGCCGATAATCCGCTTCACTGATCCGGCCGACACAGGGTGCTGAACAGCGGCCAATCTGATGCTGGAGGCACGGTCGAGTCCTGTTTTTGAAAAAGCCGGCATTGCAGTTGCGGAGTCGAAACAATTTTTGCAGGTCAAGAAGAGTCTGACGGACGCCACTCGCATCCGGATAGGGCCCATATAACTTTCCCTTGGTGGCTCTTCGTCCACGATAGAAAACCAACCTTGGAAATCCAAGCGTGTCCTCAATACGAATATAAGGATAACTTTTATCATCACGCATGACGATGTTATAGCGCGGATGGTCATGTTTGATAATGTTGCTCTCGAGCAGAAGCGCATCGGCTTCAGTGGGCGTAACCGTGAAATCAACCCGCACCACCTGTTCGATGAGTTTCTGGGTTTTGATGCCTGAGCGGTCTGGATCCAGATAGCTTTTGAGCCGGTGTGCGAGGTGCTTGGCTTTGCCGACATAAAGCAGTTTGGATTCCGGTCCATACATCCGGTAGATGCCTGGTTTCGGAGGTGCAGCGAGAATACTGGCCCGAAGATCCGGGCTCAAACCGGCTCGCGTCCGGCGTTGTACGCCTACTGTCGGGGGCTCAGCCATGAAAAACTTGAGCAGACCACTGATCCGGGTCGATCAAAAGAATCCGGTGCTGGTTGGTATCGGCGACGAACAATCCAATGGGAGTATCCAGAATGCCTTCCGGCTCATTGAGTTCAATATCCATTTCAAAAGTCGTGATTTTACCCTCATCCGGATCCAGTATCTTGATCTTCGAGTTATAGGTATCGGCTACCCATATCTTGCCGTCGCGCCAAGTCACGGCCAACGGATGCTGGAGCCGAGCAAAGCGGATTCCGCCATCACGGTCGCCAAAATCAAAAAGACCGCGCCCAATGAGGGTCGAGACGACTCCGCGATCCGGATCGATACGGCGAATCGAAGAGCTTTCCGAATCGGCCACATAAATCAAACCGTCCGGCGTGCAACAAAGTCCTGAAGGCTGAGCAAAGGTTGCCTCGGCAAGCCCACCATCAGTCAAGGCCTCCTGCCCGGTTCCCGCATACGGCCTGATCTCCTGCTTCATGGGTTCGACAAACCAGATCTGATGACAGCCTGCCATGGCTATATAAAGCCCGTGTTTTGATCTGGCGACATCCCATGGTGAGTTGAGTCGTACGGTAGGGTGGGCGGAATCCGGCCGCGCTGGCAGGAGGAGTCGATGGGACTGAACGCCATCTCCAAAAACGGTGCGTATGACATCCCGGGATGGATCGATCGAACGCAAGGCATGGTTAGCGGTATCGGCGACCCAGAGTGTATCGTTCATCCATGCGAGCCCACGCGGCTCCCTAAAACGGGCCTGCGCGCCATCGCCATCTGCGAATCCGGGCTCAAAACCGCCCCAATGTGCCATCATCTGTCCATCTGGGTCGATCGCGACGACACGGTGATGCCCCGTATCCGCAACGAAGAGCCGCCCCTCTCTCCAAATCATTTTGGTCGGAAACCAAAGACTGCGATTCTCCTGCTGCCACGCCTTTTGCAAATCGGTACCCGATGGGCTTCGATCCGCCCCCTCGGCTAGCAGCTGGACAATGGCACGAGCCAAAACCTCCCTTTGACCCTCTCCTGACACCGCGAATGCCACACGACCCTCACGGTCCAGGAGAACCAAGGTGGGCCAGGCGCGAATACCGTATTCTTGCCAAAGGCGCATGGACGGGTCGTGGAAAACCGGATGATGGATCTCGTAGCGCTTAAGTGCGAGCGCCACACGTTCCGGATTTTTCTCCTCTTCGAACTTTGGTGAGTGAACGCCGATCACGGCCAGTTGGCCCTGAAACTGGGTCTCAAGCGCATGGAGATCCGGCAGGACGTGCAGGCAATTGATGCAACAGTACGTCCAGAAATCGAGGAGAACCACCTGGCCTCTGAGTGTCGCAAGATCAAGTGGCTGATTCACATTGAGCCAGATTCCATTAGCCGGAAAATCCGGTGCACGCACTCTTTTCGGAAAGAATGGCATTATGAATCCCGCGAATGTTCCGGGCCGACTTGTCCCGGGATGAGTCCCTGGAGCCAAACTTCGCGGATGAGTTCGATGGGACTATGGACATTGAGCTTGGCGTAGAGGCGGTGTCGATAGGTGCGAACCGTACTTGGGCTGATATGGAGCGTCTCGGCGATATCCTTGGCATTCCTGCCTTCACACAGGAGCACCAGGATTTCTGTTTCACGACAGCTCAGATTCGCCTGCCCCGATGCGGGATCAGCATGCGTCAAGGCATAATCCTGAGCGACGTCCCGGCTCAAATATCGCTCCCCGTCCATGACAGCCCAAACGGCCTCGATCACTTCGTCGGCCGCACAGTCCTTGCTGAGGTAACCCTGTGCTCCGACCGCAAACAAGTGGCTGGGATAGGGTTCCTGGCCCGACACGGAAAGCCCGATGATGCGAGGCCGCGGATCGAGAGAAGCGAGTTGGCGAGTCGTTTCGAGCCCACCCATTCCAGGCATATGAATATCCATGAGCACAACGTCAGGCTTGAGATCGCGCACGAGTCTCAACGCCTCCTCGCCAGAGGATGCCTCCCCGACCACGTCGATATCTTCCTCATCCTCAAGTATTTTCCGGACGCCCGTCCGAATCAGTTTCTGGTCATCGATCAAAAAAACGCGAACACGGTTCATGGCGATCCGAATATGGCCGCTCTCTACCCTTCACCTTACCCCAGAGCGCCGGGCACGTCCATATAGAGCATCACCGCTTCACCCATCCCACGGGTTCCGACCGGGTGAAGGGTGAATCCCGTTTCAGCCAGTGTCACGGGCTGCTCGCCCTGATCGCCTCCCTTTGCATTTTGTGCTGCGCGGATCAGGTCAGGCGTCCAGAACCCATGCGCCAAGGCACCACGAATGCCGGTTACCAGAAAATCGGCCGCTTCACGAAAACCGATATAACGCAGCAGCATTTCGGCAGAAAGAAGCATAGAACAGGGATTGGCGGAATCCTGACCCGCAATATCGGGCGCCGTCCCATGCGTCGCTTCGAAAACAGCCGTCCCATCTCCGATGTTGGCACCCGGTGCGATCCCGATCCCCCCGACTTGTGCGGCCAATGCGTCAGAAATGTAGTCTCCGTTAAGATTGAGCGTGGCGATCACATCAAATTGAGCCGGTTGAAGCAAGGCCTGCTGTAAAAAATTGTCCGCAATCATATCCTGTATATGGATCTCGCGACCAGTGACCGGGTTTACAAACCAGAGACCCCGCTTCCCCTCGCGTTTTCGTGCTCCGAATGAGGCTTCAGCGAGTTCGTACCCCCATTGGCAAAAGCCCCCCTCTGTGTATTTCATGATGTTGCCTTTATGAACCAGGGTCACAGATCTGCGATCGGCATCTATTGCATACTGAATGGCCTTGGCGATCAGTCGCTGCGACCCCTCACGCGAGACCGGTTTGATTCCGATGGCTGTGGTCAACGGGAAACGGAGGGGAGCCACACCCAGGTCTGATGTCAGAAAGCGCAGGAGCCGTACGGTTTCATCACTCCCCATTGGCCATTCGATGCCGGTATAGATATCTTCTGTGTTTTCACGGAACACCACCATATCCACGTCTTCGGGGTGGCGTACCGGCGTTACCACGCCGGGGAAATGACGGATCGGGCGCACACAGGCATAAAGATCGAGCGCCTGACGGATGGCCACGTTGAGCGAGCGCCATCCCCGTCCAACCGGTGTCTCGAGCGGACCCTTGATGGCAACCACCTCCTGCTTCAGGATCTCAAGGGTCTCTTCTGGTAGCGGATGGGTTTGCGAAGAGTTGCAACGAGCCCCTCCCCCTGCTTCGACGGGGTGCCAGATCAGGGCACGGGTTTCGCCATAGGCTTTGAAGACTGCGTCATCGACGACCTTGCGCATGACTGGTGTGATATCGGCGCCAACTCCATCTCCTTCAATCACAGGGATCAACGGATAGGGGGGGACTTCAAGTACATGATCCGCACGTACCCGGATCGGTTGACCTGTTTTTTGAATCTTCATCAGTGCTAACTCAAAGGGCGCATGTGTGGAGTGACCACATCACTTTTCGCGGATTAATTTTACACTAGTTATTGGAGTGGCGGTCTCATATGGGTGTAAAATGACAGCATCGCTTGACTGACCTGAGCTTTGCAACGACCTCTCTCAAGGAACAGGCGCAAGCTTTGGCGGTCTGTCAATAGAGTGGTGCTCGACATGCAAACCCGCCTTCTCCAATCCATCCTGCCTTCGGTCGCCACAACCGATGGGGCTGGAGTCAAACTCAGACGCAGTATCGGTCAAAAACCAGGTCTTTACCTCGATCCCTTTCTCATGCTGGATGCATTCGGGACTGAAAAACCAGAGGATTACATTCAGGGTTTTCCTGCCCACCCGCATCGTGGATTTGAAACTGTGACCTACATGATTGAGGGGCATATGCGCCACGAAGATCATCTCGGCCATGTAGGAGATCTCGGCCCTGGTGATGTTCAATGGATGACCGCAGGCAGAGGTATCATTCACTCCGAAATGCCCATGCAAACCGAAGGTCGCATGAGGGGGTTCCAGCTTTGGATCAATCTCCCAAACGCACGGAAGATGGATCCTCCAAGTTACCGTGACATTGACTCCAGTGAAATACCGGTTGTGGAATGCGGAGAGGGATCGCGCATCCGGGTGATTGCTGGTTATGCGGATGGCCACAAAGGAAGGGTTCAGGGACCCATTGCACGAGCCGATACGCAGCCTTTCTTCCTGGACCTTGAACTGACCCGAGAGGCCCTCTGCACACAGACGATTGATCCGGGTCATCACGTGTTTGTCTATCTTTACGAAGGAACCATCGAAGTCGGTCCCCAGTCTCAAATGCAATCCGTTCCGATCGATAGCGCGGGCATCCTCGGAGCTGGAGATCGAATCGAAATCAAGGCGGGCGTCAACGGTGCACGCGCGCTACTGCTGGCGGGACATCCCCTGAACGAGCCAATCGTCCAATACGGACCTTTCGTGATGAATACGCGTGCCGAGATCGAACGCGCGATACAAGACTACCAATCGGGACAATTTGCCAACACGAATGGCGAACAGACCCGGAAGCAGCCATCACCCACACTGTAAGATCGCATCCGTTTCTTCGGCAATGGAAACCACGCCAGCCGACTGGGCCAATCCCGCTTTGGCTCGACCAGATCGACAGGAAATCTAGGGTGACAGGCCTTGAGGTGGCTTTGGCTGGCTCTGGGACTTCTCCGTAGCCAGGAACGTATAGATCACCGGAACCACGTAAAGAGAGAAAATGGCTCCGATCGCAAGACCCGTCGCGATGACGAGACCCATGTCGAAACGGCTGACCGCTCCGGGTCCGACCGCAAGGATCAGGGGAACGGCTCCGAATACCATGGCGCCCGTAGTCATCAAGATCGGTCTCAAACGAATGCTGGATGCTTTCTGTACGGCGTGCACCCGGTCGAGCCCTTCATTCTCCTGAATCACGTTCGCAAACTGCACAATCAGGATGCCCTGTTTCGTAATGAGGCCGATCAACGTAACCAGTCCGACTTCTGTATAGATATTGAGCGTAGCAGCTCCATAGTACATAAACAGCAATGCACCCGATATGGCCATCGGAACTGTGATCAAGACAATCAAGGGGTCACGGAAACTCTCAAACTGCATGGCCAGAAGAAGATACACGAGTATCACAGCGAGGGCAAAGGTAATCAAAAATGCGTTACCCTGCTGCATGAATTGTCGCGAAAGACCAGCATAATCGTAACTGAATCCTCTGGGGAGGACCTGGTGCGCAAGCGAGCGCAAATAAGACAAGGCTTGCCCGAGCGTGACTCCGGGTGCCATTACTCCTTCAACAGTAGCCGAGTTGAGCTGTTGGAACTGGGGGAGGAACTCGGGTTCCACCTTCGTATGAACCGAAACGAGAGTCGAAAGCGGGATGAGCTGCCCGGATTGGGCACGGATATAGTAGCCGCTCAATAGATTCGGATCCACCCGGAATCGATTGGCTACCTGTGGAATCACCTTATAACTCCGCCCATTCAGGCTGAACCGGTTGACATAGTTTCCACTGAGGAGCGGGCTCAGGTTCTCGCCAAGTTTCGCCATGGTAATCCCCAGCGTACCCGCTAGGTTACGGTGGATATGAAGCTTGATCTGTGGGTTGTCATAGCGGAGATCCTTGGTCAGAAACAGGAACAAGTGACTTTGCATCGCTTTGCCAATCATCACATTGGCCCAATGATCCAGCGCAAGATAGGAGCCACTCGATGTCAGGACGAACTGCACCGGGAATCCCGTGGGTGACCCTGGCAAGGTAGGCTTCTGGAACGCCGCCGCCTGGACACCCGTCAATCCATTGAGCTTAGCCTGGAGGAGCGGCAGAAGCTGCATCTGGGTTTTCGAGCGCTTTGTCCAGCTGACAAGTTTCATGCCATTGACGCTCGCGTTATTGCCTGCTCCGCCCGTGAGCGAGATTCCATTGATCTGAAACACCTGTTTGGTTTCCGGAAAGCTAAAAAAGATCTTCCGGATATCAGCGGAATAGTGGTTGAGGTAATGGAGCGTGGCCGTCGGGGGAGCCGTTGCGGAGACCAGCAGAAGACCCTGATCCTCAGTCGGTGCCAGTTCTCCCGGGATATTGAGAAAGAAAACCGGAATGGCAACCATCACCACGAGGATCAGTGCTGCTACCGCGATGCGGTATTCAATCACGCGTGCCAGTGATCGGCTGTAGCTTTTGCGAATACGATCAAAGACGGCATCTGCAAAATGAGCAAATCCATGCGACTGGGCCGGACGCAGCACCTTGGAAGCCAGAACGGGCGAAAGGGTCAGGGCCACGATAGCCGATACCGCCACGGCGAAAACCAATGTGAATGCAAACTGGGAAAATAGGGTTCCCGTGAGTCCACCGGTCAGTCCGATAGGCGCAAAGACGGCAGCCAGAGTCGTTGCCATAACCACAATGGGTGCGGCAAGCTCTCGTGCGCCCAGAATCGCCGCCTCGCGCCCAGAGTGCCCCTCTTCCATGATGCGATGGATGTTCTCAACCACAATGATGGCATCATCAACCACGAGACCGATCGCCAGAACGACGGCAAGGAGCGTGAGTAGGTTGATCGAGTAACCGGCTGCCGACATAAAGATTCCGGCACCGATGATGGAAAGGGGTATTGCAACCGCAGGAATCGTGAGCGAGCGCATCGAACCCAGAAACAGGAAGATCACGATCACAACAATTCCGAGCGTGATAGCGATCGTGAGCATCACTTCTTGAACTGACTGCACGATGAAGCGGCTTCCATCATAAGGAATGGCGATCCGGATGCCGGGTGGAAGGCTCCGTTGCATCCGTGCGAATGCTTGGTGGACGCCGTGTGCGACAGTCAGGCTGTTGGCACCCGGGCTTGGAAACACACCGATAAATACGGCTGGCGTGCCGTTGTAATAAACCGCTTGATTATAGTTTTGCGCCCCGAGGGTAACACGGCCAACATCAGATAGCCGGATCAGGGTCTGACCGTTCTGGGCGACCACGAGACGCTTGAAAGCCCGGACATTGTCAAGCGACGTCTCAGCCGAAATCGTCTGTGCAATATTCGCCGATTTCGTCCGGCCTACAGTACTGATGTAGTTGTTGGAAGCCAGTGCCTGGACCACATCTGCAGGAGACAAATTGAGTGCAGCCAGCTTATTGGGATTGAGCCAGACGCGCAGTACATAGCTGTTGCCACTCGGCCCTGTCCCGGCTGGAACGATTTGTGCCTCCCCTACGCCGGGTTCGCCCTGAATCATGGGCTGTGCCACTCGGAGCACATAATCATTGACTTCCTGTTCATTCAAGGTTTTGCTATAGAACGAAAGGTAAATCAGTGCGGTCTGATCACCGACCGTTTCATTAATGACCGGAGAAAGTGTTCCGGGAGGCAGCTGGTTCTGCACCTGCTGAACCTTCGAAAGAATCTGGGCGACAGCCGCATTCGGGTTGTAGTTGAGTTTCATATAGACCGTTTCGGTCGACAGTCCCTGTGCACTGACCGCAGTCATGTAATCGATACCGGGTGCCTGAGCGGTGGCTTGCTCAAGCCGTGCCGTCACAAAACCCTGTACGGTCGAAGGATCAGCACCCGGGTAGGCAGTGGTCACGGTGATAAGCGTGCTCGTCACCTGTGGGTATTCCTCGATCGTCATGGACGTCCAGGCACGCAACCCCAATATGAGGATAATGAGATTCAACGCGGTTGCGAGAACCGGGCGTCGAATAAAGAGATCCGTAAATCGCATGATCTGGGTCTCCTCGACTCAGGGTTGGGTTCCGTGTATGGAAACCGGCATACCGCTTCTCAGTTTGATTTGGCCGGCCGTCACGACACGTTCACCAGGCTTGAGGCCAGAACGTATGGGTGTGATGCTTCCCCGGACAGACCCCACCTGGACGGGCGTTGCAATCGCCACGGGAAGGAGGTGACCCAATATCTTCTTTTGGTGGATCACATAAACGTAATCCCCAAAAGTACTGTAAGTGAGTGCCGTGCTCGGAACGACAAGCGTGGGATGCGGATGCCCGATCTCAAGTGTAACTTCGCCAAACATGCCAGGGCGGAGCCATTGATGCCGGTTTGGGATTTCAGCATCGACGGAAAGATTCCGTGTAGCCGGATTGATTCGTGAACTCACAGCCACGATATGTCCCCCAAATGGATGCTTCGGGTAGGCATCAACCCGAACCGTGATCGGTACTCCGGGACGGATCTTGGCGACCTGATTTTGGGGAACCGTGAATTCAACCCGCAGTGGCTGCCAGACGTTGAGCGATGTAATCGTTGCCCCGGGAATGAGGTATTGACCAAGACTCACTTGCCGTACCCCGATCCAGCCGGAAAAAGGAGCCTGAAAACGGAGTTTGGCCAAAGTCGCTTCATCATTTGCAACCACTGCACGGGCCGAGTTCCGATTGGCCAGCGCCGTATCTAGTGTTGAACGACTCGTCGCATTGACCTTATAAAGGCGAAGCGCACGTCGATAGTTGATCTCTGCAAGCGTGAGAGCGGCTCGGTCCCTTGCCAACTGTGCACGGACGTTGGAGTCATCGATTTCGATCAAGACCTGTCCCCGATGGACATACTCGCCTGAGTGAAAATCGATGGCAGTAATCTGCCCCGCCAGCTGAGGGGTAAGCTCCACTCCTGATACAGCCACCAGGTTGGCAACCGCGTGAATGTTTTTCGTCCAGGGCATCGTCCGGACCGGCGCAGTGGTCACGCTCACCAGCATCGGCCCCCTGTGTGCCATCGCCGCAGCGGCCTCATATCCCATCCAGGTGCGGATGCCGATGAGGAGAGCCAGAACGACACCGGCAACGATCGAACTCAGGATGAGTACACGCTTTTGTGATCCGCTCATGGGCGAACCTCCTCTGATGCATGAGACTGGGACGAGGGGTGATGGGGGGCGACCGGAAGACGGCTGCCGCCCAGCGCTACGTACAGAGCAACAGTATCGGTATAGCGACCTGCCTGGGCTTCAACATACCCGATCCTTGCATTTTCAAGTGCCGTTTCGCTGGCCAAAACACTCAAGTAGTTGACAGCGCCCGAACGATATTCAACCTGCACGAGATGAAAGGCGCGCTCCGCGGCATTCAAGGCACGCGCTTGTGCAGCCAGTGTGCTGGAATCGTGTTCCAGTGCACGCAGTGTATCTGCCACGTTCGCGAACGCATTGAGCACGGTTGCCTGATAATCGGCAAACAATGCACGGTAGGATTGAACAGCCTCCTGCTTTTCAGCCTCAAGCGTTCCACCGTCAAAAATAGGCATTGTGAGGGCAGCACCGATGTCCCAGATCCGGCTCGCTGAGAGGAAAAGATTACGCCAGCTGTTGCTCTCAACTCCCCCGCCCGCAGTCAATTCGACGAGTGGATACATCGCAGCCACACGCTGCCCGACCACGGCATTGGCAGCGCGCAACTGGGCTTCTGCAGCCAGGATGTCCGGACGGATGCGAACCAGATCTGAGGGCAACGCCACCGGAAGGTGGCGCGGCAGATGGATCGTCCGGAATCCCATTTGGCCGAGAGGAAGTGCCTGTGCTGGAAACTCACCCAAATAGATCGCAAGCAGGTGGGCTGCCTGGTCGCGTGCGCTTTCAAGCGGCGGAAGCGCGGCTTCAGAGGAGGCGAGTTCCGTCTGCTGGGTGAGAACATCAAGCTCCGAATCCGCTCCCAACCGATAACGCTTGACGGCCAGGGATAGCAGTGTTCGCTGATCATGGATGGTGCGGGACTGTGCAGCCACTTCCTGTCGCAAGGCGATCCAGTCAAAAAGGGTATTGAGGACGTTGCCTTCGAGCGTGAGGCGGGCTGCGTCGAGTTCATCCTGGGCAACAGCCTCCTCGGCACGTCCCTGGTCAGTCAGAAGATGATTGAGCCCAAAAATATCGGGATAGTAGCTGACCGAAACCTGTCCGGTATAGAGGTTGAAAATTGGCGGATGGAATACTCCACCGGAAGTCGCTCCCGATGGCCGATTCCTTTCGCCACTCAGCCCGAGTGAGACCTGTGGGAAGAAAATCCCCTGGTCCGCACGCAGAGCATAGTGCGCCTCCTCTAAGGTTGCTTCCTCGGCATGAAGCCCTGGATTGTCCCGGAGAGCCTGATCGATCAATGAATCAATGAGCTTGCTGTGGAAACCCTGCCACCATCCAGATCCGGGTCCGGCACCATATTGGAACCGTTGCGTCGGCACGTGTGCATGATTCCGGCTCTGCAAAGGCTCGGCTCGCGCGGTATATCCCTTGACTGATGGAACTTTGGGTCTGACATATGCGGGACCGACTGCACACCCCGCAAGAAATGCCAGCACAAGCAACGTCATGGTTCGGACCGTGCGTGTGGAGTGGCTGGGTTCAAGCATGGTGTGCCTCCCGGCTGGTCTCGCCAAGGTGCGCGGGTTGCGAAGCACTGATGATCAGGTCCACGGCATGGTCGATATAGCGCCTCCGTGCACTCTCATCCATCACCGGCTGGATCCCCAGTTCAGCCTTCTGCGAGCAGGCCGCGAGCATCCCGATGAACTGGTCGGCCATGAGGGAGGGATCCGCAACGTCAAGCGTACCATTGGCGTTCTGTTCCGCCAGATACTCGGCGAGAAACTGACGCAAGTAGGCCGGACCGGACCGGTAATAGATCTGCCCAAGCTCGGGAAACCGGGAAATCTCGGCCAACAGAACCCGACGCAGGGCGATCTTGGCTGGATCCAATGCCATTTCAAGAAAATGTTCGCCCACCAGCCGTAAAAGCGATTGCGGATCCCCTTTGGGGGCAGCTGACTGAAGTACCTTGAGGATTTCCCGACAACTCGATCGGATCATTGACGCAAAAAGATCCTCCTTCGACCCGTAATGGTTGTAAACCGTCTGCTTCGAAACATTGGATGCGATCGCAATGGCATCCATTGTCGCGCCTCCAAACCCGCATGCGAGGAATACTTTTCTTGCGCCGGACAAAATGGCCGCTTCCCGTTCGGCACATTTGGTCGTGTTTTGTGCGTTCGCCACGGATTGTGCTCAATAAAATATTGACTAGACCGTCTAGTCTACTATATCTCCATGTCTTTATTCAACGCCCCCTCACAAAGCCTCCTTGGTAGTTATCTGGCCATCCGTTTTATCAAAGCAGGGCAATCAAAACCAGAACAATCCCGAGAACAGAAACAAGCCAGACGAGAGTGCGCAAGCCCGGAATCCCAGCGGCATATGCAGGAACATAGATCAGACGCGCCCAGAAATAGAGCTCCGCTCCAAGGATGCTCACTTGATCGGTGCGTCCACTCACCAAAACCGCAAGTAAGGCTCCGGCAAATAAGGGAAAGGTTTCAAGGAAATTATGCAACGCACGATCGAGACGTCCTGTTAAACCGGATGGTTGAGGGAAACTCTCATCCCGTGGCCCCAAAGCCCAGCGTAATCCACGCAACGATACGGGAGTCCAAGTCGGTAAGAGGATTTGCACGAGCCCCAATATCACACTTAGACCGAGCATGAGCAATTCAGTACGCATGGTTGGCATTCCTCCGAAGTCAGTGAATATCGATGTTGCCTTCCTGGAAAATTTAGGAACTTGACTTGGTCAATCGTACTATAGCAAAGCACTCTAGAACTTGTGATCACCGGTATTCAGCTCCGAATCAACGCTGACTCAGCCTCCATGTCGGAAAACCGACTGGCATCAGCCGTTAAAAACTGGCACAATTATCAAGTTCCATTGCGAATACCTGCAGAATCCGTTCCGGGCGTGGCGCTTGCCGGACCAGCGGATGGAACAGCGCCGCACGACCTAGCAAGCTGAGGTGCATGAGTATGAAAAAGGTCCTAGTTCTGGGAGCGGGAAAAATCGGTTCGCTCCTTTCCGGCATGCTGGCCGATTCAGGAGATTACACGGTATATCTGGCTGACAGCCAGCCGGATGTGGCCGCGCGCGCAGCTCAAGCTTTTCCGCAAAAACCCCTTCATCCTCTGCATCTTGATGCAACGGATCGAAACCAGATTGCCCGAGCCGTTGAGCAGCATGGAATCGAAGCGCTGATCTCAAGTCTGCCTTTTTATTGCAATGTTACAGTGGCGGAGGTCGCTCGTGAGAAGAATCGACACTACTTTGACCTCACAGAGGATGTCTCGGTAACTGATGCCGTCAACCGAATCAGTCAGGGAGCCACTTCAAGCTTCGTGCCACAATGCGGACTCGCCCCGGGTTTTATCAGCATCGTCGCCCACTCGCTCATGTGCCATTTTGAACGACTCCATGAAGCCAAACTGCGCGTGGGTGCACTACCCCAGTTTCCTTCCAATACTCTGAAATACGCGCTCACCTGGTCCTCCGACGGGGTCATCAATGAATACGGCAACGCTTGCCGGGGAATCATTGACGGCAAGGAAGTGGAAATCCAGCCTTTGGAAGGAATGGAGAGCATTGAACTTGAGGGACGTCGCTACGAGGCCTTCAACACATCCGGCGGGCTGGGATCGCTGTCCCAGACCTACAGCGGCAGAATCGAAACCTTGACCTACAAGACAATCCGATATCCGGGCCACTGTGAACTGGTTCGGTTTCTCATGAACGACCTACGGCTGAATCATGACCGTGCCACTCTCAAATCGATCCTGGAAAACTCGATCCCCCGGACCGAGCAAGATGTAGTTTTGATTTATGTCAATGTCAATGGATTGCGCAACGGCGGTTTTTACGAGGAGACTTATGTCAACTCAGTCTATCCTGGACGGGTCGGCAACTCGCTCTGGTCTGCCATTCAAATCACCACAGCGGCTGGAATCTCGGCTGTAGTCGATCTCGTCCTGGCAAACCCGAAGGCACATCATGGTCTAGTCCGCCAGGAGAATTTCACGCTCGATGCCTTTCTCGGCAACCGGTTTGGTGCGTACTATCGCCAATCTCCCAATCTCTCGACCATCCATAACTCCTGACTCAACCCGCTCCAAACACCTGCCATGCATAACCCGATGACCACCGCAAACATCCTCGCCCAGTTGGATCTCGATCCCAGTCGGGATCTGCCAGGTACCTTCAGCGGCCAGTGCGGTTGGCTCATCTCACCGGAAATGCCGAGACTTGAGATTCACAGCCCCTCGAATGGTGTTCGCATCGCAACTCTCGCGACCACTCACCCAGAACACTACGAACGACTTCTCATCGAAAGCCAGGTGACTTTCGACGCTTGGCGACGCATCCCTGCTCCGAAACGCGGCCAGGCTGTCCGATTGATCGGAGAGGCCTTGCGGCAATATAAAGACGCCCTAGGCAGCCTGATCAGTCTGGAAACGGGGAAAATCAAGGCAGAGGGAGACGGAGAAGTCCAGGAAATGATCGACATGGCCGATTTTGCAGTCGGGCAGTCACGCATGCTCTATGGACTCACGTTGCACTCCGAACGCCCCGAACACAGGATGTACGAACAGTGGCATCCACTTGGCATCGTCGGGATCGCGACTGCATTCAATTTCCCAGTTGCGGTGTACGCCTGGAACGCGTTTCTGGCCTTGATCTGTGGCGATGTGACAGTATGGAAACCATCACCCAAGGCCGTCCTATCGGCCGTTGCAGTTCAGAAAATCGTGAGCCATGTGCTTGAAGCCAATGGTTTTCCTCAGGTTTCGAGTCTGTTCACCACCACAGACAATCAGCTGGCAGAGCGGTTTTACGCCGATTCGCGTATCGGGCTCATGTCATTCACCGGATCGACCGCAATCGGAATTCGTGTGGCTGAAATTGCGGCCAAGCGACTGGGGCGTTGCCTCCTCGAACTGGGCGGCAACAATGCCATCATTGTCGATGAATCGGCTGATCTCGATCTTGCCGTACCTGCCATCGTCTTTGGCGCAGTCGGCACTGCTGGGCAACGCTGCACCTCCACACGGCGACTCATTGTCGAATCTTCGATTGCAGATACCCTGATCGATCGACTGGTCCGCGCCTACCAACAAATCAAAATCGGCGATCCGCTCGACCCGAAAACACTCATGGGTCCCCTCATTGACAGAGGTGCAGTCGAACGGTACCAGGCTGCCCTACAGGATCTTCGATCCCGTGGTGCACAGATTTTATACGGCGGACAGGTGCTGGATCGTCCGGGCCATTTCGTCGAGCCAACCTTGGTCCGGGCCGAACCCACTTGGCCCTTGATCCGAGAAGAAACCTTTGCCCCCATACTCTATATCCTGACCTATCGTGATTTCGATGAAGCAATCGCGTTCCACAACTCTGTCCCACAAGGATTGTCATCAGCAATCTTTACGAGACAAATTGCCCATGCCGAGGTGTTTCTTTCAGCTCGGGGAAGCGATTGCGGAATTGCCAACGTGAATATCGGTACCTCCGGTGCCGAGATCGGTGGCGCTTTCGGCGGTGAGAAGGCTACGGGCGGAGGACGCGAATCCGGATCGGATGCATGGAAAAACTACATGCGCCGCCAGACCAACACCATTAACTACAGTCGCGAGTTACCGCTCGCACAGGGCATCCACTTTGATCTCGGTTCCGAGAAAGCAAAAGACCGGTGACTCTCCGCCTGCTCTTTCTGGCTCTCGTCCAAGGGTTGACTGAACTCTTCCCCGTATCAAGCCTCGCACACAGCATCATCATCCCGGCACTGCTCCATCTCAAGATCAATCGCGCAGCACCCTGGTTTCTGCCATTCATCGTAGTTCTGCACGTCGGAACGGCAACGGCTTTGCTCGCCTATTTTTGGCGCGACTGGTGGGGGATTTTGAAAAGCCTGATTCAGACACGGGGTAGAACCACACAGCCTGAAACCCGTCTGTTCTGGCTACTCGTGCTGGGTACAGTCCCCGCAGGCCTCCTGGGACTCTTGCTCGAGAGGTGGGTCCGGGGCCTTTTTGCCGGCTTTACAGTCGCAGCGGTTTTCCTGGTCTTGAATGGCGTGGGCCTCTGGGTTGGAGACCGCCTCAAGCGGCGCGAAGGAGTCCGGCGACACCTGGACGAACTCAGGCCCGCAGAAGTTCTCTGCATTGGCCTCGCGCAGGCGACTGCGCTCATTCCCGGGATCTCGCGCTCGGCAGCAACCCTGGTGACTGGTCTCGCAACTGGTTTGGATTACGAAGCGGCCGCCCGTTTTTCTTTTTTGCTCGCGACCCCTATCATCGGCGCTGCCGGTCTGCTCGAGATACCCAAGCTGTTTTTGAACCACACCGGCGCGAGTTCATTTCTCGGATCAATCCTGCTCGCAGGTCTGGTAGCAGGTCTTTGCGCGTGGTTCAGCATCTGGTTTCTCATGCGCTACTTCCGTTTTCGAGAAGTCACGGCACTGAGGCCTTTTGCCGTCTATTGCGTGTTGATGGGACTCAGCGCTCTTATGCTCCATTGAAGTCGGCTTGTCGAACCATGCATTCTTTACAACAGCGAATGGGCCTCGGCCAAAAAATATGGCAAATCCAAGACCGGATAATCGAAGCCCAGTCTCGTGATAACAGCCGTGATCTGACCCCGGTGGTGAGTGCCATGATTGAAAACGTGCGCGAGCAGTGGGATCACCGGGAGGCAGCGCGGCACTCCTTCGGTCGTGAGGTATGAAAGATCGCCCGAGAACCGCTCATCTGACCAGCCCATCAATACCTGCCTCCACCGTTCGACCCCCTGGTCCAGAGCAGATGCGAGACGCAACCGGTCCTGCTCGATTTCTTCATCTAGCCGGGTGTACGCTGCCGGCTGATGCTCGAAACGCGCGAGCCACAACCGGTCAACCAGAAGCAGATGGTTCAAGGTTCCGTGGATACTGCCGAATGGCAAACCCGCATCCTGCCGATACTCCTGATCGTCGATCGGCTTGAGGCTTTCGATCAGTTTTCTGTAGGCCCAACGGTGGTAGGAGGCAAGTGTCAGAAAATAAGGCTGCAAGGTCAAGCGACGGCGTAGGCCATCGAAAATCCACCTCGTCCGACATAGATCCCAGCTGTGACACTCATCAGCGCAAGCGAGGTAGCGACTTTATGGCCATGGGCAAATTTCACGAATTCCTGATAGGGCTCCAGTTTTTTGATCTCGTCGAGTTCACCTCCATAGCTCATGCAGACGGCCTTCACTGAAAGACCATGCTCAATTTCGGTACGTGCCTTCGTAAACAGCCAGTCGAGACCACCATTGAATCCCTTGGGTCTAGCCACAATTTCAGTACTGCCTTCCACCATCTGAATGATGGGCTTGACATCAAGCATGCTTCCAATCTGGTAAGTCAGCCAGTTCACACTTTCCTCGCCGCGCAGTTTGGCCCGGTTATAGACATAGTACACATCGTTTGGCAGAAAATAGGCACGGATCTTTGGGTGGATCGACTCAAGTTGACGGCGGATCACGTCAAATCCCTGACGTCCGACATCCCGCAGCCTGAGTGCTTCAAAGGCCATCAGTCCATGGCCCGTGAAAAGGGTATGCGTGTCAAAGACTCGCATGAGAAATGGTTCGGTGAGATTGACCTGAGCCCGTATCTTCTTGTAGTCCCGAAGGATCGTGTAAGACGCCTCGCTCGTATTCTTGTAAATTTCGCTGCGCGCAGAAGTGACGGTAAGCACCAGAATCCGGTCGTAGCGTTTCACCCAGTCGTTCAGGAACAGATCCGCGATTTCCTTGGGTGGAAAGGGCTTGGTGATGGCCTGATGGTCATGCCGACCGAGGTACATCCGGTAAAAACGCTGGGTCTGCTCCTCATCTCGTTTGTCCACAAATATCTGGGTTCCGACATGAAGATTCACAGGCAGAATTTCAATGCGACCCGGCCCTATAAAGTTCGCAGGCAGGTCGCAGGTAGCATCAGTTACTATCCCCACTCGCACGATTTATTCTCCGCTTTTGAATTACGGGCCGGATCACTCTCGCCCCAGCCATAAACTAAGGGCCCGGTTCATCCGGGTTCAGAGATTCTGACACAAAAACAGACTCTTGTGTAGGAGTAGACCCAACGGTTCCGGAAACCGGGTCAGCTATGGCTGTGATAGCCCGGTATCCGCTTCTTTTCCAGAATCATGGGCCTCCAGAGATAAGCCCGGTCATGGACGATTTTCGCCGCAAAAAAATACTCCCAGCCAGGCCGGACATTCACCGTAATGGTCTTCCGGTTCTGGGGCCCGCCCACACCTGCTGGCGAAAAGCCCGGTCCGGAAAAGTTGTTCATGATGGCCTGAAACCCGATGGTATAACGTCCGGGCGCAACCCAATAGGTCGAGCGGTGCGTATGCAGGCCCGGCATGAGCTGCCCATTGATCGTAACCACCTGGACCCGGTATCCCTGCGGCCCAGCGGGCTGTGCAGTCGAGATAATCCCATGTGGACGCGAAGGGCTTACGAGTATCTGTTTGGCAGATACGGCACCAGCCAAAAGAATGGAAAGGGCAAGACTTGAAACAGCAAACAATTTATTCATGTCAGTCACCTCCTGCTGATATGGCAGCAGTCTCGGATGATAACGTATGGAACCCTGCATTGGTTGACTGCCAGTTTAGACCAAACGCTCGCTCCAGAGTTCAAGCCGCTCTGAGCCATGGCTGGATTGGTTCCAGCCACTGTTCCTATAAACCTGTACAAATCTGTACAGAGGATTTATCCGCACACGGTTGATAGACAGACATCATCTGCAACTCGTGCCTATTGACGCTCAGTTGCGCCGGAGAACGTGCCAGAAGAATACGTCGGACTTCCTTATA
>DAHXNI010000008.1 GCA_027365475.1 Pseudomonadota bacterium | reverse complement strand
TCCTGGGAAGAACTCAAGGAACGCATTCTCAAAGGAGTCAAGGAAATCAACGCCAGCCCTGTTGTTCACCGATGGAGAAACTTTGACTTTGAACCCGAGTCCGCATGATATGCCTGCTTTTTAATGGAACGCTCTACTAGTTAAACAACAGAGGGGTTGCGCTTCAAATTTGAAATCGCCCTTCAATAGGAGGAAGTGCATATGTTACGCAAGTCGCTTATTGCCATACTGATAATTATTCCGGCCCTTTCTGGATGCGCCTTCACCACGGCCACCACACCGCTTACCTATCTACCGCAGAAGAACGTGGCGGCCCTGCCGAACGCGAAAAACGTGGTGGTGAATGTCGTGGTGGAAAACCACAAGAAGCACAAGAGGATCGGAAGCAAGAAAAACGGCTTCGGCATGTCCATGGCCTCCATATACGCCAAGGAGCCGATATCGAAGATCGTACGAGGTGCCATTGAGGAAGAGCTTGTTGCTCGCGGGTTCGGTACGGGGAGCCATGGGCCGGTCATGGTGAACGCAACCGTCAAGGAGTTCCACAACACCTTCCATCTCGGATTGTTAGAGGGAGAAGCTGTTGCCAAGTTGAACATGGCGGTCGCCGTCATGACGAAAAGAGGGAAGGAAGTGTTCTCCAAGGATATTATGGCTACCGGAAAGACAGGCAGCATGCTCGCATCGGGATACAACGCCGGAATTGCCATGGATCGCGCGTTGAGTGCGGGTATCAAATCTCTATTTGACGACCCAGCATTTATACGGGCTTTGTTCACAGCAGACCGGTGAGGAGGCATCCATGCGTACTTTTCACAATAGCCGGATCGGAGGCTCTGCCGGGCCCACCTGCATCCGGCGTGCAGCGTTCGGGCTTGGTTTTCTCATGGCCGCCCTCATGGGGGCGGGATTATTCGGGCACGCCGCCCGCGCCACGCCGACGGGTCCAGCATTGTCGGCGTATTTCGTGCATTACGGCGACTATACCTGTAGCTATGATTCCACAGACTGCTCATCGATCTCGACTTTTAATCTCGATACGGATACGTTTGCCTCGGGAACGATTGCGACCGGCGATCAGGCGGAAAGTAGCTCCACGGAAGACGAGGATGCCATCCTGAGCCCGAACGGCCAGACGCTCTACGTCTTGAACGATGGGGGCGAAAACATATCCGTGATTGATATCGCAACCGGTACGGTGACGAACACGCTCGATCTTGCCCATGAGGGACTCTACTTTCCCTATCCGTACCTCGGAGCGATCAGTCCGGACGGGAAGACGCTCTATGTGTCGGACGAGGATTACGATATCTACGCGATCAACGCCGAGACCGGGGCACTTGAGGCGACCTACGGGACAGGGGCCGCGGTTTATCCATACGACCTCGTCATGGGGCCCTCGGGCGCACATGTCTATGCTGCGCTCTATGAAGGGGGGGCTGGCGAGGGCGCTTTGGAGATCATCGATACCCAAACGGGTCAGTTGAAAACGATTACGGTCTCGACGCTCCAGGCGACGCTGCCCTTCACCTACCCCTATGCTCTGGCGATGAGTCCGAATGGACAGACGGCCTGGCTTGGGGGCTATCCTTATGTTGCGAGTACGGGTGTGTACGACATGGGTGTTGCGGCCCTCAATCTCGCGACGGGAGAGATCACTCAAGAGATCAACTTCGGGAGCGATCGATCCTTCACTCTCGGTCAGATCATTGCGAGCCCGGACGGGCGCTGGCTCTATGTCACGGATGAGGAATCTTCCGGCCAGGTCGAGCTCGTCAATACCGCGACCGGCCAATACACGTCGGTCGCAGTGGGAAGTGAACCGTATGCCGAGGCGCTGAGTCCCGATGGCACCCGGCTTTATGTGGAGAATAATGGTGCTTCGCCGACGAGCGTCTCGGTGATCGATACCAATGAGACGAGTGCGCACTTCGGAACCGTGCTCCAGACGATCACCACCGGAGTTCCATCCAAAGTCGAATGGATCGCCATGGGGGTGCCGCCGATTTACAGCGATCCGGCGGGCATCGATCTTGAGCAATCCGCAGGTCCAGTCTCCGGAACCGTCGTGCCGGACGTCGTCAATGGCACCACCTGTCCTTTGACCTATGCCGTCGAGGCACAGCCCTCGAGCGGGGATTTGTCGTTCACTGACGGGAGTTTCACGTTCACCCCGACACTTGGGGATCTCCCGGCTTCGAACACTTTTTCCTGGACGGCCACGCCGCCCGCGACCTGTACCGCCGATCTCGGGCCGAACGAGGTGGTTCCGGCACGGGGCACCGTCGACTTCGTCTGGAAGCCGACCTTTGGCGGGATTTCGCCTCTGGCGCTCACGACCGGGCAGTCGAGTGGGACCGTTTCCTTCAATCTGTTCTCCAGTGGGCCGGTGACCCTGACTGCAACGTCGAGTGATCCTGCAGCGGTACCTCCGGGATCGATCGATCTGTCGCAGAACTGCACCGGCAGCTGCACGTATACGCTCACGGCCGGACAGGCGGGAACCAGCAATATTGACCTTCTTGCGACCGCACCTTCCGGGGTGACCGCGAGCACGGCCTTCAGCGTCACGGTCACCGCTCCCGCGACGTCGTCTGGCGGCGGATCAGGCGGATTCGGCCCCTGGGTCTTGCTCGGACTGCTCGGCGTGTTTCTGGCCCGGCGGCGTCTGCGGCTGACGCAAGCCTGAAGTCCTTCGCCTCACCGGGCGGGATTTCGATTCCGCCCGGGTGAGGGTTCATCACCCGGGAACCCGCCCAGATCCGGAAGCATTGGATGCGGCCAACCGGGCCTCGTCGTATCCAGACGGTTATGGATCCTTATGAACGGGCGCGCTTAAAAACCAAGTGCAACGTTTTGGAAGAGATCCTGCTGCATGGGAAAGCTTTATATGCGTTGAATATTGAAGAGCGAACGATGATCCAGACAGAGCCCGTGATGGCCGGGATATGCCTCAAACCGGCAGTCCTTGTCCGAAGCCTGAATCGTTCGGCCGCAACCCTTGCGCGTGAACTCCGTCGCAACGGCTGAGTTCGCCGACCGGTTGCGGGGGGCTATCGTACCGAAGCGGCCCATCGGTGTGCCCGGACGGGCTCAGCAATTCTCAATGTGGCAATAATCACGAAGGCTGGACAAAAGGCGCGGTCTGCGGTATAACAGCGCTGGGCCATTGTACGCGAGCGCGGCGTGACGGATCGTGTTACCGAAAATCCCCTGAGTCTGAATGTCTTAGTGG
>DAHXNI010000001.1 GCA_027365475.1 Pseudomonadota bacterium | reverse complement strand
CGGTGGTTCTTCTTTTCATGTCTCCGACATCCGCGGGGGAAGTTGTGAGGTCAGCATCATCATGGAATCTTGCCGGAGAGACCTACCAAGTGGGTGTGAGCCCGAGTGCTCAGCTCTCGCAGGCCAGCATCGCATCTGCGGTCGCGAGCGTCTACTCTCACCTGCAAAGTCTGGGAGTCGCATCATCCACTCTTCTTCCCCAAGAGACGGTTGCTGGAACTGTAGCTGAGCTGTTCAACAAGGTGGCGACCACGCCCGCGTTTTCAGCTGCGGCCCAAAGCCCTGGGGCAGGCGGCTTGGTTTTCAGCCTGAAGTACAGCGATACCATTGGCGTTACCGATGCTTCCTTCGGCTTCAATTCAATTTCGGCCGGGGTTGGGAACTCGACATATTGGCTGGGCGACCTGGCTACCAACCATGTTTCGGGGCCAGTCGTCTCAAGGTACCCCCTCACTCGAGCGAGCATGATTGACTCCGCCAACTGGGCAGGTTGGTCCTTCTGGGGCTCCGGTACGCCACAGCTCAATGGTGTCCAGTCCGATGAGAACGTGCCAACCATCTCCGTCCCCCCACAGGGGAATGGCGGGACGGTCGACGCCGTCGTTTCGACGTGGATCGGGCTCACCGGGAAGAACTCTAACGACATTCTGCAGACCGGGTTCGCCAGAGACGCGACCAATCCCAACAACTGGAATTACAACATGTGGTACGAGTTTTATCCGTACAACTATATGACACCGTATTCGCCTTCCATCACGGTAGCTCCGGGTAACGATGTTTGGGAGGCGATCAACTGGCAGGGAGGACTGACGTGGACTCTCAATGTGGATGACTTCACAACCGGGAAGGGAATCTTGCTGACCCTTGATCTCGCGAATCTGGGTGCCTCCTCGTTTGTGCCCTACTACACGGACTTCATCGTCGAAGCGTACTCCTCTTCAAACGGAATCCAACAGATTGCCGAGTTCACCCCGGCGGTGAACTTCTACGACACTGAGTTCTGCACCTACAACGGACAGACTTGCTACACCTCGTATACCGCTGGATCGGCTAACACGAACATCTACCAACTCCAGCAGAACTGCAATCAGTTTCTTGGTCTGTGCTATAGCAACATCGACAACACCAACCAAGTTTACACCAATGGCTACGGCGGATACTTTGGGGGGTACGGGTACCCCGATGTCAGTTGGGTTACGTCGTCGTACAGCTACACTTTCGTAAATGGATGACGTAGAGCGACACGCCTCGGAGATTTGAGCTTGGCATCTTCGTTGCATTAGGATTTGACGGATGGCGTTGTCGAAAAGTAGCTCAAGTGGACCTTGAAGGGGCTTATGGGGGAGACCGACACTGCGAGTTTAGTTCGTCCCGGGCGACGCCGACTCATTTCAGTTCTCCGTAGGATGCAGCCACATCACTTGTGACCAGTTTCAACCGGCGGTGGAATCGAAGGGGCCGGACTGACCCGCACCAGCCTATCGTATCGATGATCGACCAAGGGGTACAGCGAATCGATCATCTCTCTCACGACCTCGATCTTCTGTAGGTGCTTTTGCAGGACGGCGACAACCGAAGTTCGGCCCTTAGCGATGCGGGCAGGAGCGGGGGATAAGGCCATCAAGAGGACTCGATGGTCGTCATAGGCGTACAGGATCGGGGCCACGTGCGCTCGTTGGACGAGATTCCCGAAGAGCTCCCGAGGATTCTGGCCAGGCTGGAGGTCTCCCACGATAAATGCCAGATGCTCGGGGCGGTAGCCTCGCACCGGCGGAATCTCGCTGAGATTCGGAAGCACGCGATATGAAATTCGTCCGTCGGCAAGGAGGCGACGTTCGCGACGCGAAAGATGTGTCGATCTGAAGGTCACAGTGCCAGGCTGGCTCGAGCCGGAGCCAAACGGACGGGCGAGCAAGTCTCGAACCGCAACCCAATCCTCTCGGGAGGTCGCGAGCACGGGGGACTTGGCCCTTGGGAGCGGTCGCGGGTACACGATGGGATCGCTGTCCATGGTCCATCTGGACCAGATCCCCTCGTAGTCGAAATATGCCAGAGGTCCATCCCCCCGTGTGCTCGACACGACCGTCCAGTATCTACGAAGGGACTCGGGTGAGCGTAGCACGTCCGGGCTTCGTTGGGACGATTGTTCGAAGACAACCCCGAACAGTGTCTCTGGCGAGGCCCATAGCACTACCAGACCTTCTTGAGAGCGGAGCGCACGAATCGAATTATTCCACCGTTCGGCGTAAGGTTGCGCCACGATGAAACGTATGCGGTCAACTCCGAGCAGTGCAGGATCGGGGAGGTAACGCTCCTTGAGCCAGCCGTTGATGAACGCCCGATGACGAATGGTTTGATAGGTTGTCCTCGGTACTCCCGACTCCTGAACTCGGTGCCGCTCCGGGCCCGGCAGATCAGACAGAAGTGTACGCATCACTCGGGCTTCGGCCTCTGTTAAGGATCTCATCGAACTGTGAGAGGGAAAACATACGACACATCAGTGTACGCCCAAGATTCTTGCGCAAACTTGGGCGTGAGTTGATGTATCATCTCACGGGTACATGCATCAGAAACGATGAGGAGACTCTCGGTGATCAATTTGTCAGTGCGCTCCCTCCCATACACGGGAAGAGGTCGGACGCCGGCCCATTCAGCTTGTCGCTCAACATGGCTACTTGGCGCAGCTGCGCTTCTGCTCTCGGGACTTGTCGTGATGGGCATGGTAGCCACACTTGCCTTAGGAGAAACCACGAGCTTCGCACTTGACTCTCTGGGCATGGACCCGGCCTTGCTACACACTTCTGGCACCTCGACGGCGGCGACTCATCTCCCATCCTCGAACTCGACTTCTTGCGGACTACTTACATCGCAGTCAATTCCGAGAGCGGTGTACCAAAACGTAACCACTATGTTTTCCGAGGTCTGCCAGTCTCCGCAGTTCGTGTCGCTGATTATTGCGTGGGGACCGGGGAACTTTACGATGGGGTATGCCACAGTCAATGGGTCGCTGACAGCGGTAGCGTTTACGGTGAATTGGGCGTCGGGTTGTGACCAGTCATACTTCGGACAGGGTGCTGTCGAGTGCACGTACACTGAGTACTGGCTTGGAACCATTTCCAACGACAGTATCACGGGACCGTACATAGAGGAGCATCCCGCTACCTCTAGTGGGGGACCCCAGCGGGGGGCAAGCTCCCCGCTCACGGAGTTGAGCGCCTTGTTGATTCTCGCAATCGCCGGAGCCGGCGTTACAGTTTCGAGCGCCCTATTGGTGGCGAACGCCCGCCGCCGCAGAGCGGCGTTGAGAGAGGCGGTACTTGTTGCCCCGGAAACGACCCCCACCGGGGGTGCAGTCCCCCTCGTAGGAGAAGTTCTGTCCTCTCAAGACAACCCCGACCACCCCATGCGGGTGGATACGGAGAGGTCCACTGACACGCTGGAGGATCTCTTCTGAGGACTTCGCGCGGGCTTGTGAGGGTCGCCCACCGTCAGAAAATAGACCCTAGCGGTGGGCACAAAGTGCTGG
>DAHXNI010000079.1 GCA_027365475.1 Pseudomonadota bacterium | reverse complement strand
TCATCCAGGTGTATCGCCGGAAGCTTCAGGAGCTCATCGATTGCCGTTTGCTCCCAGCGCTCGAGCGCCTGATGCAGCTGCAGCACGTATTTAAGGATCGTGGCCTCGGAGATCAGCTGGCCGATCAGGGTCTGAATCGAGTGCTGCGCGCGCTTGAGCGGGATCATCTGGGCCATCACGAGGTTTAGCACATACGCCTTGACGCCCGCGCCGTACTGCACGGGGCCCGAGAAGGCCTCGGGGAAGGCCCCGCGGGTCTTGCCCTCGCAGTGCGGGCAGGACTTGATCTCGGCATCGACATGCGTCAGGACCTTCTCGAAGACGATGTCGATCCGGGTGCGCCGTTCGTGGCCGAGCGGGCGCCGCCCGCGCAGGTCCTCCCCGCAGGTCTCGCAGTAGCGGACCGGGGAGACCGTAACGGTCTCGACCGTGCGGGTATTGCCGGAGCGGGTCTCGCTGAGCACCTTGCCCTTGCCGTGGGTGCCCGAGCGGGTGAGCGCCGTGTCGTCCTTCGGGGTTTGCGAGGCCGGTTTGCTGGAGTTGGCACTGTTCTTCGGGGTGGTCTTCTCCAGGAAGATCGCCATCAATACCTGCAGCAGCATCAACAGCGCCTCGAACAAGGCGCGGGACTCCCCCGTGATCTTGCCCTCGGCCCCGAGCTCTGCAAAGCGGCCCTTGAGGGCCTCGAACTCCTCGCGCAGGGATTGTCGGTTGACGCTTGCCATGAGATGAGGCCCGGGGGTTTACGCGCCGGCCTCGACGGCCAGGAGCGCGGCGAGCACCGCCAGGCGCTCGGCAGAAGGCAGGGCCTGGTAGTGCCGCCCCCAGTTGGCGGCCTTGCGCTTGATGCGTTGCCGGTCGGTGTGGTTCTGACCCGCATAGCGTATCCAGTGGACCCGATCGGGCACGAAGTTGAACCACAGCTTCTCGGTGCGCACCCCGCCCTGGTTCATCACCTGGAGTTCCAGGCTCCGCCAGTCGGGCAACGACTCGTCATACAGCGCCGAGGGATAGCCGGAGAGGATCACAGGGCACGGGAGGGTTTTCAACAACGCCAGCAGCGCCCTATGATCGGACTCCTCATAGTCGTAGCGGTAGCGCCGTCCGGAGGTGCGGGTGGCAGGCAGGTAGGGCGGGTCACAGTAGATAAGCTCCCGGCCCTGATAGGCGAAGTCCGCCAGGAACCGGTGGGCGCAGCCGTGCACCAATTCCACAGGATACTCGCACTGGAACCGCGCCAGCGCCCGCTCATTGCGATCAATGCCGATATTGCGAAGCGCCGGGGGCTTGCGCTGCATGATCGCCCCGCCCCCGAGATGGGTCTCGATATAGGTGTCATGGGGCGGCATCAAGGCGATGATCGCCTGGCATAACCCCGAGGTTGCCTTCGATCCGAAATACGCCCCCATCGCACTTCACCTCAGGTCTCTTACATGGGAGGGAAGCGTAGCGTCAGGCGTCTATATTGTCAAGCGCCTCGTAGCGTTGATGGCTAAGGGGGTGAGTAGTTACTGCGAATGTTCGCGACCAGTGGCGGCAACAACTTTTCATAGGCGGAAGCGCGTAACGCTTCATCAGCCGGAAACCAGCGGGTATCCGGATCGAGTACGGCGTAAGGAGACTTTGGAAAATCCGGATGGAGAGCCATTTAGTTCCTACCTGGATTTGCGTAATCGATTCAACTGGCGTGTGACTTCATCCCAAGGCAATCGGCGATGCTCGGCCCGAAGCCGTTCATAAGCTGTTTCCAGTCTAACCAAAGTGATTATTTCATGCTGGACCAGACTCTCCAGCAGCCAAAGAGTACCACGGACACTCACCTGCTCCTGGGTGGCTGCATTGCGCAGCCGCCGGTCGCCACTGAGCAGCGGGCATTGCTCATGTTTGGCCAATGCGAGGGCAAACAAGTCATTCATGCTTGGATGAAGGTGACGTTCACGAAGACGAATAGCCTCTTCAACAACGTCAGAGGCAAGCCGCATGATCCGAAGGCCATAACCCGGCAATTCAGGGTGATGATCTACCAGTTCCTCCAGGAACAGGATGTCAGGCACCGCGAAGGTATCGGGTAACTGGAACATCTCGCGGATTAGTCCCGCGATTTCAATATCAATCAGGATGTTCGCATCACTGATGAGGAGCGTCATCGGTGCGCGCCATGTGCCGGGAACTATGCAGCGCACTCAGGGGCTTTCCTAGAAGCTCTGCCGCCTTTGACTCACCAATGACATCTTCCGCAAGTGCCCGATAGACATACCGATCATAGCGCTGGGATTTTTCACTCGGATGCTCGGGTCCGGGTTCGTACCTATCCCAACCTTGGGCACGGAAAAGCTGCCAGAGTTTTTGCATCGCACTCTGATTGATAATGCCGAGGTCACGGGCACGGTATGTCCAACCGCCCATGCTTAAACCATACTTCATCTTGAGCAGTAGCAGTTCCTGTGGTTCCAGCCAATGGCGTTTGTTGCCCAATGCTTGCAATACAGTCTGCTTCGGTACAAGCAAAGCGCCTGCAAAGCGGTTACAGGCCGTTTCCTCATCGAGCACCTTTGCTAGCCGTCCCTTCATAAGCAAGTGGCCAAGTTCGTGCGCCAGCGTGAACCGCTCACGGTCGCGGGGCAACGATGCACCCACTAGGATAACTGGATGTCCGTCTGCTTCACCTGCAAGTCCATCAAAATCCTTGGCCGAGGCAAACTCGCTCAGAAGTATGGTGATGCCATGGGCTTCCAAGGTATCCACAAGATTGGGGATCGGGCCCAAGCCAAGATGCCAAGCCTCCCGGACGCGCTCGGCGACCGCCTCAATCGCATCGTAATCGGGAATACGGTCAGGCAGTTTGGATAGCGCTCGGAAAGCGTTCGCCCACGCACCGGGGTAGATCTGATTTAATACCTCCCATCGCTCCAATTGTTCCTGGCCATCGGCCAGCACCCGTTGTTTCCACTTCTCAGGCAAGTCCGGGTGCTTGCGGAACTCCAGGGCTTTGAGTTCCACCTTTGTGGACCGAAAGAAATACTCCGTCCGCACGTTGAGTGCCTTGGCCAGGGCCAAGAGAACCGATGAGGAAGGCGTGGTCTGCCCTCGCTCGTACTTGGATATGGCCATGGCGGATACACCGGCCGCCTGGGCCAGGGCGCGCTGATTCAGCCCGCCCGCCTGGCGGGCCCGCAGGATTCGTTCTCCCAGCATGGTCATCTCCTGTGGTTTACAAATATCTGTTTACTTATTATTATTGTAAACTATAGTACAGAGCAGGATCAAAAGCAACTAGGACGTGGGAACATGGCAAACGCTTCAGCACACCGTATTGGCGCCGCTTTTGGCGTCGGCGGGATCAGTCTGGCATATGAACTCCAGCGTGGAGAGCAAGTGAGGTTGCCCTTGAAGTTCGGATACCGAAGTAGTTGTGGATAATACAGCCATGGAGGTTACCCAATGTACAAGGTACCGGGGCAGAGCTACACGGCGGACTTCAAACGCGAGGCCGTAAGGCCGCGGTAGCCGGGACGCTTGCGGCGAGCGGCAAGAAGGTGACGCTGGAGGAGATGGAGTTTTCACGTCTGCGGGCCGGGAACCGACGGCTGCAGATGGGGAACGATATCCTAAAAAAAGCCGCGGTGAGCTCAAGCCATCCATGCAACACTGGCGTTTTTTCGTATTGGTGCGCGAGTTGCTGGTAAACCCCCGCTGATCGAACCAACGAAGCGCCGCTATGGCCCCAGGCGGCCATTTCCGGAGCTTGCTTCCTGATGTACTACTCATAGTTGGTCTTTGAAACCGCCGAACTTTTAGCCACCAGCACACCGGATTTTCACTCTGCTTGCCCCCGTTTCTTCTAAGAGTTAAGCTTACAGCTATGAGCCGATGGATCTCTTTCGCGATTCTATTGGGGCTGGTACTCACGGGTCCGGCCCGTGCTACGGTCTATACCTGGGTTGGGCCCCATGGCGTGCGGCACTACTCTGATGTCTCTCATCCGGGCGCGGTGCGTCTCAGGCTCGGGGCCGGGCTCAGCACCTACACTATGAAAACGGTGGTGATGCCCGCATCTCCACCTCAGCCCGTTCGAACCCGTCCTTTCGGCGCTGCCACTCATTTCTCTATTCTGAGCCCCACTCCCAATCAATCGCTCTTCAATATCGGGAGTGTTTTGACCGCAGCAGTTCAGGTTTCGCCACCCCTTGAACCGGGGGATCGCTTTCTCTATCTCTTGGATGGGAAACCCGAGGGGGGTCCTACACGGCTGACTGCACAGGTGCTGCATCATGTCTATCGCGGCACGCATCAGCTGACCGTTGAAATCCTCTCACCCACGAACAAAGTTCTGGAGAGTCGCTCCGTCACGTTTTTCGTCCACCAGCACTCGATTCTCGCCAGACAGCCCCTGCTCGGACCCCCACAGATCAAAAATACGGGACCTATCAAAGCCATCCCGCATTGACAGTTCCCGGTCTGGCACAAGCCGTTCAAACTGCCCCATTCGTTATGCACTATGATGGTGCAATGGCTGCGGTCTCATACCGAAACCGATTTTCGACCGATTCGGCCGCGCTTCTGGATGGGCTGGCTACTGCGATCGTCTGGCTGGACCCCGAACTCCGCATCCTCTATACCAACTCCTCAGCGGCCGATCTTCTGGAACTTCCCCATTCCGTTTGCGGTCGTGTGCTGACCGATCTCCTGTCCGGTTTCCACCCGCTGGCCGCGTTATTCGTCGAGCAGATCCCGAAACGCGAAATTCGCACGTACCGAGAAGTCGAAATCAATCTCGGCAGGCGCTCGATCACACTCGACTGCATAGCCACACCCATGGCTCCAGACGAGTTGGTTCTCGAGCTCTATCCCTTGGATCGGCACCTCCTCATCAGTCGAGAAGACGCGCTGACCGAACGGCATCAGGCGAACCGCATGCTGCTGCTGCGCCTCGCGCACGAGATCCGGAACCCATTGGGCGGCGTGCGAGGAGCCGCCCAGCTCCTCGAATCCGAACTCCACGATCCGGCGCTCCTCGATTACACCCGGATCATCCTCTCCGAAGTCGACCGGTTGAACACTCTGGTCGAGACACTCATTGGCCCACTCAGTCCGCCACGCCCCACCCCCCTCAATATCCACGAACCGATCGAACATGTCATCCGCCTGGCTGAGGCCGAGAGGCTCCCCAACCTTCGTCTCAGGCGGGATTTCGATCCGAGTCTGCCCGAGGTTGCCCTGGATCGTGATCTTCTGGTCCCGGCACTGATCAATATCGTGCGCAACGCCCGGGAGGCGCTTGCCGACCACGGTGTGCTGTCTGTGCGAACCCGCGTCGAACGCCAGTATACGATCCAGGGGCGACGCCATCCGCTCGCCATCCGGATTGACATCGAAGACGATGGTCCGGGTGTCCCGGCCCACCTGCGCGAACGGCTTTTTTTGCCCCTCGTGAGTGGCCGGAGCGGCGGATGCGGGCTCGGGCTTGCGATTGCCCAGGATCTGATCCAGCGCCAGGGAGGACTCATTGAGTGGCAGAGCCGGCCGGGACAGACGGTTTTCTCGATTCTCCTGCCGCTTGTGGTCTAGTTTATGCCAGCTGATGGGATGTCCGTCTGGGTGGTCGACGACGATGACTCCATGCGCTGGGTCCTCGAAAAGGCCCTGCAGAAGGAATCCTACAAGGCGCAAAGCTTCGCGCGATTGGAAGAGCTCCGGAGAGCTCTCAAAAAGGAGATACCCCAAGTACTGATCATGGACATCCGCCTGCCCGACGGAGATGGCATCCGGTTTTTGCCCGAATGGATCGGCTGCTATCCGGACCGGCCGGTCATTGTCGTGACTGCCCAAGCAGATTTCCAGAACGCGGTCGCAGCGTATGAACAGGGTGCTTTTGAATATCTGCCCAAACCCGTTGACTTGCGTGAGCTCATATCTGTCGTGAACCGGGCACTTGAGATCAAATCCACGCCCTCCCTGCGCCCGGCTTCGACACGGTCACGAGCGCCCCTGATCGGTGCCGCTCCGGCCATGCAACGGGTTTTTCGCCAGATCGGCCGCCTCGCCCGAAGCGAAGTCAATGTGCTGATCAGCGGCGAGTCCGGGACGGGCAAGGAGCTCGTGGCCCGGGCCCTCCATGCGCACAGTCCGCGCGCCCAGGGGCCTTTCATCGCCATCAATGCGGCTGCGATTCCGGGTGAACTGCTCGAATCGGAGTTGTTCGGTCATGAGCGGGGTGCTTTCACAGGGGCGGTGGGTGTCCATCGCGGGCGTTTCGAACAGGCTCAAGGGGGAACGCTCTTTTTTGATGAGATCGGCGACATGCCGCTTGCTTTTCAAACCCGGCTCCTGCGTGTCCTCGCGGAACGCGAATTCTTCCGTGTGGGTGGACGGGAGTCGATTTCGACCGATTCGCGGATCATGGCAGCCACCCACCAGAACCTGCCAGAGCTGGTGCTGTCCGGGCGGTTCCGGGAAGATCTCTACCACAGGCTTAATGTCGTCGAGATTCGTCTGCCCCCGCTCCGCGACCGCACAAGCGATCTGCCACTTCTGCTCGACCATTTTCTGCGTGATGCAGCCGAGGAGCTCGGGACCAGCCCGCCCCGGCTCACTCCTGATGCAATCGCAGAGCTCCAGCGATGGCCCTGGCCAGGTAATGTGCGCGAGCTCATCAACTTCTGCCGCAAGCTCGCTCTCGAAACCCCGGGGCCGGTCACCGCACGCGAAGATCTCGTCCGTCTCCGCTCTAAAGGAGTGTCTACCCAGCCGGGAGACGGGCTCGATGGGTTTCGTGACTGGTTGCGGAATGCCTCGGATGGAGCCTATGCCCACGCACTTGAAGCGGTCGAACGGGTGCTCATCGAAGCGGCACTCGAGCGCTCCGGGGGACATCGCCAGGTGGCCGCACAACTTCTCGGGCTCGGCCGGAACACGCTGACCCGGAAAATCGGGAAGTTCGGTCTCAACCTGCGTGCCCGATCGGCCGTGCGGGGTAAACGGCAGACATGATTGCTCACGAGATTGTGGGATCCCGCGGACCCTATAGCATTTTCGTGCACGGCTGGTTGCGTGCCGCATCTGCGTTTGCCCCGCTCAAGTCGCTTGCAGAGGATCGATCCGAGCGCTGGATCCTGGCCGATCTCAGGGGCTATGGCCGCTCACGCTCGGTTCTCGGTCGATATACCATGAAAGAAGCCGCGATCGATCTCCTCGAACTGATGGAGTCGCTTCGAATTCCAGCCGCCCGCTGGATCGGCCACTCCATGGGGGGGCTCATCATTCAAAAGGTGGCCGAGCTCGCTCCCGGACAGGTTGCAAGTCTGGTCGGTATCGCCCCGGTTCCCGTCTCAGGCATTGCGCTCGACCACCGTGCACGGAGCGTTTATGAGGCCGCCTGCCAGGATCGGGATGTGCGAGCCCGGATTCTCAACCATCTCACGGCCGGAGAGCGCTTCGAACCCCCGCAAGAGAGCTGGCTTGCGATGAGTCTCGAAGAAACCTTGCCGGCCGTCTTGGCCAGCTATCTCGATTCCTGGGGCTCGCTAGAGGATATTTCTCCTCCCGTCCAACCGTCTTCCATCCCGCTGACGCTGCTCGTGGGAACCCGGGATCCCGCCATCACGCCTGCGCTTATCGAGCGGGAGTTCGTGCCGCGCTATACCGCGCTCAGCATGCATCGGATCGAGGGGGCCGGGCATTTCCCGGTCGAGGAAAGACTGGATGCCATGCGCGCCTACTTCGCGCAACCGGATGAAACCGTTCGGGGTCAGTAAATCTCGTACCAGTAAATCTGGGCTGGATTGGCGTGGTAAAGACCGAAGTTGAGGGTCCCCTCCGGAGCCTGATTGTCCTGGCCGGTTCCGTTCCAGTCGTATTCGAGCCAGCTGGGGAGTGTTTGTGCCTTAAGGAGCAGCGGGCCTGTCACATTCGGTGCCTTGAACCAGAGGTTAAAGTTGCCGTTTGCGGGCGGTTCGCTGAAATCCTCCCCGGTTTTCCCGCTTCCGCAAGACAGGCCACTCTGATTGCCCACCTCCCAGACACAGGTGTCTGTGGGGACGATGGGCCCGCCCCCGGCTGGCTCGATGAGGGACAGGGTGACTCCTGTTGTACATTGATCGTTGGTTGCATTCACCCATCCAGTCGAGGCTCCCAGGTAGTACTGGGTTACCATCGGGTCGTTGAGATCGAGTTCCTCGGATCCATAGGCATTCGGGATGAGGAGACGGCCCTGCCGAATGGTCGAGGCATCCCCTGCGGCAAACCCGACCGTGAACGTGAACGGGTTTTTGGGTGAAGCCACGATACCGTCTGTGTCCTTGACCGGGAAACTCACGGTAATATCCGAACTGAAGGGACTCGCGATGGGCGCGGGAGTAGCGCCGGTATCCGGCAGAGTGTAGGACAGCGGACCTGAGAAGGTCGTGGTCACGGAACCAGGCGCTGTATTCGAGGTTGTGGCGGGGGAAAAAGCCGCAAGACCGGAATCGACCGTGATGCCCAACCCTGCCGGAATGTTGGGGTCTCCATAGGTCGGAATGATATTGGGGAGTTTCCACCAGTTGTTTCCGCTGCCATAGTTCGAATAGTTGAGCGTGGTCGCGCCCTCGGCATCGACCGCCGTGATGGTCACGACCGGAGCGGTTGAATAATTAAGGGGCTGGCCGAGGTAGCTGAAGTTGCTCCCGCAGCTCGAAGTGAAAGTCGGTTGGTTCACCGTCACGTCGAAGTGGTCGGGCGTGAAACGGCCGACCGGGTCGCTCAATCCAGTTACGCTCACACCGGCGTTGAGATAATTCGTTGCGAGCCCGTCGAGGCTCATGCTCCCGACCTCGCTGTAGTTGAGGTTGGTGGCCGTGGCTACGCCGTTTTGAAAGGCAGTGGGGGCGAGTGTCCCATTGTTGAGAGTGCCCAAAACGCCTTGGGTTGGGGTATAGGGTGCAGAAGCGGATAGTGTGGATTGCCAGGCAAAGAAACGCGTGATGGGGTGCGTCGCGAGATCGATCGGACCTGTGGGTACGCCATCCGCAGGATCGGATGAGATCCAGGCCACAGCGGACACGGTGGCCGAAAAGGGAAGTCCGGCGTGAGTGAAAATTGCCCCGGTGGGAGTGGTCGTGCCCGGGTTTGCGACCCCGCCAGCGGCAAGGTTGGAAAAGGCGAAACCGAAGGGTCGCACGGTGAGTTCAGGACTGCTACCCGAAATGGTGCGGGACTGGTTGGCAAGATTGAGCGCGTAGCCGCTGGTATCGTCTTCGAAGTTGATCGTCCACTGCCCGACGTCGGTGGTCCCGAGCGTGAACGTTGCGGTTCCGTTCGTGAAGGCGATGAGCAGATTGTTCCGCAGCGGCAGCGTATTGGGCAGCGGGACACCATTCGCCGTCGGAGCCGGACCACCCGGGTCGCTTGTGCTGCGTGTGATCCAGGCCATAACCGATGCGGTGTCATACCCGGGCGCGGGTCCACAGCTTCCGGTTGTGGGGTTGCGGTCGATCATCGCGACCCCGATGGTTTCGGGACGGCCGGCGACGACCACATCGGGGCCATCTGCTGGCGGGTTCTCCGGCGTAAAGACGAATGCGTTGTCGCGAAACGCAATCGCGGAGCTCGTACCGGTCACTCCCGCTACGAGATCCGTGGCCGTGATCGTGAGATCGTCGGCGTGTGTGTCCGCGAGGTAGAGAATCACGGTTCCCTGATCCGCAGAGGAAAAGGTATAGTCGGCCGTTCCCGAATCAGCCGGACCCGGTGTAAGGATGCCCTGCCCCTGGTCGATGGACCAGTTGCCGTGTCCGGAGGAAGTCGAGAGGACAATGGTACCCGTGTAGGTTGTCAGCGGTTGCCCTTGGCTGTCGAGAGCCGTGATGGTGATAGGATCGGGCACACAGGTGCTGGCCGCAGTGGTGGCAGGGGTGATCGAAAACCCGGCCAAGGCTCCCGCCACGATGACGGTGAAGGAGGATTGGTCGGTTGCAAGGAGTTGCGTGTCGTCGCCGGGTCCGTATGTGAAATAGTAACAACCGTTGAACGGACACGGGAAGAAACAGTTTGGGTAACCATTCACGTTACATACATATTGGGCATCGTACTGGGAGAATCCATACCAGATGGTGTAGATGCCCGGATTGGGGAACGTGTAGGTCACGGGGCTTGTGGGCCCCTTGCAGGGGTTTTGGGGGTTAGGGTCCGTGCTTCCAAGGTCAAAACCTTCAAGCAGGTTGGTGTGCGCATTGTTGGTGAAAAACCAGCCGTTCTGCGCAGCGAACCACTCGTTAGGTGGAACGGTCGGTTGGCTCGTCAATGTCGCCCCTTCGTTCCAAAGGTCGAACCAGGCTTTGTCACCATTTACGGTATCGTCACTTTGGGGACACCCGGTTACCTTGACCGTAAAAGTTACGGTGGATCCCTGCGCGACCGTCAGTGGAGAAGCCACTCCATTACCGTTGATCGTGATGATGGTTTTCGCGATACCGGACTGTGACAGGAGGATGAGCACGAGGAGAATCCCCGCGCCAGACAGTCGTGCACCGAAGGAGGCATGCGGTGATTCAAGCATTGGTCGGTGCATCGGTTGCAGTGAACTCGATTTTGCGCTGAACGAAATCAGGCGTCACGCCGAACGTGCCGCTTGAGGCGTCCGCCTGGATGGCATAGACGTTGAAAGTCGCCCCCCCCTCCGTGTGTGGGGTGGAACTACAGGTCACGGTCACCGAGAACCCGGTAAGACCCGGGGGGGTGAGATGGATCGTGGTGGTGGGTGGGCAGGTGTGATTCGTGAGGGCAGCGTGTGCCCCCCACTGGATTCCACTTTCGGCGGCGGCCAGTGCACTGGCTTCACGCAGTGCGAGAATCGGCGTCGACTGCCCGGCGCCGGTGATTTCGACCACGATGAGCGCGAGCGCGCCCAGAACCACAATAATGAAAAGCGCGATCAGGATCGAAAATCCGCTCATGGTGCGCGACTTGAGGGATGGTGGACCCATCCGGGACGAGACGGTTTCAGGGCGCATTGACCACCTGGACTTCACGCAGGAGCGTGACGCTTTCGGCATGGCTCGTGAGTGTGAGGGACAGGGTCACGAGTCCCGCACGTTCGGCAGTTCCGGGCGTATAGGTGAAGCTGCAGGCGCTGACCTGGTTCGTTGCGAGATTGCCTGCGCTCGCGCTGACCGGCTCGGTGGCCGAGATGGCATAGCCACTCTCGCGCCTGAGGGTACCCGCTGCGGGATCGCAGAACCAGGAAACGGGACCGCTGACGAGGTAGACCCGATCGTAGGGAGAAGGGTACTGGAACTGGAACGCGGGATTGATCGAGACATGATCCTCATCGGTTCCCGCACTGATCGAGATCGTGGTGCCCGCCGGAGTGATCACATTGGGCGGGCCGGCCTGGATGTCGTACGCATTGGCGCCGGTCTGCCCGGTATTGTAGATGACGAGATAGTCGGCAGTTGTCGTGAGCGGAAGGGTCAGATTCTCGAAATGGCCGAGGATGTTGAAGCCTGAGGACGGCGCGTTGAAGGTAAGGATATCCGTACTCGACGTCACTCCACCCCCGGGCCCGTCGCGATAGCGGGCGCCGTCCAGTGTCTCAAGCAGTTCGAGCGCAGTGATGCCGCCACTCTGGGTGGTCCGAACGCTGTTCGGAAGTGCGGCACGGATGTCGCGCACCATCTGGGTGAGGGCGGTGCTCGCATCCTCGACGAGCGCGACCCGCCGCCCGGTCTCGAAGAATCCCCGGATGGGGCCTGCGATGATGAGTCCGAGCACGGTCGAGAGGATTCCCAAGATCACGATCACGATCACGAGTTCGATGAGGCTCATACCATTCGGGCGGGGTCGGGATCGATCGGGCCGGTCCATCGTGGATCTGTTCTAGAGCGCGAGCCGGTAGCTGGCCAAGGTGATGTCGGCCAGGTTGCCGCGTGTCACGTTGACGGAAATGAGTTTGGCGGGTGCGCCATCGAAAGTGGTCGGGGCAACCGTAACCGCGACCGTGTAGGCGCCAAGTCCCGGGATGGGCTGTCCGAACTGGTTTTGGGCGCCCGTATTCACGAGGCCGTTGTAGTCGTCGACGTCGTTATAGTTGGAACGGGTGCAGGGAGCAGGGCAGGGGAGCGGCGTGTAGGATTTGCTCTGGATCTCTTCAAGATAGGCCTCACCGATCGCGATGGCCTGGGTTACGGCCATCGGGTTTGCACTCGAACTCGCGGCCGCATCGAGTGCAAGGAGGACGGCCGTAAGCGCGATGGCGATCACGATGATCGTGATCACGAGTTCGACCAGACTGAATCCCTTCTGTCTACGGAAGAGACGCTTTTTCATGGTGAGTGGCTCACGAACCCGGTTCCGCCATTCACGGTGAGCGTCCCCGAAAATCCGCCGCCGCTCACGGTCACGGTTTCCGTAGCCGGGGCCGACCCCGTCGCATCGAAAACAAGGCTTGAAACGGCGGGATTGATGGATTGGGCCACCCCGCTCGGCAGGGTCGTGGCGTAAGGGCGCCCGGTCGCGGCATTGACCACCGGGAGGCTATAGCTCCCGCTCGTGCACTGGCTGGCCTGGGCAAGCGCATAACCACCGGATGCGAACGACACTTGAACCGGGCATTCGGTCGCGATGGCATCCTTGCGGGCATAACCCAGCGCGGCATCAAGGCTGTCGAAGTATCCGTGTGCGCCAAAGTCCGTGAGATCGAAGAGGCGGGGGAGGATGAAGAGCGAGAGGACGGCGACGAGAATCATGATGAGCACGAGCTCGGTGAGCGTCACGCCGGACGAAAGAAAAGGGGGCGACGAGCGCCCCCTTGCCCACCCTTCGGTTCGGTTGCCATTTAGATGCATGGCAACACTTTCAAAGTCGCCCGGGTCAGGGCGCGTCGACGGAAATGACCTGGGCGTTCGTGATGTTGCCCGTCGAGACCTGTGTGATGGAACAGGCAGAAGCTATCCCCGGGGTCGTGCCGACCGATCCCGATACCGTGTACTGGCTCGCATCGAGGGGCTGCTGCAGAATGCCGCTCGGAGCCCCACCCAGAATCAGGGCGCAGGACGCTCCCGAGGTCGAGACGGCACTCGGGTTGCCAGCCACGGCACCCGCGTAGTTGATCGCGCTGGCCGATTCGACTGCGCCCACCACACCCGCCAGAGCAGCGGTGTCAGCCTGAGTACTCAGGTTGATGAACTTTGGAATCGCGACAGCGGCCAAGATCCCCAAGATGACGATCACCATGACGAGTTCAATGAGCGTAAATCCAGATTGCTCTCTTTTCATGAAATTAAACCTCGTTTAAGTCTACAAGTTCAGTCAGGATTGACGCATATCAGTCTGTAATATGGAACCATTTCCCGACTCTAGGGTGGATAGTCTACATCAAATGGAAGGCCCCCATCCATCCGTTGGTCGCCCGGATGCTACCGTTCGCGTCACCCACCCCCGGTCGGTGGCACCCCTTGGCCAAGATTCCGGGTATAGACGATCTTGTCGTCGCCCGGACGGTAAAAGTCCGGGAGGCGCGCGATTTCGTGAAATCCGTTGTGCACGTAAAACGTCTGTGTCGGAGCATAAAGCGGCTGCGACGAAGTCTCAGCGTATAGGCATCGGCCTCGCATGTGGGCCGTTTCGGCAACCACGGTCTCCACGAGGAGCCGACCCAATCCCCTGCCTTGCATCCCGGGATGAACAGCGAGCCAGTAAAGGTCGAAGCTGCCATCCGTTCCCGGGATCGGTCCGTAGCAGGCAAAGCCGGCCAGATGTCCTTCGGGATCACGGACCCGTTCGAAGTGGTAGCCGGAGCGTGCGGGGCCCTGGGCAAGATGATGTTCCATGAGTTCGTGTGCGATGGCGACTTCCTCTGCGCGGAAAAACCCCGTTGCACGGACGATTTCGATGAGCGGCGCGACATCCTCGGGTGCGAGTCCTGGTTGAATCAAGTTTGACGGTTCTCCGCAAAAGTGCGCTCCTGACGGGATGGGTGCGGGGCATGCGGCCCCCCGGCGCATTCGAGGATCCGCCTGAGGAGTCCCGGATAGTCCCATCCTGCCCGAAACGCGGTCTGGGCGAAACCTGCCGCAGGGTCGAGTGTGGGGTTCGGATTGAGATCGATGACATAGGGGTGGCCGTCCGCATCCACCCGAAAATCGATGCGGGCGTAACCCTTGAGTCCAAGCGTGGTAAAGATCCGCCGTGCGCAGGCGGTTAGCATTTCAAGCAGATTCCCGTCGGGTCCCCCTTCCGTGGGAAAATCACGGATCGTGTGTGCGAACCGGCTACTTTGCGGATCCCATTTGGCGGCATGATCCACGATCTTCGGGGTGTCTTGTGGCCAGTCGATGAACCGGATCTCGGCGGGCGGGAGCACGTGGGGCTCACCCGGCGGATCCTCGATGACCGACAGGTTGAATTCACGACCCTCGATGTACGCTTCGGCAAAAAATGCCGTCCGGTATGCGCTGGATTTTTGCTGGGCGAGATCTTCTGCATCGCCCAATGTGGCGACGAGTGCCCCGGGATCGAGCCCGAGCGAGGCATGCTGGTGGCGTGCCTTGACCAGAAAGGGTCCGCGATGATTTTCACGCGCCGGAGTCGGGATACCGGCCGCGAGCAGGACCTGTTTCAGCGCGAGCTTATCGTCGGCCAGGGCCAGGACGTGTGGGGGGTTACCCGTGTAGGGAATGGCCATGGCCTCGAGGAGGGCAGGAACGGCTGCAGCGAGCCGATCCTGTCCGTCGAGCCCTTCGACGAGATTGAAGACGAGATTCGGGGCCACATCCGTGAGCATCTTTCGAAGTCGGCCGAGATCGAGATCCGCAGAGGCCATGCGTATCGAGTGTCCCGCCAGGGTGAGTGTCTTGGCAATCTCGTGCGCCACATCCAGGTTTTCCAGGTCTTCGACCGGCTGATCCCGATCCGGGCAAATGCCGTGCAGGATGAGGAGTGTCCCGTCACGCATGTGTCGGCCTCCGCTCGAGCGGGAGGGGATGCCCCCGGGTGCGTTCGAGCGCGGAGTGGATGATGGCACGGATGAGGTCGGTGTAGGACCAGCCCCGGGCACGGGCCAGAATCACGAGATCCGAACGCACCGGATGCAGCCCGGCCAGGGGATTGATCTCGAGAAAACAGGGCTCACCGGTTGGGTCCAGCCGGATATCGACGCGGCTCGCATCCTGACAACCAAGGATCCGGTGTGTCTTCAGTGCGAGCGCCGCCGCCTGGGTTGCCGCATCGTCCTCGACGAGACGGTAATCGATGCGCTGGTCATATTCCTCTTTTGCGAGATATCCGTAGGCAGCCTGGTCTTCGGATGAGCGGGCTTGGATCTCGAGGACTCCGAGCGGTTGGGCGTCCTGTCCGCTTCCCAGAATCCCCACGGTGAACTCGCGTCCGGGCAGAAATGATTCGACCAGGATCGGCCCCGCACGCCAGACGCGCAACGCGCGCACCGCACGGTCGAGTGCGTTCCGGTCGGTAACCTTGGATTGTCCGTAAATACCCATTCCGGAACCCTCGGCTTCCGGTTTCACGAAAAGCGGATAGTCGAGCGGAATCGTGGGTGGTGCCTCCTGCTCCCGGATCAGGACAAAGGGAGCGGTCGCCACCCCCTGATCGCGCACGATCGTTTTGGTGACCGCTTTGTGGAGTGCCAGGGCAAGCGTGAGGGGGCCTGAGAACGTATAGGGAATCCCGAATGCATCCAGAAGGGCGGGAACCTGCGATTCGCGCGCCGTTCCACGGAGACCCTCAGCCAGGTTGAAAACGAGATCGAAGGACTCATCCCGTCCGAGTGCACGGGTAAGATCGTGGATCCCGCCGATCCGAAGAGGCTCGTGACCGAGCGCGCCCAAAGCCTCAGCGATCGCATCGATGGTCTCTGGCCGGTCGAACTCGGCGGTCTCTTCTTCGCTCAGCCCCGATTCAAGGTAGGGTTCCCGAAGGTCATAGGTCAGGCCGATGCGCATGGATCTTGAGGGAGGGGCTGTCTGCTTCCGATGGCACCTTCCGGATCAGGATAACGGTAGATGTTTCCCGCGTAGTTCCGGAGCAGGAGATCGTCCCCTTCCCGTCCCACCACAGGATCGGGCAGAAGCGGGATCTTGCCGCCACCGCCTGGGGCATCCACGACGAAAGTCGGCACGGCGTATCCGGTCGTGTGTCCACGCAGACCCTGAATGATCTCGAGTCCTTTCTCGACCGAGGTGCGGAAGTGGGAGGAGCCTGCAATCGGGTCACACTGGTAGAGATAGTAGGGTTTGACCCGGATCTTGAGCAGTCCCTGCATGAGCCGTTTCTGGGTCGGCACGTCGTCGTTCACGCCTTTGAGGAGTACCGTCTGGCTGCCCAGTGGAATTCCGGCATCGGCCAGACGCCCACAGGCTTCCGCAACCTCAGGGGTGAGTTCATCCGGGTGGATGAAATGGATACTCATCCAGAGCGGGTGGTATTTTTTCAAAAGTCGTGTCAGCCGGGGGGTGATGCGCTGGGGCAGGACGGTGGGGTTTTTGGTTCCAATACGCAGGAACTCGACATGCGGAATCCGGCGCAGGCGTCCCAGAAGCCAGTCGAGACGTTCGTCATCGAGACTCAGTGGGTCCCCTCCTGAAAGGAGGACATCCCGGATGCTCGGAGTAGACTCGATATATGCGAGCGCCGCTTCGAGCTGGTGCTTCTTGAGACTCGCCTCCCCGCTCGCGCCCACCAGGCGTGCACGCGTGCAGTAACGGCAATAGACGGCGCAAAGCCCGGTGACGAGAAACAGAACCCGGTCGGGGTAGCGATGGACAAGTCCCGGCACCGGGCTCGTCGCATCCTCACCGAGTGGGTCCAGCGCTTCACCCTCGGATTGCGTGTATTCCTGGAGAACGGGGACGACCGTCCGGCGCAGTGCCTGGGTACTGTCTTGAGGATCGAGGAGGCTGGCATAGTAGGGAGTGATTCCGAAGGGCAGCGGTCCCGCGTGACGCTCGATCGCAGCTTTCTCCTCGGGGGAGAGGGTGAGCAGGTGTTCGAGGTCATGGACCGATTTCACCCGGTGACGCTGCTGCCAACGCCAGTCATTCCAGTCGGATTGGGAGGCTTCGGGATAATGGAGGAGCCTGAAAGTCTGCGACTGTGGGCTCGTGACGAAGCGGGGGCGATATGGGGCTGGGCGGGGGAAGAGAGAGGGAGCGGGTTTTGGGCGGGAGGGGTTGAGAGAGGGGAGCGGGATTCGGATCTCATAGGAGGATCCAAAGGAGGCGTCCGGGGTCGAAACCGCGGAAGCTTCAAGCGGTCCGGGAGGTTCGGGATCTTCAGTCAGGGGGCTGTCTTGCATCAACATGACTCCAGTTCCGGATCACACGGGGTGATCCTCACATGCCCCGATCACGGAGGGGCGCCGGTGGCCACAGGGATTGTGGCGCGCATGGTATAAAGCCTTTTTCCCCGGGTTGCAAGTCTCGACCCGTCGAACATCAGCAGACCCGGTAAATCAAGGGGTTTGAGCATGGCGCGCGCCCCCGCAAGAGACAGGGAGGGCCTTATTTTGCGCGGGTCAGTGGGGGATCTTCCAGACATAGCGGTTGAGTCCGACCAACTGAATGCCGGCGAGATCGCCTGGTGTATGGCTCCCGCCTCGGTAGACCGCTTCCACCCGGAAGCGGATCCGCTTGCGCCCGGGCAGGGGTGAGGTGAAATGGCGGGCGAAGCGGATTACATAGACCAAGGTCCGATTGCTCCGGTTGAAATACCAGGATCCTCCGGGTATCCGGTGCCGGCTGGGGTGAGCGAAGCTGCCAAGATAGTTGTCGGGGGGCGCGGCGAGAAAACGAATCGGGTTCGCGCCCGCCAGTCGGGCGATGGCCGCAAGCGGTTTGCCACGGGCAATGCGGCCGGCGACCGCGATCCCGAGCGCGCTCTCGATGGCACCCCGAACTTCGACCACGGTGGTTTTCTCCGCCACGATCCGGAGCGGCCAGATCCGGTCGATCGCGACACGAATGAAAACCGCGATCAGGATCACGACGATCACGAGCTCGAGAAGACTCACGCTCCGAACGCGCTCGGAAAGCCGCTCAGTCATGCGGTGGGAAGGGGGTCAATGCTGGATCACCTGGATCAGGTCCCACATGGGCAGGAACACGCCGAGAGCGAGGATGAGGACCATAAAGCCCAGGGCCACGATCAGAATGGGTTCGATCAGAGCTCCCATGTTGCGGACGTCGTAATCCACTTCCTCTTCGTAGTAGGTGGCGACTTCATCGAGCATGTCGTCGGCCGCTCCGGTTTCATCTCCTACGCGCAGCATCTGAATCACAAGCGGTGTGAAGAGCCCCACGGTTTCGGCGGTGCGGCTGAGCGATTCTCCCCGTTCGATCCCGGTTCGCATGGCGAGTATCCGCTCCCCCAAGTATTCGTTCCCGACGGACTGGGCAATGAGTCCCATGGCTTGGACGACCGGTACGCCGGAGCGGAAGCTCATGGCGAAGGCACGCGCAAACCGGGCCAGTCCACCACGCAGCGCGACGGGGCCTAAAACGGGTATTTTGAGTTTGAGGGCATCGAACCGGTACCGACCGGACTCCGTCCGGATGTAAATCCGGGCGGCGAGGGTGGAAATCACGATCAGGGCCAGGACGAGGAGCCAGTAGTGCGATGCGAAATCGGAGATGGCGAGAATGATGCGGGTAGGGAGAGGCAACTCCCCGTGGAATTGGGCGTACACGCGCGCGAAAGCGGGAATGACCTTGACGGTGATGATGCCGATGGCGACCGCGATCGCGATGACTACGATGGCGGGATAGCGGAGTGCGCTTTTGAGCTGGTTGCGGGTGGTTTTGTCACGCTGGAGATAGGCATGGAGCTGCAGAAAGGATTCCTCAAGCCTGCCGGAGTTTTCCCCGACCCGGATGATGCTCGCATAGATCGGTGGAAACACGTCAGGGCAGCGCTGCATGGCGCTCGCCAGATCCCGCCCTTCTTCCAGCGAGCCCATGAGGCTCCGGAGCGCCTCCTTGAGTGCACCGACCCGGGTGGATTGCGCGAGGCTGTCGAGCCCCTGATTGATAGGGACCCCGGCCCGGGTGAGTGCGTGCATCTGGCGGCTGAAAAGAATGAGATCGTCAAGAGTGATATGGCGGCCCGGCCAGGCTTTTTTGAGGGCAACCCACCAAGCCGGCTCCGGTGCCCGCGCGTGGATCTCGACCGGTGTAATCCCGACCGTGAGGAGTTGGCTCGCAACCGCTTCGGGCCCGTCCGCCTCTCTTTGCCCAGTCACGAGCGCCCCTCTCCTGTCACGCCCCCGGAAGATGAACAGGGCCATCTCAGTCCTGAACCCTGAGCGGGTCGATTTCGCCAAACAGCCGGATGACCTCGGCGAGGCTTGTCATGCCGCTCTGTGCATAGCCGAGCGCACGGCGGACGAGGCTCACATAGCCGGTTTGATGCTGCGCCGCGTGGGTGACCGCATCGGAATCCCCACGACGCAGGGCCCGGGCCAGCGGCGCGTCCATTTCGAGCAGTTCGAAAACGCCGATACGGCCACGGAAACCACTGTTGTTGCAGAAGGGGCATCCACGGCCCTGCCGCCAGTCAGATGGGGTGGAAACCTGCTGGGCCTCGAGCCAGGCGGTTTCATGGTAGTCGGGACGGTGAGGTTCCATGCAGTCCTCGCACAGGCGACGGATCAGGCGCTGGGAGATCACCCCATTCAGGGTGGCGGCCACCAGATAGCCCGGCGCCCCCATATTGAGCAGCCGGTCGAGGCTGGTCGGCGCATCGTTGGTATGCAGGGTTGACAGGACGAGATGACCCATGAGTGCGGCACGCAGCGCGACCTCCATCGTCTCCTCGTCCCGGATCTCGCCCACCATGATGATATCGGGATCCTGGCGCAGGGCGGTTCTCAGGATCCGGGCAAAATCCAGATTGATGCGCGGATTCACCTGTACTTGGCTGATGCGCGGAAGCCGGTATTCCACCGGATCCTCGACTGTGATGATCTTGACTTCAGGTTTGTTGATGGCATTGAGGATCGAATAAAGGGTGGTCGATTTGCCGCCTCCGGTGGGACCGGTGACGAGCAGCATGCCGGTCGGGCGCTGGATCAGCTTCTGAACCCGCGGCATGAGATCGGCGGGCAGGCCGAGCTTTTCGAGGTCGAGGAGATTGTGGGCCGAATCGAGCAGGCGCAGGACCACGGTTTCCCCGTATGGGGTGGGCAAGGTGGCGAGACGCACATCCGTGAGGCGGTCTTTCACCTTGAGGCTGAACCGTCCGTCCTGAGGGAGCCGTTTCTCGGATATATCGAGCCCGGCCATGAGCTTGAGACGGGTGATGATCGCCTGGCTGACACGCCGACCCTCGACCAGCTGCTCGTGGAGCACGCCGTCGATGCGCTGCCGGACCCGCAGCTGGTTTTCCTCTGGTTCGAGATGAATGTCAGAGGTGCGCGCCTGGATGGCGTCTTCGAAAAGCGATTTGAGGAGTCGCACCACCGGCTGATCGCCGAGCATTTCTCCCTGACCGAGTTCATCGATATCGAAGTTGCTGCCTTCCCGGAGTTCGGCGCCGATTTCTTCGGCAATAGAGGAAATCTCCTCGGTGCGGCGATAGACGACATCGATGGCACGGAGGAGATCCGATTCCTGAACCAGAGCGAGTCGCAGGGGTTTTTTGAGCAGTCGCGAGAGTTCATCGTAGGCAAAGATGTCGGTCGGGTCGACGAGCCCTACCAGCAGTCCGTCTGCTTGTTCCTGCAAGACCATCGCGCGGTAACGGCGCGCGTAACTTTCCGGGAGGAGGCGCACGGTCTCAGGTTTGAACCGGTAGTGCTTGAGATCAACCAGCGGGATTTGGAGCTGCCGGGACAGGAACGTGAGCAGGGTTTCCTCGTTCACGTACCCAAGCTCGACCAGGACGCGGCCGAGCTTGTGTCCGCTTTTGCGCTGCGTGGCCAGTGCGGTTTTGAGCGCGCTCTCGGAGATGATCTTCTCGCGTATCAGAAGATCACCAATCCGGATCCGCTCCGGTGCGCTAGGGATGGCGGGGCGGTTCATGGGTGACAGTCATTTGATCAAGAGCGTGAATGCGGTGGTTGAGATAGTTGGTGAGCTCGGGGGTGAGCGTTCCCAGAGCGACGGCTTTGCGGTCGGCCCGGAGGGCCTCTGGTCCCTGTCCCAGCTGGTCGAGTGCGATGCCGAGCCCGGCCCAAGCCCAGGCGTTGTCTGGCTGGAGGGTGGTCATCCTGTTGTAGAGCCCGCGTGCGGCGTGCCAGTGGCCGCTCGCCTGGGCGAGGGCTGCCTCAAGAGCAAGGTAGTGCGGATGCGCGCGCAACGGATGGGGGGCGTAGTGCCTGCTCATTACCCACGCGGCGTGGTCATCTCCAGTGCGGGCGAGCCAGTTGAGTGCGGTCTCGCGGGAGGTGGGTTGAGTTTGGGCGAGCCGGATGCCCTGAATCAGGAGGTGTTGTGCGGCTGTGATCTGCCCGTGCGCGATATCAAGGCGAACGAGAGACCATCGCGCCGTCGCGAGGTCCGGGTTGAGCGAGAGAGCAGCGCCGAGATCACGGATCGCCCGACCCCAGTCTCCCCGATGCGTGGCGCGTTCGGCGGAAGCAAGATCCTGTGAGATCTTTCGGGCGGGAGTCTCGGGACGCGTGGGGGCGATTTCAATCGAGGATGGAGGAAGCGCGATGACCTTCGGTGTGGAGTGATGGACTCTCTGGGAGAGTTCATGCAAATGATGGGGAGCGATTTGAACCGATGCAATGGACGACAGGGCTGAAGGTTGCTGCAAATCGGGTTTGTGGGGGATCGCAAGGCGTCGGGCATGGACCACTGCGGTGGAGACGGATGGGGAGGGCAGCACCGGATGTGCCGGTCGTGGGCGAGTGGGCGCAAGGGGGAGCGGATGGAGCGTGACGGGAAGTGCCGCGCGCCGGTGCGGGGAAGCCGGTTGATGCAAAAAACGCATGGCGATCCAGATGGACACTCCGAGCAGGATTCCGATCATCCCTACGCCGAATACGATCCTCACCAGAGACTGTGGAAGATGGCGTGAAGCTTTGGGGACGACAGTGATGCCGGCTGTCGCGTGGGCCGATCGAGGCTCGCGTTCAGCCAAATCGCGAAGCATGTCGTTGATGAGGCTCACGACCGGCTCCAGAGACGGTTCGGCCAGGATAGGCGGGATCTCAGTGTTTCGGTATCTGCGGCTGCCCGGAGAACGTGGTGCCAGCGGACGCGCTGAGCGCCCTCTCCGTAGGCCGAGAGAAGCGCTTTGTGTGCGCAGAGATTGACCAGGCGCGGGACTCCCCGGCTCACCCGGGCCACCATCCGACCTGCTCGAGGGGTGAACAGGTTGAGATCCTTCGATCCTGCCACTTTCAGTCGATGTGCCAGGTAGCCTGAAACGGTGGCCGGGGCCATGGGTTTGAGCCGATAGCTGAAGCCAATCCGTTGCGCAAGCTGGCGGAGTTCGGGGCGCTTGAGTCGGGTATCGAGTTCGGGTTGTCCAAAAAGGATGATATGGAGCAGTTTCGATTTTTCCGTTTCGAGGTTGGACCAGAGCCGGATGGCTTCGAGGGCAGCATCGGAGAGCTGCTGGGCTTCGTCGACCAAGACTACGACACGGCTTCCTTGCCGGGCCAGGTGTAGCACACGGGTCTGAATGGCTTCAGTCAGGTGGTCGGCCTTTTCCGCATCTCCGATCCGGATGCCGAGCTCACGTGCCAGGGCGCGACGGATCTCGTTCGCGTCAAGGTGGGGATTGGGGAGATAGGCGGTCGCGACGCCTTCTTTCAGATGGTTGAGAAGTGTCCGGCAGAGGAGTGTTTTGCCGAGTCCCACCTCGCCTGTGACCTTGAGAAATCCTTCCCGGTTCGCGAGTGCCACGAGCAGGACATTCAGGGCTTCCTGGTGGCTGCCGAAAGCGTAGAAGAAATCCGTGTCCGGGGTGAGATTGAACGGATATTCCCGAAAGCCGAAATATTCGAGATACATGTGCGCTTTAGTGACCCCTGGAATGGAGGAGATGGCCGTACCCCCGGAAGTAGTGGGCTTCATGGCGTGCGTAACGTGACCAGGCGCGTCGCGTTCCGACCACGATCGGACGGAGCAGGATCACGAGTTCGGTCTTGACGGTCTTCTGGAGCCTCTGTTTGAACAGGTTCCCGAGAAACGGGATATGACCGAGGACGGGCGTCTCATAAACCTGATTTTCGATCTCATTTTTCATGAGGCCTCCGATCACGATCACCTGTCCCGAGTGCGCACGAACCACGGTATCGGATTCGCGCACCTGGCTCAGTGCGAGCGGCAGAGTGCTTGACTGCCCGGAGACCGTATAGGAGGTGATCTGGGTCGTGACCTTGCTTACAGTCGGATGGATCTGGAGGATGACCGCGCCATGACTCGTAATTTGGGGAGTGACATCGAGGGAGATCCCGGAAAAGAACGGTGTGAGAATGACGTTGCTCGCCGTGCTGACCGCGGTCAGCGCCACGGTGTTGCTGTTCACGCCCGTCACGAAGTACTGATCCGTTCCAACCTTGATCACGGCTTGCTGGTTGTTGAGGGTAGCCACACGGGGGCTCGACAGGACGTGGACCTGGCCCTGGGTCTGGAGCAACTCGATGAAGCCGCTGAAATCCCCGAGGTTGAGGGCGGTGGCAAAAGTCCCCCCGAATGCCGTGGTGGGAAAGCTCGAAATCGGGGTCGGGTTGTTGGGCTGGAGTGCGATCGGTTGTCCGGCGAGTGTCGAAACACCCTGATTGAAGAGGTTTTGACCGCCGATTTGCCCGGCCAGGATCGTTTTGCCGGTGCCGGGCTGGCCCAAAGCCGCCCAGTTGATTCCGGTCTGAAATCCTTTATTCAGGGTGACCTCAAGGATTTTGGCCTCGATCACCACTTCGCGGTCGAGACTGCCTTGAACCGTTTTGAGGTAACGGGCGGCCATCCGGATATCTTCGGGTGTGGCCCGCACCACGACCACGCCGGATGCCGGACTCACGATGATCTTGCGCCCTCCGGTCGTGCCCACGATCGAATCCAGAGCTTTCAGGATATGTTTCCAGAAGTCGGCCTTGAATTTCGTCTCGACGCTGGTGCTAGCCTCCTGACCTGAAGGCAGGTACAACTGCTGGCTCATGCCGCCCTGCGCGCCGGAATATCCGGTCATGCCGATGCCGCCCTCTCCTCCATACATGCCTCCGTACATGCCACCACCATAGCCGTTATTCTCCGGCACATTGGTGGTCTCACCGGATGTCACCATTGTGCGGGTGACCCCTTTGCGGCTTACGTCGAGATAGTTCACTTGGAACACGCGAGTCAGGAGTCCCTTGGGCAGAACCAGATAGCCGCCGGGAATGCGCTGGTAATGATAGCCGTAGGTGGCCTCGAGGATCGCGAGCACCTCTGGAATGGTGACGCGTTTCAGTGTGAGGGTGACCCGCCCACGGACCTTGGGGGCGACCACGATGTTATAAGACGTGCCTTTGACGAGCCCCAGAAAGAATGCCCGGGCCGGCACATTGTGAACCGCCAGATTGAAGTGTTCGGGTGACAGGTGGCTCGGTGCATGGCGGATCGGCGGCAGGAAACTTGCCCGGAGTGCCTGAGGTGGGGGCAGGGCCCGGTGCGGTGGCTGAGGGTGGATGCTGGCCGCCTGGCTCAGGAGCGAAGCCGGACTCGAATGAGGTGGGGTGGTGATGCAGCCGGACAAGGCCAGCAGCATAAGTGTGGACAGCGGCAGCAAGCTTCTTTTCATCGCGGCGACCTCAGAGCGGTTCGCATATGGGTTGGATAGAGGGTGAGGCGTACGAGACGACCCGAAGGGAGTCTCAGACGGACGGCATCAGGGCGGATGGCAAGCACGGTTGCACCAGCGAGTGTGGCACCGACATCGAGGGCTACCCCATTGATGACAGCCAGCCTGCGATGCCGGGAGATCAGAATGGCGGTGAGCTCGAAAGTGGTCGTGGGGTGCAGAGGGGTGGACGCAATGAAGTCCGGTGGGCGGGTAGGGTCGATCAGGCGTTGGGCCTGTGCGGTTGGAGCCCATCCGAGCAGAGCCGAAAGCACGACCCAGGTGAGGAGATTAGGAACGCAGGAGCGCACGATTGAGGCTCAGGGTATGAACGATGAGGATCGTCCGGTTTTGGGGGTAGTGCAGCACCTTGAGATCGAACTGGTCCCAGTAAAAATGCCAGGGTAGCCGGTTGAGCGCAAGAAGATACTTGAGCGTGGATACATAACGGCCGGTGAACTCGATCATCAGGGGATGGCTGAACAGGTTGATGCCGCTCCGGACGGCGCGCGGATCCTTCAGTAAAGGCCGGGGGGGAAGATTTTCCGCGCGGATGAGAACGAGACCGTGCTGTTCGGCCAGGACCGCCTCGAGCAGTGACGGCATGGCGCCCGGATTGACCAGCCCGGTCGTTTTACGTTCGAGCGCGCGGTCGACGGTTTGGGTCCTAAGGCGGATCTCGGCGATCTCCCGTCGCATGTTCTGGTTCGGGTGCGCTAAGTTCGCGCGGGCGAGTTTGCGGGCGGCCTGTCCTAGTGCGCGTACGTGGGATTCCGATGCAGTGATGGCATTTTCTCTCGCGGTGAGCGTCTGGCTAAGAGGTGCAAGAAAGAGACTCTGTCCAAGGTAGTAGATGACAGCGGCCAGGGTGATGAGCAAAAGTACGCGTTCCCGCATGTTCATCTGGTCGATGCGGTGCAGAATCTTGAGCCAGTTCTCGCGGATCATCGGTGATGGACCTTGCGGCCTTGTGCTGCCGTCGAGATCATGAAATCGAGATAGCCCTTCCCTTTGGGCCCTTGCCGGATGAGGAGCCGATGAATGGAGAGGGACACTCCGGTTCGAGACAGTTGTTTAAGAAAGCGGGGGACATCGGATCCCTTGAGCGCGTGCCCCTTGAGTGTGAGAGTCCGGCCACCCTTGCGGATCCGGATGGCTTGGAACCAGAGCCCGGGAACAATCGCGCGGGAGAGCGCCTCGATTTCGTCTGAAAATCCCCGGAGGTTGCCATAGCGACGGGTGTTTAGAAGTTTGAGCGCATTCTCCTTCTCCAAAAGCGCCCGACCGAGTTGCCGGAGACGCGCTTCCAAAAGCGGACTTTTACGATGGGCGTGGACCTCGCGTGTGAGCGTTGCCAGACGTTCGGTGAGATGTGCCTGTTCATGGTTCAGATGCCGCAGACCCGAGTCCGCAGATGCCAGCACGGTCCATTCATAGGCGTAAACGATCGCGATGCCGCAAAGAAGCAGGAGGAGCATCTGGGCGATGGCCTTCCCGGAAAGCGGGATGGACCGTTTGTGGAACAGGGGTTGATAGAGGTTGATCTCCTGCTGCATGTCAGGCATTCCGTTCGAGCCTCAAGGCAGCCCCGATGGCTAAAAGCCCGCGGATCTGTTCAGCAGATTCGAGTTTCTGCCCGCCTTCCAGACAATCGTTGAGGTCGAGGGGCCTGACTTCGAGGCCCGTGTGCCGGGCAAGCTCCTGCGCGAGCGGGGTATCCGTCTGGTCGGATGGTAAAAGCAGAATCGTTCGGGGAATGGCCAGATGAAAATGGCGGTCACAGTAATCCATCGAACGCTGGATCTCGAGTGCCAACTGTTCCACCGTTGCGGGATCAGCGGCCAGCATCACGCTTCCGAACTCAAGCCGGCGCGCGAGGTAGAGGGTGTGCTGACGGGTCACCACGACCAGCCCGCGCTGGGCCTCAAGGTGCACGCTCACAAGGCCTTCCCGATCCTCGGGCGCGAGCGCGGCCAGATTCCGGACACACATTTCCGGAATGTCGATCACGGCGATTTTGGCGGTGGTTTCGCTCACACGTTCGATGAGATCGCGGATGATTTCGGTCCGGGCAGCAATACAGTAAAGGCTGGCACGTGCCTCCCCGGAGCGGGTTTCGGCAGGCAGTTCAAAGACGTCGATCAGGGCATCGTCAACGTGGAAGTCGATGAGGTCCTTGACCTTCCAGCGCAGGGCGCTCCGGAGTTCGTGGGCGGGTACATCCGGGGCGTCGACGAGCAGGATGCGATAGGCCTCCCAGGGCGTGACGAGACTCAGCCGGTCGCGGCCGCTCGTCTCTTCGCGGATGAGACTCTCGAGATGCTTGGCCGGCTGGGCATCCGCGGCGACCTCGGCGTAGCGCTCAAGGCAGGGTTTGCGGCCGGGATCGCGGCTGATTCTGGCCAAGGCCAGAGTCTCCCCGAAGGGGACGATGCCGGTCAAAGCGGTTTTGGCGCCCGATTTCTCACCGAGTTTCCACATGCACCCTATTTCCTCTAGCCACCGGATTCCCCGTCACCCGGGGTTCGAAGTGGTATACCCAGGATTTTGATCCAGCGTAAGCCAAAGTCCATCATTTGTAAATAATATTCTTTTTATCAATGGTTTTATACCGGAAGTGGATCAGCTTTCGAGATTGGGGTTGCGGGAGGCTGGGATGGGTCGCGAGAGGGCTCCTGTGACCTCAGCCAGGCGGAGATGATTTTCGTTGAGATAGGCGGAGAGCCCCTGGTTGACGTGTCTTGGCAAAAGCGGGTCGTAAAACAGCCCGGTCCCGAGGCCCACAAGACTCGCGCCTGCGAGCAGAAAATCGATCGCATCTTCTGCGGAAGAGATTCCGCCCTGGCCGATGATCGGAATCCCCCGGGGCAGGGAGACTTCAGCCACTTCGGCTACCTTGAGCAGAGCGATCGGTTTGATCGCAGGCCCAGACAGGCCGCCCTGTCCGTAGGAGGGCAGAGGCTCCCGGCGCTTGCGGTCGATCGCCATCCCGGTCACGGTATTGATGACCGCGAGCGCATCAGCACCCGCTTCGATGCAGCGCCGGGCGTTGGCCCGGATATCGGTCTGGTTGGGCGAGAGCTTCACGATGAGTGGCTTTTGGGTGCGTGTCCGGCAGGCTTCGACAACCCGTGCGGACATATCCGGGTCATTGCCAAAATGGACACCGCCCTCCCGGACATTCGGGCAGGAGATATTGACCTCGATCGCGTCGATTCGGGAATCATCGAATCGCCGGGTGACTTCAGCGTATTCCTCGAGGGTCGAGCCCGAGACATTCGCAATGTAGCGTGTCTCGCTGAAATCCAGGCGAGGCAGAATCTCCTCCACCACTACTGCGACCCCAGGGTTTTGCAGGCCGATGGCGTTGAGATAGCCGGATGCGGTTTCCCAAAGCCGATGCGGGGCATTACCGAGCCTGGGCAGGAGCGTTGTTCCCTTGAGAAAGACAGCCCCGACCTGATCCAGGGAGAAACCCTCAATCCGGGTATATTCTTCCCCGAACCCGACACAACCGGACAAAAGAACGACCGGGCTGTTCAGTTCAAGCCCACACAGGCGGCATCCGAGTCTGGGATCCGGACGTGTGGGCGTGACAGAGTTCAGGGCGGACATCGGTTTATCCGGTCCGCTCCCGAAAACTCAGCGGTCCGGCTCCGCTCGAGCAGACCCTCGAGGGATTGGCGCGGATCCGCTCCCTGGTTGAGAATCGCATCGAGCGCATCGGTGATAGGCATCTCGACCTGGGCTCCCCGTCTGCGTTTTTGAAGAGCGGGGAGTGTCCGCATCCCTTCGGTCACTTGACCGATCCGGCTCTGCGCTGCTTCGATTGGCACTCCTTCAGCCAAAAGCCGCCCCAAGCGATGGTTGCGCGATTGATCATCCGTGGCGGTGAGTATGAGATCCCCTACCCCGGACAGGCCCATGAAGGTCTCAAGGCGCGCACCTTCGTGCAGTCCGAGACGCACGAGTTCCGCCAACCCGCGCGTGATCAGGGCGGCGCGGGCATTGGCACCCATACCAAGGCCATCGGACAATCCAGCCCCGATCGCGATGACGTTTTTGACAGCCCCGCCCAGTGCGACTCCGGTCAGATCCACTCCGAGGTAGGTCCGGAACGAAGATCCATGGAAGGCATCTGCAAACTGATGCGCAGTCTCGGTCTCCTCGGAGGCGATCGTGACGGCGGTCGGAAGCCCCTGCGCCACCTCCCGTGCGAAACTCGGACCGGATAGCAACGCCAGGGAACCCGTCGGTCTTACGGCGCGGGCAACTTCATGGGGAAGGAGAGCGGTTGCAGACTCCATCCCCTTGGTGGCAATCAGGATGGGCAGACGACCGAGACCCTTCCGGGTGGCCGCTTCGAGCGTGCTGCGCAGTGCCTCGGCAGGGACCGCCAGGATCACACCCGCTGCGCCTGCGAGCGCAGAGGCGAGATCGCCTGTGAGCGCAAGCGCTCCGGGCAATGAGAAACCGGGCAGATAGCGTTTGTTTTCCCGGTGCGCATCGAGTTCAGCAAGTGCCTGTGAATCGCGGCCCCAAAGACGAACGGTCCGGTGATTCCGGATTAGCTGGAGCGCCAGTGCCGTTCCCCAGGACCCGGCGCCGAGAACCGCATAGGGGGCGCTCGTTTTCACAAGTCCGCTCAGGCGTGTCCCGGGCTGGCCTGGGTTGCCTGCATGAGGTGCTGTTGATAGATCGCTTCGAAGTTGACGGGTTGCAGAAGCACTGACGGAAAGCCTCCCCGGTTGACCAGGCTCGCCAAAAGTTCCCGTGCGTAAGGGTAGAGTAGCCCGGGTGCATAGGCCCCCAACAGGGGTCCTTTTTCCTCGTCCGTGAACCCGCGCAGGAGAAGCAGCGCGGCCTGATGAATCTCGGCCAGAAAAGTGACCCGATCCTGCCAGCGGGCCTCCAGTGTCACCGTGAGCACCACCTCATGCAAATGAGGATTGTCGCGGATCCCGTTGATGGCCGTTTGCAGGTTTACCTTAATTTCGGGCGCGAGATTGGGCGTGCCCAAAATGGCAGGCGCGAGCGGCGATTCGAAGGAGCAGTCCTTGAGGTAGATGGCTTCGATCGAGAACTGGCGTTCCGGTGGCTCAGCGGGTTCCGGACTTGCTACAGGCGTGGGGGTCTCATTCATGGCGCGTACTCCCGGAGTCGGGTTGGGGGTCTCGGGTTTGCGCTACCAGCCGGGCGAGCGCACCCGAATCATCTAGGGCCTTGAGTTCCTCGAAACCCCCGATCGGCTGATGGCCGATGAAGATCTGGGGAACGGTTTTGCGACCGGTAGTCGCGACCAGTGTTGCGCGAGCGGCGGGATCGTCTGCGACGTCCACCTCGCGAAAGGTCCAGCCACGGCTGGTTAAAAGTTGTTTCGCCATGCGGCAGTACCCGCAATGGGGTGTGGTGTAGACGATAATTGTGGCGCTCACGTCTGTCCCCGGCTTTTCTGGACCAAGGGGAAGTTTTCCTGCTTCCATTGCGTGATGCCGTTTTTGAGAACGGCCACCGGGGTTGAAGAAAGGCCCGCGGCCTGTTTTGCGCTCCGCTTGGATTGCTCTCCATTCTGGCAACAGAGGATAATCGCGGGAGGATTCGATTTCGCGAGCGCAGGGATTCGTTCCCGAAGGTCGTCGGCATTGATCCGGACGGCGTTCGCGATATGGCCCTCATCGAACGTCTTGCGGTCGCGGAGGTCCAAAAGACTCGCGCCCCGGTTGATCAGCTGGGTGGCTTCCTGAGCGCCGATCTCCCGATAACGCCGGGTTCTGCGTTCCACTTCATCGGCGACGATGAGTACCAGGATGAACACGAACGCTGCAACCAGAAGATAGTGGTTTGAAGCAAAGATGGGCAGGCGGTTCAGCACAATCCGATCCGGAGTTCAATTGGCCAATTATAGACCGCTCCCGGGTGTGCGCATGCATTCTGTGTGCCCTGGAGCGACGCCGGGCTGTATGAACAGCAACCCCGAAGTGACCGGATCCCTTGCAATCGCGTGAGCCTTTCCGTGGATAATTGAGATCGATTGCCGGATGGCCCTGGGGTTCTGCCCGCCGAAACGGCTGATCGGGTAGACAGGAGGCGCGTGGTGAAAGTTTCGCTCGGGTGGGTGCTTCTTCTCGCCATCGCTCTTTTGTGGCCGGTGGATCGCGGGCGTGCGGATGTGCCGGAGGTTCACGGATCCCGGATCCGGATGAGACTCCGGGAAACCGAGAACCGATTGGCTTTGGAGCGTGCCCGTCATGTTCGTGTGCTGCGGGCACTTGATCGAACCACGCACGCACTCGCGGAGAGCCGGGATAAGCTGCGCACGCTCAGGCGGCAGAGGGTGGGACTTGTCAGACGGGATCGCCTCCTGTCACAGCGCGAGGATCGCATCGAACGCCAGCTTGCGCATGAACGGGAGGCTCTGGTCCGGCTGATCCAGACGCGGTTCATCCTGGGACGGGAGGCCCGTTTGCGGTTCCTGCTCGGGGGAGGATCGGTGAGTCGACTCTCCCGCCTGCTCGGTGAGTGGAGACTCGTTAACAGGGCCACTGCGTCCCGACTGAGGTCCCTTGATGCGCTTGCGCAGAATCTCGCCTTGGCCCGGAGTCGATTGCAGCAGACGGTTGGGCGGTTGCGGGCTCTTGAGGCAGTCCGGATGCGAACGGACCTCGAGCTCGAAGCCGATCGGGCTCGGCGGCTCGCATTGCTTGCTGCTCTTTCAGCGCGCATGAAGCACGGATACACCCGGTTGGATGCGCTCCGAATGCGCTACCGGGAACTTGAGGCCATGTGGTCGCGTCTTCGTGCGGCCCCGCGTGGAATGCCCACGCCTGCCAACCAGTTGGCCGAGGCGCCATTCCCACGCCTGCGCGGGCATCTGCCCTGGCCGGTCCAGGGAACGATCGTGCGCGGCTTCGGTTCTCCAGAAGCGGGCGGTCGTCTGCTCAGTCACGGCCTCCTGATTCGCTCTCACAAAGAAGCCCGTGTCCGGGCGGTCGCACATGGCGAGGTCGTGTTTTCCGGATGGCTTCCCAACTTCGGGTTGATTGCAGTGGTGGCGCAAGGACGGGGTTACTACACGGTCTATGCTCACAACACGGTGCTCTACGACCGGGTCGGCGATTGGATTAACGCGGGAGATCCGATCGGGCGTCTCGGATCCGGTCGGGGCCGCCGCCCGGACCTCTATTTCCAGATCCGCCGCGGCGCGGAACCGATCGATCCCGCTCCGTGGCTCACCCCGGGCGGTCGACCATCTCGTTGAGGAAATGGGAAGCTGATACGGGAACCCCTCCGCAATAGAGATGCAAATTCGCTATGATGACGTCCGGCATCCTGTGGAATCCGTGCTTGCGGTTTCCCCGGGGTGTTTGATATCCAACTTTCATGCAAAAGTTTGTAGCGGAGAAACAGCAATGAAGAATCTGAAACGGATCCTAATGATCGGGACGCTGGTGGCCGTGGGAGTGGGCGGAACCCTCTCGGCCAAAGGGTTTGACTATACGTATGTCGGGGGAGGTTTCGTGTCCTATACGCCTTCGGGGGGTTCGAGTGGCACAGGGCCCTACTTCGATGGGTCCTACAACTTCAATCCACATTTCAATGCGGTAGCCGGGTACCAGTATCTGAGTTATGGGCAGGGCGTCAACGGCAACGATCTGGATCTGGGTGTCGGGTTTCATACTGCACTCAAAACCCGTCAACCAATCGATCTCGTGGCCGAGGCCTTGTTTCTCCACTCGCAATTCGATGTTGGCTGCGGGCTGCCCGGGTGCGGAGGGGCGTCTGCGAGTGCCAATGGATTCGGTCTGGCAGGGGGTGTTCGCTGGCATCCGATGGTGCGCAAGCTTGAGATCGATGGTCTCGTGGGTATCGATACCTATAGCGGCTGCACGGGATGCCACTCTTCCTACGAGACGGTCACCGGAGCGGTTCAGTACTACTTTATGCCCCATCTGAGCGGGGTCGCGAGCGTCAGCATCGGAACCAACAGCTACGGCGATCAGTTTACGGTCGGAGTCAACTACTACTTTCCGAGACCTTGACGGGGCATCTCCCTGCGGGGTAATCCCCCGCGGGGGCTGCTGCGAGCGGAACTGTTAGCGGGAATTGAGCGCCTGCCAAAAGCGGGTTCGGCTTGCAGACAGGGTGGGCGCCAGGGCCAGAAAGCCAAGCCCAAGCGTACAGGCGGCGGTGACCCACGGGGCTGCGAGAAGCACCGGCCAATCCGGCTGAAATCGCACGTCGAGCAGTGTGCGGGCATCAAGCCACCCGACCACGCCTGCGGCGAGCGCCCCGAGAGCGCCCGCTAGGAGGCCGAGCAGCCCGTATTCGATCGCGAGCCAGACCATGATTTTCGTGATGCGTACACCGAGCGTTCGGAACAGGGTGATTTCGCGTGTGCGTTCTTCACGCGTCAGGGCGACGACGAGATAGGCGAGGAGCAAGGCCGCAGCCAGAGTCGAGAGCATGAGGACGGATATCGCTTGCGCGGCCCGGGTCAAGAGATGTCGTAACTCGCGGATGAGGAGACGGATGTCGATGACCGTGACCCCAGGGAAACGGGATGGGAGACGCGAGAGAAACGTGCGTGCCGTCTCCGGTGCTCGTACCGCAGTCAGGTAACTGTGCGGCAGGCCCCGGACTGAGGCGGGAGAAAGCAGAACGAAGAAGTTCGGTGTCATGTGATCCCAGCGGACCGTTCTGAGACTCGTTATACGCGTCGAAAACCGGGTTCCGGCGACTTGGTATTCAAGCCGGTCACCCAGGTGGACATCCATCCTATGGGCAAAACCGCGGACCAGGGATGCGTCGTGATCGTGTGTCCCATCGGGCCAGAAATGTCCCGCGACGATCCGGTCGCCCGCCGGGAGGGTTGCACTCGCGCTCAGGCTCTGATCATGCCGGATCCAGAATCGACGGCCCGGATTGTGGGTCTCTCGGGCTCGGAGCCGATGGCCATTCAGCGCGATGAGACGGGCCACATAGAGGGGTGCAAACGGCCGGGCCTTGATCTGATGACGCTGGAGCAGCTGCTTCAGGCGGGTCCGTTCGCCCGGTTCGATGCCGATAACGAACCAGTTCGGGGTCGCCGGCCCGAACATCTGTCCGTATCCCGCATAAAGACTGGTTCTTGCCGTCTCAAGGAATACGAGCACAAAAATGATGAGCGTGAGAGAGGCGAGCGACAATGCCACGAATGCCGGTCGCCGATTGAGACTCGAGAGCACCCATCCGAGTTCGGCATGCATCCGCGAGAGGGAGCGTCCGAGCAGCCGGAGGGACAGGAAGGCGAGTGCGGAGACGGTGAGGATGAGCGAGAGACTGATCGCGAGATAGCGGAGACTGCCTCCGCCTCCCAGGGCATACCAGAACCCGTAAGACACGATCAGAACCATCACACTGGCGGTCGCCTGCCCCGCTCCCCAACCTTCCCGCGGTGGCTCGCTCCGGAGTGCTTCTGCGGGAGAAATCCGGAAGAGCCAGAACCAGGCTGGCAGTGCACTTGCATAGGAGAGGAACGCTGTTGCGACCAGGGTGGTGACGAATGTGGGGAGCAGGAAAAATCCTTGGTCGGACCCTGCCAGGGCGGGTGCAACCCCGTTCAACACGAGCCGGTAGCACCCGAATCCCAAAGCCCCACCGAGAACCGTTCCAATCCCCACCTGGATTGCACGCTCCAGCATGAGGTGACGCAGGAGGGCGCCGCGTTTCAATCCAAAAACACGGAGCAGGGCCACTTCGGAGCGCTCCAGGCGCGCCGCATCGCGGGCGCTCAGCAATAGCGTGAGAAAGGCGAGAAAAAGTGTGCCTGTGATCGCAAGACCCAGGAAGTGTTCGGTGCGGCTCAGGGCTCTATGGATCTGGGCCGCCTGTTTGCGCGGAGTGATCACATTAATTGCGAGCCCGCGACCCTGGCGGCGCACCCGGGCACTAAACATCCGGACAGCGTCGGCCGATCCGCGCACGAGCAGCTCATACTCGATGCGGCTTTGGGTTCCGACGAGACGAGTCTCGACCAGCATTTGCCGGTTGATCAGAATAGGCGGCGCAAAGAGCGCGAAAGCGGATGTGACCGCCGGAGCACGCGCGAGGAGTCCCGAGATCACAAGCTTCGCATAACCGACCTCGAGTTCCCCACCTACCCGTGCGCCCAGCGCCGCGAGGAGCTCGGGCGTGATCCAGACCTTTCCGGCTTGGGGCCCCCGTGTGAGGATTTGGGATGCTCCCCCGCGCTGGCGTTTGAGGTGTACCCGGCCGAGGAGTGGGTAGTGGATGCCCACAGCGTTGAGTTCTGTGAGATGCGTTTCTCCTCCCGAGCCCACGACGGTTGGGAATCGCACCAGGCGTGTTTCAGTGATGCCGGGTGTCCGGATCGCTTTGAGAAACCGTAGAGGAAAAGGTTCCGTCCGTGTCAGAACGAGATCCGCTCCGAATGCCGCGGCCGCATGACGGGTGAGGCTCGCGTGAAGCCGGCCGTCGAGCAGAGATACCGTGATGAGCGCAGCCGTCGCAAGAATCATCGCAACGAGGAACGGCACGTGGCGGGCGCGGAGTACACTCCGCCAAGTTAAGCCCGGGGTCACGGGATCTCCGGATTCCTTTGGAGTGTGCCCTCCTTGAGCAGGTTCCGGTGATCACAGCGGGCAGCCAGTTCACGATCGTGCGTTGCCAATATCAGGGTCGTTTCATGGAGGCGATTGAGTTCAAACAGGAGATCGGCGACCATCCCGGCGCTTTGAAAGTCGAGATTACCCGTGGGTTCGTCCGCGAAAAGGATCCGGGGCCCGCCCGCGAAGGCACGTGCGATGGCAACCCGCTGTTGTTCCCCACCCGATAGGCGTTCCGGTTTGTGTGAGAGCCGGTGGCCGAGTCCGACGGCAAAAAGCGCGTTCCGGGCCCGTTCGCGGGCATCTGGGAGGTGGCGAATCCGGAGCGGGAAAGCGACATTTTCAAAGGCCGTCAGGGTCGGGAGCAGGTGAAACGACTGGAACACGAAGCCGATGGAAGCCAGTCTGAGATCCGAGCGCCCATCGTCATCCAGCTCATCCAGTGCTTGGCCGAACAGTCGGATGCGGCCCCGGCTCGGGGGTTCGAGACCGGCGAGTAGAGATAGGAGGGTCGTTTTCCCCGATCCCGAGATCCCGATCAGGGCCCAGGACGCGCCCGATTCGATCCTGAGTTCGATCTCCCTTAGAATCTCAATCGGACCATCGGAGCCGGCGTAACGATGACTCACCTGTTCAGCCCGTACGGCAGGAAGAGACTCAGACATTCGGAGGCACTCGCATGGGCTATCCTCGGGGTGGCGGCCTGGGGTATCGCCGGAAACGTGTTCGCGACCCCGAGCCATTCGGCATCCGGAACCATTCTTATTCTAGGGGATAGCCTGAGCGCGGGCTACGGCGTGGCAGAAGGCCGATCCTGGGTTGCTCTGCTGCGCCGCAAGCTGGTACGCAGCCACTGGCAGTGCCATGTCGTCAATGCCAGCATCAGCGGCGAGACTTCGAGCGGCGGGCGCGTCCGCTTGCCAGCGCTTCTCAGGCATTTCCATCCGAAGATCCTGATGCTCGAGCTTGGTGCCAATGATGGGCTCCGCGGCACATCGCTCCGGATCCTCCGCACGAATCTCACCGCGATGATTCGCCGTGCCGAGGGTAGCGGGGCTACAGTCTTCCTGATCGGGATTGAACTGCCGCCGAACTATGGCCCGTTTTATACCAAGCGATTTTCCGGTATTTATCAGCATCTTGCGCGAGCCATGCACTTGGCTTTCGTCCCGTTTCTGTTGGCCCACGTGGCCACCCACCGCAAGCTCATGCAGCCGGATGGACTCCATCCGAACGCTCAGGGTGAACCCCGGGTTTTGGCCAACGTCTGGCCGAATCTGAAACCGCTATTGCCACGGGCCTGTCTTCGAAGTTAAGCTTCGCACATCTACTGATTGGGGGGGATATGGAAAAGATCTGGCTCAAAAACTACCCGCCCAATGTCCCACCTCACATCCAGGTGGCTCCGCATGCCTCGCTTAAGACCTTGGCAGAAGAATCGTTTGCGCGTTATCCCGGCCTGCCCGCGTTTTCAAACCTGGGGCACACGATGACTTACGAGGCGGTGGATGAAGCCAGTCGCGACCTGGCGGCGTACCTCCTCGCCCGGCTGCATCTTAAAAAAGGCGACCGCGTAGCCATCATCCTGCCCAATGTGCTGGCCTTCCCGGTTACTCTTTACGCGCTCATGCGAGCCGGTCTTGTGGTGGTGAGCTGCAACCCGCTCTATACCCCCCTCGAACTCGCGCACCAGCTCAAGGATTCGGGCGCGAGAGTCGCAATTGTGCTCGAGAACTTCGCCCATGTCCTGGCCGAGGCCATCCCGGGCAGTCGCGTACACACGGTGCTCGTCACGACCCTCGGGGATCTCTTGCCCTGGCCGCGGAACCATCTCATCAACTTCGTTGTGAAATACGTGAAGCGACTCGTCCCCGGGTATCGCCTGAACCAGGCGATCCCATTCAGACGCGCTTTGAAGGAGGGTGCCCGTGCCTCGTTTCCTGACGTCACGCTCGATGGATCCGATGTCGCCCTTTTGCAATATACGGGTGGGACGACCGGGTTGCCGAAGGCGGCCGTCCTCAGTCACACGAATCTTATGGCTAACGTCGAACAGTGCGCTGCCATGCTCGGTGCAGACCTCAAACGGGGAACGGAGGTTGTGATCACGGCGTTGCCGCTCTATCACATCTTTGCACTCACAGCTAACTTCCTCCTCTTCACTTATCTCGGGGGGGAGAACGTTTTGATCACGAATCCCCGGGATCTTCCTGGATTGGTGAAGACACTTCGCGAGAAGCGATTCAGCGTCCTGACCGGCGTCAACACGCTTTTCAACGGGCTCATCAGGACGGCGGGATTCGCCGCGCTCGATTTCACCCATCTCCGGTTCACTTTGGGCGGAGGGGCGGCCGTGCAGCGTGCGGTGGCGGCGCGGTGGAAAGCCGTGACCGGTCACCCGATCATCGAAGGCTACGGTCTCACCGAATCCTCACCGGTCGTCTGTGTGAACCGTCTGGATATCGACGAGTACACAGGGGCTGTGGGTTACCCCCTGCCTTCGACCGATATCGCGATTCGCACCGACAAAGGAGAGGAATCCGCGATCGGTGAAGTGGGCGAGCTCTGTGTCCGTGGGCCCCAGGTCATGCGTGAATACTGGAACCAACCGGATGAAACCGCGCAGGTTTTTACCTCTGACGGCTTTCTCAGGACGGGGGATCTCGCGCGGATCGATGAGACGGGACTGGTTTACATCGTCGACCGCAAAAAAGACATGATTCTGGTCTCAGGTTTCAACGTTTACCCCAATGAACTCGAGGGTGAGTTGGCTCACCTCCCGGGCGTCCGGGAGGTAGCCGCGATCGGTATCCCGGACGAACAGTCGGGTGAGACCGTGGCCCTCTTCATCGTCCCGGACGATGCATCGCTCACGCGCGAAGCCGTGATGCAGTTCTGTCACGAACATTTCACGGGCTACAAGCGCCCCCGTGATCTCGATCATATTTTTTTCGCTAAGGAGCTGCCCAAGACGAACATCGGCAAGATTCTGCGTCGTGCCCTTCGCGAGCAATACCTCAAACAGAACTCGCCGATCAGCAAGCCGCCGTAACCGGTGCTTCGCCTTCAGAAGGAGTTGAACAAACCGCCGACCAAGTCGTCGGCTACGGCAAAGCCCGTGCCCATCCCGAGACCGGATGTGAGGCTTGACAGAAAGCCGCCACCGCTGCCCCAGCCGCGCTGCTGGAGCTGGGTTGTCGGATGCGTTTGCAGTTCTCCCTCGAGGGTTTGGATGTACTGGCCCATCTGCTGCAGAACGAGCAGGGTCTGCTGGTTCTGCTGCTGGATGGCGAGTGCCAGTTCCTTGAGATCAACCCCCCATTCGCGTGCGGTTGTGGCGTCGGGCGCGGCAGAAGCGAGTTTCTGGGAGAAACTCTGGATCTTGCCGAGCGTGTCCTGAGCGAGTTTCTGGCTGTCGGCGATTTGTTTCTGAGCAGTTGCGTAATCCATCCGGTTCTCCAGCTGGCTATGAGTGAGATTGAAAGGCGACCCGCTACCGCCCCGCAGGATGTGCGGATGAGGTGTGCTCAGGGTCGTTTGTGCAAGAAGGATTATAATACCAGCCAGCTGGAGTGCCGGGGTCTCTGGTCTTCTTGGAGCTGCTCCGGATTGAGGAGTGTGATCGATGAGCGAAATGAAGCCTTCCCGTCGGGTTGCGGTTCTCGGAGGTATCCGTATCCCATTCTGCCGAGCCTATACCCACTACGGAGATATCGGTAACCTCGCTTTGCTCACGGCTGCGCTGAAATTCCTGGTCGAGCGCTATCACCTCGAAGGCAAACGGCTCGGGGACTGCGCGGCTGGAGCCACGATCGTCGATCCGCGCGAATGGAATCTCGCGCGTGAGGCGGTGCTCGGCAGCGGACTCGCGCCCGAGACGCCCGCTTTCGATCTCGCACGGGCCTGTGGGACCAGTGCGGAGACGTGTATCACGATCGCCAACAAGGTTGCGCTCGGACAAATTGATGCCGGTGTGGGTGCCGGGGTTGACAGCATCAGTGCGACCCCCCTGCTCTGGTCACATGCGATCACCCGCCGATTCACGAATATGAGCCGTGCCCGCTCGCTTGGTGCCAAAATGGGTCCCTGGATCGGGATCCGTCCGCGTGAGCTCAAACCCGAGCCGCCTCGCGTCACCGAGCGCCAGACGGGGCTCAACATGGGTGAGTCCTGCGAGCTCATGGCCAAACATTGGCAGATTCCGCGCGCGGAACAGGATGCTTTTGCACTGGCCAGCCACCAAAATGCGCATGCGGCGTGGCAGAGTGGTTTTTTTGCGGATCTCGTGGTGCCGTTTCACGGTGCTGATCACGACAACAACGTCCGTCCCGATGCTACGCTCGTAAAGCTCGCGACACTCAAGCCAGCATTCGACCGGACGCCTCAGGGTACCCTGACAGCGGGCAACAGCACGCCGTTCACCGATGGCGCGGCAGCGGTACTCCTGGGATCGGAATCCTGGGCACAAGAACAGGGACTCGAGCCTTGGGCCTATCTGGTCGATGCCCAGGTGGCGGCGGTCGATTTCTTCGACAAAAAGGAGGGGCTCCTGATGGCCCCGACCTATGCGGTCGCGCGGCTTTTGCAACGCAACGGGCTCACGCTCCAGGATTTCGATTACTACGAGATTCACGAGGCCTTTGCAGCGCAGGTGCTATGCACCCTGAAGGCCTGGGAATCGGAAAGCTTCTGCCGCGAAAAGCTCGGTTTGAGCCGGGCACTCGGATCCATCGACCGAAGCAAAATCAATGTCAAGGGCGGCAGTGTGGCTCTGGGTCACCCCTTTGGCGCAACCGGTGCTCGCATCATAGCGACCCTCGCCAAACTCTTGGCTGACAAGGGGCGGGGACGGGGGCTCGTTTCAATCTGTACCGGCGGCGGAATGGGTGTGACTCTGATTCTTGAGCGCTAGGCTTGTCCATTCTCCGATCGTCCCCGTCTCAACAGAGGACGGGAGTCCTCCTTGTCAATCTGGGAACACCCGCTCAACCCACCCCTTTCGCCCTGCGGCGCTATCTCCGGGAGTTTCTGTCCGACCGTCGGGTGGTCGAGTTGCCACCCGGGCTGTGGCGTCCTCTTCTCGAAGGGTTCATTCTCCCCTTGCGTGCGCCGCGTTCCGCAGCCCTGTATCGCAGCATCTGGATGCCCGAAGGATCCCCTCTGCGGGTATATACCGAGCAACTCGGTCGCGCGCTCGGGGCGTATTTTGATTCCCGGGGCAACTTCCCAGCGGTCAAAGTCGACGTTGGTATGCGCTACGGGCATCCTTCGATTGCCTACGCCCTCGATCGCCTGGAGGACTGTTCGCCACTCGTCGTGTTGCCGCTTTATCCCCAATACTCGGTCGCGACCACCGCGAGCAGCTTCGATGGCTTGGCGCGCGCACTCGAACGCCGCAGGCATATACCGGAACTCATTTTTGTCAGGGGCTATCATGCCGAAGCGGAATATGTCGCGGCTGTGGCCGATCGGATCCGGCGGGATTGGAGTGAGCGCGGGGGTATGCCCGATCACCTCCTCATTTCCTTTCATGGCCTGCCCAGACGGAGTGTGGCAGATGGCGATCCTTATTACGCGCAGTGTCTCGAGACCTCGGAATGGCTCGCCACTCAACTTGCTCTCCATGCCGGACAGTGGAGTCTGTCGTTCCAGTCCCGTTTTGGTCCGACTCCCTGGTTGCCGCCTTACACCATTGATCGGGTGCGTGAGCTGGCGCGTGCCGGGGTCCGCCGGCTCGATGTCGTCTGTCCGGGCTTCGCCTGCGATTGCCTCGAGACGCTGGAAGAGATTGCGGTACGGAACGCTCAGGCATTCGTCGAAGCGGGAGGCCATGCGTTTCATTACATCCCCGCCCTGAACGCGGATGCGGGTCATGTGCAGGCACTGGCACGGATCCTTGCGCGGCACATTACCTAACCCGGGCCAGCCCTCCATGCCCGTTCAGGCTGCACGGTTGCGGGATATGGAAAGCGCAGAGTTACAATGGAACCGTATCGACCTTCCGGTGGTTCGGGAGAAAACGAGGGCCTATAGCTCAGCTGGTTAGAGCAGTCGACTCATAATCGATTGGTCGCAGGTTCGAGTCCTGCTGGGCCCACCACCCCTGTACAAAACCGGGACTCCGGCAGCAGGTCGCTGTCGGAGTCTGACACGCCCTCCGCAAGCGTTGATTCCGGCCCCGATCTGCCGGTCGCCGACCTCAATGCGGTTGACGAGCTGGTGCATGTAGCTCTTGCGCAGCCGGGCATGGACTGTGACGGCGCAGTACTCAATGTTGTGCTTCGTGAGCAGGTGGCGCGGCAGGTCGCGATGCTTCTCCAACGCCGCGATCATGCACAAGGTTTCATCCCGCTCGGCTTCGACCTGCACCATCGAGCGGCTGAACATATCGGTATCGCCGACGGTGCCGTCGGCGAGTGTCGCATGAAGCCGCTCAATCTTGGCTTCTGTCCCGCCGGCATCTTGCGCAGCTCTTCCACCTTTTCCGCGTTCTCGATCACTTTGTTGCGAGCGCGATCAAGGATGGCCTTCACCATCGGCTCCAGCCGTTCCGGCGCGAAGATGCGATCTTCAAGGTTATCGACCACAATACTTTCGAGAACCAGCATCGGGATATTCCAACTCTTGCGGGACGTGGGGGCTTCGTTCACCCGGTTGTTGCAGGTGTAATAGCGGTAGCGTCCGCTCTTGCCGGTGCAGGTCGTCATGCCGCCGCCGCTTCAGGCCGCGCTCTTCTCCTCGAAGCGTCTCAGGAATCCCACTAGCGCGAGCCCCACAAGCTCGATCCAGCCAAAACCACCCCCGCCCCCGCTTCCGGAGGGAGCATTCGCCACCGTCACAGAACCCGTGAAGGCCGGCTCACTGCTCCCCGTGACCGAAGCCCCATAGACGAGCGTTCCGGGCGTCTCCGGCGCCACAAGTCCCACCAAGAGCGGGGGCGAATACTGCCCTGCTCCCACGTATCCCGCATAGGTGCAGGTCAAACTCGCAGTCCGGTTGCCCGTACAGCTCCAGTTCGCCCCCCCGGCTGGCAAGATCATCGCCTGTGCCGGCAGAGTCACGGCGATCGTAGGATCGGATACTGCACCGATGAAACTATTGAGATACGCGTCTGTGGTTTCGAAGGAGGGGACCGTGCGGTTCACCACCTCGAAACTCACACTAAACGGAGAACCCGGTTCGACCGTGCTCTCGGAACTCACCCCAACTGCCTCGAGAATCGTGGGCGAAGCCTGTTCCGGCGTGAAACGCTGTGCCGAGATCCCGTAGTTGAAGTGTGTGGTATGCGTGTTGAACATTGAATATCCCATAACAGCATCGCCTGCGGCATCCATGCTCACGACCTGACCATAGATATTAGTATTCGTGCTCGACAGCGTCTCGTTCGATCCCACTGGCAGTCCATCCGCACGGTAGAACTGCGCACCGAGCGTGCTGGGGTTCTCAGCAGAGTTGAGCCAGGCGATCATGAAATCCCCCACGGCATCCATCGCAACCGTAGGTGATACCGGATCCGCCGTCTTTACCCCGCTGCTTACGAGAAAGGCTGAACCTTCGGGCTTCCCATCTGCGGCATAACGCTGGGCATAGATGTCCCACTTGGAAGTGCTCGAAGTCTGATCGTAACTCTGCCAGGCCACGACGAAATCTCCCGCAGCATCCATAGCGACCGCAGGATAGCGCTGCTGCCCTATTGCAAACTGGCTGTTCACGAGAAAAGCTGAACCCTCTGGATTCCCGTCCGCAGCATAACGCTGGGCATAGATGTCATAGTCGCTCGTGGCCCCGGCCTGATCGTAACTCTGCCAGGCCACCACGAAGTCCCCTGTGGCATCCATCGCAACCACGGGACCTGCCTGCTCCCCCACCGTAAACCCGCTGTTCACGAGAAAAGCTGAACCCTCTGGATTCCCGTCCGCAGCATAACGCTGGGCATAGATGTCCCACTTGGAAGTGCTCGAAGTCTGATCGTAAATCTGCCAGGCCACGACGAAATCTCCCATGGCATCCATCGCGACCACGGGAGATGCCATAGACCCCATCGGAAACTCGCTGCTTACGAGAAAGGCTGAACCCTCCGGCTTTCCGTCCGCAGCATAACGCTGGGCATAGATACCGTTGAAGTAGAGCGTATCCAGATTATAACTCGCCCAGTCCACAACGAAATCTCCTTCGGCATCCATCGCAACCGTAGGTGATACCGGATCCGCCGTCTTTACCCCGCTGCTTACGAGAAAGGCTGAACCTTCGGGCTTCCCATCTGCGGCATAACGCTGAGCATAGGTGTTGGAGAAGTTTGTAGCCTGATCGCGAGTGGTCCAAGTCACAACGAAATCTCCCACGGCATCCGTTGCGACTCCGCCCGTGAACACAGATGGAGTCTGCTCAAGGGGTATGACCGCAATCGGAGAACCGATTGGGGTGCCGGGAGGAGGCGTTGAAGCCCAGGCCAGGGGCAAAGTACCCAAGGCCAAGGCCACCGCGCAAGCAACCGATGAGGCATGCAGGAAACGCGTGCGCGGGATCGAACTCGGGTCAAATTTCATGGGTCGCTCCAGAGTTATAGGATTTTACGGTCAGCCATCGGCACGAGCGGGTAGAGACCCACTGGCGGCAAAGGAGTTGGTGATCGGATCCATAGGGTAATTATGGCTATTTGCAATCTAGGGTTGGAATCGAGCAATTTTGCAGGTGAAACGGGTCAAGTCCAATCTCTGCTGTAAATTCGATCCGGTAGTGACGTCCCCATCTTAACTCAAGGACACCCCGTTATCCGAAGGTGCCGCGCGGTGTCGGGCCGCGAGCCACTCATGGAGCTCATCCCTATCCAGATCGTGCTGCCAGGCCCATGCCTCATGGTGTTCAGCCAACAGGGCACCCACCAGGCGCAGGGCTGACCCGGTGTCCGAGAAGCTGCGAATCTCCTCGTTCAGCCGTTCCTGCGTGTTGGTGGTCCGCAGGCCCTTGCGGTATTTCTCGGGCAGCACGATCACGCTCAGGGCGTCCTCGAAGCCGTCTTCGAGACAGGTAACGGTCCCGGGTGCGCTTTTTTCAAAGCGCGCCACGAAGGTGGCGAGAGGCATGCGGGCCTCGGCGGTATCATGGGCCTGAAAGATCCGTTTGGCGTGTGTGGCCACCTCAGCCCGATAACGGCTCGGCGTATGCGACAGGAGATTGCGCATGAGATGGACCTGGCAGCGCTGCCAGAAGACCCCTTGGAACTGCTTGCGGGCAGCCTCCACAAGACCCGCAGGGCTGTCCGAGATCACCCACAAGACCCCTTTGAGGCCCCTGCACGACCCCTCTCCATCAACGCCAGCACAAAGGCCTGCTCACTCCCGTTGATAGCACTTGAATATCTTGGAAGAAGCGGCCGTCCCGCGTCTGGGGCACCTGCAGGGTCACAGGTCCCACGCGTGTGTAGCGCGCGCGGGTACGTACGCCATTGCGATAGCCCTGACTTTAATCTCGTAGTCTGCCACCGCCTGGGCTCGTCAGCTATTTTCAGCAGTTTAGGGACTTAACCGGGTTTTCTCTGCTCATACCGATCGGAAGATCGCACCTTGCCCAGCCCACTACCGCTACCAAAATGGCGTCGCTTCACCACCCCCTGAACCGCGATGCGGTTACAGACGGAGCACTCTGGTGGACGGGTCGCCCAGTTTGGAACGCTGCCACAGGTAATACACCGCAGGAATCACCACGAGGCTCAGTGCCGCGGCACTCACCATGCCACCCAGCATGGGTGCTGCAATGCGCTTCATGACATCCGCGCCTGTCCCCTGACTGAGCATGATGGGAAGGAGGCCCGCCACCACCGTCGCGAAAGTCATTACCATAGGACGCAGACGCAAGAGCGTACCCTCGATAACGACCTGATGGAGATCCTGGAGGGTGTTGAGTCGCCCCTCGGATCGCCAAGATTTAAGCGATTGGTCCAAAAATAGCAGCATCACGACGCCGAATTCAGAGGCGATGCCGACGAGCGCAATAAACCCTACGGCCACGGCGACCGAGAGTTTGTACGCCAGCAAATACACCAACCAGGCACCTCCGACGAGCGACAGCGGCAGCGTCAACAGGATGATGGCCACTTCAGTGAGATTCCTGAAGTTGAAGTAGAGCAGCAATGCGACCAGAACGATCACCGCTGGAATCAGTAATCTCAATCGCCGATCCGCCTGCTGCATCACCTGATACTGCCCGACCCAAGACAGGGTATAACCCGGAGGCAGGTGCAGCGCGTGGGTGAGTATCCGCTTTGCTGAGCGCACAAATCTCCCCATGCCGGTGCCGGGTTTGAGGTCTATATAGACCCAGTTGTTTAACTGCGCATTATCGCTGGTGAGCATCGGCGGGCCGTTTTCAATACGGATGTCCGCCAACTCAGCCAAGGGAATCTGCGCACCCGAGGGCGCAGCCACACGACTCGCTTTCAGGGTCGAAAGCGACTGACGCAGTTCCCGGGGATACCGTAGAACGATAGGGAACCGCTCCAGGCCATTGACGGCGGTAGCTACCGGTTCTCCGCCGATGGCGGTTTCGACGAACCGGTTGATATCCGCGATGGACAAACCATAGCGTGCGGCAGCCACGCGGTCAGTATGGATCACGATGTAATGTCCGCCCGTGGCTTTTGTGGAGTATACGGTCCTGACACCTGGCAACTTCTGAATTGCAGCTTGAATTTCGGCCCCGAGCCGGTTTAACGTCCCCAGATTCGGCCCCGCCACCTTGATACCGAGTGGTGTTTGTAATCCTGTAGTCAGCATTTCTACCCGGTTCTGGATCGGCTGAGTCCAGATATTGGACAAGCCAGGCAGATTGAGCGCACGATTGAACTGGTCTTCAAGCTCGTGCATCGTGAGAGCCCGCGGCCATTGGCTCGGATTTTTCAGTGTCACGGTGGTATCAAACATCGAGAGGGGTGCCGTGTCAGTTGCGGTTTGCGCACGTCCCGCTTGTCCAAATACCGTTTCCACCTCGGGAAACTTCTTGAGGATGCGATCCGTTAATTGGAGCAAATAGGCGGTTTCTCCGATAGAAATGGACGGATCCTGACTGATCGGCATATACAGCAGCGTGCCCTCGTTGAGGGGCGGCATGAACTCCGACTGCAGGTGCGTCCAGGGAACGACGAGACTGCCAAGCAGCAAAACCCCGCCTCCCAGTACATACCATGGGTAACGCAGGACGAGTGCTATCACCGGGCGATACAGACGTGCCAAGAATCGGTTCAGCGGGTTCTGGCGCTCCGGAGCGATCCGTCCGCGGATGAAATACGCCATCAAGACCGGCACCAGGGTCACCGACAATAGCGCCGCCGCCGCCATGGAGTAAGTTTTGGTGAAGGCGAGTGGGCTGAACAGTTTTCCCTCTTCGCCCCCGAGCGCGAACACCGGCAGAAACGATACAGCGATGATCAGCAGCGAAAAGAACAGCGCGGGCGCAACTTCTGTCGAAGCTTGTCGCGTCAGGATCCAGGGATCGGCATCCGGCGATTTCTCCAGATGTTTGTGCATGTTCTCGATCATGACGATCGCGGCATCCACCATGGCGCCAATGGCGATGGCGATCCCTCCGAGCGACATGATATTGGCCGGGATGTCCTGTGCCCACATTACGATAAACGCCATCAACACGCCGAGCGGCAGCATAACGAGGGCCACCAGCGCGGAGCGGACACGGAAAAGGAACAGTAGGGATACCAGCGCGATGATGAGGAATTCTTCAATGAGCTTATCGCTCAAGGTATGAATGCTTCTCGCAATCAGCGGAGCTTGACTGTAGGTGGTGACAATCCTGACTCCTTTCGGCAGGGATGGCTGCACCGCACGAAGCTTATTCTCGATCTGCCGGATGAGGTTATAGGCATTCTCGCCTTGATCCATCATGACGATCCCGCCCACCACTTGCCCCCGACCGTTCAGATCGGCGACGCCGTTGGGTAGTTGTGGGCCGTATTGGACTCGGGCGATGTCGCGCAGCGTCACGGGGATGCCGTCGCGCACAACGAGCGGAGCGCTCTCAAGGTCACCGAGATTGTGTACATAACCCGAGGTGCGCACCATGTAGGTGGCGCCGCCCATGTCCACCACCGAGCCACTGGTTTCGCCATTCGCTGCGCGGATGGCTTCCTCCACTTGCGGCAGGGAAATGCCGTAGGCGACAAGCTTGTTGGGATCCACCACCACCTGGTATTCCTTGACCATGCCGCCCACCGTTGCCACTTCCGCGATCCCGGGGATGGCTTGTAGCTGGTATTTGAGGAACCAGTTCTGCAGCGTGGTCAGATCCGCGAGGTTGAGCGTGCCGCTCGGATCCGTGAGGGCGTACTCGTAAATCCAGTCCACACCGGAACTTTCCGGGCCGAGCGCTGGCGTGACCCCGGGCGGCAGTTTCGCCTGCACCTGGCTCAGATACTGTAGTACCCGATCGCGGGCTTGTTGGATGCTCGTGCCGCCTTTGAAGATCACGTACACGTAAGAATCGCCGAACATCGAATAGCCGCGTACCGCCTGACGCCCCGGTACCGACATCAGCAAAGCTTCAATGGGGTAGGTCACCTGGTTCTGCACCACCTCTGGTGCCTGTCCACGAAAGGAGGTCTTCACAATCACCTGGGTCGGAGATATATCGGGAATGGATTCAAGCGGTATGCGCATGATTGCCAGAATGCCAACCAGCAACAATGCGAGAGCAGCTAGCAGGACAAGGTAACGGTTATCCAGACAAGTCTCGATAAGGCGCCGGATCATGGCAGCGCTCCCTTGTGTGGCATGTCCAGCATTTTTGGCTTCTGCTCTGGCACGGGCGATGCCGGGCCCAGCATGCGCGCGTTGATCTGCTGTACTTGGGATTCCGCGTACAAAAGGAACTGGGCGCTTTCCGCCACCTGATTGCCCTTCTTGAGTCCTGTCCGAACCTCCACCCAGCCACCGGACTCGGGGCCGAGTGCCACCTGAGTCGGGAGGAAGTGGCCTTGCCCCTCAGCCACCATCACATAGTTGCCTTCTGCGGTGCGCAGCACTGCATCCGCGGGGATGGCGAGCGCGGTGCGTGGCGTACCGAGCAGCGTGGCCTTCACATACATTCCCGGACGCAGCATCCCTGCCGAATTGTCGAACGTGAGACGGGCCTCCAGCGTGCGGTTCATCTTGTTGAGCGTCGGATACAGGAAACTTACACGCCCATTCCAGACTTTGGCGGGATCGTTGGCCAGCCGCAGACGCACCGGGTTACCCAGCGCCACCCAGGGCAGCTGATAACCGTAAAGCGCGACTTTCACCCAAACGCGGTCAAGATTGGCCAGCTTGAACAACGTGAAATACGGCGTGACGTATCCGCCGGTGTGTGTACCAAGTGCGAGTACGGTGCCGGTGGTGGGCGCTACGATGGGCATCCTCTTTTGTGCCCTGCGTCGCAGAGCCAAGGCCGCGATCTGTGCGTGCGTCATACCGAGCAGCTCGAGCTTCTCGGCCGCCGCCCGTTCGATGCTGCCGTTGCCGAGCAGGCGTGACTGGTCACGTGCGATCAGATATTCGTTCTGAGCCGCATACAACTCGGGCGAGTACACCCTGGCCAACATCTGGCCGCGCCGTACGGCATCCCCTACCGCACTGACGCTGAGATCCGTCACCCAGCCGGACACGCGCAGGTTGACGTCATACAGACGATTTTGATCCACCGCAACCGTACCCACGGTGTGGATTTCGTGACCTAACTGGCGCGGCCGCACCGTCACGAGACGCACCCCCAGGGTCTGCACCATGCGCGGGTCCACCGCCAACTCCTTCTCCGAGTGGATAGTGGCCGACGCAGTCACATAAACCGGCACGTAGTTCATGCCCATGCTGTCCTTGCCGGGGTGATTGAAGTGTTGCTCGGGATCCATGGGATTGGCCCAGTACAAAATCCGATGGGTCGAGTTTTTCGGGTGTGTTGCTGAGCCGTTTCCCGCTTCCCACATGAGACCGATGGCAAGACCCGTGCCGAACAGGACAGCGGCCACGAGAACAGAGACGATCGTTTTCCGGTTCATGGATGCTGCTCCACCTGTGTTGCCAGATAGTCGAGTTCCGCCTGGGCGCTGACAAACTCGCGATGCAGTTGAATACCAGCCAGACTGTATTCCAGAACCGATCGCTGAGCCCTGAGCAGGTTGGTCATATCAGTCTCGCCCGTGGTGTAAGCAGCCAGCGCTGCTGCAAAGGCGGCTTTGGCAGTGGGCAGGAGCACCCTCTGCGTGCGCTGCAGTTGCGTCTCAGTCGATGCATATTGGGCAAACAGCGTGCGCACGCGTCTCAGCATGGACAGCGACTGCTCTTGGTATTCATATCCGGATGCGCGCGCCTTGGCGCGCGCGGCATCCAGAACTTGATCTTGACGCCTTGATGTAAATATTGGCAGCGAAAAGCGGATGCCTATCGTGAGCGTATTGGGCATGCCGGGATAGTAACTGTTCCCATAAGAACCCAGCACCGTGATGTCGGGGTAGTATTCACTCTTGGCGACTTCCACGCCCCGTTCGGCTGCATGGCGGATCGCTTGGGATTGACGTAGTACGGGGTTGCCGGACAAGTCAGATTCGATGGTCTCCAAAGCTGGTGGTTTAGGAATCGCCGGCCAGTCCGCAGCCAGCTCAGGGAGACTCATCGCGTTCAGTAGCTCAGCAATGCGGGCACGGGCGGCGGCGTGGAGGGCCCGAACCTGGGCAACGCGGTTTGCAAGCGCCTGTTCGCCCAATTGGGCCTGCAGCACATCGGATTCCGGAGCGAAACCGGCACGAAAACGCGCTAGTGCCGCCTGCACACTTTCCGTTTCAAGATCGCGTTGCGTGCGCAACACCCAGAGGGCCTGCTTGGTGGAGATAGCATCAAACCAAGCAAGCCGTAACGCCAACAGGGATTCTGCCCGGGTGGTTGCGATGCCATAGAATGCGGCCCGATTTTTCTCCTGTAGTTCTTCGCTCCGGTACTGACGCTGGCCGAAAGGCGGCAGGCGCTGGCTGATGCCGAGACTCAGCATGGCGTTGGGCCCTTGAGATGGCATCATGGGGTTATTGGCGGGAAAATTCTCTGCCATCAACCCAATCTCGGGGTCGGGCAGCTGAGCGGCTGCAACAGCCTGATGCCAGAGCACTTCCTGCTTTTGTTGCGCGCCGAGTATGCCTGGGTTAACGCGCATGAGCCGGGAAGCTGCTTGCGCGAGTGTCAATGGGGCCCATGGGATGGATGATGGTGTCGGTCCTGCAAAAGCGGATGCCGCGAGGAGCAGCATCGCAATCCAGACGACCGCCTGCGCTACAGTACGTGATATCAAAAACATAAAACGGTTCCTCAATTCAGGAGACGACTGGCCTGTCGTATGACAGGCACGGACCTGATTTCAGGGAACCGCTATTTCAGAAAAACGCAGTAACGTAACGTCAGAGATGTGGGCGGAAGTCGTGGCGTCCGGACCGAGATGCGTGCAATAGGTCGCGAAACCGGTCGGAGTGCCAGGGGGGGAGGAGCGGTCAGCGCAAACGGATGGAAAACAGGAGCAGGGGGGCGTGATGCACGCACGCCAGCGTAGTGCGCCAATGCGCTGACCACTACACAACGAGTCGCCATCCCCATCCCGGGAAGAGTCGATTGCGCCCCGCAGATCTGATGCATGGACGATGGTAGCGCAGCCGAAACTTGTCCCGTGGCGAGACAGTACGGTGTCCAAATCGACATCCACAGCACTGCGATCGCCATCAGCAACTGGGTATATTGGGAATGTCGCACCGACTGATGCCTCGAATCGACCCCGTGCATACTCAATGATACACCTTGGCTGCTATTTCCGGCACATGGCTGGAAAGGCCATGCTATGGCATTGTCAGGTAGTACCAAGAACACACTTGCGGCTTGGATACACGACCAAACGATCGGACTGCACGTCACAGCCGACGAAGCCGATGCCTGGCTAGCCGAGCTTGAAGCGGATGAGGATGCCGCGGTTCCTAAATGCCACATCTGAGGTGGTCCCCATCTGCGCTGCTCGCTGTGGGTCGTCTCCATGACGTCCTCTCTCCAAAGAGTCGTGATGCGGCCAAACGCGCCGCCCAGCCCATCCGTCAAAGCATGAAAGTGCTGAGCCCGCATCCTGAGATTGGTCGCCCCGTCGAAGATCTGCCGCCAGAGTTGCGCGAGTGGGTTATTGAATGCGGGCATGGAGGCTAAGTCGCCCTGTATCACGACGATGGGAAGCAAATTGTTCTATTGGCCGTCCGCCACGGACGCGAAGTCGGATATTGATTGGCCCCAAACTTGCATGGATATTGAGGACGGCGCTGGCCGCATCCCGGCCACTGGCCAGTCCGGAATGCACTGACCGATGATATTCCTGCCGCATATTGCACAAAACGGATAAGTGACTCGTACGACGAGTGACGCTGGTATCCAGCCCCATTTTGCATGTAGCCCCCTTTCTTTGTTAGCATTCAAGGGTAGTCATTATCTTAGGGCGTGGCTCACCGAGCTTGCCCGCACAAGATCTTCGAGATAGCGAGGTTTGCCATGCGTGACGTATATCGAATGGGTCAAAGTTTCGGACTGTCGCTCGTTGTTTGTGTTCTGATGCTATCGACGGCAGCCCCTGCGAAAGCGAAAGCGCAGGCCCCGTTTCTTGGCCCCGTGCCCCCGCCGGTCTGTCAACCGGGAGATCGGACCGAGAAGGGGGTAGACGGTCAGCTCACGTTGGCTGAGCGTTCCAGTGGCGCTTCGACCCGCCCGTACAACTGCAATCTTGCGATCGTCGGCGAATACGAGGGCCAGGGTGCCGGACACCAGCTCTTGTGGTATGGCCATTGCGCCTACGTCACGACCGAGGGCTACGAAGCTGGCCAGAAGGGGGTTCCGCCGCTCCTGCACCCCGGTATCCAGGTGCTGGACGTATCGAACCCGCGTGACCCGCGGTATGTCACCAACCTCGATGATCCAGCTGCCCTCTACGACTGGGAGGACCCGTCGGTCAACCCCCGGCGCGCGCTATTGGGTACCGCCGAGAGCTGGATGGGCGCCGGACCGCAACCCGCCGTCTCCTTCTACGATCTGTCCCATTGCGCGCACCCGAAGTTGCTGTCCAGTGTCCAGCTTCCGGACCCGAATCTCGAGGCGCATGCCGGCAACTTTGCCCCCGACGGCAAAACCTACTGGATCACCTCGTGGAGCAAGCGTCGCCTCTTCGCCATCGACGTCACGAACCCGAGACATCCGAAAGAGCTCCTCGACTGGGATTTTCCGCATGACCAGCCGGGTGGCGCCGGGGCCGGGCAGATATGCCACCGGATTTCCCTCAATCAGTTCACGGTCGATGGCCATCCGCCCGGCACGCTTCTTTTCTGCGGCGTGGTCGGCAAGATGGTCCGTCCCGGCGTCTTCAAGTCGGGTAACGGGTTGGTCATCTACGATGTGAGCCAGGTGCAAGATCGCCGCCCACATCCTGTCATCAAGGTGATCGGCTCGCTTTACTGGGTAAACGGCGATATCGGGATTGAGCCCGATTTGGCGTTCATCAACGGAAAGCCATACCTGGGCGTCGGTGATGAGTGTGGATCCGGTGGGTGCAATTATCCGGCCAGCGCGATCGCCGCATGTCGTGCGGGGCTTCCACCGTTCGGGCTTGAGAGGCTCATCAGCATCAGCAATCTCGCCAAGCCCAAGCTCGTAGCCCAGCTGATGATCGGTGTAGATGATCCGAAAAATTGCGCGAAAACCGAAAACGATATCACGGCCACCATGGGCGGCTACGGCTACAGTGTGCATGACTGCACCTTCGACAATCCCCGCGATGCGAAGCTTCTGGCTTGTTCTAGCCATCAGGCGGGCGTTCGTGTGTTCGATATTCGTAACCCGCGACAACCGAGGGAGATCGCGTATTTCGTAGGCCCCGCACCGCCGGTTCCGACAGAGATCGATCCGGGTTCATTGTTGAACGCATTCCAGGGTGTGCGTCCACCGATCAACTTTGCGTGGTCGAAGGCGCACAGCCGCTTTGTGTGGCAGGATGGCCAGCTCTACCTCTGGGTCACCTCAAGCCATGGCGGCTTTTACACATTGAAGTTCGAAAACCAAGCGGAGATCGCGAAGCTGAAGCCGGTGCCCACTCCCGGGAATGAGGACTACCAGGACTAGATTCGGTAACACGGTTGCATTATCCAGTGCTGGGCCCCTGTCGTCGACAGGGGCCATAGCGTTCTTGACGAGCTGATGATCGCGATCCACTTTAGCGGTTGAAAGGTGTAGAGCCCGGTCAGGACGGCTGTCGCGATGCCGAGTGCAAGCAGCACGATTCCAAGATCCGCGAGCCAGGGGGTGACCCCGAGCCCGTTCAGCAGTGCTCGGCCCAGAACGAAATAAGCGGTGTTGAGGAGGATGTAGGGTGAGACTTGACGGGTAGACGCCGTGTTCTCTAGAATGTCCGTCACGGAGATGGAGTTCGCCGAATAATCGCCGCAAGGCTAATGACTCCTAGAATCTTGATGCCATCCGCGGTGAAGAATATTCGCCGCCATGCGGGGTCAGCGGTTCATGGTGAGTGGAGCGGTGTGCGGGCCAGTCTGCCAAATTCTCGCCAGACGGGGGTTGCTTTACCTGCTTCAGTTCTGCACCGTCCTCATCGCAGAAAGTACCAAGCGAGGGCGCGGGTCCGCACCGCTTCCCGGCTGTACTGAGACCTGTTCCAGTTCTTCCCTAAAGAACAGGTGGTACCTTGATCCGCTTTCTGGGTCTATTGGCATGCCCCACCCGCCATTACCATGCGCATGGTTCCGCTTTTGCCCCCCATCCTGACGAGTTTGCCTCTGTCGCTCTCAAACCTGGCGGGTATCGAGAGCGGGTGGTTGATCCTGATTCTGGGTCAGGTCACGTTGCTGACCATCTTCATCGGCATCCTACTGCTGGCCAAGTTGATGTTGTCGTTTGCCGTGAACCATCACTGGGTGACTCAACCGGCAATTTTCTGGATTCAGGCAACTCTGATGCCAGTGGGTCATAGATTGATTCTTGGCAGCTCGGTGTGGGGTGTGCGCTGGAAAAGGATGCTGCGTCAGAGAGGAGTTTGCGAAGTCTTAGCGTTACCAGGATTTGAGGTCGGCTTCACATGACGCCCCTATGGACGCGTTTCGCACTGAATCTTGTGCAGATGGCTTTTCTGCTGCTCTTCGCACCCCTCCTCGAGGGTGTGCTGCATCGCCTAGAGGAGATTGCCCAAGGTAAATGTGGCCCAAGCATTTGGCAGGTCTACCGGGATATCGGAAAGCTCTTCATCAAGGACGAGGTGATCTCCGAGGAGTCCACCTGGGTCTTTCGCATGACGCCCATCGTCGCCTTCGTGATGCCGCTCTTTGTGGTGCTGCTGATCCCGGCGCTGACCGCTTACCCCCTATTCTTCGCCTTCATGGGGGATATGGTAGCGGTTGGGTTTCTGATGGCCATCTCAGGATTTTTTGTCGCGCTGGGTGGAATGGATACGGGCAACGTTTACGCAGCGATGGGTGCCAGCCGCAAGCATATGGTAGGGTTTTTGGCCGAACCTGTTTTCATCATGGTATTTTTCGCCGTCTCCTACGTGGCCAACAGCACCATTCCCTACGTGGTGACCGCCACTTGGGCGACGTCGTGGGCGAGCATGCTGCAACCAGCGCACCTCATGGTGATTCTTGCCTTTTTTCTGCTCATTTTGGCGGATGAGGGTCGGATTCCAGTGGATAGTCCGGCTGGCAAAGTTGAGATCGCTATGATCAGCCACTCCCAGGGGATCGAGTATTCCGGAACCAGCGCGGCGCTCATGAAATGGGGCGGGGCGATGAAGCTCATGGTCCTCGCCATGGTTTTCGTTAATGTACTGGTAACGCCTTGGGGTCTTGCTCAGAACACGCAGTGGGCAGCCGTGCTGGCGGCCGTGTGCTGGGTATTGCTGAAACTATTGATCTTTGTGGTCGTGCTCGCGCTTGTCGAAACTAACCTCGCTAAATTGCGACTCTTTCGCATTCCCGAGTTTCTAGCAGTCGCCTTCGTCATCTGCCTATTCGCGGTCGGCGTGCGTCTGGTGGGGATTTCCTGATGGGCGCCGACCACGTCGTTGCCCTGAGCATCGATGGTTCCATCGCCGCACTCTTCATCGTCCTTGGTCTCGGAGTGATGGTTGCGCGGCAAATGCTCGCTTCCTTGCGCTTTTTCATGTGGCAGTCCGTCGCGCTAGCTGCTTCGGCGCTGGTGTTGGCGGTCGATCTGCATATTTATAGTTTGTTCTGGGTGGCGCTGATTACCGTCGTCTCCAAGGTCCTCGCCGTACCATGGGTTTTGCGCTGGGCAGCCGGCGAAGAGGTATACGGGTGTCGCGAAGTGGATCAGGCTCTGGACATCCCGGTATCGGTTCTGGTGGCGTCAGTCCTGGCACTTGTGACCTGGTTTGCCATGGTGCCCACGTTGCCTATTTTTGCGAGTGGGGTGCCTTTTGCACACATCAATCTGCCCGCCGGGATGGTCATGGTGCTGTGGGGTGCCTTTACTGTGGCGTTGCGGCGCGAGAGCGTCGCCCAGCTCATGGGGCTGTTGATCATGGAGAACGGTGCATTTTTCGGATCCATCGCCATTGTCCACAACCTCACAGTGATCGTTGAGATTGCGGTAGCGGTGGATGTACCCATTCTCGCCTTGGTCATCGGTCTGCTGATCCGCAACATTCGCCGGGTGACCGGATCCACCCTTGCCGGCGCCCTAGACAGCCTTCATGAACGTTGATGGGTTGCCAGCACTGATCCTGCTGATCCCTCTTGCAGGCGCGGTGAGCACGTTACTCATCCAGAAGGCAGCCCCCTTGCTGACCCTGTTGACGGCCGCCGTGACCCTGATCCTCACTGTGTTGGCGGCGCTGCAAGTGGAGAGCGGGGGGCCACTGACGGGTGGCCACGGTCTCTTTGTTCTGGATGCACTCGGTGCACTTTATCTGTTACCGGTGGGCTTTGTGTATTTTACCTCATCGCTCTATGCCATCGGCTATCTCCAAGCTCGCCGACAGAAACATCCCGATGAAGCGCCACCGCGCTTCCGTCAATATTTTCCGCTGATGAATATTTTTGCTCTGGTGATATTAGCGGTGCCTGTCGTAGCCAATTTTGCGCTGATGTGGATCGCCATTGAGCTGACGACGGTGTTCTCGGCTTTTCTGGTAGCTTATGAGGATCGTCCCGAGGCACTGGAGGCGGCCTGGAAGTATGTGATGCTGACCAGCATGGGTGCGATGATTGCCCTTCTCGGCGTGCTCATGCTCTATTACGGTACCCACGCCGTTGGTCAGCCGCCTACTTGGCAGGGGCTTATCACGGCGGCTCCACGGATCCCGGCACCTCTGTTGTTGCTCGCCTTTGTGCTCTGGCTCATCGGTTTCGGTGCCAAGGCCGGGCTCGTGCCCATGCATACTTGGCTGCCCGATGCTCATAGCCAGGCGCCGGCGTCGGTCTGCGCTGTTCTTTCGGGTGTGGAAACGGGCGCCGCACTGTACATGCTGCTGCGCATTTATCCGGCGCTGACCGCCAACCCTGGCGTACACGATCCAGGTGCCTGGTACATGACGGTGGGACTCATCACCGTTGGTAGTGCCGCCTTTATGCTCCTGCAGGTGCATGATTTCAAGCGTATGTTCGGCTACTCCACCATCGAGCACATGGGCATTATCCTGACTGCCTGCGGGTTAGGGGCAGCGATCCATGAACAGGGCATGGTCTATCAGCTTTTCGCCCACAGTTTTGTCAAGCCCTTTTGTTTTTACGCAGCGGGATTGGCGGGCGTTGTCTTCGGCACCCAAGAGATTATGCGAGTGCGAGGACTCATCAGCCGATCCCCAGCCGTGGGCTGGGCGCTGCTGGTGAGTACGCTGGCTATTGCCGGGGCACCGCCCTTCGCCCTCTTTCTGTCGGAATACGAGATCTTGGCCAGAGGTTACGCTTCAGGCCAGTATGTGCCGACCGGACTGCTCACCGTTTTCATCGTCCTCGCCTTTATTGCTCTGGTCTACCAGGTTTCGCGCATCGCCTTTGGCGAACCCTCTGCGGCAGCGGAGGGCAGCTCCTGGTCGAAAGTCAGGGTTCCCTGGAGTAGCCTGATCGCCTTGTCCATAGCCTTCCTTCCCGTTGTCATCTTCGGCATTTATCTGCCGCCGCAGCTGGCACAACTGGTACATCAGGCGGCAGGCCTGCTGGAGGTCCACGGATGAGCACCTGCACTCAAATTCAGGACTGGCTGGGGGTGCAGACCGGGATTAGTAGCCAAGCTGTCGCTGCGCAGTGGTTGCAACTCCAAATTCAGGCATCCCGCCTCCCTGAGTTGACTGCTGCCTTGGTCCGCGATTGGCAGGCGGAATTCGCGACTCTGCTGGTGGAAGAGGAAGAAAGCGCGGTAGATGCTTGTCTTGCGGTCTATTATTTCTTTTATCTGCCTCGTAACGGATGTTTGCTGGAGATCCAGATCCGGGTACAGCCGGGGGAAGAGCTGCCGGCCATCAGCGAGACGGTGCATGCAGCCGATTGGCATGAGCGCGAAGCCGAGGATTTATTTGGCCTGCGTTTCACTGGCCACCCCTTCCTCGGTGACTTCGTCCTCCATGACGACAACTGGCCGGAGGGCGTTGCCCCCATGCGTCACAGTTTCGACGGTCTGCACCACCCGAAGGTGCAGAAGGACTCCGACACCGAATGGTCCCCACCGCAAATTTTGCGGGAAGAGGGTGCCATCGTGTTCCCCGTCGGGCCCGTGTGGGGCGACTTTCACGAATCCGGTTTGTGGATGCTAGAAACACCGGGTGAGCAGATCCGTTACTTGCACACGCGGCTCTTTTACAAATACCGGGGAGTGGAGAAGATTGCCGAGGGACAAACCTTGGATCGTGCCCTGCTGCTGGTCGAGCGTTTTTCTGGAGCAGCAGCCTTTGCCCATGCTTGGGCCTATTGCCAGGCAGTGGAGCGTATCGGTGGCTGCAAAGTGCCAGCCCGTGCCCAGGATCTACGCCTCATCTTCGCTGAACTAGAGCGCATTCGCCATCATGCCGCGAATATCGCCGAAATCTCTGGCTCCACTGCACTGGCTGTGGCCAAAGCCATGGCCCAAGATATCGTTGAAGACCTGCTGCGGCTCAGTGCCAGACTCTGCGGGCATCGTTACTTCTTTGGGGTGCTCACGCCCGGTGGTCTGCATCACGACCTTGATCCATGGCGCCAGAATCTCCTGGCCGAAACGCTGCCGAGCCTCGACGCGCGTCTGCACGAGCTGGAGCATTTACTGAAGAATAGTTCCAGCTTTCTCGACCGTATCGAGGAGATGGGCACTTTGAGCCCTGAGCTGGCGCAGTCCTATGGGGTGGTGGGCCCCATTGCTCGCGCATCGGGGCGTGCCATCGATCTGCGCCTGACCCTGCCCTACGGGGCATACGCGACCCTGGCGCCAACGGTACCCATCGCCCAGGAGGGCGACGGCTATGCGCGTCTGCGAATCTTCTTCAGTGAGATTCACATCAGCGCAGAGCTGATCCTGAAGACTCTGCACCAGATCTCGGCCGGGCCTGTACACACGCCCTGCCCAACGTTCGAAGGGCGTGCACTGGCTTGGGTGGAGGCGCCCTCAGGGGCGACCTTCCACTGGGTACACTGCGACGCTGCCGGTATGGTGCTGCGACTGCGTCTGGGAACGCCTGGTTTCCGCAACTGGCACGCTTTCGAGCGGGCCGTGGAAAACGCGGCTTTCCAGGACTTTCCTATCATCCTGGCGACCTGGGGTCTTTCAGTCGCGGAGAATGATCGCTAATGAGCTTTTGGCCATACTTCGGACTGAAGCGCGGCATCAAGACGACTTCGTGGCCATCTGCGAAAGAACAAAGTCCCGGGATCACTCCAGGGCGGCCACGTTCGGCCTCGAACGCGTCCAGCAATGCCACAACGCAACTGTGTCCTACCGGTGCGTTGCATCCGGTAGAGACTGGCGTGTCGGTCGACCTCACGCACTGCATCCACTGCCAGCGTTGCCGCCAGGGCCCTCACGCCCTACCCTGGGAGGATGACGTCGCTTGGACTGTGAATGCCGGCACCGCTTTGTCTCCTCTGGGCTACCGTTTCCGGCGGTCCTTGCATGTTCGCTATATCGATGCCGGCGCTTGCGGGGCCTGCATCAATGAAGCGCGTCTTTTGGATGCACCTGTCTACAACCTACACCGCCTCGGCATCTTCATCACAGCAAGCCCCCGCGACGCAGATGTTCTGCTCGTTGCGGGACCCATCACCAATGCCATGTGCACAGCTGTCCGCAAGGCGTATTCCGCCATGCCCCACCCCAAACGGGTCGTAGGCATGGGCGTGTGTGCCATTAACGGTGGTATCTTCGGCGAGAATTTTGCCTGTGTGGGTGGGCTCCAGAAAATCGTTCCAGTGGATCTCTGGATTCCCGGTTGTCCGCCTCCGCCTCTTGCGATTCTCCATGGTCTACTGGCAGTGGTCGGCCGCACCCAGTGCACGACTGCGGAGGAGCTGCCCTGATGCTTTATGTCCTTGCCTATCTCCTCTTTGCCAGTGGTCCGCTACTGGCCCTCTTGCCCGGACGCCGAATCCCGCTGATCTTCGCTTGGATCACCATGACAGCGGGTTGTGTGCTGATGATTGTGCAAGGTGCCCTCGCCGTCGGCGGGCCAGTGGAGCAAAGCTTGATCCGCTGGGCTTTGCCCATCATCGGTACCTTCGATTTCGTGCAAACGCCCTTGGGCGGTCTTTTGATCTTGATCACCGCTGTGGTTTTCGCTACTGCCCTCCCTTTCGTGACGCGAGATGCCACTGTCTTTAGCACCGGGCGCCGAACGCTTTTCTTGGCCATCGTCATGCTCACTCTGGTTAGCATGATCGGTTTTTTTTCTGCCTCTACCATCGTTTCCTTTATTTTCTCCTGGGAGTTGGCGGCCCTCGCCATTTGGGGTTTGATTACATTCGAAACCCGGCACAGTAAACCGGTTGCAGCGGGATTGCTGACCATGGCCCTTTCGGAATTGGGCAGTCTTGTGGGACTCGCCAGCCTACTGCTGCTCGCTGGGGCGGCTGGTACCACACAGCTCAACGGCATTGCCGCTGCGATTCCGCATCTGTCGCCGATGTTACTGCTAATTACCGGCCTTCTGGCATTTTTCGGTTTTGGCATGAAGGCCGGTATCGTTCCCCTCAATGTTTGGCTGCCTGCCGCCCACGGCACGGCACCCCGCTCTATATCGCCCATCTTATCCGGAGCGACCCTTAATCTTGGTCTCTATGCCTTCCTGCGCATCGATGCACCGATTGCCTTGCACCAACCCGATCTCGGATTGGTTATCCTCGCCAGCGGTGCGTTGACGGCGCTCATCGGAATTCTCTACGCCCTCGTGGAACGTGACATGAAACGCCTCTTGGCCCAAAGTTCGGTGGAGAACATGGGGATCGCTACGGCGGGCATTGGCGCCGGCCTCACCTTCGCCGCATATGGACATCCGCTGCTGGGCGGGATATCCATGGTCGCGGGTCTCTATCACATGATCAATCATTCCACCTTCAAAACGCTGCTTTTCCTAGGTGCTGGTGGCATCGAAGTGGCGACGGGCACCCACAATCTCGACCAGCTAGGAGGGCTCATGCGGAGGTTGCCGGTTCTGGGTGGATTTTTTCTAGCGGGAGCTTTCGCCATTGCTGCGCTGCCTCCTTTCAATGGCTTCGTGAGCGAGTGGCTTCTGCTGGAGTCCTTGTTGCGGGTGGTGGAAATTCCGGTTGTGCCGGTACGGATTGCTTTCGCGATTTCAGGTGCCGTACTGGCCCTCACATCCGGTTTGGCGCTCACCTGCTTTATCATGCTCAGTGGCAGTGCCCTCATGGGCCTGCCACGGACAGCGCAAGCGGCTGGGGCTCGTCGAGCGCCGCACAGTGTGGTGATTCCCATGGGGATATTGACGCTGTTGAGCCTCCTGCTAGGGCTTGCCGCTACAGTCATCATTCCAGTGCTGGGACGATTGGCCGCACCTTTGGTGGGGGCTGACCCCACAGCCACTCTGGTGCCGGCATTTTTCCATAACACATCGCGCATCCCTCGCGCCGTGCAGCAGGCGCTGGATGCCATCGGTGCCCATGTCGGCGCTGTCTTCATGCCGGTGCGCAGCCTGATTGTGATGCATCTAGACAGCACGGCGCCGGTGGTCTACGCCATGTCCGCGGCACTGACCGGCGTGGTACTGGCCCTGATGCTGGGTGGGGTATGGTTGGTGGCCCGCGGACTGAGGCGTCGACGCAGCAGCCGCAATATCCTGTGGGATGCCGGACTGGCCCGACTGCGCCCGGAGATGACCTACACCGCGACCACCTTTGTCGCTCCGGTACGGGTGATCTTTGCTGGATTTTTCCATCCACATATCGAGGTGGAAGAAGAGCGACAGGGTGCCTTTGTGTTGACTCGTAGCTACCGCGGGGTGATCGCCAACATCTCCGATCGGGCAGTGTTGAGTCCGATCATCGGTGGTGCCATGGCGATAGCAACGCTACTGGCGCGGATGCACAAGGGACGGATGAACACTTACGCCGGGTACATTTTGTTGGCAATGGTCTTGCTGTTGGTCATCGTGGCAGCCGGAAGGGGATGAGCATCTTGCTGGGGCGCGTACCTACGACGACCCAGCGGGTCAAACCCCAGTCACGGGCGTGTTCCGGCGGGCTGCCCGGGTGCGGATGCCGCAGGTGGCCGGCACCCGCCGATGGGGTTGTGAGGAATCGTCGCGGTCGGGCTGAACGAAGTATGGTCAAGGGGAATCCCGTGGGCATGCGCAGCAGGTTGCCTCACATCGCCCGATCAGGGGCGAAAATGAACGCGTCCTTGGGCGCATGGCGCAAGATGGGCTACGGAGCAGACCAGAGAAGCACGAGCGCAAATATGGTGAGGAGTATGAGACCGATATAGGCCAGATAGGAGCTCAACCGTCCGTTTTGCAGGAAACGCAACCGGTCGGCCAGCCAGCGTACACTGGCTGTCGCCGGCTGGAACAGCAGCGGACCGAAAACGGGTGCGTGGCTGTAATCGAAGCTCAACTCTTTGAGAAAGTAGGGCCGATCGCCGAAAGTGCGGCGCACGTTATTGCGGGGGCGATAGACGAAACTGTAGAAAACGCGCAGGGCATTCGAGAATGCAAAGGCCGTCGTGGCGCCGGCATGAGCTGCACTCTCGTCGCCACCACACCAGAGGGGTGTCCGTCGGACCTTGAAATGGCGCATTCCCGAGAGGAGGAGGGCAAAAGGGATGAGTGCCAGAAGCGGCCAGACGATCACGAGCTTGGCGGGCGAGATGAAGGCGAAACTCGGACTCAATGGGATCAGGAGCCAGTGGTGCACGAGTGTGATGGATTTCCCACCGAGGATCGGTCTTGCGGTCGACGCCATGAGAGGCAGCCAACTGACGAGACTCACCGCGAAAACGAGAACGGCGAGCCCGGTCACGAGAATCGCGATTCGGACGGTCCAGGAGAGCGATTGCATGGGTCCCGATAAGCCCTGATCCTTTTCCAGCTCGGGCAGTCCGAGGAGACCCACTCCGGCCAGCTTGACCATGGTGGCGAGTGCAATGGCTGCAGTGAGGGCAAGTCCCGCGCCCGCCAGGGTGAGAGCGATCCGCGCCCCCGCCCCGGAGATCACAAAATCGTGGAAGAGTGTCTGGAATAGATACCACTCGCTGACGAAGCCGATAGTGGGTGGCAGGGCCGCGAGGCTCATCACGGCGCAGAGGGCCCCCACCCCAAGGGTCCAGGGCGCTCTTCGGAAGAGCGCATCCGGACGGATCTGATCGGATCCCGTGAGATGATGGGCGGCATCCGCAGAGAAGAACAGGGCACCTTTGGCCAGGCTGTGTCCCATGAGCTGGATGAGGCCCACGATCCAGGCCAGCGCTGCAAGCTGATTGTGCCCATAGCCTCGAAAAATCAGTGCGGCGCCGAGGGCCGCCACCGCGATCGCCGCATTCTCCGCTGACGAGAAGGCAAGCAGTCGCGGCCAATCATCCTGTTGAAAGGCATAGAGGCCGGTCAGAACGGCGGTCACAATGCCGAGTGCGAGCAGCACGATTCCAAGATCCGCGAGCCAGGGGGTGACCCCAAGCCAATCCAGCAGAGCGCGGCCCAGTGCGAAATAGGCGATGTTGAGGAGGAGTCCCGAGAGGAGAGCCCCACTCGCCCCACTGCCGGAACTGTAGGCGCCCGGGTACCACTCGTAATAGGGCAAAAGGCCGAGTTTGGCCCCGCAACCCGCGACCCAGAGGAGCGCCAGAAAAAAACCCATGCCCGATCCCAATCTGGCCCATTCCTGACCATAGGTGGCAACCTGCCAGCTTGGGCCGAGCAGGAGAATCGCGAAGAGTAAGGCGATGGCACCGGTTTCGAGCAGAGCCAGCATGAAGAAGGTATCGCGTCCGGATTCCCGTGTCTGCCGTTCCGAAAGGAGCAACATCGCCCCGCCAAAACCCATGATTTCCCAAGCGATCAGGAACCCCGGGCCATTTTGGAGGCCAAGCACCCCGAGCGCTCCGAGGAGCGCAAGCGCCGCGCCAGACGCAAAGCCGCGCCGGCCTTCGCGTCCTCCTAAAAGGACTGCAAATCCGGCCGGAAGCCAGGCCGGAAGCATGAGCCACAAGCCTGCCGGATCCGCGCGCCAGCCGATCGGCCACGGGCCGATCCAGGCGATGATCCGGTCTCCGGTGCCATGGGGTAGGCTCGCCGCGGTTGCCCACGCCGCGAGGATCACGCCTGTTACGAGGCATCCCCGTGCGGCACGTGGTCTTCTGGCCAGATCGAGCACGAGCGCGGCCACCCAGAGAAGGGATGAGGCGAGAAACCCATCCAGAGGGGACATCTCAGGATACCTCGAGGTGCCCGCGGTTGACGCGCGCGGGCCGTCTCTCGAGCAGAACCAGCAAGGCATCCATGATGGCAGCGGGGTTGGGCGGACAACCCGGCAACCAGAGGTCGATCGGCAGGAGGCCTGCGAGGCCCTGATGGCAGGCGTAGCCGCCACCGGCGATCCCGCCGCCGGTGGCACAGGTCCCCGTCGCCATGACAAAACGGGGCTCAGGCATGGCTTCATAGGTGCGGAGCAGTGGCTCGTGCATGGCGATGGTGACGGGTCCTGTGACCAGGAGGAGATCAGCGAAACGTGGGGAAGGGGTAAAAAAGATTCCGAGGCGATGGAGGTTGTAGAGCGGATTCAGCAGCGCCTCGAGTTCCGATTCGCAGCCGTTGCATGAGCCGGCATCGACGTGGCGGATGTGGAGACTTCGTTTCAGGGCGTGCGGCACCCGGCGGGAGGGCTGCCCGCGCGGATCAGATGGTGCATCTGCTACCACACCGAAAACGAGATCGGCCCGATCCCGGACGGCAAACGCCCAGTCGGTGCTGGTCTCAAAGGCTCCGGTCGGACAGACTTCGGTACAGCGTTGGCAGGTGACGCAACGCGCATAATCGATCCCCGTTTCACCATCGGGATTCTTGGTGATCGCACCTGAGGGACAGGCCGATACGCAGTCACTGCATCCGGATGTGCAGCGCTCGGGATGGAAGCGGGGCATGCCCAAGATGCCCGACTGTCCATCGGAGCCCGGACGCTCGGGCCAGCGCGAGGTCAGACGGCCCGCGCGCAATCCAAACCATGCCCAGTTGGTCATCGGAGTATCACCTCTTACCGGTCCGCACCGGCGATCGACAAGCCGAAACTCGATTCGTTGATGGCGTAATCCATGAGATTGCTGTCTTGCACCGTGAAAGGAAAGACGCGCCAGTTGGAAAAGGATGGATCTTTGATCTTGACCCGGTCGAAGACCTCCCGCTCCGGGTCGTAGTGGATCGCATAATAAAGCCCCCCCCGTGTTCCCTCTGCCCAGCCGAGACCTTCAGCCAGGGGATCCGGATCCGCATTCATCCGATCGGTCCGAATGGATCCCGGCTCGATTTGTTCGAGACATTGGCGGATCATGGCCAGGGATTCCCGGATTTCGTCCCGGCGGATGCAGGCGCGAGCCCAGGCATCGCCTGCGGATTGCTTCGGGATCGCAAAGCGCAATGTGTTGTAGCCGGCATAGCAGAGATCGCGCCTGAGGTCCCGATCCACTCCGCTGGCCCGTTCGATGGGGCCGGTTGCACCCTGATCGAATGCGACCTCGCGTGTGAGGCGTCCCGTGCCGATCAGCCGGTCGAGAAAGCTCCGGGTCTCTTCCAGTTTCCCAAGATAGCTGAGTGTGTCGCGTTCAAGCGACTTGAGCGTGGCGTGGAGTCCCGAGAGATCGAGATCGTGCCGGAGTCCCCCCACGCACAAGATGCCGCGCAGAAATCGGCTACCGGTGAGGGTCCCATTGATCTGCTTCGCCTGTTCCTCAAGCCAATGGCCCTGGGCATCCGCTACCTTGAGCGTCGTCATCTTGGCGAGCTCGGCGAAAAAATGCAGATGATTGGTCAGCCGCTCAAGTTCGGCGAGAATGACCCGGATCAGGTTGGCGCGGGAGGGGGGGCGGCGTCCGAGCGCGGCCTCGCAGGCCTGGCAATAGGCCAGAGCGTGCGCGATCGAATCCGTTCCAGACACCCGCTCCGACAGGATGACGCCCGTCATAAGCGAGGCGCCTTCGAAACGCTGTTCCATGCCCCGATGTTTGTAGAACAGGCGCGGATGATAGTGGAGAATACCCTCGCCGATGTAGAAAAACAGAAACTGTGCCGATTCAACGACATCCGCGCGCACGGGACCGAACGGCAGTCGCTGGATTTCAGGCCCGATCATTGCAGGGACGATGGGGGGCTCGACCGAGAGCCGAAGGGGCTGGGTGACCGGACCGGTGAGCAGTGGATGGACTGGAGCAGTTCCTTCGTGGAGGACCAGAGGGTAGGGCTCAGGGTGACCTTCGAACTCGAGGCCAAAGAGATCATGCATTTCACGCTCATACCAGCCCATGGCCGGAAAGCGGTTCGCGAGAGACGGGAGCCGATTCTGGTCTGGACTCACCCGCAGCATGAGATAGGGGATTCCTGTCCCCTGGCTCAGGCAGTAGAGGACTTCGAGTCCTCCCTCACGGGTTTTCCGGGCGTAGGCCATCCGTAAACGCTGATGGGGATCTCCTCCATGGGCAGGCAGGAGCTCTTCGAGTGCCAGAGGCAATCCGCCTTTAGGAATGACGCGCATGGTGCAGGGTTGCATTAGGTGGGCTCGAAGTGTCGCGCGATGGCGCTGAGATAGACCCAAATCGGATGGGGCCACCAAAGGCCGAGCACCAGAACGGTGCCGACGGCTAGGGCCAGTGGGGCGACTTGGGTCCAATGGAGTGTGGTATCCGGCGGTTCAGCGGGTTCGCGGCCAAAGTACATGACCCGGAAGTGTTTCAGAAACCCTATGAAAATGACGATCAGGAACACCCCCGTCCAGGCCACCGCCCAAGTATTGGCACTGGCCATCCCGCCGCGCAACAGCGTGATCTCGCCCCAGAAAAGCCCGAAGGGGGGTGCGCCCGTGATGGCAACGGCTGCAGCGAGCCACAGCGCGCCGCTCATCGGGAAATAATCGAGCACGCGCCGGATTTTCGCGATCTGTTTGCTGTGGTAGGCATGCATTGCGTTGCCAGCGCCGAAAAAAACCGCGGATTTTGTGAGCGAATGATTGAGCATCTGGTAGAGTGCACCGATCACCCCGAACGGTGCGCCAAAACCGAAACCGATGGCCATAATTCCCATGTGCTCGAGGCTCGAATAGGCCGCCAGACGTTTGATGAGTGTCTGGCGGGTGATGAACAACGCGGCAACCAGGAGGCTCAGGGCGCCAAACGCGACCAGGATCGTCTGTGCCAAGGGGTAGACCCGGGTCTGGCGCAGGACGAGAAGGTAGCGCACCACGCCCAGCATGGCACAGTTGAGGAGTGCACCCGACAGGAGGGCCGAGACTGGTGCCGGTGCTTCGCTGTGGGCATCCGGCAACCAGGTGTGCATCGGCGCCAGGCCGACTTTTGTTCCGAATCCGGTGAGCACCAGAAGAAACGCAAGCAGGATCAAGGTTGGATTCACAGCAGGTGCCAGGGTGGCGAACCGGGCCCAGGTCATGTTGTAGGACGGTCCGGCGGCGAACGTTCCAGCCCAATAGAAAAGCACGGTTCCGAGAAGCGCGAGCGACAACCCGGCGGAGGCGATGATGACATATTTCCAAGCAGCTTCAATGGTTTCCGGTGCGCGTTGGAATGCGACCAGAAAGGCGCTCACGATGGTGGTGAGTTCGATCGAGATCCAAAAAAGTCCTGGGTTATTCTGAAGCGGGGCCAGAAACAAGGCCAGCGCAAAGGCAGAAAAAAGTCCATAGAAGCGGTTGAGGCGCGCAGATTCTTCGTGCATGCCGCGCATGTAGCCGATCGCGTGAAGGGATGCGAGCAGATAGACAAGCGCGGTGCAGAGCATGACCCAGAGTCCGAGCGGGTCCAGCAGAAGGTATCCGTCGAGGGTCTCGATGCCCCGAGCGGGTGTTCGGGCGAGAAGGATCACGACGAGCGTGCAGTCGATGGCGGCCGCACCGAAATTGAGTCCTTCCGCGATGCGGGCATTCGGGGTGAGCCAGCAGCCGGCCGACGCCAGGGCCGTGACCGCGAGGAGTATGACCACGAGATTCCAGAGCATGTCTTCAGCCCACCAGCCGTCTGAGCACGCGGCTGTCGGTCGAGCCGACTTCTCTTTTGAGATAGCGCACCAGAATTCCGAATGTGACGACGATGATGAGAAGGTCGAAGAGGATCACGAGCTCCAGAAGAAGTGGCATGCCGGGCATCAGGATCTGCGAACCCAGAAAAATCCCGTTTTCGATAACGAGCAGGCCGAGCAGATGGCTCAGTGCCTCGGTGCGCAGGACGAGCATCAGAAAGCCGATCAGCGTGATGGCCAGCATGGTGGTCAGTGCCATCAACGCGGTCGGATCGGGGATGCGTGCGCCAGGGCCGAGGTGCAGTGCCATCGTGTAGGCGAGCAGCACAAGCGCCGCACCCAGGACCATACTGGAACTGGGCTGCACCAGCGGTGCAAACTCGCGATCGAGATGCGCCTGGTCGAGCAGGCGGATCAGGAGGAAGGGCAGAAACGTGCCGCGCAGAAGTGCGGTCAGGAAGGCGATGAGGATGAGTTCCGGGTAATGTCCGCTCACCCCGATGAAAGCAGACAGGAAGGCGATCACCCAGGACTGGATTGCGAATGCAAGGATGTGGTTTTTGATCCAGTGGGAAGCCAGCATCACGAAGGACAGAATCAGAGCCGAGATGCTGAGCAGGCTGAACACTGCCGCCGCGAGACCATTCGGATGGAAGGTTGACATCAGGGTGCCTAGAGCTGGTGGGCGACCACGGCCAGGATGGCTAGGAGAAACGACAGGGCCAGTGGTTCCTGATAGCGGTAAAAGCGCAGGCGCGACTGAACGGTGTCGATGACGGCCATGACGGTACCCACGATGCCCCACTTGATAAGGAGCATGACAGCTGCAAAGAGAAGCCCCCAGCCTGTCCCATGCGTGGAAAGCCCCCATGGGAGTGTCAGGACATTCATGAAGATGGTGTAGAGGATGGCCCGCTTCATCCATGAAGCCCACCGGAGGCACCCAAGCAGCGGGCCGGAATATTCAAGGATGCGCGCTTCCCCGATCATGTAGATTTCGTGGTGGGTGGTGGAGTGGATCGGGAGCTGCTCGGTTTCGACGGTGAGCAGGATGAGGAAGGCTGCGACCAGGAGCACATGCGCCGGGCTCCAGAACACCGCCGGTTGTGCCACAAGCAGGTGGTTGACCACAAAGGGCAGCATGGATCGCGCAAGCAGCGTGATGCCGATGAAGACCATGATCAGGGTGGGTTCGACCAGAATCGCGAGCATGACTTCACGGCTCGAACCCAACCCGCCGTAGGGATGCCCGCTGTCGAGACCGGCAAGAAGAATGGCAAAGCCTCCGAGAGTCAGGATCAGTCCACCCCCCAGAATATCGCCCATGTCGGATAGTGGCAGCGGATAGTTGGTGAGCACAGGGATCAACAACGGAACCGTGAGCATGGCGGTGAAGGCGACCAGAGGAGCTAGCCAGAAAATCAGGGAAGCCGATTGCGGAATCAGCTGCTCTTTATGGAACAGCTTGTAAAGGTCGCGGTAAGGCTGGATGATCGAGGGTCCCCGCCCCCGCTCTATTTTTGCTTCAAGTGTGACAATGAACCCCTGGAGCAGAGGGGACAGCGCTAGGATGACGAGAACCTGAAAGACCTGCTGGAGGATGATATCGCCGACCATGAACCGTAGATCTCCCGAAGCGGCTACGGTGACGTACCGCGGATGGGTTACCGTTCAGGAGTCATCAGCCTTGCGGCGATTATTCGGCGAACTCCATCGCCGCATGCGCTGGCATTCTAGAGGCGGGCCTGGGCTCTGTCAAGCACTCAGGATGAATGCTTAAGCTCGATGAGGAGCGAGGTCACACGGTGCAGGGCCAATGTTGTACGCACCCGGTTCAGTTGTTTGAGGTGACCGATCGGACCGATCTGGACCCGATTCCAGGTTTCCCCATGGTCGATCCGTACCGGGTTGATATGCGCCACGATGCCCCAGAGTGCGAGCTGGGCCTTGAGCCGGTTGGCCTGGGCCCAGCGGCGAAACGATCCAACCTGAATGAGATACTGTCCCGGTTGCCGAACGGGGTGATGGCCATAATCGGTGCGCGCATTCTGCACTTGGTCAGGGTGAACGATCTCGAACCGGGGCTGTGTAAGCAGTTGATAGAAACTGAAAGTCCGCTCGGCATGTCGCAGGGCGGGTGTAGGAGGTTTGGGTTTGGGTGTCTGTGGAAGGGGGTGACGACCTCGCTGTTCCAGTCGTTCGGCGGTTCTGATGGAATGCTTGATCACCGGGATCACCAAAAGCAAGACGACAACAATGGCGAGCAGCAGGCTCACCCAGCCCCAGGGCCGGAAACTGGTCTTGCCGCCAGGGCGCTGCCGCTTGCGTTTGTGCCGTTTGCCGGGTCGGGATTGGGGCGGGTTGCGTGGGGACATCTACATTTTCGAAGGTGCTGAGACACCGAGCAGGGATAACCCATCGGCGAGAATGAGACGCGCAGCGAAGCAGAGACTGAGACGGGCATTGCGCAGTGACCGCTCTGAAACGAGCAGTGGAACCGCGTGATAGTAGGCATGGAAGGCCTGGGCAAGCTCCCGCAGGTATTGTGCGATGAGATGGGGTGCTGAGCCGTCTGCCGCCTGCTCGAGAACCTCGGGATAGCGGATCAGAATCGTGAGCAGGGTGCGTTCGAGGGGCTGATCGAGTCGCTCCCAGTCCTGTCGATCGCTCTGATCAAGCTCAAGACCGCGTTCCGCACATTCACGGAAGAGGCTTGCGATACGGGCATGCGCATACTGCACATAGTAGACCGGGTTTTCCTGGGACTGGCTTTTTGCGAGATCGAGATCGAAATCGAGATGCTGCGTTTCCGAGCGCATCACATAAAAGAAACGGGCCGCATCGCGTCCGACTTCATCGACGAGTTCGCGAAGCGTGACGAATGATCCGGATCGGGTTGACATCTGGACGCGCTGACCTGCCCGGTAGAGCACGGCAAACTGGACGAGGCGGACTTCAAGGTGGTGGGGATCCTCGCCCAAGGCCTCGAGTCCGGCTCGGATTCTTGGGGCATAGCCGTGATGATCGGATCCGAGCACGTTGATCAGCCGGTCATAACCGCGGCGCATCTTGTCGAGATGATAGGCAAGATCCGGAGCGAAGTAGGTGTAGGCGCCATTCGAGCGCATGAGCACGCGATCCTTTTCATCTCCATGCGTACTGGCCCGAAACCAGAGTGCGCCGTCTTGAGTGTACGTTTCGCCCCGCTCCGCAAGCAGACGGATCAGTTCGTTCACTTGGCCTTCCGTATAGAGTGAACGCTCCGAGTAAAAACGGTCGTAGCGTACGCCAAACTCCAGAAGATCCTGGCGAATGAGCTCGAGCATCTGGCCACGCGCAAAGTCGAGCACGGCGGCGTAGTCCTCGTCGCCGAGTGCCTCTTTCATGAGGGCGATCCGGGCATCGACGTGCCGATCCGCTCCATCACTCTCCGGTGTATCCGGCGGGAGGGGTGCCCGTTCGTCATCGCGCAGAAAGCGTGAGCCTTCCGCTCCCACGAGTTTTCCCGCGAGATCCCGGATGTAGTCCCCTTGATACCCTGCGCTCGGGAAAGCCTGTGTTACGCGCGTGAGGTATTCGCGATAGCGGATCCAGACGCTGAGTGCCAAGATGTCCATCTGCCGACCCGCGTCGTTGACGTAGTACTCCCGTTCGACACAGGATCCCGTGGCTTCAAGCACGCGTGCCAAGGCATCCCCAAAGGCGGCGCCCCGGCCGTGCCCGATGTGGAGAGGTCCATTTGGGTTGGCCGAGACGAACTCAATGAGAACCCGGGTTGCGCCCGGAGGCGAATGCCCGTATGGATGGGTCCCATCCATCATCCGGGCGAGTTCCCGGAGCAGGGCCTCTTGGCTCAGATGGATATTGATGAATCCGAGCGGCTCGATTGCGATCCGTTCGATCTCAAATGCAGGCGGCAGGTTCGAGACGATGGTCTGGGCGACGGCCAAAGGGGACTTGCCGAGCGATTTGGCCAGCCTGAGCGCCACATGGGAGGAATAATCCCCATGACCGGTTTCACGCGGCCGTTCGATCAGACTCCCCGAAGGTGCAATCCAGCCGAGGCGTACGAGTGCCGCATCGAAACAGGCTTCAAGCTCGCGTTTCACTCCAATCGCATCCGGGAATGGGGATGAGCATTGTACCTTGCGAGGGTCTTTTGCATGGAGGGGTGTTTTTAATCGAGGCTATAGGGGTCGATATCGAGAGTCAGACGGACCTTCTTCGAATGCGGTTTGTGGCGTTCGAAAATGCGTGCACAGCCTGCTTGGAGACCGCTCCGAGAGGAGGCTCTCAGGAGGAGCTGGATGCGCCAGCGTCCGGCCTGTTTGGGATGCAGAGCAGGGGCCGGGCCGAACGTATCAAGCCGATGGCCAGTGGCTGGTTCAAGATCCCGCTTGATGGCTCTCAAGACCGTCCAGGCTGCCTCGGAATCTGTCGATTCCGCAATCAGGAGCGCCAGTTTCGCATAGGGAGGCCATCCGGCTTGGCGTCTTTCCTCAAGGAGATGTTCGGCGAAACTCGCGTAGGATCCACCAAAAAGATCGTGGAGGAGGGGGTTTTCCGGATGTCGGGTCTGAAGCACCACCTCCCCGGCTTGCTCGCCCCGCCCTGCGCGACCTGCAACCTGAACCAGCTGCTGGCCGAGGTGTTCGGCCGCCCTGAAGTCGGCGCTGTAGAGCCCCTGGTCGGCGTCGATCACCACCACCAGCGTGACCCCGTGGAAGTCGTGTCCTTTGGCCAGCATCTGGGTTCCGACGAGCATGCGGGTCGCGCCGGAACGGACGCCTTCGAGGACTGAGGCGAGCCTGTCCCGGCGGGCGATGACATCGCGATCCAGTCGAGCCAGCCCGACGCCTGGGAAACGCTCGGCCAGTGTGGCTTCGAGCCGTTCGGTCCCGGATCCTCTCGTGCTCAGGGTGCCTCCGCATGCGGGGCAGGCATCGGGCACTGGCCGGCGCAGCCCACAGCGGTGGCAAAGTAATCGTCGCTCACGCTGATGGACCGTGAACGGCGACTCGCACGGCTCGCAAGTTGCAATCCATCCACAATCGGGGCAGAGGAGGCTCCGCGCAAAACCGCGGCGGTTGAGATAGATCAGGATCTGACCGCGACGTGCAAGGTGGGTTTCCATGACCACGAGCGTTTTGTCGGAAAACCCCCCCGTCAGTCTTTGACCGCGGATGTCGACTAGGCTCCAGTCAGGTGTCTGTCCTCGGCCTGCGCGCGCGGTCAGGCAGAGATGGCGGTAGCGGCCGGTTTTGGCGTTCGCGAGGGACTCGAGGCTCGGCGTGGCAGAACCCAGTACGATCGGGATGCGAAGCTGGCGTGCACGATAGACGGCCAGGTCCCTCGCGGAGTACCGAAAACCGTCCTGCTGCTTGAACGAAGAGTCGTGTTCTTCATCGACCACGATGAGTCCAAGTGTGGCAAAGGGGAGAAACAGGGCTGAGCGGGTTCCGATCACGCAATGGACTTTTTCTGAGCGCACAGCGTCCCAGACCGCTTGACGTTCCTCTGGGGAGCGTTCGGAGTGGTAGACCAGCGCACGGCTGCCGAATACTTGCTCGATCCGGGTGGTGAGTTGGGGAGTGAGCGCGATTTCGGGGAGAAGGAGGAGTGCGGAGCGCCGCTCATCCACGATGGCACGCGCGATCGCCAGATAAACATCGGTTTTGCCACTTCCGGTCACGCCATCGAGCAGCGTGCACTGAAAGCTGTGTGTGGTTTCGAGAATAGCGCGGACTGCAGACTGCTGCTCCGCATTCAGTGGCATCTCGACAGGCTGCCGGTCCCCTTGCGCAGGTCTGTGCGGGGGTGCGGGCTCAACCGGGCGCTCCCGCCGGATCAGAAGGCCGCGCTTTGCGAGGCTGCGCGCGCGCTTGCGTCCGATACGGTCGAGTGCACGATCATCCAAGCCATCCGGGTTTTGAGCGGCTGCGATGAGAAGTGCCCGGCTGGCCGTACCGAGCCGGCCTGGATGATCTATCCAATGGGTATCCGGTGGCACCCAGAAAGTCCGCACCGGAGGTTTTCTGGAGCATCCGCGCTTGAGAGTCGGGGGGATAATGCCCTGAAACGCCAATCCGGCTGGATACTGGTAATAGCGGCTCGCCCAGAGCACGAATGCGGAAAGCGTAGCGGTGAGCAGGGGCACGGGATCCAGGACCTCCTGGATCGAACGCAATCTCTTGACGGGGAGTGCGCTTTCGTGTTTCAAGCCGACCACGATGCCGACCACCGTCCGGGAGCCCAAAGGAACGCGCACCCGAATTCCGAGATCCGGTTTCTGTCGAAAACCGGCGTCATCCGGCCAAAGATAGTCCAGAGGCTCCAAATTCGGGCAAAATACGGCTACTTCAACAATCTGGGCTGATGAGGTCATGTCAACCGTAGGGGGCTCGGTCCGTTTCAATAGCTTAAGGGCTGGCTTTGGTATGAAACTTTACCACTCCGACCGCCGTCCTTCGCGCCTGGCAGGATGTTTATCCCTCAAGTCATTGGCTGGGATAAGATGAAAGGGTGATACCCCTCCATCACCCCATGGGAGTTATGAGCGATGAAG
>DAHXNI010000088.1 GCA_027365475.1 Pseudomonadota bacterium | reverse complement strand
CTTCATCGCTCATAACTCCCATGGGGTGATGGAGGGGTATCACCCTTTCATCTTATCCCAGCCAATGACTTGAGGGATAAACATCCTGCCAGGCGCGAAGGACGGCGGTCGGAGTGGTAAAGTTTCATACCAAAGCCAGCCATTAGGTATTTGATTAACCAGAGGCAGCTTGTCGAATGGCCTGGTTTTTTTTATGCATGCGGTTATGCTCAAACCACTGCCATGAAATCAGGAAGGGGAGGCCAAAGATGACTTCTCGCATGCGTTTTACCAAAGAAAGCGCTAATGAAACGTCAGGCTGGATACCCAGCATACTCCCAAAAACAACCAAACTTCCCTCCTGAACACCAATTCCTGATGGCACAAAAAACGATGCACTGCGTGTGGCCTGACTCAGGCTTTCCAGTATGAGTGCAGGGCCCCATCCGACCCGGTGATCCATCAGCCACAAGGCGAACCAAGTTTCGGCGACACCCGCAAAAAGACCTGCCATTTGCCACAACATGGCTTTCAAAAGCTTGCCTTTGTCCTGATAAAGTCGTTTGATGGCATGGTCGAAAAGGAACGGCTCACCCAGCCACCCCAGTATCCGCTCGTTTGCGCCCGCATATTTGAGTAAACGCTTAAAAAAAGTAAACGGCCTACCATGTTGTGCCAAAATGAAAACACTGACAATAACGGCTGCAACGAGTGTTGCCGTGATGATCGAGTCAATCGATTCTTGAGAATGACCCACTCCAACAAGGAGCCAGATCCCACTCAATGTGAATATTATCTGACTCAGCAAAGTCAGTGTAACTTCAACCACAACACTAGCTACTGCAAGAGCTTTCGTCGTTCCGCCCTGAGCAGCAAGCCGAATGCCTGTCAGCTCACCACCAACACGCAACACTGGCAGTAATCCATTCATGGCTTCCCGGATACCTGCGACCCAGAATAAAAACAGGGAAGAAACCTTGTGATTGCTCTCGGTCAACAGAGTTTTCCAGCCCTGTGAGTCCAGCACGATTGGGACAGTGTGGATCGGCACTAACCAGAGAACACTGATTCCAGCCATGGCCAATGTCCCGATAATTCCCTGAATACCCGCATGAATAGCCAAAAGCAAGGTTACGACCAAGCCCAGCATGCCGAAGGCTAGGGTCATGCACCAAGTTCGGAAACGAGAAGACGATGTCACGCGTGACGGGGCGGGCTGACTTCCCAAGACTGTCACCGCTTGATCCGGTTGTGACTGGACATCCGGGATAATATTGCTGGCAAAGCGATAAGAGTGCAAATCAGTACGCATGAAAGAACGATCGTTAACGTTTTTCCAAGCATCGAGACACCAGGTGCAGTGGATAGGGCCAGAGTTCCAAAAGTGCTCAGTGTCGCTAAGCCGCTAATCAGAATACCAGCTGTGGTGCTCGTGTTCAGAACCTTGTCTAACCCCACTCCCTCCCGCCAGCGTAGAATAAAGTAAATTCCGTACGCCACACTTAAACCCATCAGTAACGGCAACACAATAATATTCGCCATATTGTAGGAAATGCCAACCAGTTCCATTGTTGCACTTGCTAATAATGCGGTCAGGACCAATGGAACTACAGCGAGAAGTGTATCGCGGATATCACGCAAAACAAAGAGTAAAAGAAAGATTATCAGAATAAATGCAGTCAGAGTCGCTTGCTTGAATGCATTGAGAACTGCATCTCCACCCTCGACCAGCATGACTGGTGCGCCGACGGCAGTGGGTGATACAGATCGAACCTCGTGAACGAACTGGCGCATACGCGATAAATGATTGAGGTTCCATCGGGAAAATACTTGAACTCTGGCCAATCCTCGGGAACTGATATAACGCCTACGAATGGCACGCGGCAGGTTGGACAATGTGATTCGATGTGGATCAAGCGCCCTGGCCAAGTGAACAAGATCAAGCTGCAGAGAACCGATCATATTCTGGCTGAGCGCAAACCAGAGTTTGGGATGGATCGCCGCATGAGCACGAAACCGGATGAGTGATGCGTCAAGTTTCAAGAGTGCCGCTCGCCAATTGGGGTCTTTAGCATCTCGTGACGCATCTTGTAGTTCTTTCAAAAGAGAACCAACTTTTTTGGCAGATGGGGTGGCCGTTTGTCTTGTGTTTTCACTTTCAAAAAGGAACGGAGGTAGCAAGACAGCACTCTGTCGGATAATGGAGAGTTTTGCAGTTTGATGATGGGGAATAAAGCTGGTAAGTGTAATTGACTGTCGAACCGATTTGAGTTGATCCATCTTTTTTGCGACTTCGTTCCCAGCTTTCAAATTGGGTTCAATGAGATCAATGCTATATGGAGAAAAACGGCTACGCGCAACAAGGGCTTTGAAAGTTCTAACAGCCTCTGAATGCGGGTTTTCCAGATTCAACGGGTTAAAATCAAACTGCATATGTAAGACAAAATATATTGATACGATTCCCAGCGTGATTGCGACTATGCTGATCCACTTGCCATATCTTTTGATGCGAAAGGCATTAAATTGAATGCGTCTTCGTGTAGATGAACGAATAGGGTATCTGCCCAGAACTCTGATAAAAACCGGCAGCACTAAGAGTGTTGCGGCCAGCGAAATGAACATACTGGTACCAGCAATAATGCCCAGGCTGATGATTCCTGCATAATCAGTTGGTACAAATGAAAAGAAACTGATGGCTGCAGCAGTGGCTGCAAGAGTGAGTGGGGCAGTCATGAAAAGAGATGCCCGTTCCAGAGCCGGCGAAACTCCTGACTGGGTATGGCATTCATCAAGATATCGAATACAGAACTGAATACTGAAATCCACACCCAGGCCGATAAAAAGGACTGCGAATGAAATTGAAATGAGGTTGAATGGTCCCATTAACCATAGGCCTACCGCAGTTGACCAGATTAAACTCAATAACAATGTCAAGACGACGGATAAAACAAGGCTGGGCCTGCGTAAGCCTAGGATCAGAATAATTAATACGGCAATGAGAGAAAGCGCGGTAGCAGATCCAATCCCTGTTGTTGCAGTCTTAAGTTGCTCATTGTCCAATACGGCTTCACCTGTCAATCCAATTTTGACGGAACCTGCTGACAACTTTTGGAGGTGCGAGACTTCTACACTCAGTCTACTAATCTGGGACTGGAAGGGCCGAAGAGCTCCTTTTGTCGGGGTGGGGTGGAAAATCAGCAGGGCTTGATGCTCTGCCCGTGCTTCTTGGGTTCCAGCGATCAGCGCTTCCCAGGGCATCGGATGAATACGTCCCTTCAATGTGTCAGTAGTAGTTGTGGCCAGTTCATTCACTACCGTAGACCATTGATACCGAGACTGTTTGACCAGTTTTTTATGGCTTAAAGCCTGTCTGAGAAGTGAAAAAAGCCCTGTCAGAGTCGGATTCTGAGACAGTTGACCAATCAACGGTTCAGAGACAACCAGCCTGTTGGCAAGATTTTCTAGCTGATGGGCTGACAGGTAGAGGAGCCCATTTTGTTCAAAAAAGCGGCCACCTCCAGGTTCATAAAGATCCTGATATCGATTTGGGTGATGCTTGAGCCATGTCACTAGCTTATTGCGTGTCTCGTCTACAAATTGCGAGTTGGGTGCACGAATGAGTACGACGATCGTTTCGTGTATACCCGGGAATTCCTGATGATAGCGGGCATTGAGTTGACGATAAGGCAAATGTTTCGCAATCAAATTGGTCATGTTGGTGTCGATAGCAAAATGACTTCCGATAAAAACCACGCATCCAATCGTAATTGCACTAAGTGCCATCAATGAAAACCAAGGTGATTGCCCAACACGCTTGGCTAGTCGAGTCATGACATGAATATAAAAACGGCCGGCGGATTCCACACTACGGTTCAGCCAGTGTCTATCAGGTTGCGTCATAAAAAGATGTCCGTTTGATGCCCCAGCGATTCAAAGCAGCCGGGACTCGTGGATCCAGGAGTGCGCATAAATCTGAATTAAATCTCTCATTATTCACTTCCTGTGCTGGTGAAGAATCTAATTCCATATCAGGGTGGAAGTACACTTCGCCTGTGCCGGCAGGAAGGTTGGGCAATAATTCAAGTATCAGCTCTGCCGTCATCTTGCCAGATGCACTCAACCCAATGATGTAATCATTGTGGAAAACCTGTGCTTGGACCATTTTTCTGCGCATCCAGTGTGTCAGAGGCCATAATGCTGCTGGTTGAAGTTTGGATCGCCATGAAACGTGCTGGTGCATCGCCAAGCACAGCGCTAGAGGTTCAGCTGGCAGACGAATTGCATGCATTCCATAATCCTGCCCAATTTTCAGGATAAGGTTTAAAAGCGTTGGGTGACAGTGGAAATGCTTGTGAACGTTGACATGATCCAAAGGAAGCCCAGTGGCTTGAAAGGCCCTGAACTGCGCCCTGATCTCATGTTCTATCTGATTGCGTACCTGGCGGGACAAAAAATAGCGAAAACCAGCAGCTACCATATTATCGGCAAGTTGCCCTTTTTCATCCACAAAGTGCGGAGCTTTTTCCTTGGTTGACAAAGCTGGACCGTTAGATAAAACCAGATGCAATCCGATCGCCAGTGCCGGGTTATACCGAGCACGCCGTATTGCATCCGTAGCGCTATGGGCCGTAACCATGAGACTGGCACAGGTGAGAATACCTTTTTGATGTGCCATTTCAATCGCTTCATTGACCGATGCGTTCAATCCGAAATCATCGGCTGTAAAGATCAATTTTCGACTCGCGGAGTCAGCTACTTTTTCTGACATAGCAGTGGCTCGGCAGCTATCCCGTTGCCAATAATGCGAAGGTAGGCAGACTGAAGACCCTGACGCTTAGTCATGGCGCCTGAGCATTAAGGGCCTGAGAGATTAGAGGGATTCTTCGCGTTGCTGAAGAAAATGTGCAAACTCTACACCTTCACGCAAACGACGTTTCATCATCTCAGGGCTTTTAACCATTTCCCACACGAGTTCACCAATCTTCTTGGGGCGAAAATAGAAACGTTTATAGAATCTGGATAATGCCTGGAATATTTCCTGGTGACTCAGATCAGGATAACTCAACGGGCTCAACTGAAAACCATTTTGAGCAACCAAATGTTCCTGATTGAGAGAGGTGAGCCAGCCATTTTCGATCGCTTCCTGGTACAAACGCGTACCGGGGTAGGGGGCAGCCAGCGAAACCTGGATGGTATGCGGATTAATTTCCTGTGCGTAACGGATCGTCTCTTCGATTGTGTCACGTGTTTCGCCGGGCAATCCGAGAATAAAAGTACCGTGAATAGTTATTCCCAGGTCACGGCAGTTTTTGCTGAATGTTCGTGCAATATCAGTACGTAAACCCTTTTTGATATTCATTAGGATTTGTTGGTTACCGGATTCATACCCCACAAGCAGCAACCGCAGACCGTTTTCTTTCATAACCTTGAGAGTTTCATAAGGCACATTAGCTTTTGCATTGCAAGACCAGGTGACGCCGAGTTTTCCAAGTCCCCGAGCGATGGCTTCCACTCGCGGTTTGAAATCCGTAAACGTATCGTCATCAAAAAATATTTCTCTGACTTGAGGCAGTTCCTTTTGAATATAGCGAACCTCTTCTAGCACATTCTCCGGGCTCCGGACACGGTATTGGTGCCCGCCTATTGTTTGTGGCCAAAGACAAAAAGTACATTTCGAACGGCATCCACGGCCTGTATAGAAAGAAACGTAAGGGTGTTTCAAGTAGCCAATAAAATAGTTCTCAATGGCAAGGTCTCGTTTGTATACAGTAGAAACAAAGGGAAGTTCGTCCATGTTCTCGATCATGGCGCGTCCTGCGTTGTGTACGGGTTTACCAGCTGTATTTTTGTAACTAATTCCAGGAATCTCCGAAAGCGGCCTACCTTCAGCCACATCCCTGATCGTGTAGTCGAACTCCTCACGTGCGACAAAATCAATAGCCCAGGAGGCTTCGAGCGAGGTTTCCGGTTCAACAGCTACTTTGGCCCCAACCAAACCTATACACAAACTTGAGTTCTCTTCTTTCAGCATTTCTGCTAGCTTGACGTCTCCGTGAAAAGACGGGGAACTGGTATAGATGACAATGAGCTCGTAACTACGCGCCAAACCACGAATATCGTTTGCCGTAAGGCCATCGGCAGGAGCATCAACGAGCTTGCTATCTTTCACCAGAGCAGCCGGTTGCGCAAGCCAGGTGGGGTACCAAAACGAACGAATCTCGCGCCGCGCTTGGTAGCGTGAGCCAGCCCCCCCATCAAAGCCTTCGTACGATGGCGGATTCAGGAATAAGGTTTTCATTTCGATTCTCCAGGGTGTTCATCCAGTAAATCACCCGCTTGAACTTGCAAATACTGATCGTGCCAGACAACACGTCGCGACATTAAACTGGTTAACCACACTCCGAGCATCAAAAAATCGCGGACGGGAACTAGCCAAATTGGCTCTGGCTTGACGCCAAGCACGTGAGCCGACTGATAATGTAACACAAGCCGGCAGCCCAAAGCGACGAGGAAACCCCACCAGGCAAGAGCTGATCCGCCAGTCAAGATGGCACCAATCAGGATGATGGGTACGCCGAGCGTTACCCAGGAAAACGCAAAACCGAGGGGATTAACGAACCGAATGGTTCTCAGCCAGCGAAGTTCGTGCATCCATAGTGCACCAAATGTCCCTTCTGAAACGATGGTTTCAACTGATATATCTGAGAGTTCAACATTGAGCCCCAGTTTACGAACCCGCTCACCCAGCCGGTAATCATCTGCCAGTGTATTGGCCAAAATCTCGAAACCACCGATGCGATCAAGAGTGCCACGCCGCAAAGCCAATGTGGAACCAAAGGCAAAGGCACGTGACTGCAGTGCCCAAGCAACGCAAACAGATGGAGCAAACCAATCATTGATAAAAAGCGCACCGAGCCGGTTCCACCAGCCGGAACTGGGCAATCCCGCATAGAGGCAAGTCAACAAACCCAGGTTAGGATCTGCGAGTCGAGTTGCAATATGATTCAGGTAATCCTGATCAACACGAATATCGCTGTCAGAAATGACCAGCCAATCGTGATCTGCAGCAGCTAACATCCCCGCAAGATTGTTGATTTTTGGGTTCAAGCCGATTGAGTGGGTGGTGATCACAACCTGAATGTCTCGATTCGGATACTCATCACGCAAACGCTCAGCTATTTCACGAGCCGGATCATTCGGGTCTTGAATGCCAAAAATAACCTGGTAAACAGGGTAGTCAAGGGTGCAGAAGGTACGGAGGCATGATTCAAGATGTGGATGGTCACGGTACAGCGGTTTGAGAATACTGACAGGATTTTTGCAGGTTTCACTGAACGTAGATCTTCTGGAACGATACCAAAATGTTTTCTGGGCGATGAGTGCTGTCAATAAATAGCCTCCGCTGATGAGCAGAAGGGTGTATCCCATGAAACTAAATATGAAGTTCATACTCTGTGTTGAAGTTAAAACAGCGCCAGAGAAAGACTGGATAAGGTCATGGCAAGAATCTACTGGATGAAGTGTTGCACAGGCTTACAGACTATACACAACCCAGCCTCAACGCACTGACTCAGTTCCCAGTATAGATGAACAGGGTTAAAATACCGGTGAAGCTATTCTTAATTCACGGCGCCATTTAACTGGGTGCGGTGGGAGGATCTGACGCACTTGCTGTATACCACTGAACTATTGCGGCAAGCCATCTTATGAAAGTTCTGGTTACAGGAGGGAGCGGGTTTATCGGTTCTGCCGTGATTCGTGCACTTCTGGAACGTCATTATGAAGTGCGGTCCCTGATTCGGCAATCCAGCTCTCGCGAGAATATCACAGGTCTTCCAGTTGAAGTCGTTATTGGAGACCTATGCGACCTCCCGTCTCTTAAGCGTGCTGCTCGGGGCTGTCAGGCGCTTTTTCACGTTGCTGCCGATTATAGACTCTGGGTACCCCATCCTTTCGCACTCTACCAGACCAATATCGAAGGAACTCGGAATATTCTCCAGGCTGCAGCTGCAAATGGGGTTGAGCGCCTTGTATATACAAGCAGTGTCGCTACAATAGGATTGACTCTCGATGGCACGCCGGCGAACGAAGAAACTCCAACTGATATCGATCAAATGATTGGGCATTACAAGCGCTCAAAATTTGAAGCTGAAGGGCTCGTGCAAGAGTGGACACAGAAAGGGTATGGTGCCGCAATTACCGTCAATCCATCGACTCCAATCGGTCCTCGCGATATCAAACCCACACCAACCGGCAAAATGATACGGGATGCCGCATTGGGGCGAATGCCTGCCTACGTGGACACGGGCCTCAACATTGTTCATGTTGACGACGTTGCAGCTGGACATCTTTTGGCTTTCGACCGTGGCCGCATCGGTCATCGTTACATACTTGGAGGGACAGACTTAACCTTACGTGAAATCTTTGGTCATATCTCGAACCTGACCGGAAATCGAGCGCCTAGGCTCCGCCTTCCGATTCGTGGGCTGATGCCAGTAGCTCACCTTGCAGAGTGGTGGGGAAGATGGAGCCACACAGAGCCCCGTATCACCCTTGATGCGCTTCAGATGGCCCAAAAACAAATGTTTTATTCCAGTGCCAAGGCAAACCAAGAGTTGGGTTATCAACCGCGCCCTGTTTCGGAAGCATTTCAAGATGCGGTTGCCTGGTTTTTAAACGAGCGGCACCCGGTTGAGGCTGCAAAAAAGCAAAGCTCGCTACCCTCAAATGAAAAGCTAGGCTAAATAAGGTTAAACTAAGGTATGTTGGCACCCCTAGGCAAATGGATGCGCACGATGGGCGGATCACTAAGAACCATGAGCGCGCACTGACCATGCACCAAATACCTGCAGCCCAGGCTGCATTGATATTTCAGGAAAAGATCCTTGCTCGGGTTTCCCGTACATTTGCACTTACGATTCCAGAGTTGCCCGGTGACTTGCGCACCATTGTGGGGAATGCCTATCTCCTCTGCCGGATTGCAGATACGATCGAGGACGATGTGGACCTCACGCCCGAAGCCAAAACCCGTTTTCATGACGATCTCAACTATATCGTCACTGGGCAACAGAACCCACAACAGTTTGTGGATGCTCTGATGCCTAGTTTGTCTGCACAGACATCAGATGCGGAAAGAGAACTTATTGCCAATAGTCATTCCGTCATGATGGTAACGTCGGGGTTTTCCAATCAGAGCAAAGCCAGCATATCCAGGTGCCTCACAATCATGTGCCGAGGCATGCCTGCCTTTCAGAGGAATGTGAGTCTTGCGGGGCTTCGTGATCTAGGTGAACTGGACCGGTACTGTTACTACGTGGCCGGTGTCGTGGGAGAAATGCTGACCGATCTTTTTTGTGAATATTCAGAAGATATTGCAAGACGGCGGGCGTTACTCATGCCGCTGGCTGCGTCATTTGGGCAAGGACTGCAAATGACTAACATTCTCAAGGATTTCTGGGAGGATCGAGAACGGGGGGTCTGTTGGTTGCCACAAGACATTTTTCTTAATGAACAGTGCAACTTGGCTTTGGTTCAAATGGGCCAGCGTAATGACGGATTTCAAAAAAGCATGCAACTGTTGATTGGAATCACTCAGGCGCATCTACGCAATGCATTTAAATATGCGCTCCTGATCCCACCCAATGAGACTGGGATTCGAAACTTTTGTCTTTGGGCCATTGGTTTTGCCGTCTTATCACTTCAGAAACTTAACCAGAATCTGAGTTTCGAATCTGGAGAAGAGGTGAAGATATCGCGCACAACTGTGCGACGGGTTACGCGCATGGTTCGTTGGGCCGTTCGCCACGACCGTCTTTTGAAGTGGATGTTTCAAATGGCGATCCGAGGTTTACCCGAAGCTCAGTCAAACTTGATCAAACTGTCAGCTGAAAATCAGAAACTACCTCTTTCAGAACTCGATTGATGTTATACGTCAGAAGAGTTTAATAATCAATATCGCTCAACAATGAACTCAACGCTGCTTTTGGCATCCGAAAACGATTTGAATAAAGGCTTGTCGCGAGTCATTGGACGCGCGCGTACGGCATTGCTCGAACGGCAAGAGCAGGATGGGCATTGGTGTTTCGAACTAGAGGCTGATTGCACAATCCCTTCTGAATATATTCTAATGATGCACTATCTGGGTAACATCGATCACGATCTCCAGGTCAAACTCAGTCAATATATTCGGCGGCATCAGAGCGCTACACACGGCGGGTGGCCGCTTTTTACAGACGGGCACTTCGATCTGAGCTGCTCGATCAAAGCGTACTATGCGTTAAAACTGGCCGGGGACGATATTCAAGCAAAACACATGGAGAGAGCGAGGCAAGCAATCTTGGCGGCCGGCGGGGCAGCTTGTGCCAATGTCTTCACGCGCATTACACTCTACTTATTCCGTCAGATTCCGCTTCGTGCAATACCCTTTATACCGGTCGAGATTGTACTGTTGCCACAATGGTTTCCGTTTCATTTAAGCAAAGTATCTTACTGGTCGCGCACAGTCATGGTGCCCTTATTTATTCTGTGCAGCCTCAGGGCACAAGCTCGAAATCCATTCCAAATTGCCATTACTGAACTTTTTACTGTGCCAGCAGATGAGGAAAAAGACTATTTCAAGATTCGAACCCCCTTGGGAACGTTTTTCCTCATACTCGACCGTATTGGACGCAAACTCGAGCCATGGGTTCCGACATTCATTCGTAAACGTGCACTCAGGCGGGCTTGCGAATGGATATGCGAACGTCTCAACGATGAGAGCGGGTTGGGAGCAATATTCCCGGCAATGGTCAACGCATACGAAGCACTATTATTACTTGGTTTTGATCCCGCTCACCCTTATTGTCAAAATGCGCGGCTAGCCCTTAAAAAACTTCTGGTCATCCGCGAAGACGAGGCGTATTGTCAACCATGCGTCTCTCCAATCTGGGATACAGCATTTGCGATGCTAGCGCTTGAGTCCTCTGGTCCTGCTGGCGCACTCTCGCTGCGAAAAGCTGCTGACTGGCTCAAACAAAAACAGATTACAACTCAGCGTGGTGACTGGGCATTGCGAAGACCCAGCTTGCCTCCGGGTGGTTGGGCCTTTCAGTATGCCAACGCACATTATCCTGATTTGGACGATACAGCAGTCGTCGCTTGGGTATTAGAGCGGTCACATTTGCGGGCAGAGTATCTGGATGCTATCGAAAAAGCGATCATCTGGACTGTAGGCATGCAAAGTAAAAACGGTGGATTTGCATCATTTGATGTTGACAATACGCACACGTATCTCAATGAGATTCCTTTTGCAGATCATGGTGCGTTGCTGGATCCTCCAACCAGTGATGTGAGTGGGCATGTGCTCGGATTTCTGGGACGTCTAGTCCGGCCAGAGCTTCAGCATGTTTTAGACAGATGTCTTGCCTACCTCCGCTCAGAACAAGAACCTAATGGTTCGTGGTTTGGGCGATGGGGAACAAACTATATTTATGGAACTGCCCATGTCCTTATCGCGCTTGAGGAAGCTGATATCGATATTGGAGAAGATTGGGTTCAACGTGCTGCACAATGGCTCATCAGTGTCCAGCGAGAAGATGGCGGGTGGGGCGAAAGCAATGACACCTACTTTCATCCCGAGCGTGCAGGTCATGGCATCAACAGCACGGCATTTCAAACTGCCTGGGCACTACTGGGGCTTATGGCAGCAGGGCATGCTCAATCACCTGTAGTCAGACGCGGAGTGAAATACTTGTTGGAAACACAACAATCCGACGGAACCTGGAATGATGAGTATTTCACTGCTCCGGGATTTCCTCGCGTGTTTTACCTCAACTATCATGGATATTCGCTTTACTTCCCTCTCTGGGCGCTTGGATGTTATCAGTCTAAACTTAATAAACAGGTTGAATTGACCTGAGATGAGACAAAAAAGGTTTCCCACAGATGCAAACCGAATGGGGCTATTCCGGCTTTTCGTGTACGGAACTCTCAAACGAGGGTACGAAAACCATGCGCGATTCTTTAAGCAGGAAATCAATGCTTGCCCGGCATGGTGTCCGGGGATCCTATTTGATACACCATGGAACCATCCAGTGGCCCGAGTTTCAAAGGGTTTGATACTGGCTTACGGCACCTTGGACGTCATGGAAGATCTCGCTCTTCAAAACCGATTTGGCCCAAATCAAATGAAACTGGATGAGGTATCCGTATCCACAAATCCATCCAGACGCATACAGGGAGAAGCATTAATTCTCGAAGATCCCTGCAAAGACTTGCCACGACTCGATGTTTTTGAGGAGTTTTCCCCTGGCATGTCTTCCTCAAGATTTCAACGTGTCCTGATTTGGATCCGCCTTCAAGATCAATGGGCAACCGCTTGGATGTATGCTGGTTGCTCAATCTTTGAAAATCAAGAGTTTCGAGAATTAACTGCTGGTTACTGGCCTGAGCAAAGCGGCTCGTGACCGAGAGATTGATGTGCATGATAGAACGGATCTCACGATAAGAATAAGATTTAATAAAACACTATATTATATTGATATTTATCATATATGATAGAATCAGATGTGGCACGTGTGGGCATCGTAGTCGCGTTAGAACGTGAGGCAAGAATGTTGACGCGATCTCAAATAAAAAACGAACTACCGGTGCCACTTCATGCGGGTTCGTGGCTCTGTGTTTCTGGAATAGGTGTAAAGCGTGCAAAGCGTGCAGCTCTTGCGCTGATCAAATGCGATTGCCGTGTATTAGTTTCATGGGGTATGGTGGGAGCTCTGAATCCGAGCCTCAAGCCGGGGCAGCTGTTTCTCCCAGAAGCAATCTACACTGAATCCGGCGTGATCTATACTGTAGATAAGCCGTGGCATATTTATCTGCAGCGTCTTTTCGAAGCAAATATCGAGATTGCATTAGGCAATCTCATGACGGTAGACCGGGTCATTACGTCGGTATCAGAAAAAAACGATCTCAGGATTCACTACCCCGTGGCGGCTGTTGATATGGAAGCGGGTGCAGTCGCAGAGGTTGCTGCAGACCACAACTTACCTTTTATTGCGATTAAGGCGCCGGTAGATATGGCAGATCAGAAGTTACCACTCTGGCTGATACGGTCACTTGATCCATGGGGCCGTATAGTCAAAAGAAACCTGCTCAGAAATATTTTGCGAATCACGTTTTCAGATGGTCCTTTGCTCAGGCAATTGTCGGTCAATTTTCAGTGCTCCCAAAAGACACTCGCATGGATTGCACGAAAAACAGACTGTTTGTCGCTTCAGAGTATTGGAAACATTGGTTTGGGTGTCAAGAACCATAAGGTTGCCCAAGATGATTCAAACCCGGGAACCCGATAACGGCTGGACTCAGTCTTCAAAAAAACTTTGCATATCTTTGCGATAATATCGGTAGAAGTACCCCATCAGTTCACTCTAAATCTAATGTAACCCCGTGGTAACCAGCAATAACACAACTTTTATTCCGGATATTGCGCATTCTTTCAAAGCCCAAGCGCAACCCAATATCGCCTTAATTAAATACTGGGGAAAGCAAAATATTCCAGGAAATGTTCCAGCAGTTGGCTCCCTTTCAATTACTCTGGAGGCCCTGCGTACCGAGACAGTAGTCCGGTTCGATACAGAGATGTCTGCTGATGCATTCGTGTTAAACGGAGCAAGCAACCCGATCGGGCTACCCAGACTTTCTCGCTGTCTGGATTTGCTGCGTCATGAAGCGGGCACACATTGCCGGGCATATGTCGAGAGCGAAAATAATTTTCCAACGGCTGCTGGGCTTGCTTCATCGGCTTCCGGTTTTGCAGCATTGGTGATCGCTGCCGGCAAAGCACTAGGCCTTCAAGCTACGCGTTCCCGCTATGCGCAGTGGGCTCGAGAAGGGTCAGGTTCTGCTGCGCGATCCATTTATGGCGGGTTCGTTGAGATGTACCTATCAAAGAACGAAAAAACTGATGTAATTACCGAACCCATACTGAACCCTGAGGAATGGCCACTTGAGGTCGTTGTGGCGATCACCAGTACTGACGTGAAATCAGTCAGTTCATCCGCAGGGATGGAACATACCAGGCTCACGTCACCTTATTATTCGCATTGGGTCAAAGCTCAAGATGAAGACCTCCATGACGCGAGGGAAGCTGTTCTTGCGAGGGATTTTGAGCGGTTGAGTATCATCAGCGAGCAAAGTTGCCTCAAAATGCATGGTCTTGCATTAGCATCTCGACCTGGATTGATTTACTGGTCTGCCGCAACGGTCGCCTGCCTCCATGCCATTAGAGAAATGAGAGCTCACGGGCATCCAGTTTTTTTTACAGTAGATGCAGGACCGCAAGTCAAAGCAATCTGTGAGCGGCAGGCGGCAGCAGAAGTTGCGCGAACTCTCGAATCAATAAACGGTGTTCAGAAAACAATCATCAGTCGCCTTGGACATGGAGCTCGACTTGTTTAGGAACGGCGCGCTCAAAAACCAAGTGCAACATTTTGTGGGAGATAATGTTGCATGGGAAAACTCTATACGCAGTTGAATATTGAAGAGCGAACGATGATCCAGACGCAGCTCGGGATGGGCCTCAAGCCTTCAGTCATTGCCCGCAGCCTGGATCGTTCGGCCGCGACCCTTTCACGTGAACTCCATCGCAACGGGTGGGTTCGCCCGCCGGGACGTCACAACCGGGGGCGCCCACCGGTTGCGGGAGGCTATCGTGCCGAGGCGGCCCATCAGCGTGCCCGGGCGGGTACGGTCACCCCGCACGTCGCACGCCGCCTGCGACCGGGAACCGCCCTGTGGGACCCGGTTCTGCACTATCTTCAGGCGGGCTACTCGCCGGAGCAGATTGCTGGCACACTGGCAGTTGTGTATCCCGATACGCCCGAACTGCGGGTTTCCCACGAAACTATCTACACCGCGATCTATGCCATGCCCCGTGGCGAGCTCCGGACGGAGGTGATCGGCTGGTTGCGTTTCGGTCACGCCAAGCGCCGCCCCCGGGCCCGCGGCCAGGACCGGCGCGGCCGGATCCCAGATATGGTCAGCATTCACGACCGTCCGCCGGAAGTGGCTGAGCGGCTGGTGCCGGGACACTGGGAGGGCGATCTCATCAAGGGGGCCCACAACCGCTCGGCGGTCGGTACCCTGGTGGAACGTACCACCCTGTTCACCGTGCTGTCCCGGATGGAGAACGCCCGCGCCGAAGCGGCACTCCAGGGCTTCAGCCACGTCCTCAACCGTATCGAGGCCCAAAAGCGCCTGTCTTTGACCTACGATCAGGGCCGGGA
>DAHXNI010000083.1 GCA_027365475.1 Pseudomonadota bacterium | reverse complement strand
TGGAGCAGATCTAAGTCCGTCGGGTGAGGTGATTTTTGGAAACCCTGGCAGAGGAGGTGGCTTCCCGGAGAACCTTCGCCATCATTTCGCACCCCGATGCCGGTAAGACCACGCTCACGGAAAAGCTTCTCTTGCTCGGCGGAGCGATCCAGCTCGCCGGGCAGGTCAAGGGACGCAGGCTCAGGCACCATACCCATTCGGATTGGATGCGTCTCGAACGGGAACGGGGAATTTCCATTACCACTTCGGTCATGCAGTTTCCTTATGGCGGTTGCCTGCTCAATCTTCTGGATACACCCGGTCACGAGGATTTTTCCGAAGATACCTACCGGACGCTCAGCGCGGTTGATTCGGCGCTCATGGTGATCGATGCGGCGAAGGGTGTTGAGGAGCGAACCCTGAAACTCATGGAGGTGGCCCGGCGGCGCAATACACCGGTCATGACGTTCATCAACAAGATGGACCGCGAAGGGCTGCCCCCGCTAGCACTGCTGGATGAGATCGAGAAGAAACTCGGCCTGCTGACAGTTCCTTTTACCTGGCCGATCGGACAGGGGCGTGATCTTCTCGGGGTCTACCATCTGCGTGAGGATCAGATCTCGATTTACCGCGCACCCGATCACGAGCATGCGGGTGTCGAGGACCGCATCGAGGGACTGACCAGTGATCCCGGGCAGGTCTTTCTTGGCCCTTCGGCTACCCGCCTTGTTGAGGAGTGTGAACTCGTTCGGGGCACGCTCCCGGCCTGGAATCCGGAAGACTATGAGGAGGGACTTGCGACCCCGGTATTTTTTGGGTCGGCGCTCGGGGGATTTGGGGTGCGTGAGTTGCTCGATGCTTTCTGTACCTTTGCCCCGTCACCCCGTCCCCAGTGGAGCACGACCCGTACGGTACGGCCGGAAGAAGCGTCCCTCAGTGGTTTTGTCTTCAAGATCCAGGCCAATCTCGATCCACAGCATCATGACCGGATGGCGTTTGTGCGCCTCTGTTCCGGCCGCTACCAGCCCGGAATGCGCTGGTTCCAGGTGCGAACCGGGCGTAGTTTCAAAGTTGCGGATGCACGCACCTTTTTTGCCAATGCCCGGAGCCAGACCAATGCAGCTGTTGCGGGCGATATTCTCGGGCTGCCGAACCACGGAACGATCCAGATCGGTGACGTTTTTACGGAGGGGGAACGGCTGTCATTTGCCGGCGTGCCGAATTTTGCCCCGGAATGGTTTCGTCGGGTCATTCTGGACGATCCACTCCGCTCGAAGACCTTGGCACGCGGGCTCCAGGAACTCGCCGAGGAAGGTGCTGCCCAATTCTTTCGCCCCCTCATCGGGCAGGAATGGATCGTGGGGGCGATCGGCCCACTTCAGTTCGAGGTGGTCGCCGCCCGTCTGGCGGACGAATATGCGGTTCGGTGCCGTTTCGAACCCCTGCCGATTGCGACCGCGCGCTGGGTGGAGACTGAACCCGATCTCCTCGCAGAACTGCAAGTGCGCCTTGCAGCCTATCTCGCGCACGATCATCTGGGTGACCTCGTCTATCTCGCTCCGAGCCGGGTACACCTCGAACTCACCGAAGAGCGTCATCCTGAAGTCCGCTTTCACCCAACGCGCGAGCGGGTTCTCGCGTGAGCGATCCGGGAGGCTTGAGCCCAGGGTTTTGGTTCCGGAATCCTCGTGTCTGGCGCTGGATCCTCTACGACTGGGCTGAAGCGGCCTTTGCGACGACCGTGATGGTCGCGTTTTTCCCCATCCTTCTCACGCATTACTGGAACCCGGGCAGCCCGGCCACTGCATTCGCACGCCTCGGGATGGCGAGTGGAATCGCCGCGCTCGCCATCGCACTGGTCGCCCCGCTTTTGGGTGCGTTGGCCGATCGGGCGCACGCCCGTGCGTTCTGGCTTGCTGGTTTTGCCGGACTCGGCATTCTCTCGGTTCTCGCGCTTGATCTTGTGGGGCGGGGACAGTGGTTCATCGCCCTGCTCCTGTTCGGGCTGGCTCTGGTCGGTTACTCGGGCGGCAATGTGTTCTATAACTCGCTACTGCTACACTGGTGTGATCCTGCCGAAATCGACCGGGTATCGTGCTATGGATACGGAGCAGGCTATCTCGGTGGAGGGCTCCTCTTTGCTGCAAACATCTGGATGGTCATGGATCCCGCACGATTCGGGCTCGCGAACGCCCTGTCCGCAATGCGGGTGGCGTTCATCGATGTGGCCGGCTGGTGGGGGCTTTTTACACTACCTGTCTTATTCGGGAAGCGGACGCATCTGCCGCGCAGCACGGGCTTCGGGTTTATCGTCCGTTCGGGTTGGCAGCAATTTCGTTCGACCTTCCGTGAGGTGCGCAAGCTGAGGTATGTGTCCGCGTTTCTACTGGCCTACTGGTGTTACATCGATGGAGTCAACACCATCATTAAAATGGCTGTCAGCTATGGACTCACTTTGGGATTCCCGTCTTCGAGCCTGATCGTTGCGATTCTCGTAACCCAGGCTGTCGCCTTCCCGGCCGCTCTGGGGTATGCGCATTTCGGCGTTCGCTGGGGCGTAGTGCGCGCGCTTTATCTCGGGATCGGCGTCTATATGGTCGCGACCGTGGCTGCCGCGTTCATGACCAACGTCACCGAATTCTATGCGCTGGCTGCCGTCGTGGGACTGGTTCAGGGCGGCACCCAGGCGCTTTCGCGTTCGCTCTATACCCGGCTCATTCCAAGAGAGAAGTCGGCTGAGTTTTTCGGGTTTTACGGGATGATCGGCAAATTTTCCGCCATTGTGGGCCCATTCCTGATTGCCTTGACCGAAAGCTGGACCGGCAACGTGCGGCTTGCGATCGGAAGCATCATCGTCCTTTTTGCACTGGGAGCGATTTTGCTCCGGCGGGTGGATTTCAGGGCGGGCGCGATGGTTGCGGAAAGCCTTTAGGGGAAGACGTTGATCCGAGAGAGATTCATTTTGCCTGTTCTGGTTTTGGCTTTGGGTACGGCCCGAGCCCATCTCGCATATCACCCAAATCCGTCCGATCCATCGGATCCTCGGCAGCCCGTTTACCCCTGTCTCGTCCTGAGCGGGGGTGGTGCCCGGGGGGCGGCGCACGTTGGGGTACTCGAGGCGCTCCAGAGGCTTCGGGTCCCGATTGGCTGCATTGTGGGAACCAGCATGGGCGCGGTGATCGGCGGACTCTACGCAGCAGGACTGCCGGCAGGATCCATGGCCAGACTCCTGTCTAATCCCGAAATCGACCGGGCCATGGGTGGAGAGCTGATCCGTTCACGCTCAAGTTATGCTGAGCGTCAGGATTCGCGTCGCTATTTCGCATTCGTTACGCTCGGATGGTCAGGCCTTTCCTTTGAACTGCCACGCAGCGTATTGGGCAGCGAAACCCCAGACCGGCTGCTGACCGCACTACTCGCACCGCTCCGTCCGGCCCGTTCGTTCGACCGGTTGCCGATTCCGTTCCGGGCGGTTGCGACCGATCTTCAGAATGGAAAACGGGTGGTCATGGAGCGGGGGTCGCTGCCCCGGAGCATCCTGGCCAGCCTGTCGATTCCGGAGTTGTACCCGCCCGTCCGGATCAGGAATCGACTGCTCGTCGATGGGGGGCTTGCGGATAATCTGCCCGTCGGAGTGCTCCGGCGCTGGCGGAATGCCCCGGCCATCGTCTCCAATGTCTCGCTAGTTGCAAATCGGGCTCCGATCCGGACCCTTCTCGGTGTCACCCGGAGCGTTGTCAGGATCATTGCGACCGAGAACGTCCGGCGTAATCTGGTCAAGCTCACTCCTCACGATATCCTGATTACGCCTTCACTGCATGGCTTGACGACGCTCGATTTCAAACGCATGGGATCCGCGATCGCAGCGGGATACGGAGCGACTTGGGCACGGCGTAAGGCGCTCCGCCACTGGGCTCTCTCACGGGCGGAGTATGCTCGTTGGCGAGCCCGGCTCGGAGAGCGTTTCCGACATCCGGCCGAGCTTGCGGCCATTCATGTCCAATCGAATCGAAAAGCCTACAACCCCCTGTTTCGCTCGTGCATCCACGAACGGTTGGGTAAGCCGATTGTTTGGCATGCAATCAATCGCGATCTTTTGTGCCTCTACCGGATCAGTGGCGTGCGCCGGGTCAAGGTGCGGGTGTTGCGTACCCCGCATGGAGCCACACTCTCCTATACCGTGGCGCTGAGACGGATGCGTGAGATTCGGGTTGGCATGGGTTTCCAAGGTATCGAGGATTTTAATGGTGCGAACGAGTATGCGTTCCGGCTGGCTTCGATCTGGCCCCGGCTCAATGCGTGGAATGCAAGCTGGCGTACCAGTATTTTATTGGGCAACCTCTGGGGTGCGCGGACACGGCTTCGGGTTCCTCTGGGCGCAGGTTCGCCTTGGTTCATCGACCTCGCGGCTCGATACCGCAGCCGCCCGATTCCGGTTTATGCCCATGGGTCGCATATCGCCGAGTACCGAGGCAACCGGGATCAGGCAGGAGCCGATCTCGGTTTTGATTTCGGATCCTTCGGACGGCTCCGGATCGGGCCACGCTGGGGACACGAATGGGCGGTGGTCGAGACCGGCAGTCCGACACTCCCGGCTTATGCGGATCACTACGGACTCTGGCAGGAGGAATTGCATGTCGATACGCTCGATCACACCTGGTTCCCGACCCGCGGCCTTCTGCTCAACCTGAAGAGCGATTGGGCGAGACCCGGCTTCGGGGGAAATATCACCTATGATCGGATTTCCCTGAGATCGCTCTGGGCATTCGGACTGTCCGCGCACTCGGGGATCTGGGTGCGGCTCAACTATGGCAGTGCGCTTGGAACGAATCTGCCGTTCGGGGACGAGTTCAGCCTGGGCGGGCTTTTCTCGCTACCGGGCTATGGTTTGGGGGAGCTTCGGGGGAATGCGGCACAGATGATCGATGTGAGTTACTTCAGAAGGCTCGGTGGTACCGTTCCGGTTCTCGATACTTCACTTTTCCTGGGTGGGAGCTTGTCTGCGGGACGCATTGAAGTGCCGGGGCAGGGCTTTTCGTCCGTCAAGGATTCCATTGCGACATTTGTTGCGGTCCACACCCTGATCGGACCTTTGGCCTTGGGATTTGGATGGACCCGAAGTGGCAGCCGAGCCGTCTACCTTGTATTGGGGCAGTATTTCTGATCAGCTGCCTATCCCCGCAGGTTTCCGGCAGGGCAGGCTCACCTTTTTCGAATCCTGTCTCGGAAGACCCACTCAACGATGCCGGCGAGGTCAGGGACTGTGCGATCTGGACGGGTCACGTTTCGAAGTGCGGAGTTCGTCTTTAGGCATAGCCGGTCGTATTTTCTGAAGAACCGCTAAACCGGAAATCTCTTCAAGGGTTCATGCGTTGCGCAAATGTCCTCCACCCGATCCATCCGATCCGCGCGGTACCCTTCAATAAACTGGCGGTCTGCTGTCATGCTCAATCCTCAGCCAAGTCGTATGGAGATGCGCCACCTGCCGCCTCATCGTGACCGAGACATGCCGGTGGCGAACCACCGGCATGAGTTGAACCCAGGCGATCCCTTACAGCATCTCTGCACGCCGCCCCTTCTGATCATCGTACGCAGCCCCGTATTCCTTGCTGGCTCCTTCCGCATGCTCTTCTGCGCTCACGGAATGTCCATGGGCGATATGAGCGTGGTGTGCTGCGCCTTTATGGTCACCCGATTCGTGTAGTTTGGCGGCCTCTCGGTGAGACTTGCCTGCCTTTTCATGGCATTCCGCCGCTTTATTGTGGTGTTGCTGGCATGATTGTCTGCCTTTCTCCATGCCCTCGCCGCGCGGGTACTCCTTGTTTGAGTTCCCGTCATTGCGCATGGGGTTCTGTTTCTGCATTGATTCCGGTTCTTTCATTGCTGACTGTGTCATTTGATTCTCCTAAAAAGATATCAGTGAAGTGGTATTCTGCGTTGTGGGTTATCGATAACCCACTCGTCCACTGTAGAGACTGGTCGAGACATGATCTGTACGCCAACACGCTTAGGTGCGATAAGAAGACATCTTCCGTCAGTTTTGAGGCGACAACAATCCGGATTCATTCAGAATCTGATGCGGCCACGGTTCCATGCTGAAACGGCAGGGTGCGTGACTCATGCGACCCGCAAGACAGGACAGTCGCTTAGCTGTCGGACGTGTGTGTTGAAAAGCGAATCACGGTCTCATGTTCGCCCGTGCGGATGCGGATGCGGATGCGGATGACGTCTTCATATTTTTCTGAGTGCTCATCTCCAGTTTCCAACCCGATCATGCACAGCCCAAATTAATTGTCGTGGTTTTGTGTCATCGCAGCAGAGTCATCTGCTCGGTCCCAAGCGCCCATCTCCCTGATCCTTTTCGGAGATTGAATGAATCAGGGTATTTGAGGGGAGGGTTGGATCACACAGGCGAGCCGCCTGTTCCGCGCCACTGACCGGCAGTCTGGCGGGGTCGAGCAATCCGACCTGGACCAGCAAAGACGCTTGGTCCCAGTAGATGTGTTCATAGCGGACCTTGCCGTCCACGATGCCCATGATGACCACATGCGGAAGCTCGACCGGACGGCCGGTTGGTTTCACACCGGGCAGGATGGCTGGCATCTCCCGGTCATGGGTGAATCTCAAAATGAATTCGTCGACGACGCGTCCTTGCCCGATGGTGCGCGAGATCGGTGTGATAGCCGTATCGGGGGGCCAATGACCGATGAAATACCGGCTGTAGAAATCACGAACCTGATCGCGACCATAACCTCCTGTGAGCACCGGGACATGTGTCAAATATGGAGTGTCGGCCATCGTAGCCATGGTGGCGTCGATGTCTTGTGCGACGAATTCTGCCGCAAGGTGCGCGTCAAAAACGGCGGATGGATCGAACTCGGTAGGCATCGGGCGCATGTGTGGGTTCCTCAATCAGGGGTTCTGTCCATGGCAGATCCCCGCATGATGTCCCGGCGCGCGCGACCCTGTCAAACCGGCCGATGCCCATCGTTCCCATGCGAATCAACTCCTTGGGGGAGGGTTCTTGGAATGCGGGAGAGTGAAGCGAGAGACGGCAACACGCAAAAGAGCGATGCGGGCGGGGAGTACGCGATCACCGTAATGAAGCTCTGAGTAGTCGAGGGCGAGTAGGCGGAGGCTTGCCTGGGATTCCGGCAGTTTTTGGCCGATCCGCTCTGCAAAGGCGAGAGGTGTCTCCCACGCCTCCGGGTGACCCCAGTCGCGGAGTTTGCGCACGAGTCTTAGCCAGACGCGTTCCTCGGGTGACAGACGTAACTCTCTGAAATGTGACCAGAGCAGCCATCCGCCTGTAGCCAGCGTGGGGATGATCAGCGCGAGGAGGATGAGCCCGATCCACTCGAGGGTATGATGTTTGGCGGGATTCAGGGAATTGAGCAGGCGGCGTTGCAGGCGGGGACCGTACCCGAGAACCCATCGGTCCCAAACCGCATTGAGGACATCCCAGCCATTCTGCAGATGCTCCCAGATTCCTGCGTCTGGAAAGGTGAATCCAGCGAGGTGGACACTTCCAGCGAAGAGCGCCAGCGTACCCGGGCTGACGCGCGAGGCTGCGATCGCAGCGGTCGGGTCGATGCGAACCCAGCCTGCTCCATGCAGCCAAACCTCGTCCCAGGCATGGGCATCGCTTTCGCGAATTACATAGAACCCTCCAAGCGCATCGTAATGCCCCCCGACGAACCCCGTCACGACCCGTGTGGGGATGCCGGCCGCCCGCATGAGCACGGCAAAGGCGGAAGCGTAATGCTGACAGAACCCTCGGCGGGTTTTGAACAGAAACTGATCGACGGCGTTCGGCCCGCTCAGCTTCGGAGGATGGAGCGTGTAATAAAACGGCTGGTCGTGGAAATAGGCAAGCGCACGCTGGATGATCGAGCGGGGTGTGGGATTCTCAGCGCGCCATCTCTGTGCAAGGGCCCGGGCCTTGGGGTCGATACCCTCCGGGAGTGCGAGGTCACGCAGACGGGCGCTGGCCGGCAGTCCCTGCATCCGCAGTTCAGGGTAGGAGATCGCAGTATAGGTTGTCAGGTGGTGCAGGGGGATTGGGCTTCTGAGTTCGAAGAATGCATCCAGGCGGGCTGCAATCGACCAGTCCACTGGGAAATCCAGTGCATAGAGAGCATGGGTTCCCGTGGGTTCAAGGGTGATCCGGTAACGTACGGCTGGACCCGAGAGGACCGTTCTCTGTGGCGGCGGGATGGCAGTCACCCGACCGGGGAGCCAGCGGGTACCGGTGAAGCGGTTGAATACGGGACCACGGAAGTAGCGTTCAGAGCGGGGAGGAGGGAGGCTCTCATACCGGATACGGAAGACCATCTGGTGTGACAGGACGATACGGTTGAGCGCGTCCGGATCGAGGCTTCGAGGTAGCCCGAGAAAACGGTGGGCTGGGGCGCCGAGCCCCCAGAGGGGACCCGGGATTCTTGGGACCGCCAAAAAAAGAAGCAGCGCCGTAGGGAGGGCCTGCAGGAGGCAGCGCAGTGCCCTTCCCCGAAAAGGCCAGGCGGTGCGTGTGTGATCGGGATCCTCAATCCAGAGCCAGATTGCAGTGAGCCCGACCAAAAGGCCCGCCAGATAGAGCGCGAGGATGGGTGACTGGCTGAGAAAGAAGTCGGCACCAATCTCGAAATAACCGATCAGGATGAGTACCCGGAGATCCCGCTGTGAGCAGCTTTCAAGAATTTTGAGTGCGGCCATCAGGAGGAGCAGTGCGGATCCGGCCACGGCGCCGTTCAGGCTGTGGAAAGTCCAGAAAACAAGACCGATCCCGATTGCAACGAGTGCAATCCGTAGCACGATCGGCGGTCTCCGGCCCGGCCAGGGCCGCGACAGGCGGGTCAGGACGATCAGGGCTGCCAAGACTGGCATCCACCAGGGCAGGCTCCAAAACAAAGGGATCCAAATGCATGCCAGAAGACCGAGTGTCGCAGGCAGTGGGGATGGAGCAGGGTCCCGCTGTTTCAGGCTCAGCGATCCAGGCTCCGTCATTGAACGCGTTCGGGGTAAAGTGCGAGACAGGTGAGGCAGTGATCCAGGTGGTGCCTGCCCTGACTGGCCGGCACGCTTCCGTTCGGCAAATCGACCCCGTACTCGAGGTGTAAAGAGGCCAGAGCGATCACCCAGCGGGTGAGATGGGAAAGACGTTCCTCGGGATCTCCAGGTGCATCTGCCCAGCGGAGGATCTGGATCTCCTCGCCGGCGGGAATTTCGAAATCCTTGATCAGAAGCCCGAGCCCCTTGGCATAGGCTGACCAGCTGATGCGTTTGCGCCCATCTCCGTGCCGATAGGGGCGCAATCCCTGAAAATCCTCGGATTCAACCCGGTGGGGACGGGTCCGGCTCAAGGTGCTTGGGTTCGCAGGAAGGGGTCTCGGCGGGTCCGCCGGCTTCGGGTAGATCGTCGAATGAACCGGGAGCGACAGGGTATGGAACGCCCGGAACAGTCCAAAGGGTCGTCTCGAAACGAGTCTTAACCCCCAAAGTTCGAAACGCCCGCGGGCGAGCGTCGGCACATCCAGCATGCATATCCCTTCCTGCCCGGGAGCGAGGTCGAGCGGGGTGCCTGCGAGTCTGCCTCGCCGGGTCGAGAGCGTGAGATCAAGCCGGGTGAATGTTGCCGGATTCTCAAGCATGAGTCGGATCCGCATCGGTTCTCCAGCAAACACCGGAGATGCTGCAATCCCGTGAATCCGGAGGCCGACCAGATTGCGGTGGGTGCGTGTCATGGAGAAAAGTGCAAGACCGATGAGCAGAAACACCAGGAAAAAAGCCATGTTGTTGTCGTAGTTCATGGCTCCGAGAAAGAGTGCGATCAGAATGAAGGAAAATGCAAATCCAAACCGTGTAGGCAGGATGTAGGTTCGGCGATAGGTGATCGGGCTTGGCCAGAGCGCCTCTCTCCGATTCTGATCGTGCCCCGTTCCGGAATCGATGTTCGAGGCGGCTTGCTCTGGCACTTGCGGATACCGCTCCAGCCCGGAGTCAGGGGACTGGAACGGCCCTGAGGAGTGAGGTGAGCCGATCCTCGTCGTGCTGGGCGATCCCCGAGTGTGCGAGCCTGTGTCGGCTCACAGCCACGAAGACGGCCTGGATGTCGTCTGGCCAGAGGCTCGTACGCCCATTGAGCCACGCATGCGCCTTTCCGGCTGCCAGCAGTCCGAGCGCGGCACGTGGAGAAAGTCCCTGCTCAACATCCCGCGATGCACGGCTCAGCCGCACGATCTCGGCAAGATAGCGGAGCAGTGGTTCCGTGGCTGTAACCTTGTGGATCTCTTTCCGGAGCAGCACAAGGTCCTCGGGCTTGAGCAGAGCGGGGAGTTCACGGAGTCGTTTTTGCGGATCGAGTCCACGCCAGAGTTGAGCCTCGGATTCAGGATCAGGATAGCCCAGCGTGAGGCACATGAGGAAACGGTCGAGTTGGGATTCCGGCAGGGGGTAGGTTCCAACCTGTTGAGCCGGATTTTCAGTCGCAATGACGAAGAACGGATCGGGCAGGGGACGGGTCTCGCCTTCAACCGTGACCTGGTTTTCTTCCATCGCCTCAAGGAGTGCGCTCTGGGTGCGTGGGGTGGCCCGGTTGATTTCGTCGGCCAGGATGAGGGATGCAAAAAGCGGTCCGGGTTCGAAGTGGAAATGGCGTGCATCCGGATCGTAAACTGAGGTGCCGATGATATCGGTCGGCAGGAGGTCACTTGTGAATTGGATGCGTTGAAAAGGCAGGCCGAGGACCCGTGCGAGGGCCCGTGCGAGCGTGGTCTTGCCAACACCCGGAATATCTTCGATGAGCAGATGTCCGCCGGCGAGCAGGCAGGTCAGTGCGAGGCGGATTTCGGGAACCTTGCCGACCACGACTGTCGAGAGCAGCGAGAGGACATCCTGAACCCGGTCGCGGCGATCGGAGTGGATTCGATTCTCAACCGGCAGAACCATTATGTCAGTGTAGCCGTGCCCCCTGGGAGAAGCAAACCCAGCTCCACGCCGTCGGCTCCTCGGGAGCTCCGCTCCTGCCTGATCGTGGTGGTATATTGGGAGCCTCCCCTGTGATGCCGGATACGGCGAGTGGCGATTCATGATGAACCAGCGAACGGCACGCCTGCTGATCATATGTCTGGTGGGGGCGGGGCTCCTTTCACTCGGCGGCTGTTCCGCATCCTCCGAGGCCATCCGGCGCGCCCGTGAAGAATCCATTCTGCGAGCCGATCGTTCCTTTGCACGGGAGGCGGTTCAACATGGGCTGCGTCAGGCCTACCACCATTATTTTCTCCCCGACGCGGTTTTATTGGCCGAGCAGACACGACCCATTCGCGGACGACACCTCATTCTTGAACGTCTGCCGGCCGGTGCGGGTTCGCCACTCACTTGGTTCCCCCAAAAGGCGGTTGTGACCGCGAGTGGGAGTCTCGGCATGAGCTGGGGCTACTATGAAGTCTCGGAACGGACCACCAAAGGACATCCGACTGCTGTCTATGGGAACTATGTGACGATCTGGAGAAGGAGTCATGGGCATTGGCGCGTGTCGCTCGAAATGCAGAATTCCGAGCCGGGCCCGGGGAGCGGGTTCCACCGGTTGAATGCGCGTCCTGCAGCAAGCTGATCGGGCAGGTTTGCGGATGGGGTAGGGGAGCGGGGGTCCGAGTGAGGCGCTGTCAGCTGATGGGACGTGCGCGCCGATGTATGAGGTGCCAGCCCACCGGAATCATTGAAACCACAACGATGGCCAAGGTTCCCCAGATGAGATGCTCCCGGATCCAGGGGACATTCCCGAAGAAAAACCCAGCTCCAAACAGGAGACCGATCCAGATTCCTCCGCCGATGATCGTATAGAGCACGAACCGGAAAAAGTTCATGCGACCGATGCCGGCGACAAAAGGCGCGAATGTGCGGACGATGGGGATCAGTCGGCCGATGATCAGTGTGGCCCCCCCATAGCGCTGGAAATAGCCGTGAGCCTGGTGGAGATGCGCGGGATTGAACCAGCGGGATTCCTCATAGTGGAAGACCTTGGGGCCAACCCAAAATCCGATCCAGAAGTTGGAGATATTGCCGACGACCGCGCCCGCGAGAAGCGCCAGGATGGCCCAGAGCGGGTTGAGAGTGCCTTGCGCAGCAAGCGTGCCGGTGATGAGCACCAGAGAATCGCCGGGCAGAAAGGGCACAATCACAAGACCGGTTTCAGCAAAGAGCGTGAGGAACATGATGAGATAGGCCCAGGACGCGTGAGCGTGTACGAATGCTCCAAACGTGTGAGACAGATTCAGGATGGAGAAAACGAAAGTCGTGATCATGGCGTCCCGGCAGCTGTGGACCCCGATGGGATCCGGTGTGGCCAACCCTTTTGTGTGATCTCGACCACGGTGACCCGTCCGCGTACGGTTACCTCGTCACCTGCGCTGAGCGTGCAGGCGATGACCATCCGGTGCCCCTCCCGTGATGCCACGCGGCCCTCTACCTCAAATGGAGCAAGGGGCGTCGGCTTCAGAAAATCCACGGTGAGCGAGGCGGTGACAAAGCGTGGATAGGCGCTATCGCGGTTTGCGTGATGGACGATCGCGGCTGCCGTGCCGGTGGCGTGACAGTCGATGACCGATGCCAGAAGGCCGCCGTACACGTAGCCGGGCAAGGCAGTATGCCAGGAGGCAGGGCTGAATGTGCACAAACTGCGTTCCCCTGCTTCTGCCCAGATACTTTGGATGTGGTAGCCGTGCGTATTGAGTCGCCCACAGCCCATGCAGTGACTCCACTCATCGGGGTAATGATTCTGAAATGCATCCGGTAAGGTCATGGGGTGCCACGCACGAGACTGGGATGAACACTAGTTTACGGGATCATGCGCGGATCTGGCGCCACGGGCCGAGCAGCAGAAATGGTCTCCGCTCTAGGCGGGAAAGCGACGCCTACCAGATACGAATGCGGTCAGCAAGACGCGTCGGAGCAGGATAGAGAGCCGTGCGCACGTTAGTGTACTTTCTTGATAGCAGAAAATCGGCCGGTGCGCGAGCGGCATCGCCCGGCTGAAAGCCTCCAGCTAGCGCGCGCTTCGCCATCTTGTGAAAAGTAAGTCTTAAAATGTGTTGACTTACCTTTTGCAATATAGGATACTTTAAACGTTATTCCCACGGAGGTCAGTAATGGAGATTTATTTGACTGTCAAGGGACAGATCGTCATCCCCTCGAAAATCCGGCGAATGCTGAATATGAAGAAAGGAACCCGCGTTCAGGTGGATCTGGACAAGGGTGCCCGCCGCATCATTCTGACCCCGATTACCCGCGAGTATGTTGAAGGATTGCGCGGAGAATATAAAGGCAAGGGTCTGCTCAAAGCGCTGGCCGCGGAAAAGAAGCGCGAAAGGGAGGTCTAGATGGCGCGCCAGCCGAAGACCCTTGTTCTCGACTCGTGGGCGGTGCTGGCCTACCTAGAGGACGAAAGCTCCGGTAAGCAGGTCGCAGAGATCATTTCCGATGCACACGAGCGCGGCACCTCTCTGCTGATGACTACCGTCAACGCCGGGGAGGTCTGGTACATCATCGCGCGCGAGGTTTCGGGAGCTGATGCCGAACGGTCGATTGTTGACCTGAAACACCTTGGCATTGAGTTCGTTGACGTGGACTGGAAACTTTCCCGTGTCGCGGCCGGTTTCAAGGCAAAGCATCGCATGTCATACGCCGACTGCTTTGCGGCGGCGCTGGCGAAAGATCAGAAGGCTGAGCTGGTGACAGGTGACAGAGAATTCAAGCAGGTTGAAGGTGATGTCCGCATCGGATGGTTGGAACCACGCTAGCCTTAACGCGCAAAGTGCAGGAGAGACTATGGGACAGTGGTATTTCAATCCGGACCATCCCGACGACAAAAGTCGAAACTCCACGCCGGGCCAGTTCTTCTCGTCCGAGGCGATCCCTGATTCTGGAAGCATGCGGGTACGCGAAGGCATTCAGAACCGTCTCGATGCAGTGGCTGGTGACAGGCGGGTGCTGACTCGAACTGGCGTAGTCACAGGGGAAAATTTCGGATGTTGTCGCCGCGTCTTTCCCGCGACAGTGGCGAGAGCCGGGAAGCCCCCTGCTGCCAGAGCCAGACCCCCCGGCTTTAGCCGTGGGGAGGTTCAGCTAAACTCATCAGACCGGGAAGTGGGTACCGGAAGGGGGGCGGAAACGCCCGATTGCTTACCTGCATGCTCCCCATTTCGTGGAGGACAACCAACTTGCCCCTGAATACGATTCCCGAACTCATTGATGCGATGCGTCAGGGAGAGCTCATCATTCTCATGGACGACGAGGAACGCGAGAATGAGGGGGATCTCGTGGTTGCGGCACCCCGTGTCACTCCTGAGGCGATTAATTTCATGGTCCGCTATGGTCGTGGACTCGTGTGTTTGCCGATGACGCGCGAACGCTGCGAAAGACTGCACCTGCCGCTCATGGTCCAGGATAATCACACGCGCTTTGGAACCCGTTTCACGGTTTCGATCGAGGCCGCGCATGGGGTCACAACCGGCATCTCGGCGCATGATCGCGCACATACGATTCTGGCTGCAGTGGCGCCCGACGCCCAGCCTCAGGATATCGTTCAACCGGGACACGTGTTCCCGATCATGGCCCAGCCAGGTGGAGTTTTGACCCGGGCAGGACATACCGAGGCGAGTTCGGATCTGGCACGTCTCGCGGGTTTCGAGCCAGCCGCCGTGATCGTCGAGATCCTGAATGAGGATGGCCGAGTGGCCCGACGTCCGGATCTCGAACGCTTTGCAAGTCGCCATGGACTGCGGATCGGAACCATTGCGGATCTCATCCGTTATCGGATGGAGCGGGAAATGACGGTCGCCCGGGTTCTTGAAAAACAGGTCCAGACCGAGTTTGGTCCCTTCGAGCTTGTAGCCTATGAGGATCATTTCGAGCAGAGCCTGCATTTTGCGTTCAAACGCGGTCCGGTTGACCCGGAACGCCCAGTTTTGGTTCGCGTGCATGTCGAGAACTCGCTCGCGGACCTCCTGCATCTTTCCGGGCCGGGGCTCGGTTGGCCGCTCACTGACGCGTTTCGCGTGATCGCACGGGAGGGGGGTACCCTCGTGATCCTCCGCCCGGCGCAGGAGGCCGCGACACTCATCCGCGGGCTTGATCTTGGCGCGCCAGATGATCTTCAAGCAAACAGTCAGACGGTTTTGCGGACCTATGGAGTGGGCGCCCAGATCCTGCGTGATCTCGGGATTCGCAAGATGTGTGTCATGTCAGCGCCGAAACTCATGCTGGGGCTGTCGGGTTTTGGACTCGAAGTCTCTGAATATCGGTCGGGAGAGACAGCCTGAACAGGCGTGCTGGCATACCTAAAAATTGGGTCCTCGGCATGTGCGGGGTATACTGAAGCGCCAGTCCGCCCACCGGAAACTCTTCCATGTCGCGTTCCACACTCTCACCCGCCCCGATTCATCGGGCTGTCTGCGGTACCCTGAGAATCGGTATCGTGGCCAGTCGTTTCCATGCTGAGATCGTTGATCGGCTGGTGTCCGGGTGCCTTGATGCACTCGATCAGGCCGGGCAGGACGCATCGTGCCGGACTTTGATTCGGGTACCGGGTGCCTGGGAGCTGCCCTGGATGGTCCAGGCTCTCGCTGGGAGTGGAACCTATGATGCGATCGTCGCGCTGGGAGCCGTGATTCGTGGGGAAACCGATCACTATGCCCACATTGCAAGGGAGTGCATCCGAGGCCTCATGGACGTCAATCTGAGAGGTGCAACGCCCATCGCCCTCGGGGTGCTCACGACGGATACGGTCGAGTCCGCCCGTGAGCGTGTCGGTGGAAGAGCGGGACACAAGGGGGTTGAAGCCGCGGCGGCAGCCATCGAGATGGCCACGCTGCGCCGCAGGCTCCATGAGGAAGGGGATGTTTCATGACAGCGTCGCGCCAGAGGAGGGCACGTCATAGTGCACGCCAGCATGCGCTGCAGGCGCTCTATCTGCACCAGTTCGACGAACCGGCCCTCGAAGAGGTGGATGCCTGGATTGCGGAACAGTCAACGGAGTTCGATCGGAGCTACTTTGACCGCCTCGTTCGTGGTATCCGCGGGCGGCAAGCCGAGCTCGACACGCTCTGCGAACCCTATCTCGACCGGCCGCTTGCCCAGATCGATCCTGTGGAACACGCGATCCTCTGGATTGGATGTTTTGAACTTCGTTACATCCCTGAGCTCGACACACCGGTCATCTTGAATGAAGCGGTCGAGTTGGCTCGGGAGTTTGGTGCTGGGGAAAGCTATCGTTATATTAATGGGGTACTCGATCGACTGGCCCGGACACTCGTCGAGCGATCAGTCAGTCGTGAACGAGTTTGAAGCGATCGCACGCTTTTTCAAGCCCTTGTCCCGGGAAGGGGCCGGGATTCGGACCGGAATCGGCGATGATGGGGCTGTGCTGCAGGCCCCACGAGACCGAGAGCTCGTGATCGCGACCGATACCATCGTCTCCGGAATTCATTTCCCGGCTGATTTCCCCCCTGGGGCTGTCGGACACCGGGCACTCGCAGTCAATTTGAGTGATCTTGTGGCCATGGGTGCCGACCCGGCCTGGTATACCCTTGCACTGGCCCTGCCGCAAATTCGAACCTCTTGGCTGGCTGCGTTTGCACGAGGGTTGGACGGACTGGCCCGCAAGGCTCATATTCATCTCGTCGGGGGGGATACCGTCCGCTCACCCGTTTTAACCGCGACCATTACCGTTGTGGGCACGGTTCCCAAGGGCCAAGCCCTCCTGCGGAGTGGAGCCCGGCCCGGGGATCGGATTTTCGTATCCGGGATCCTGGGTCTTGCGACTCAGGGGCTTGCGCTCTGGCAGGATGGGCAACGCCACAGTCACCGGCTCCGCCCATTCCTTCATCCGGAACCAAGGTTGCCCTGGATTCCGATTCTCCGGAGCGTCGCACGAGCCGCCATCGACGTATCAGACGGATTTGCGCAGGATTTGGGTCATCTGCTTGAGGCAAGCCAGGTCGGTGCTACGGTCGATCTCGATCGGATCCCCCGCGATCGACGCGATCCCGACTCGCTCAAACGGGCGCTTTTTGGGGGGGATGATTACGAACTCTGTTTTACCGTTCCGAGCGCTCGGCTATCCGTTTTTCGTGCCCGGGCACGACGCGCGCGACTCACATTTTTCGAGGTCGGTCGCGTGATCCCCGGGAAGGGGATCTGCTGGCAGAAGTCCGATGGATCGCCTTCGCCCGAGATCAAAGGCAGCGGTTTTGATCACTTTGCCAAGCCGGAGATGCGGAGGTAGCGTTCATGCCATCCCAAAGCGTCGCCCGTCCAAGTGCCCGGCTGCTTCGCGATCCAGTCGTGTTTTTAGCGAGTGGAGCGGGTATGGGGTGGGTCAGCCGGTTTCCGGGCACTTTGGGCAGTCTTCTGGCTTTTCCACTGGCGCTCCTGGTTGAACCGGGCGGTGCTCGCGTTTACTGGATTTTCGTCCTGGTGTTCGTGGCCGTGGGCATCCCCCTGACCGGACGGGCAGCGGTCCGCATCGGGATTGCGGATGCGCCCTGGATTGTCTGGGATGAGATCGCGGGCCTGCTGATTGCGCTCGGCGGAACCCCTCCCAGCCTGATACTCTGGCCGCTTGCATTTATTTTGTTTCGTTTCTTCGATATTCTGAAGCCTGGCCCCATCCGCTGGGTCGACCGTCACGTCCAGGGCGGCTTTGGGATCATGGCGGATGACCTGCTCGCGGGGCTTTTGGCCGGAGTGATCGTATGGCTGCTTTACTGGGTCCGATGAATCGATGATTGCAAAAAAGACTTCAAGCGACAACGTGCCGAGCAGGGTCGGCAAGTATGTGCTCGGGCGCGAGCTTGGCACGGGCAGTAGCGGGCGGGTATTTCTGAGCCACGACCCCTATTTCGACCGGGATGTGGCCATCAAGCTCTATCTACTCGAAGATGGGATGTCCGAATCGCACCGACGCGCACGCCGACAGCCATTTTTCAACGAAGCCAAACTGGCCGGGCGTCTGCACCATCCCAACATCCTGCCCATTCTGGATGCTGGGGAAGAAGGGGCCATCGGATATGTGGCCATTGAGTACCTCCCGGGTGCCGAATCGCTCAAGAACTGGACACGGCCGGATCGGCTTCTGTCCGTGGCAGCCGTAGTCGAGATTGTTTTCAAACTGGCCCGGGCGATCGAGTATGCCCATCGCATGGAAGTGATCCACCGGGACATTAAACCGAGCAATGTGCTGCGCACGCCAGATGGTGAAGTGCATCTCATCGATTTTGGAATTGCCATTCACACGGCTGCTCTCGAGGAGGCAGCGGACAAGCCCGTACTGGCGGGCTCGCCAAGTTATATGGCACCTGAGCTCATTGCTGGCGGGGAGGCGAGCCCCCAGACTGACATTTATTCGCTCGGGGTTCTGCTCTATGAACTTTTGGTTGGGCGCAGACCCTATGAGGGAAAGAGCCTGGCTGATCTCTTGCACCAGATTCTCTATGCCTCTCCCCCTCCGCTGGGGAAACTGAGAAGCGAGATTCCGCTTGTACTTGATGACATTGTGGCGCACGCGCTCGCCAAGCAACCCGAGAAACGCTTCAAAACCTGCTTTGAATTCGCTGCCGGACTGGTCAGTGTTTCCCAGAATCTTGAGACGGTCTCTGAGGAGCTCCGGGAACGGGAACGATTCAACCTGCTGCGCCGGATGAGTTTCTTTTCTGACTTTACCTATCCGGAGATCTACGAAATACTCAAGACCGGACATTGGACGACGCATGCCCAAGGCAGCCGGATCGTATCAGAAGGCGATGTCGACGAACGTTTCTCGCTGATTGTGACGGGCGCTGCACGTGTCGAACAGGGTGGCAAGATGCTCGGACGGCTCCAGCCGGGCGACTGTTTCGGCGAGATCGGATTTGTGACGCCCGCAAAACGTTCGGCCACGATCGTCACCGAAGAACCGGCCGAGGTCTTTTCAGTCAATGCTACGCTCATGGAGCAGGCATCGGTTGCGACCCAGCTCCATTTCACGCGGGTGTTCCTCAAGAACCTGATTACCCGGCTGGCCCGACCGCGCGGGCCTCAACAGATGACCTGACTGTATTGGACCCCCGTGAGACGTGCGCGGCCAAGCTCCGATGCCGGTTGAGAGATCATGATTGATATCGAACTCATTGAAGCCCCGTCGAACCTCGGTCTCAAGCCGCCCTGTCCGGGAGTGGAACCGGGCACGCGCCGCGCCCCAGAAGCACTGATCCATTCCGGTCTCGCCGCAATGCCGGGTATCCAGCTGCACCGACGGATCGAAGCACCGGTTTATTCTCCGGATGAGTCGCGCCCCGTCAATATCCGCAATCTTGAAAAGATTGCGATGTACTCGCGCAGGCTTGCGGCTGCCATAGGGACTGCCGTGCGCAACACCCGATTTCCGCTGGTGATCGGTGGGGACTGCAGCATTCTCATTGGCGTGGGACTCGCGCTCAGTGAGCTTGGGACCTACGGGTTGCTTTTTGTTGACGGGCATACGGATTTTTTCCTGCCAGAACAATCGGCTACGGGTGGCGCGGCGGGAATGGATCTCGCCTTGGTGACGGGCTTTGGGCCGGACGCGCTCACTGACATCGAGGGCCATAAACCCTATTTCAGGCCGGAGAATGTGTTGCTTCTCGGCAATCGCGATTCGGATCTCCGTCCCACTCGAGCGATTCCGGGACCCAAGCAGGCGGGCATGGACTATTGGGATCTAGACAGCCTCCGTACGCACCAGACGCTTCCCATTGTCCGAACCCGCATCGCGGCCTTGGCTAACCGACCCGTGGACGGATTCTGGATTCACCTGGATGTCGATGCGCTGGAAGATTCCATCATGCCTGCCGTGGACTCGCGCCAACCAGGGGGTTTTTCCTGGGATGAGATGGCGGGGATCGTAAAGACGGCTCTGGCGAGCGGTCGCGCAGTCGGCATGGAAATCACGATCTTTGATCCCGACCGTGACTCTGATGGTTCATTGGCTTCAGTACTCTGCGAAAACATTGTGCATTGGTTCGGGGTCTGAGGCTGCTCAGGCTCAACCGGGGCGTTTGTGCACGGATGCCGGCGTCTCCCCACGATTTCGGGTCCGGGAAAAGCCGTGGTAACATGACGCACCCTTTGAGTTGAGAACCATCCCAATATGAAGCGCAAGACGCGCCTCATCCTCGTGGGCTTTTTGCTGGCCGCGTTCTTGGGCGGGCGGTGGTTATGGCAGTACGCAAAGACTCCCGGCGAAGCCGTAACTACGCCTCGGATCTATCGCCTCGGTCAACTCGCGTTCAAGCCCTGCACACTGCATCAGCCGGAGACCGGTCTCGTGACGACAGCCTGGTGTGCACCGTTCCAGGTTCCGGAGAACTGGGCCAAACCTGATGGGCATAAGATCGCGCTCAGGCTGGCAATGATTCGCTCTCCTGCGGCTGAGCCATCACCCGATCTGGTTCTGTATCTCGCGGGCGGACCGGGACAATCGGCCGTTGATACCTGGCCTGATCTCGCACCTGCTTTGGCCGGAGTACTCCGTCATCGCAATGTGATTCTGTTGGATCAACGTGGCACAGGTGGCTCCAGTCCTCTGATCTGTCCCCGAACCCAATCTCAACAATCCGGTGGCGAGGTGGCGAGGGATGTTTCCGCGAGTGGACGCCACATGCCGTTCGCGGGACTTGAGGCAAAGACGCGCGCGTGCCTCATTGCCCTGCGGAAGCACGACCTCAATCCTGCCGATTTCACCACCACACAGGCTGTTTTGGATCTGGTTGCGCTGCGACAGGCTTTGGGTGATCCGAAATTTGATTTGGTAGGTGTGTCGTACGGTACACGCATGGCCCAGCAGTTTGTCATGCACGATCCCCGCGCTGTGCGCAGCATGATTTTGGATAGTGTGGTACCCAATCAACTGATTCTCGGACAGAGTTTCGGTGTCAATCTCGATCATGCCCTGCATGCCGACTTTGCGCTCTGCACGAAGAACCCGACCTGTCATCGTGCTTTCGGTAATCCGTGGGCCACACTCGTTCAGCTCAAGCAGGATCTGGCTCGGCACGCGCCACGCGTACACTTCCGGTCAGCCTACAATTTCAAGCCGGTCGACGAGACACTGACGCCGGCCAGGCTTGTCGCATTGGTGCGGCTGGATGCCTATTCACCTCTCACGGCAGCTTTGTTGCCGCTCGCCCTGCATGCCGCAAGCCAAGGGCATGATGCGCCATTACTTGCAGAGAGCAGATGGATCAGTCACTCGACTGCGCGCACCATGGATGGAGCGATGCAACTCTCGGTGGTGTGTAGTGAGGATGTACCCTGGCTCCATGCCACACCGGCTGAAGCGGCCTCTTTGCTCGGCGACCGTGTGATCGAAGAACTGCATGCAATGTGCACGATCTGGCCAAAGGGCGCAGTACCCGCCAACTTTCACACCCCGCTTCAAAGTAATGTCCCCACCCTGATTCTCGAAGGGCAGTTTGATCCGGTCACCCCGCCGCGCTACGGATCAGAGGTGCTCAAGGGACTTCGCAATGCGCGCCTGCTGATTGCACCCGGTCAGGCCCACAACGTGATCGGGGCCGGGTGTATGCCGCGTCTGGTTGCTCGTTTCATCCGGCACCCAGACCCGGATCTGATCGATGCAGGCTGCCTGACGCAACTCAAACCCGCCCCCCCCTTCCTCAACTACAACGGGAGCGCGCCATGATTGAAACGAGCGACCTGCATAAAACCTTCGGCAACGTGCAGGCCGTTTCAGGAGTCAGTTTCACCGCGCAAAACGGGCAGATTACCGGTCTGCTGGGACCGAACGGGGCTGGGAAGACGACCACCTTGCGTATGCTCTATACGCTCATGCAGCCCGATTCCGGTTCAATCCACATTGACGGCATCGACGCAGTTCACGAAACTTTGGCCGCACGCCAGCACCTCGGCGTGCTGCCGGATGCGCGCGGGCTGTACAAACGCCTGACTGCACGGGAGAATATTGACTACTTTGCGCGCCTGCATGGCTTGAGTGGCATGGCGCTGCGGAAGCGTGTCGATGCCATGATCGAGCTGCTCGGGATGCAGGATATCGCGGGACGCCGCGCAGAGGGATTCTCACAAGGTCAGCGCGTCAAGGTGACGTTGGCACGTGCACTCGTGCACCAGCCCCAGAATCTGATTCTGGACGAGCCAGGTAACGGTCTCGATGTGATGGCTACCCGTGCACTGCGTGATTTTCTGCGTCAGCAGCGAGCAGAAGGCCGCTGTGTGCTCTTTTCCAGCCACATCATGCAGGAAGTTACAGCTCTCTGTGACCGCATCGTGGTCATTGCGCGGGGTCGGGTTGTAGCGGACGGCACAGCAGACGAACTGCGCGTACGCACCGGCGCGACCAATCTGGAAGATGCCTTTGTCAGCCTGATTGGAACGAGTGAGGGCCTGGCTCAATGAACCGCCGCTTTATCTTTCCTCCCCATCTTTGCGCAGTCTGGACGGTGTACCTCAAGGAAGTGCGCGAAAACCTGCGTGACAGGCGCACCGTGATCAATGCGCTGGTCACGGGACCGCTTCTCGGCCCGGTTCTGTTCGGTCTGCTTTTCAGTTTCACTCTGCAGCGGCAACTGGCTGATGCGGTCAAGCCTCTACCGGTTCCGGTCATTGGAGCAGCGTATGCACCTCACTTGATCCATGCGCTCGAAGCACAGGGCATGGTGGTCAAGCCACCCCCCCGGAATGCCAGAGCGGCCATCCGTGCGCACGTGGCCCAGGTGGTGCTCGTGATTCCATCTGACTACGATCGGGCTTGGGATGCCGGCGAGCCGTCTGGTGTCGAGCTGTATTACGACTCGTCCCGTCAAGGCAGCCATACTCCCGTCACGCGCCTCAAAAGAATGCTCAAGACCTATGCCGGTCTTGTCGTCGCGCAGCGCCTGTTTGTGCGAGGGATCTCGCCGCTCATCTTGCGGCCAGTCGTGCCGGAGGATCGCGATTTGGCTACGCCGCAGTCACGCAGTGCACTGATGTTCTCGATACTGCCTTATTTCTTCGTCCTCACGGTTTTTCTGGGCGGAATGTACCTTGCCATCGACACGACTGCCGGCGAGCGGGAACGGCAGTCGCTCGAGCCATTACTGGTGAATCCGGTCAGCCGTGGTGCCATTCTTTCCGGAAAAATAGCTGCTACGGTGAGCTTCGCATTGGTCAGTCTTACGCTCAGCATCATCGCTTTCAGTGTGGTGGGGCGATTTCTCCCGGTTGAGAAACTCGACGTGATACTGGATCTGGGGCCGCGCTTTGCCCTTTTTGTGCTGCTCCTCATGCTGCCTCTGGCTGTTCTGCTGGTGACCTTGCAAACCATCGTCTCGGCTTTCGCCAAAAGCTACCGCGAGGCACAGACCTACCTCTCGATTTTGATGCTTTTACCCGTGATCCCCTCGCTTCTCCTCTCCGTGATGCCGCTGCGGGCACGCACCTGGATGTATGCCGTGCCGCTTCTCGGTCAGCAGCTGGGTATCATGGATCTCGTGCGAGGTGAGACCGTGAGTGGTGTGGAGGTCATCGCCTGTCTCATCGGGTCGAGCGTTGCTGCCTTACTGGCCATTCTTCTCGCACGTGAGCTCTATGCCAGCGAACGGCTGGCCGTATCAGCCTAGTCTGAAGTTGCTTCGGGCGCTAAGCGGTCTGCAGGTTATACGAACCATGAACACTGTCCTGCAGTGCCCGCCTCCTTGCACGTTTGTCCTTGGCCAAGCTGCTCGACGCACGCTCCGGGGCCAAGGCACTCCCCCATCACGAGGGATCACGCAGCCTGCCGGCTTGGCTGGCTACCGTCAGAACATTTTCGAAAAGCCACCCCGGTATTTCTGAGGATCAGGAGTGAGGTGCTCCCCACCGATTCGTGTGCGACCCGAGCCTCGCCCTGTGCTACGGTTGTGGGCGAATGGGGCTCGGGCATCAACAGCCTCAGTGACACCACCTGATACATCATTTATACGGCCGACGGAACACCCATGGACGGCCTCCATGCCTCACGGTTGCTCAGCGCAGGTGCGTCGATCACCACGATCCGTATGGCGCAGCGGAAGATGAGTGGCTCAGGAGCGTGCAGATGTCCCCGGATCTCCCTGGCTTGATCCGGAAAGAGACAGGCGGGCATAAGCGGAGTGATGATGGATCGATTCGAGATTTTCAACCTCTACGCTGAACCGGATGAGGCGCGGGTCAGAGGCGAGGGAACGGGCAATATCTCGGACCAGGTCTTCGACGAATCGCGGACGCTCAAAGGCCCGTTCCGTAACCCATTTCTCGTCCGATCGCTTGAGCAGCGCATAAAGTTCTGCCGAGGCCTGCGCTTCGACGATATCAAGGCCGGCTTCTATATCCAAAGGAATCTTTGGAGCAAGCACCAAAGTGACCTGGGCACGCTGGTTGTGGGCGCCATAGAGAGAGATTTCGCGTGAACACGGACACAGGGTGGTGACCGGAACGCCGAGTGTCCAGGTCCACTGGACGCGTCCTTGAGAGCGTTCGCCCCACCAGGTAACCGTGTAGTCGAGCGGGCTTTCCTCTCCGCTCATGGGCGATTTCTTGATTCGAAAAAACGGGAAAGAGACCTCCAGCATCGAGTGCGGTGAACTCTCGCGATCACACATCGTATCCAGTGCCTCCAGGAGACGCGCAAGCGTGAGTTCGGGCGCGAGCGCCAGGGCGATCTCGACCAGGCGGGACATGTGGATACCTTTGGTGTGCGAATCAAGTGCAACGGTCAGCGAAAAGGTTCCGAGACTGGACTGGAGTTGACCCGAGCGTTCTGGAACCCGAACGGGCAGGAGGAGCCGTTTTATGCCCACCTGATCGATGGCGAGTCCCCGCGAATCCGGAGTGGATTGCACATCGGTGAGATCCATCTGGGCCGCGTGGGCAGGGGTTAAGGGTCGGGATTCAGGGTGCATGGTTGGCTCTCGGGTCAGGCCCCGATGGCAGTCGGGGAGGCGGTCAAGGGCAGGCTCGTTTGGTTTGGGTGGGATGAGGTGAACGATCCGGTTGGTTGAGAAGATGGCTCAGGCGAGCCAATACCCCGTCTGCGTCGAGCTCAACTTCCGCGAGTATTTGGCTGCGTTCGCCATGTGCGATGAAGCGGTCTGGCAATCCCATGGTGGTCACCGATGTTCTGAGTCCCGACCGGGCGAGGGATTCAAGAACCGCACTCCCTGCTCCTCCTTGAATGCAGTGATCCTCCAGGGTGACGAGGTGAGTATGGGTTTGCGCCAGCTCTTCGAGCAAGCACTCATCGAGTGGCTTCACGAAACGCATATCCACCGTAGTGCAGTCCAGGTTCCGCGCAGCGGCTTCGAGTACTGGAACGAAGGGGCCAAAGGCAAGCAAAGCCAGCCGTTTCCCCCGATGGCGCACCACCGCCCGGCCGATTGGAACCGGTGATGGACGGGGAACATAGGATGCCCCGGGGGCGCGGCCGCGCGGATACCGCACGGCTCCGGGACCATCCAGGGTGAGTCCGGTTTCAAGCAGTGCCCAGCATTCGACTTCGTTTGAGGGAGTCATCACGGTCATGTGGGGAATGCAGCGCAGAAAGCCGATGTCGTAGCTACCCTGGTGGGTGGCTCCATCTCCGCCCACGATACCGGCACGGTCGATCGCAAAAAGGACCGGAAGGCGTTGGAGTGCCACATCATGGATCAACTGGTCATAGGCGCGCTGGAGGAATGTCGAATAGATGGCCACCACAGGCCGAAGCCCTTGGGCGGCAAGACCTGCTGCTAGGGTAACTGCATGCTGCTCGGCGATTCCGACATCGTGATAGCGGTCCGGGAAGCGCTTGGCGAACCCTGCCAGCCCGGAACCCTCGCGCATGGCGGGGGTGATCGCCACAACCCGTCTGTCGCGCAAAGCGGCCTCGATGATCCATTGCCCGAAAACTTCCGAATAGGTGGGCGTGGGCGTTGGAACGGTATGGATGGTTCCTGCTCCGGCATCAAACGGGGTCGGGCCGTGCCAGGTGACAGGATCGGCTTCAGCTGGAGGAAACCCTTTGCCCTTGCGCGTGACGACATGGAGGAATTGCGGACCCGGTTGCATTTTGAGCCTGGAAAGGGTTTCCAGGAGGGTTTTGAGATCATGGCCGTCGATCGGCCCTTCGTAGGTGAATCCCAACGCCTCGAAAAGTGCGCGCGGGAAAAGCGGCTTCCGCTCCGCTTCGCCCGCTCGGCCTGATAGCAACTGATTCGAATAGGTTGAGAGCGCTCCCACATTTTTGGAGATGGACATCTCGTTGTCGTTCAGTATGACGAGCAGGTCAACCGCTTCCGCGCCTGCGTGGTTCAGGGCTTCAAACGCCATGCCTGCGGTCAGTCCGCCATCCCCGATCACGGCGACCACTTTAGGTGCAGATGGCCGGTTGCGGTGGGCCAGGGCAAAGCCCAGTGCGGCACCGACCGCGGTTCCGGCATGCCCGACTCCGAAGCTGTCGTAGGGGCTCTCCTGCCGGACAGGGAAGGGGGCCAGGCCGCCGCTCTGGCGGATGGTCCTCAAAAGATCCCGCCGTCCGGTGAGGATCTTGTGAGGATACGCTTGGTGCCCCACATCCCAGACGAGGAGGTCGCGGGGTGTGTCGTAAACATAATGAAGCGCGAGAGTGAGTTCGACGACACCGAGTCCGGCTGCAAAATGGCCGCCGATTCCACTGACTGTCTCGATCAAAAACGCCCGGGTCTCCTGGGCCAGCTCCGGCAGTTCGTTGGGGGGTAGGGCACGAAGATCCCGCGGATCGTCAATACGGGACAGTAGGGGATAGCTGGCGTTCATGTCTGCACAGGCCCGCAAACTTCAATTATAGGATGAGTCTCGATCCTGTCTGCCGAAAATCGGAAGTCCTCAAGCCCCATCCGGATTGGGAGAGGGGGGCTTTTGAGCATCACTCCGCCCGGTCATCGACCAACGCGCGGAGAGGGTGGGCCTCAGGTCCGAAAATAGAGAGCGCCTCGCGACATTGTGCGATTGAGTGTGCCAGGCGGTTGCGTGCCTCTTCGAGGCCGAGGAGGGTGACGAAGGTGGCGCGGTGGTGACTCGCATCGCCACCCGGCTTCCGGCCCAGGGTGCCCGCGTCTGCGGTTGCATCCAGGATATCGTCCCGGATCTGGAAGGCCAGGCCGAGGTCCCGAGAGAGGCGGGTGAGATGCTGGATCGGTACTTCACCGGGGTCAGGTGCGAGCAGGACCGGAATGAGGATCGATGCCCGGATCAAGGCACCGGTTTTGCGCAAATGCATCTCGGTCAGTTCCACCAGTTCGAGGGGGCGGGATACCGCCTCGAGATCCAGTTGCTGTCCGCCTACGAGGCCTTGTGTACCGCTGGCCTCGGCCAATGCATGGACAGCGCGGAGTATTGACTCCGGATGGCAGCCATCGCGTGGGATCGAAGCCATCACTTCAAAGGCAAGAGTTTGCAATGCATCGCCGGCCAGAATGGCAGTGGCTTCGTTGTAAGCCCGATGGCAACTCGGTTTCCCGCGGCGTTCATCATCGTCATCCATGGCCGGGAGATCATCATGAATCAGCGAATAGGCATGGATCAGCTCGACGGCGGCTGCAGGGTAATCCAGCAGTGTCTGGGGCAGGCCCAAGAGACAGCCCGTGGCATAGACCAGTCGTGGCCGGTAGCGTTTGCCGCCACCCAATACGGAATAGCGCATCGCGCGGTGAAGCGTTTGTGGCGGCTGCGCAGGATCCGGTAAAAAACGATCCAGGACCGCTTCAATGCGGGTGTCCAGGTTGAAAGCAGCGTTCACGATCCATCCGGGGGCTGCCCGTCCTCCCATGGCACGATCTGGCCGGACTCGCGCAACAAGACGTCGATTTTCTGACGTGCCTGTTTGAGCGCCTGTTCGCAGAAAGCATGCAATTTCATGCCTTCTGTAAAACACTGGATCGATTCGTCGAGGCTCAGGTTTCCACCTTCGAGCCGGCGGATGATTTCCTCGAGGCGGCCCAATGCTTGTTCAAATGTTTCAAAACTCGCTGGTTGAGCGGGTGGAGCAGTTGGGCGGGTTGGCGGGGCGGATCGGGGCATGGTTTTCGTCCTCTTGCCTCGGGCTCATGCAGGGGCATGGGTGAATCGGCGGCCCGGAGGTCTTTTTGAAGCAGGCACAGTATAGGGTGCACGAGATGCGATGTCATCTTCAACTGGTGCCGACGCTTTGGGTCTAAAACCCAGGTGCATCCAGCGGATTCAACCCATAAGAAAGACGTGGTGACGCTTGTCGGCCCCAAGTGGAATGGCGTAAAATAACAATATGCAAACGGGACTTTGATCCCTGATGTTCTGAACCGTCGGAGGATGAACATGCAGAAACTGAAAGGCACGAAAACGCACGATAACCTGAAATACGCCTTTGCAGGCGAGTCGCAGGCGAATCGGCGCTATCTCTATTTTGCAAGCAAGGCGGACGTCGAGGGTTACAACGACGTCTCGGCTGTATTCCGCTCGACTGCAGAAGGGGAAACCGGTCATGCGCACGGCCATCTCGAGTTTCTTGAGGCGGTGGGTGACCCCGTGACCGACCTGCCGATCGGAGCCACGGCGGACAATCTCCGCTCGGCTGTAGCCGGCGAAACCCATGAATATACCGACATGTACCCGGGCATGGTGAAGGCCGCACGGGCGGAGGGGTTTGATGAGATTGCCGACTGGTTCGAGACCCTGGCCAAGGCCGAACGGTCGCATGCCAACCGTTTTCAGAAGGCGCTCGAAACGTTGGGCAAGTAGTGTTCTGGTGACCGGAACAGGATTCCGGTCGATGAAGGACACACACACACAAAAGAGGGTGTGCCGTGACGGATGAGACTCGCGCTCCAACTCGGGAGGGCGGCCTTGAGGTACCCCAAAGACAACCGCTCGCTTTTCGAGAGCCCGGTTTTTTCGATGCTCGTGCGCTTGAGAAGGAACTCGTGCGCACATTCGAGATCTGTCAGGGTTGCCGACGCTGCTTCAGTCTTTGCGAAGCCTTCCCGACACTGTTCGATACGCTTGATGCGAGCGCGACCGGAGAGGCCAGTGCCTTGACACGAACAGAGATGGACCAGGTGGTCGCCGAGTGTTATCTCTGCGATCTCTGCTTCATGACCAAATGTCCGTATGTTCCGCCGCACCCGTTTAATCTCGATTTCCCCCATCTCATGCTGCGGGCCAAGGCTTTGCGTTTTCGCAATGGAGAAGTGCCGCGTCGGGATCGGCTCCTGACCGCAACGGATACGGTTGGGCGTTTTCTCGGCATTCCGATTGTGGCCCAGACCGTGAATCGACTCAACCGGAGCCCTTCTTTCAGGCGGTTCACCGAAGGATGGACGGGTATTCACGCGGAAGCCACACTGCCGCCTTTCTCGCCTTCTTCCCTCCAGGCGCGGATGAAACGTCATCGCTCGGAGCTCCCGGTGGCGGCTACCGCCGATACGCGTGGGCAGATTGCCCTTTTCGGGACTTGTTACGGGCGTCACCTCAAGCCCGAGATCGGGCTCGATCTCGTTGCCGTTTTTGAGCACAATGGGATTCCCGTGACATTGATCGATGGGGATGTGTGCTGCGGGATGCCCAAGCTTGAAATCGGTGATCTCGATTCCATCGATGAACTGCGCCGAAAAAACATTCCGATCCTCTGTGCGGCGGTCGCAGCCGGGTTTGATCTCACCGCGCCTATCCCTTCCTGTGTTTTGATGTTCAAAAAAGAACTGCCGCTACTTTATCCGGACGATCCGGACGTACAGACGGTGGCGCGTGCATTTTTTGATCCATTCGACTATCTCGCACGGAGACATCAAGCAGGACATCTCCGGACCGACTTTGCCCACGCGCTCGGGCGCGTGGCCTATCATGTCCCCTGCCACCTGCGTGTCCAGAATCTGGGATTGCGCACGCGTGACATCCTGGCGCTCGTGCCGGGAACGCAACTCGAGGTCATCGAACGCTGCTCGGGACATGATGGCACCTATGCCATTCGTCGTGAGACGCACGATCACTCCATGAAAATTGGCCGCCCCGTATTCCGGCGTGTGACAGAAGCGCAGGCTGATCATTACACCAGCGACTGTCCTATGGCCCAGGATCAGATTCGTCAGGGTCTCGGCCCGAACGCGCCTGCTCCGGAGCATCCCCTGGCACTCTTGCGCCTGGCTTATGGCCTCACGGATCCGCTCTGATGCAACCCCTCCGTGTCAGTGATCTCTATCCGCTCGAAGTCTACGCGCAGATGCGTGAGGAGTTTAAGAACCGGGTCATCGCTCACAAGAAGACCCGCAGGCTGCCTTTGGGCGAGCATATGACCCTTCTCTTCGAAGACCGGCTCACCGTCCAGTACCAGATTCAGGAAATGCTTAGGATCGAACGCATTTTCGAACCCGACGCGGTCAGAGCCGAGCTTGACGCGTACAACCCCCTCATTCCGGATGGACAGAACTGGAAAGCCACGCTTCTCATCGAATATGAATCCCCGGATGAGCGGGTGGAAGCACTCCGGCGATTGGTCGGGATTGAGGATTGCTTCTGGATGCGGGTTGGATCCGGTATGCGCCTTTCCGGCATTGCCGACGAGGACCTCGACCGTTCCACACCGGAGAAGACCGCGGCGGTCCATTTTCTCCGGTTTGAGCTCGGCGACCGTGACTGGCGCCAGGCGCTTTCTGGCGCTCCGCTCGCCATCGGGATCGAAGATCGTCGCTATGCGGTGACCGTGGATCCGCTTCCGGACGAGATAGCTGAGTCACTGCGGGCCGACCTCGATCCGGCGCGCTGATCGGTCCGGACGCGAAGCGGCCGCTCGGCCTGTTACAATCCGATCCGGTCTAGTTTCCTGTACGCCGCACCCGTGACGAAACGCTACGACTCTCGTGATCTTGAGGTCCTGACCGGGCTCGACCCCGTTCGCCGGAGGCCGGGGATGTATACGGAGACCTCGGCTCCGGATCATCTCGCCCAGGAAGTGATTGACAACAGCGTGGATGAAGCGCTCGCCGGTCATGCCCGGAGCCTCGCGGTCACGCTCCATGCGGACCACTCGCTCACGGTGGCCGACGACGGGCGCGGGATGCCCGTCGACCTTCATCCCGAACTCGGACGGAGCGGAGTCGAGGTGATTTTCACGGTTCTCCATGCCGGCAGCAAGTTTGGCGAGAAGATCTACCGGTTTTCCGGCGGACTCCATGGTGTTGGGGTCTCGGTCGTGAATGCGCTGTCGCGTCGCCTCGAGGTATGGGTGCGTCGGGGTGGCGGGGAGTATTACATGGCCTTCGAGGCGGGCACGCCCCAAAGCCCGCTCACGCAGATCGGGCGTACGCCACGCGGCGAGAGCGGAACCCGAATCCGTTTCTGGGTCGATCCCGGTTACTTCGAGAATTCCCGCTTTTCGCGCGAGATCCTGATCCGTGTGCTCCGGGCCAAGGCGGTGCTTCTGCCCGGTTTTGCGGTCTCGCTTGTGGACGAATCGACTGGAGAGTCCTGGCAGTGGCGCTATGAGGCGGGATTGGGGACCTATCTTTGCGAAGTCATGCCAGCTTCTGTCCGGATTCCCGAACCACCGTTCGTCGGACATTTTCGCTCGGAGCGTGCCGAGGCCACCTTTGCCCTCGCCTGGCAGGCAGATGGGACGCCATCCGGGCTCACGGAGAGCTACGTCAATCTCATTCCGACACCACAGGGCGGGAGTCACGTTTCGGGTTTGCGATCCGGGCTGCTCGAAGCGGTACGCGAGTTCTGCGACTACCGCAACCTCATATCGAGGGGTGTCAAACTCACGGCTGATGACGTCTTTCGTTCCCTGAACTACGTGCTGTCGGTCAAGCTGCGGGAAGTCGAGTTTTCGGGACAGCTCAAGGAACGGCTCAACTCACGCGAGGCGACCGGATTCGTCTCGGGGGTGGCCAAAGACGGTTTTTCGCTCTGGTTGCACCAGTCGCCCAAGCTCGGCGAGCCGATCGCCCAGCTGATCGTGAATCATGCGCTCCAGCGCATGCGGACGGAAACACAGATCGCGCGCAAGAAACCTGCCGCGGGCCTCGCGCTGCCCGGCAAGCTGGCTGACTGTGCCGGTGGCCATCTCGAGGAAACGGAGCTTTTCCTGGTGGAAGGGGATTCTGCGGGTGGATCCGCTCGCCAGGCGCGGGACCGGCTGTTCCAGGCGGTTTTGCCGTTGCGTGGTAAAATCCTGAACACGTGGGAGTCGGACGCGCCCGAGATCCTCCAGTCGGTCGAGATCCGAGACCTCGCCACCGCTGTTGGCGTCGAACCGGGTTCCCCGGATTTGAGCCGTCTCCGTTATGGCCGGATCTGTATCCTGGCCGATGCGGATTCAGACGGTGCTCATATTGCAACGCTCCTTTGTGCACTCTTTGTCCGCCACTTTCCTGAACTCATCCGGCAGGGACGTCTGTATGTCGCGATGCCGCCGCTCTACCGGATCGATGTGGGTCAGACGATCTTTTACGCATTGGACGATGCGGAGAAAGTGGGCATCCTGGATCGTGTGCAGGCAGAAGGGCGGCGAGAGAAGGTCCAGGTCACCCGATTCAAGGGACTGGGCGAAATGAACCCCATCCAGCTCCGTGAAACCACGATGGCACCCGAGACCCGTCGGCTGATCCGCCTCACCTGGAGCGACGTTCGGGAGACGGAAGCGGTGCTGGATCTCCTGCTGGCCCGGCGCCGTGCGTCCGACCGGCGTGAGTGGATCGAGGAGAAGGGCTGCTTCGCGACCGTGCTTTAATCTGAAGTTCCTCCGCGCACGAAGCGGTTTTGCCTTGTATAACAACCCTACCTTAATGTACAGCTCATCATTCGTCGTGTGCAGGCCTACATATCAGCAGACCCCGATTCACCCTTGGCTTTGATTTGCCACACCCCACCTTTTTGTGCAGTTCGGGGGTGTTTATCGGAGGAACGTCAGCATCGCCTGAGCATGTCACAAGCTTCTGTTCGTTCGCGGAGGGTCCGGAACGGAAATTGTGAACGAAAGACGCTCTGGGATAGACACGAAAGACGCGACCGGCAGAGTCCCATGTTGGTTGGGGACAACCGGATAAAGGGCCGATGAGGAAGAGGGGGATCATCAGGTCGTAACGAGGTCGAAGTCGGTGAGCACAGCGCCCAGCCTACAAAGGCCGAAAACGGGATGGGTCATGGTGAGAAGCATAATAAGCTTGCAATTACACAGCAGTATATGCTTGTATATACACAGCACAACATGCTTGTAGTTGCACGGCACGATAAGCTTGTCATCACCTGGCGGGACCGCTCACATGCCCAAACCGAATGAAAAACTGGCTGAATCGCTCGCCGCGCTTCAGATGCTCCAGCAGGGCGGGCGACGTGTATTCCGGTCGAGGCAGCTAAGCCGTACACACCGGGAGTGGCTGCTTCGCAACGGCTTCCTCCGGGACGTGGTGAAGGGCTGGCTGATTTCGTCCAGCCCGAGCACGCGCGCGGGCGATAGCACACCATGGTATGCGTCATTCTGGGAATTTTGTGCCTGCTACTGCAATGCGCGCTTCGGGGATAAGTGGCACCTGTCGCCCGAGCAGTCGCTTTTTCTGCATGCGCAGAATACGGTCATTCCGAAACAAGTGGTGGTCTACAGCCCGAAGGGCAGCAACCACACGATGAAGCTGCTGTTCGGTACGTCACTCTATGATCTTAAACAGAAAAAAGCGCTGTCGATGTCGGACATGTCGGTCAAGGATGGGTTGCGGTTGTTTTCTCCTGCGGCGGCACTGGTGAAGGTCACGGAAGGTTTCTTTGTACGCAAACCCATCGAGACGCAGGTGGTGCTGGCAAGCATGCCCGACGCATCGGACGTGCTGCGAATTCTTCTCAACGGTGGCCACTCGGCAAAAGCAGGACAAATCGCCGGAGCGTTTCGCCACATTGGCCGTCCGCAGATCGCCGAAGAGGTCGTGAAAACGATGAAGGCTGCTGGATACGATGTGCGCGAAGCCGATCCCTTCGCGCCGGAAAAGACATTCGCCGCGTTGCCTGTCGCGGCAGCGCCTATTGTCGGGCGCATGCAAGCCATGTGGGAATCGATGCGGGAAGCGGTCGTCGATACGCTTCCACAAGCGCCGGGTTTGCCCAAAGACAAGAAGGCGTATCTGCGATTCGTGGATGATATCTACAAGAACGATGCCTACCACTCCCTGTCAATTGAAGGCTACAGCGTCACGCCCGCGCTGATCGAAAGGGTGAGAGAAGAGGGCTGGGACCCCGATCATCATGATGATGATCGCAAGAGCCGCGATGCGCTGGCGGCACGTGGCTACTGGCAGGCGTTCCAGACCGTGACAGGAACTGTCGCAAGAATAATTGCAGGCGGTAATGCCGGTGCGCTCGTGCGCACGGCTCACAGGGACTGGTATCGCGAACTGTTCCAGCCCTGCGTCGCGGCGGGCGTCATTCCCGCCGGAGCACTGGCAGGCTACCGGAACGACGCAGTCTATCTACGCACTTCGCGGTACGTGCCGCCGCGCTGGGAAGCCGTGCGCGACGCCATGCCGGCGCTTTTCGATCATCTCGAAAAAGAATTCGATCCCGGCGTCCGTGCCGTCCTCGGCCACTGGCTGTTCGGCTATATCCATCCATACCCGGACGGCAACGGGCGTATGGCCCGTTTTCTGATGAACGCGATGCTGGCATCGGGCGGCTATCCGTGGACGGTGATCCGCGTCGATGACCGTGACGCCTATCTGGCGGCGTTGGACCGCGCCAGCATCGACATGAATATCGAGCCGTTCGCCACTTTCATCGCGGAGCGGGTGCGGTGGTCCATAAAGCAGGTGGGCGCAAAGGTGCGTTCTTAGACCAGCACAATAATATCTTGCTGGCGAAACAGAACCGAAGTAAGCATGCGGGGAGTGACCACCAGTGTTTCGGTAACGTCTTCACCGAGCTTGCAGAGGTTCGTGCCGCCACAGCCGGCGCAGGATGTCGGACCGGGGATCACAACCCGCCCGCGTGGCAGATGAGCGGGGAACGGCTTGCGTGAGGGTTTCTTGCGGGTGCAGGCTGCGCCATTCGTTGTTCTGGCAGCAGTCTTCTCGGTGGCCGTAGCTTCCAGCTCTTCCAGTCGCAGCTCCCTCTGGTCCAGCAGACGGGCGGTGCGCTCAAAGCGGGGACCAAAGCGATCGCGCCTGAGTTTGGCGATCACGAGCTTCATTCGTCGTGTGCAGGCCTACACATCGGCAGACCGAAATCCACCCGGTGCCTTGATTGACCACATCTTTTTGTGCAGTTCGGGGGTGTTTATCGGAGGAACTTCAATTTAAGCGGCAGGTGTTCCGCTCGACGCCTCGAGCTCAACTTCAGCGCGAACGTTCGCGCTGAGACTCGCGCTCACGGAGCAGTAGCGGTCATGTGAAAGTTCTACCGCACGCTGGAACGCTGCCAAGGTCACATCCGGTCCGGATCCGATGTGACGGACAGTGATCGTGAGAAAACGTCGCGGATGATCCGGCGCCCGCACACCCTCGACCTCGATCCGGTAGCGTGCGAGAGGGGCGCGTTTCTTGCGCATGATGTCGACAACATCGATTCCGGTGCAACCGCCCAGTGCGGCCAGGAGGATCTCCATCGGTTTCAGGTCTTTGGCGGGATCGCCACCGTCCATGTTCATGGCGAGCCCTGTTTCGTTGGATGCGCGAAAACGATGTTCGCTCAAATAGTCGACTCGAACACGTTGCAGATCATCGGACATGGCAGTCTCCACAGGCATCGGTGGGTTACGGTGTCGGCGGGCCGACGACTTCGGTCCAGCCTCCTGAGCAACTCGTCACGAAAGGATAGAACCCGGGAGGGCTCAGGCAGTACCAGCGCGAGAGACTGGGCGTGCCGCTCAGCGGGACCGCGAAGAAATCAGGCGCCGGGGTGTCGGTCAACGGGATCGGACCCGATCCATAGTAGGGCGGGTACGGCTCAAATGGCGTGAGGTAGAAGTACCAGCGGTTCCGACTCCGCCACCACCAGCCGTAGCGCCCATGATGCCAGCCTTTTTTCCATTGGCCCTGCGTCCAGCCCCGAGGGGCCCGGAGTCCGGGACGGATGGTTTTGAGGGGTGGTCGGAGAGGCTGCGTGGCAGCGTGTGCCAAGACACTGCACGCCATCAAAAAAAGCGGGAGCACCGCCCACAGAACCAGAGAAGACCAAAGTGATACCAGATCCGCTCTGTGGTGGGATGGGGTTCGCCAAGGGAAGGTTCCCCAAACCCGTGGGTGCGTCATGCATGCTCCCCTGGATTGTTTCAAGCCTGATTGATTCTACCGCGAAAGGCCGGTTCGAGGAGGGTTCCTGCCTGCGACCGGAAACCGGCTGGCAGGGCATGCACTCCGGCTTGAGCCGATTCGATAGGCGAAATGGTTCATTCCGCCGATTCATATCCCCAATGACGAACCCAGGATTCGAGTCGAGGCAAAATGGGTAGAAGTTCGGTACGGTAGTTGCGCCACCGTCCAATACTGTCCGGGTAAAGCGGACGGGCCACCTGATCGTAACTGGGCGTTCCGATCCGCTCGCCTCGAATGGAGCGGTGCGGTTCAGCCATCGCGGGCACAAAACGGATGCCGAGAAAATCCGTGAGATGCCTGAGGATGGAAACGGGGTTCCCGAGAAGTGCTTCGTAGTGCACCATCCGGATTCTGGAATCGGGAATGATCCGCTTTTGGCTCTGCGTCAAAATGGTCATGACCCGGTCGTAATAATGGACCGTGCCCGCGAGCGACCAGAACTGGCGCATGGCCGGGTTGGGAACAAAAACCTGGAGAAAACAACTGAGACAGACATCGCGCGGATCCCGGATCGCAACTACGAAGCGGGCTTCGGGCAGGAGGAGGTGGAGCCAGCCCGCATAAATGCTATTGAGTGGCAGCTTGTCCACGATGCGCCCGTCACGACCCGGTTTGAGTGATGCGATCCGCTGGGTAGCGGATGCGAGGGCGCTTTGCACGAGTGGGTGGGAGAGGGGGTCGGTGACATTCTGGTCGAGGAGATCAAGGAGTGCCGTGAGAGGGGCTGAGAAGGGATTCTCTTCTTCGAGAACAGCGATATCCGGATGGGCTGCGAGCATCCGATCGAGCAGGGTGGTTCCCGAACGCGGGAACCCCACCAGAAAAACCAAGTGGTGACCCAGTAGGTTAGGGTCAGCGGTTGCAGGACTGGTGCGCATGTTGGGGATGTGCTGGACCAAGCGGTCGACGGTTTCAATCCCGTAGGGTCCGCGCATCGCGTGGCCGGCCTCAAGGTGTGCCAAGAGGGTATGTCCTTCCTCTGCCGCCCGGAAGGCGTCCGGATAGCGACCGAGCGCGTCGAGTGCCCGAACTCGTCTCCCGGCGATCACGGCCTGGTTCATGGGGGATGGATGTTCGGAAGCCAGGGCATTCAACTCGTGGAGTGCTTCCTCGAAATGTCCCGTGCGAAGATCGAGTTGGGCTGCGACCATGCGGGTCAGAACATGACCGGGATGACCCGCACGCGCCCGAGTTACCCACCGACGGGCCTCTTCCAGCTGGTTGCTTTCCTCAAGGAGCGCGGCGTAGTGGGCAGCGGCCTCGAGGTGATGGGGCGCCATTTCGAGACAGGCGGCATAAGCGGCCTGGGCCGCCTGGATGGCGCCGAGTTCTTCGAGTGCGCGTGCCCGATTGAAGTGGGCTTCGACGTGCTGGGGCCACGCAGCGAGCAGCCGGTCGTAGCAGTCCCGTGCGTCCCGCCAGAGGCCCTGATCCGAAAAGGCGACGCCCAGAGCGAAAAGAATGGTGGGTGAATCGGGATTGAGACGCAGTGCCTGGCGCAGCGCGTCCGCTGCCTTCTGCGGTTCGTGGTGCGAGAGGAGGACCAGCCCCAGAAGCTCCAAGACGGGAGCTGAGGGACCCGTGTCTTTCAGGAGTGCACGCACCTGGACCAGCGCTCCCTCAAGATCCCGAGCGTGGTAGTACCCGGCGGCTTCGAGGAGGCGCTTTTCAGCCTCGGGGCTGAGTGGTGCCGGAGAAGGCATCCGCATTCCAGTCGAGTATCACCTTTCCCGATTGGCCGGTGCGCATGACCTCAAACGCCTTTTCATAATCCGGCGCCGCAAACGAGTGGGTGAGGACCGCTTCGACATTGAGCCCGCTTTCCAGCATGGCTGCGACTTTGTACCAGGTCTCGAAAATCTCGCGGCCATAGATTCCCTTGAGGTGCAGGCCGCGAAAGATGATCGTGTTCCAGTCAATTTCAAAGCTTCCGGAGGATATTCCCAAAAGCGCCAGGGAACCCCCGTTGCGCATCGAGGACAAGAGGAGCCGAATCGCCTCGGCATGGCCGGACATCTCAAGGCCCACGTCAAAACCCTCAGTGAGACCGAGTTTGCGCATGGTTTCAGGGAGCGATTCCTGAAGGGTGTTGATCGCAGCCGTCGCTCCGAGTTTCCGCGCCAGATCCAGCCGGTAGTCGTTCACATCGGTAACGACGATGTGACGCGCACCCACATGCCGGGCGATGGCTGTGGCCATCACACCAATCGGGCCGGCTCCCGTGATGAGCACGTCTTCCCCGACGAGATCAAAACTCAAGGCTGTGTGTGCCGCATTCCCGAGCGGGTCCAGGAATGCGGCAATGCGGTCCGGGATCGCGTCCGGCAGGGGGAAAACATTTGTGGCGGGAAGCGACAGGTATTCTGCGAAACAGCCGGTTCGCTGGACACCGAGACCGATCGTGTTCGGGCAGAGATGGCGGCGACCGGCCCGGCAATTACGGCAGTGTCCACAGGTGAGGTGTCCCTCGCCTGAAACCCGCTGCCCAATCGAGAGGCCGCGGACCTCGCTGCCCATCGCTGCGATTGCCCCCACGAACTCATGGCCGGTGGTGAGGGGTACCGGGACGGTTTTCTGTGCCCAGGCATCCCATTGATAGATGTGGATATCAGTTCCGCAGATCGCCGTCTTGCGTGTGCGGATGAGCACATCGTTCAGTCCGACCGCAGGTTCCGGAACGGATTCGAGCCACAGTCCGGGGCGGGATTCCTTTTTGACCAATGCTTTCATGATGTGGGACCTTATAAAAGGCCGACCCGGCGTCCGGCTCGCTCGAACGCCTCGAGTGCCTGGTCGAGATCGGCGGGGTTGTGTGCGGCGGAAACCTGGGTCCGGATCCGCGCCTGGCCCTTGGGAACGACCGGGAACGAGAACCCGATGGCGTAAACTCCTTCCTCAAGGAGTGCCTCGGCCATTTTTTGGGCCCGGTGCGCATCATGGAGCAGAATCGGAATGATTGGATGGGATCCGGGCACGAGTTCGAAACCGAGTGCATCCAGTCCCGCGCGGAAATGCACGGCATTGGCATGCAGGCGTTCCCGCGGAGACGGGTCGCTCCGGATAAGCTCGAGGGCCGCCAGGGAGGCTGCAACGATCGCGGGCGGCAGGCTGTTCGAGAACAGGTAGGGTCGCGACCGTTGGCGCAGCCAGTCGACGACGGGTCCGGACGAGGCCGTGTAACCGCCGCTCCCGCCGCCCAAAGCCTTGCCCAGTGTCCCGGTCACGATATGGACCCGTCCCCTGACGCCTTGCTGTTCGGGAGTGCCGCTTCCTTCCGGACCCCTGAAGCCCACGGCGTGGGAATCGTCAACCATGACGATCGCATCATAGCGTTCCGCCAGTGTCGCAATGCCACGAAGATCGGCCTCAACGCCGTCCATCGAAAAAACGCCGTCAGTCACGATCATCCGGAACCGGGCCGAGCGGGATTTCTTGAGCTCCCCCTCCAGTGCATCGAGGTCACGGTTGGGATAACGCAGACGCTGGGCTTTGGACAGGCGGATCCCATCGATCAGGCTCGCATGGTTGAGTGCATCACTGATCACCACATCCTCTTCCCCGAGCAGGGTCTCGAACAGTCCGCCATTGGCGTCGAAACAGGACGAATAGAGGATGCTCGCGGGGTAGCCCAGGAAATCGGCGAGCCGCTGCTCGAGTTCGATATGGAGGTCCTGGGTACCGCAGATGAAACGAACCGAAGCGAGACCATAACCGTGATCCGCAAGTGCCGTCTGGGCACGGGCGATCAGGGCAGGATGGTTCGCGAGTCCCAGATAATTGTTGGCACAGAGGTTGATGAGTTCGCGGCCATCCGCGAGACGAACCCGGGCCCCTTGCGGCGAAGCCAGGATCCGTTCCGACTTGTGGAGCCCCTGGGCGCCGAGATCGGCGAGCGCCTCGACCAGATGGGTTTCTAAGGCGTGAGCCACCGGGTGTTCCCCAAAAATGGAATTCTACTACGTGTCGAGCGCTCGTTCAGGTCCGCACTTTGCCTTCCATCAGCCGGTCAAGACTGTCCGCCCTGCCGAATCAGGTGAGGGCGTCACCGGGATGTCGGGAAAGGCGGCTATAATTCGTAAAACGGGGTTAGGCCAGATTGTCCTTGGATTCAACGCAAAATAGCTTTCGCTCCCCATCCCACCGGCTGTGGGGTGTGTGGGCCTTGTGCCTCCTCTTCGCTGTGATCTGGTTCGGCACCATCGGACACCGCGCGCTCTTCCAGACCGACGAGGGGCGTTATGCCGAAATTGCCCGCGAGATGGTCCAGACCGGAAACTGGCTTACCCCGCGCCTCGATGGCTTCAAGTATTTCGAAAAACCGGCGCTCCAGTATTGGGCCACGGCGCTCAGTTTCACCCTGTTTGGCGAGCACACCTGGTCCGCACGGCTGTACAGTGCCGTGACGGGTTTTCTCACCCTGATCTTGATCGGTTTTGCCGGTTCTCGGCTCTGGGGGTGGCGCGCGGGCTGGCTCGCATCCTGTGTGGCCCTGAGCAGCCTCTACCTGGTCATCATGGCGCATTTCGATACCCTGGATATGGGCGTCACCTTCTGGATGACGCTCAATCTCGTGACCTTCCTTCTGGCCCAATCCGAACCGGACCGCATTCCGCGGCGGCGGGCCTACATGTACGTGAGCTGGGTGGCGTCCGCCCTGGCCGTGATGAGCAAGGGATTGATCGGAATTGTTTTGCCTGGAGCCGTGCTCCTGCTCTACGTCCTCATCCAGCGGGATGTTCGCCTCCTCAAGCGGCTGCATTATTACGGAGGGGTGACCTTGTTCGTACTGGTCGGTGTCCCCTGGTTCTTCTGGGTCACCGTCCGCAACCCGGAGTTTTTCCACTATTTTTTCATCTACCAGCATTTCGACCGCTATCTCGACGGCACGGCCCATCGCCCGGGCCCGCTCTGGTATTTTCTGCCGATTCTCCTGCTCGGTGTCCTGCCCTGGGTGAGAGAAGCCTGGATCGTCATCCGTGATGGATTCCGTAGGCCCCGGGAGGAAACCGACGGCCGGGTCGATGCTGTTTGGCTGCTTTGGCTCTATGCGGTGTTTATTTTCGTCTTCTTTTCGTTTTCGAGTTCCAAACTGCCGAGCTATATCCTTCCGATCATGCCCGCTCTGGCGCTTTTGATCGGTCGTGAACTCGCCCGCACAAGTGCGCGGAGGCTCATCACAGCAATCCTGCTCACCGGGGGGCTCGGATTGGCGGGACTTGCGGCCACTCCGGTTTGGATCGCCTCCATCCGGGCGTCGCTTGCGGCCGATTACCTGCGCTTTGAACCGGGATTGCTCTCCGTGTTTGCCTGTCTTCTGATTTTCGCGGCGGCCGGATTCTGGATGTGGCGACACGAGACGGCGACGACCACGATCGTGACGGTTGTGGCATGTGGATGGTTCCTCGCGATTTCGGGTCTCAACTGGAGCGCCCAAGCGCTCGATCCGATCTACTCGACGCGGGCACTGGCGCAGAGCTTGCGCCCCTGGAATCAGGCTTTCCGTCCATACTACATCGTGGCCAACTACCAGCAGTCGCTGCCCTTCTATTTGAGACGGACCTTGACCCTCGTGGCCTGGCAGGGGGAGATCGGATATGGAATCAATCTTGCGAGGCAAGCCGGCCATCTCACCCGCCGCCGGTATATCCCGAGTCTCGCCCAGTTTCACCGGATCTGGCGGGCTGAGCCGCTTGCGGTGGCCATTCTCAAAAAGCCACTCTATCGCACACTCGTCAAGGACGGGTGGCCTTTCCGGGTGGTCGCATCCAACGCCCGCAGGGTGGCGGTGGTGCATCCATGAGCTGGTTGGCCTTCCTCCTGATCCTGACCGGCGTTCTGCTCAACGCCGTTGCCCAGCTTTTGCTCAAGGCTGCCGTCCGGGGCATGGGGCATATCGGACTTTCGGGTCCCACACTCGTACGCGCCGGCTGGGTACTGGCCCAGAATCCTTACCTCCTCGGAGGGCTCGTCTGTTATGCGACAAGCCTCGTTGTCTGGATACTGGCCTTGTCCAGGGTCGAGGTCAGTCTGGCCTATCCGATGCTATCTCTGGGATATGTGGTGACCGCGCTGGGGGCCTGGGCGATTTTTTCCGAGCGGTTGGGCCCGGTTCAGTGGGTGGGGATCTGTGTCATCATTCTGGGCGTTGTGCTGCTTGCACGGGGCTGATTCATGGCCGAACCGTTCCTGCCTTTTACCCGCCCGACCTTTGACGAAGCCACGCTCGCGGGCGTGGTCGACACGTTTCGATCGGGGTGGGTGACGTCCGGTCCGAGAGTCGTCGAGCTCGAAAGCGCCCTTGAACACTACCTCGGTGGCGATCGGCGTGTCCTCCTGTTTGGGCACGCGACCGGCGCTCTGGAAGAGGCACTCCGTGTGCTCGGGGTGGGTCCAGGTGACGAAGTCATTGTTCCGGCCATGACCTTTGCGGCGAGCGCGAATGTTGTGTTGCGGGTAGGTGCGACTCCGGTTTTTGTGGACGTCGACCTCGATACCCGCAATCTCACCCTCCAGGCGGTGGATGCCGCCCGGACGGAGCACACCCGGGTGGTGATGCCGGTTCATTTTGCCGGTTGGCCGGTTGATCTCGATCCCCTCTACGCCTGGGGCCAACGGCAGGGTGTCCACATCGTCGAGGATGCAGCCCATGCGATCGGCGCGCGCTATCGGGGTCGACCCATCGGGAGTTTCGGTGACTTGGTCTGTTTCAGCTTCCATGCCAACAAGAACATGACCACGATCGAAGGCGGTGCGGTTTCTCTCCCCCTGGACCACCCCGAGTGGATCGACGGACTGGAACGGTTGCGTTTCCATGGGCTCCGGAAAAACACGGACGGCAGCTATGAGGTCGAACGGGCTGCCGGCAAACACAATCTTTCCGATGTGGCGGCTCGAGTCGGTCTCGGACAGTTATCACATCTTGATGATTTCAATCGTACCCGACGTCGGCTCGCGGAGCGCTATTTCGAGAGACTGGAATCGAATCCCTGGGATCTCGGTCTGCCAGCCCGGGGTGATGCCGGGCATGCCTGGCACATGTTTACGGTCCGGATCCCTTTCGAAAAGCTGGGCTTCGATCGCACCGAGTTCCAAGCCCGCATGCGTGCACAGGGGATCGGGGTCGGCATGCATTATCCGGCGCTGCCACCACTCGCACTCTACCACGAGCGGTGTGCATGGCAGCCCGGCCAGTTTCCGAATGCGGAGCGGATCGGTCGGGAAACCGTGACCCTGCCGCTTTTTCCGGCCATGCAGATTGCGGACGTGGACCGAGTCGTCGAGGCCATCGGACAGGCGCTCGTGAACCCGGGATGAATCCGATGCGATCCGCAACCCGGGATCTTTCGGTCGTTATCCCCGTCTACAACGAGGAAGCCAGCCTCCCAAAGTTCTTCGAACGCCTGTACCCGGTTTTGGAGCGAAGCGGCGGTTCGTACGAGGTGGTGTTTGTCGACGATGGAAGCCAGGACCGGTCAGCCGCCCTGCTGCGCCAAGTCTTCGAATCGCATCCTTGGGTGACCCGGGTCATCCTGTTCCAGTCGAACTTTGGCCAGCATGCGGCGATTCTCGCCGGCTTTGAATATGCCCGTGGCCGCCGTGTCATCACACTGGATGCCGATCTCCAGAACCCTCCGGAGGAAATCCCGCGGCTGCTCGAGGCCATGGATCAGGGTCACGACTATGTGGGAACCATCCGCCGCACGCGTCACGACCATCTCTGGCGGAGAGCGGCTTCGCGCGTCATGAACCGGGTGCGCGAACGCATCACCCGGGTGCACATGACTGATCAGGGTTGCATGCTCCGCGCTTATGATCGCGCGGTTGTGGATGCGATCAACCAGTGTGAGGAAATTCATACCTTTATTCCGGCCCTCGCCTATCTCTTCGCCGCGCGACCGACGGAGATCGAAGTCGATCACGACGAGCGCACCGCCGGTCAGTCGAAATACTCCCTCTATAAACTCATCCGGCTCAATTTCGACCTCGTGACCGGATTTTCAGTGGTTCCGCTGCAGTTCTTTTCCCTGCTTGGAATCAGCCTCGCCCTTTCGGCCGGAATCCTCGTTTTGTATCTTGCGATCCAGCGCATCTTTTTTGGTCCCCAGGTCGAAGGCGTCTTCACCCTGTTCGGAATCGTGTTTTTCCTGATTGGTGTCCTCCTGTTCGGGATTGGATTGCTCGGGGAGTATGTCGGACGGATCTACCAGCAGGTTCAGAAACGGCCCCGTTATCTCGTGGGCGCCGTGCTCGAGAAACCGGAAGCCGGGGCATGACCCGGGCGGTTGTTTTTGCCTACCAGGAAGTAGGCGTGCGGGGACTTGCGGTGCTTCTCGACCAGGGGGTCGAGATTCCGCTGGTTGTGACCCACCCGGATGAGCCGCACGAGAACCGATGGTTTGGAAGCGTTTGTGAGTTTGCGGAGCAGGCTGGATTGCCGGTCATCCGCCCGGAGCGGGACGCCCTTCAGGCCCTCCTGCCCGATCTCATACGCCTGGAACCGGATTTCATATTTTCTTTCTATTACCGCCATCTTATTCCGGTGTCGTTGCTCCAGGTTGCCCGTTGCGGGGCACTCAACCTGCATGGATCGCTTCTGCCACGCTACCGCGGACGGGCCCCGGTCAACTGGGCTCTCCTCAAGGGCGAACGGGAGACCGGCGCGAGCCTCCATTACATGGTTGAACGCGCGGATGCGGGGGATCTCGTTGATCAGCTGGCGGTACCGATCCTGATGATGGATCAGGCGATCGAGGTTGCACGCAAGGTGGCCTGGGCCGCCGAGATGGTGCTCTACCGGAGCCTTCCAGGGCTTGTGGCCGGAACGGTGCGCGCCCGCCCGCTGCCGATTCTGCCGGGGCAGTATTTCGGAAGACGACATCCGGAAGACGGGCGGATCGACTGGAGCCGGCCGGCTTCAGAGATCCACAACCTCATCCGGGCTGTGGCCCCGCCTTTCCCGGGTGCCTTCAGCGACTGCGGATCCCATCGTCTCTGGATCGACCGTGCCCGGGTTGATTCGGAACCCGCCCGGCATTCGAAGCCGCTCCTCTACACCGAGCAGGGTCTTCTTTTCGCCGACTGCGGGGACGGACGGAGAATCCAGGTGTTAAAATACCGCTGGAGTGGGCCGGATGCCACATCCGCCCTTTCCATGCCGCTCGCGCTCGGAGAACACCCGTGAAAAAAATACTGATCCTCGGGGTGAATGGTTTCATCGGCCATCACCTGAGCCAGCGGATTCTGAGCGAGACGGACTGGGAAGTCTTTGGGATGGACATGTTTTCGGAACGGATTGCTGGCATGCTTGCCCATCCCCGGTTCCATTTCTTTGAAGGCGACATCACCATCAACCGGGAGTGGGTGGAATACCACGTCAAGAAATGTGATGTGGTGCTGCCGCTTGTCGCCATTGCCACCCCCGCAATGTATGTCCGCGAACCGCTCAAGGTGTTCAGTCTGGATTTCGAGGCCAATCTTCCGATTATCCGCCAGTGTGTGCGTTATCGGAAGCGGATCATCTTCCCGTCCACCTCGGAAGTCTATGGCATGTGCCCGGATCCGGCCTTCGATCCTTACGAATCGACGCTGGTTTTGGGTCCCATTCCGAAGCAGCGCTGGATCTACAGCAGTTCGAAGCAGCTCCTCGATCGAGTCATCTGGGCGTATGGAATCGAGGATGAGCTCGATTTCACCCTCATCCGGCCCTTCAACTGGATTGGCCCAGGCCTGGACAGCATCCATGCGGCCAAGGAAGGCAGTTCCCGTGTCGTGACCCAGTTTTTGGGGCACATCGTGCGCGGGGAGGATATCCGGTTGGTCGATGGTGGAGAGCGACGCCGTTCCTATACCTATATCGATGACGGAATCGAGGCGCTCATGCGGATCATTCACAACCCGAACGGAGCCGCCAGCCGACGCATCTACAACATCGGGAATCCTGACAATCAGTATTCGGTCCGGGAACTCGCGGAACTCATGTTGAAACTCGCGCAAGAGTATCCGGAATACAGCCCTTCGGCTGCACGCGTGAAGCTGGTCGATGTCTGCGCCGCCGATTATTACGGAGAGGGATACCAGGACGTTGATAACCGTGTGCCTTCGATCGAGCATGCCCGTCGCGAGCTCGGCTGGAAACCCGTGGTCGACCTGGAAACGGCGCTCCGCCGGATTTTCGAGGCGTATCGCGGGGATGTGACCCAGGCCGGACAACTGGTCAGCGAGGGCGACTGACCGTTCGGCCATGAACGTTGCACTCAAGGTTGATGTGGATACTCTGCGTGGAACGCGGCTCGGCGTTCCGGCGCTGCGACAGCTCTTCCATGATGCCGGTGCCGGAGCCACCTTTCTTTTCTCGGTGGGCCCCGATCATACGGGACGTGCGCTGAGACGTGTTTTCCGCCGCGGTTTTCTGGGAAAGGTCCGGCGAACCTCAATCGTTCAAAACTACGGTTTGGGAACCCTGCTTTACGGGACACTCCTGCCAGGCCCTCCTATCGGCCGGAGAGCAGGGGAGATTCTGCGCGAAACACGGGCGCAAGGCTTCGAGGTGGGGTTGCACGCCTACGATCATGTCCGCTGGCAGGATTTCGTGGGGCAGCGGGGTGAGCGCTGGACCCGGCACGAGTTCGAACAGGGGGCCGACGCATTCCAGTCGGTATTCGGCATGCGACCGGAAACGGCCGGCGCAGCCGGCTGGCAGATGAATGCCCATGCCTTTTTGGCTGAGGAGGAAGCGGGACTCCGCTACGCGAGCGATTGCCGCGGATCCGGACCTTTTTATCCGATGATCGGAGGGCGCGTATTCCGCTGCCTTCAGTTGCCATCGACTCTGCCCACGCTCGATGAACTCATCGGACGCCATGGTATCCATGACGAGAATCTGGCCGATGTGCTGTTTGAGGCCAGCCGGCGCCGTGCAGGGGATCAGGTATTCACGCTCCACGCCGAGCTCGAGGGGATTCGCCATCGGGCCGTTCTCAAACGTCTGCTCACCCTCTGGCGGGAGGCGGGAGTGCCCTGCGTGAGTCTCGGTGCGATGTATCAAGGGCTCGATCTCGCTCGTGTTCCGGTCTGTGAGGTACGTATGGGGACGGTTCCGGGTCGCACCGGAAGACTCGCCCGTCAGGGCCGAGCACGCGATGGGACTGAGACTCAGAGTGCTGATGCCCGTTCTTTGCCGATTTCAGCTTTTTCACTGGTGGAGTCAAACCGATGAATGCCAACTGCGTACAACCGCCTCGTGGCGGACGGAAGATTCGTTATGAAAACGGGCATCTGATTGTTCCGGATGATCCCTGGATCGGATATGTCGAAGGTGATGGCATCGGAATCGATATCACCCCACCCTGTCTCAGGATATGGGATGCCGCGATCCAAAAGGCTTATGGCGAACGCCGGAAAATTCACTGGGTCGAACTCTTTCTCGGTGAAAAGGCGGCAGCACACTATGACGGTCAGTATTTTCCGGATGAAACCCTCAAGTGGATGAAAGAACTTTGGGTGTCGATCAAAGGACCCCTCACGACCCCGGTAGGTGGAGGGTTCCGTTCACTGAACGTGAGTCTGCGTCAGGCGCTCGATCTTTATGCCTGTCTCCGGCCGGTCCGCTATTACCAGGGAGTTCCTTCTCCGCTACGCGCACCCGAGAAGATCGATGTCGTGCTGTTCCGGGAGAACACCGAGGACGTCTATGCCGGCATCGAGTACGCTGCAGGCTCTCCCGAAAATAAGAAGCTGGCGCATTTCCTGCGGACGGAACTCAAGGCACAGTTTTTTGAAGGTGCGGGTCTCGGTGTCAAACCGATCTCCCGCTTTGGAACCGAGCGGCTGGTACGCAAGGCGATCGAATACGCGATCGCACACCACCGTCGCAGTGTGACCCTGGTGCACAAAGGCAACATCATGAAGTATACCGAGGGTGCGTTCCGGGCCTGGGGGTACGAACTGGCGCAGCGGGAGTTCGGTGCCGTGACGCTCACCGAAGAGGCAGCCGCAAAACTGCCGGGCGGAAAGCCTCCCCCGGGGAAGATCGTCATCAAGGACCGGATTGCTGACATCATGTTCCAGATGATGCTGCTGCGGCCGGATGAATTTGATGTGATTGCGACGCCGAACCTGAACGGCGACTATCTCTCGGACGCGATCGCAGCCGAAGTGGGAGGCATGGGAATCGCCCCAGGTGCCAACATCGGAGATGGCGTGGCCGTCTTTGAAGCCACTCACGGAACCGCACCGAAGCACGCAGGCAAAAACATCGTTAATCCAGGTTCCCTTCTGTTTTCCGGTGTACTCCTGCTCGAATATCTGGGTTGGCAGGAGGCAGCGGAAAAAATCCATGCGGCTTATGAGAAGACGCTCGCTGACCGGATCGTGACCTATGACTTTGCCCGTCTCATGACCGGGGTCCGGGAAGTTTCCACCAGTGCGTTTGCCGATGCCCTGATTGAGCGGCTCTGAGCGGCTCCCGCACGCATGAACACCGATTGCAACCCGATGGATTCAGAAACCCCGGATACGCACGGCTTTGTCGAGAATTCCGAGCGGCCCTTCTTCACCGGATGGGAGGATCTCGAAGACGATTTTCTTGCAGACGAAAAGACGCTGGTCGCAGGACTCCTAGACGCATCCGCGCTGGATCCCGCGCTGCGGGAGCGTGCGCGTGTCCGGGCGTTGCGCTGGGTCAAGACCGTCCGGTCACGCAAGAGCCACTTCCGGCTCGGCATTGAGGACCTCTTGACCGAATATGATCTGTCGACCGAAGAGGGGATCGTGCTCATGTGCCTCGCTGAGGCCTTGATCCGGATTCCCGACGCAGCGACTGTGGATCGCCTGATTCAGGACAAGATCGGGAGTGCTCGCTGGAGCCAGCATGTGGGAGCAAACGGTTCGTGGCTTGTGAACGCGGCGAGCTGGGGGCTTTTGCTGACAGGTGCTTTGGTTCGCTTCGAGGATCATTCGGAGCCGGGGGCCTGGAACACGCTTCGGGCCTGGGTCGGCCGTGTGGGCGAACCGGTCGTCCGTTCGGCCCTCCTGCGTGCCATGAAAATGATGGGAAGCCAGTTCGTCATGGGCATCACGATTGATGCAGCACTTGCAAAAGCGGCCCCGCTGCGCGATGGACGCCACCGCTTTTCATTTGACATGCTGGGCGAAGCTGCACTGACACCGGCCGATGCGGATCACTATTGGGATGCCTACGCACAGGCGATTGATGCCGTGGGTCATGCACGCGGGTCAGCTGTGGGCATCGAAACCGATACGGTGAGCATCAAGCTTTCCGCACTCCATCCGCGCTTCGAGTTCGCCCAGTCGGATCAGGTGCTTCCCGATCTCTGCAGCCGGGTGACCCGCCTCGCCGAGCGCGCACGGGATGCCGGAATCGGCATCACGATCGATGCCGAGGAAGCCCATCGGCTCGAACTCGGGCTGGCCGTTTTTGAGAACGTCTACCGTGCCCGGTCGCTCCGCGATTACCCGGTTCTGGGACTTGCGGTTCAGGCCTATGGCAAACGCGTTGGACGGATCATCGACGGTCTTGCGGATCTCTCCCATCGGGAGGGCAAACAGATCCCCGTTCGGCTTGTCAAGGGAGCTTATTGGGATAGTGAAATCAAATGGGCCCAGCAAGAGGGCCTCGCCGGGTATCCGGTTTTGACGCGCAAGGCTTTCACGGATCTTTCCTATCTGGCAGCAGCTCGCCGACTTTTTGCGGCCGATCATCTCTACCCGCAGTTTGCCACTCACAACGCGCTCACCCTGGCGATGCTGATCGAACTCTCTGGTGGCCAGCAGGCGTTCGAGTGTCAACGTCTGTTCGGCATGGGCGAAAGCCTCTATCAGGCCGCTTGCGAGGATCCGGATTTCGGGCAACCGTGCCGGATCTACGCCCCGTGTGGGGCGCATCGCGAGCTTCTGCCCTATCTCGTCAGGCGACTCCTCGAAAATGGTGCCAATACGTCCTTTGTCCATCGGATCGCGGATCCCCGGGTTCCGGCTGAGGAAATTGTGGCGGATCCCGTGGAACAGGTGCTCGCGACCGGAGGGGCGCCCCATCCGGGCATTGCGCTTCCGCGAGCCATTTATCTTCCTGAACGCTTGAACTCACGGGGGCTCAATCGGGCGAGCCGACGCGAGTGGCGTGAGCTCAAGGAGGAAATGCTCGCAGCGGTCGCGCATCCTATGCGTGTGGCACAGCCCCGGATCGGGGGGGAGGCGCATCCGGGACGGAAGCGGATCCTCTTTAATCCGGCTGACCGGCGTGAAGCGGTCGGGATTGTCTACGAGGCTGAATCCGAGCTTGTCGATCGGGCAGTGTCTCTTGCGCGTGCCGCGCAGCCTGCCTGGAACCGCCTCCGGGGATGTGCCCGTGCCGAAATCCTTGAGCGCGCGGCCGACCAGCTCGAGACCGAGCGTGGAGTCCTGGCCGCCCTGGTGGTCCGGGAAGGGGGCAAGACGGTTCCGGACGCCTTGGGAGAAGTCCGTGAGGCTGCCGATGCCCTCCGCTACTACGCATCCCGGACACGGGCGGATTTTGAAGGACCCATTCTCCTTCCCGGTCCGGCTGGCGAGCGCAATGAACTCTGGCTTGAGGGAAGGGGAGTGTTTGCCTGTATCAGCCCCTGGAATTTTCCGCTCGCGATTTTTACAGCCCAGATTGGCGGTGCGCTCGCGGCTGGCAACGCTGTCATCGCGAAGCCTGCCGAGCAGACTCCACTGGTCGCCTCCGAAGCCATTCGGATTCTGCATGCCTCCGGCGTTCCGGGTGATGTGCTGGGATTCCTGCCGGGCGATGGGCCCTCGATCGGTGCGGTGCTCACGGCTCATCCGGGGCTTGCGGGGGTCGCGTTTACCGGCTCGACCGAGACCGCATGGATGATCCAGAAGGCGCTCTCCACGCGTGGGGGGGCACTGCCGGTGCTGATTGCCGAGACCGGTGGGGTCAATGCCATGATCGTCGACAGCACCGCACTACCGGAGCAGGTCGTGGCGGATGTGGTCCAGTCGGCGTTCCTCTCGGCTGGCCAGCGTTGCTCGGCGCTGCGTATCCTTTGCCTTCAGGAGGAGATCGCAGATCGGGTCCTCACCATGCTGGCGGGTCATCTCGCAACCCTCACGCTCGGTGATCCCGGCTGGATTTCGACCGATATCGGACCCGTGATCGATGAGGAGGCACGTACGCGTCTTGCCCATCACCGGGATTCCATCCAGAGTGTGGGTCGACTCATCTACGAGATGCCGCTTCCTGAGGCGTGTGCTCAAGGAACCTTCTTCGCGCCGTGCATGATCGAACTTGATGCGGTGGGGGATCTGCCGGGTGAAGTGTTTGGCCCGATCCTCCACGTCGTGCGATTTCCCTCAGACCGGCTGCATCAACTGATTCGGGACATCAATGAGACGGGTTATGGACTCACCTTCGGCATCCATTCGCGGATCGACCAGGGGATGCGGGAGATGTTCCGGGAGACCCGGTGCGGCAATACCTATGTCAATCGCAACATGGTCGGGGCGGTGATGGGTGTGCAGCCGTTTGGAGGACAAGGTCTGTCCGGAACCGGTCCCAAAGCGGGTGGTCCGCACTACCTCAACCGTTTTGCGGTCGAACGGGTGCTCACCATCAATACGGCCGCGGTCGGAGGGAATGCCACGCTCCTCAATCTCTCCGAGGCGTCGGCCCCCAAAACTTCCTAATCCGGCGCGGTTCCCGAGCCGGCAATGGGCTAGACTAGAGCCATGTACAGTGTTTTCGAGCTTTTCAAGGTTGGGATCGGACCCTCGAGTTCTCACACCGTGGGGCCGATGCGCGCGGCGCGGGCTTTTCTCCTGGATTTGCATGAACGTCCCGAATGGAACGACGTGCGACAGGTTTATTGCGAGCTTTATGGTTCCCTGGCGCTCACCGGACGCGGGCACGGAACCGACCGGGCAATTTTGCTGGGATTCGAAGGCGAGGATCCGGGTGCAGTGGACCCGGATACAGTTGCCGCACGGCTTGAGCGGATCCGGTCGTCGAAAACCATCCGTCTCCTCGGAGAAAAGGAGATTGCCTTCGATGAACCGATGGAACTCCTCTTCCATCCGGAAGCCCTTCTGCCCCGTCACAGTAACGGCATGCGATTCACTGCCATCACCGCATCGGGCCTGCGCTTTGCCGAGGAGTTTTACTCGATCGGCGGAGGGTTCATCCTGAGAGCCGATGCTCCGGATCCCGGTGGTGGCGGTCTCTTGCCGGAGGCGCCCTATCCTTACCGCTCGGCCGCCGAACTCCTGGCGCTCGTTGCCCGCGAGAAGCGTTCGATCCCCGATCTCATCCTCGCGAATGAATGCTCGATCCGGAGTTTGCATCAGGTGGAGGCAGAACTCGACCGGCTCTGGGGCGCGTTCCAGGCTTGTGTCACGTGCGGCCTGCATGCCGATGGCATCCTTCCGGGCGGGCTCAAGGTCGTCCGGCGGGCACCCGAGATGTACCGGAGACTCACGAGTGCCCGTGAACGGGAGGATTTTGACGTCATGGACTGGGTCAATGCGTACGCGCTCGCGGTCAACGAGGAGAATGCGGCCGGGGGCCGCGTGGTCACGGCCCCGACGAATGGAGCTGCGGGGATCGTGCCAGCGGTCTTGCATTACTACCGTTTCCACGTGAAGGGGGGAGACGATGCAGGGGTTCGGCGTTTCCTGCTCACGGCTGGCGGGATTGGGATTCTCTACAAGCTCAATGCCTCGATCTCTGGGGCCGAAATGGGTTGCCAGGGCGAGGTGGGGGTTGCCTGCTCCATGGCCGCCGCAGGTCTCACTTCTGCTTTGGGTGGCCACGCAGCCCAGATCGAGAACGCGGCCGAAATCGGGATGGAGCACAACCTTGGGCTCACCTGTGATCCGGTTGGAGGACTCGTCCAGATTCCCTGCATCGAACGCAACGCGATCGGAGCCATCAAGGCCATTAACGCCCAAAGGCTCGCGCTCGGGGGCAATGGTGAGCATCGGGTGTCTCTCGACCAGGTGATTGCGACCATGCGCGAGACCGGGCTCGATATGCAGAACAAGTACAAGGAGACGTCGAAGGGCGGTCTCGCGGTCAATGTGATCGAGTGCTGATCCCGCTGTGCGGGCGGTTTCGCCCAGGATGTCTGGAGCGGGTCTCCCGGGCAATCCAGGCCGTGAGTGCCTGATCGAAGGCGTGATCCAGTGCGGCGAATCCCGCCACAGCGCCCGAGACACCCGGTGCTGTGCGGCGGCTCAGCCGGAAGATGTGCCGGGTTTGCCAATCCTGGTCTAGCGGGCGTGTGAGTGTGGCGTCGATGAGAACCCGATCTCTCGCGCTTGCGGGGGAGATCCAATCCTGTTCCCAGGCAACCAGCGTGAGGACGAGCACGTAACGCGGTACCCCGGTTTGACTCAGGGCAGCCAGTCGGCTTTTCAACCTCGCATCCATGAGTCTCGCTGGCGGAGCCAGCCAGAGGGCACCGGGATAGCGCCTGAGTTCATGCGGGTGCCGGTAGAGCAGGCGGTAATGGATCCCAACGCCCGCAACGCTGGCAGAGGCCTCGAGGCCAGCGAACACCAGAGGCGGGAAGGTGGCTGCGTGATAGGGGTGAATTGGCGGAGGGCCAAAGTCGAGCACGCGAGGCGCTCGTGGCACGGTTGGCATCAGGCTGCAGGCGGACAGGAGGGACAGAAGCCCTCCCCAAACGAGAATACGGCGCAGTCTCATGAATGCTCTCCCTGGGTTGGGAATGAAAGCACAGCGGGTTGGCAATGCGGGAATATTTCCATTTCGCGAGGGCTAGGGCCGGGCGGGTCTGGCATCCGGATGCGGGCCGGGCGGTGTGCTGCGGTGCCCGAGCAGCCAGGCCTGCGGGTTACGGGCGAGCGTGTGAGCGAGCGCCGACAGATTCGATGCTGCCTTTCTCAGGGCGCGCAGGGTACGGTCCAGTTGGGGAAGTGTTTCAATGGCGAGGGTGCGTGCGAGCGCCCGGGTATCAGCCAGCGAATGCCGGATTGCGAACGGAATCCGATCTGCTTTCTGTACCAGAGTTTGGGTCGAGCCCATGAGGTGGTTCAGGGTTTGTTGTGTCTCGGGAAGATCATGGGCGGTCTGATCGAGGTGACGTTCGATCCTCACGATGAGTGCCAGGCTCTGGTGCAGGCTGTGTAGCGATGCCTGGATATCCAGTTCGTTCGCATGTGAAAGCAGCGTGGCCAGCCGTTTGGTGACGACCCGCAGATGCCGGGCACTGGCCGCGCCGTTTGTGAGGAGCGTGGACATGGGCATGGGTGTCATCCAGAGCATGTGGGGATAGGGGTGCGGCGGGTGATAGGCGCCCTGGAGCGCTGGGGTAGGCGGGGTGAGCGAGATCGTGGCAGACGTGGAGAAAAGACTCATCTCAAGGTGAGCATGGGTGCCCGGCACGAGTGGTGTATTCTTCCGGATGACGGCACTGATCTCGATCAGGTTGGGGTTTTGGGGATCAAAGCCGATATGGGTCACATGTCCGGCGGCAATCCCGCGATACAGTACCGGCGCGCCCTTCGCAAGCCCCGTGACCGAGCCCCGGGTCAGGATCGTCAAGTGGTGCATCGGCTGGGATTTGAGGCCTGAAAGCCATTCGGCCAGAACGATCAACCCCGCGGTGAGTCCGAGTACAAAAAGGGCGCTCAAAATGGCATAACTTCGGCGTTTCATGGGGGGGTGTCCTCATCTAGCCGGAAAAACGTGCGGACGCGTGGATCCCGGGATTGCTGCAGGCTGTCGATGCGGCCCTCCGCAAGCAGACGTCCTTCGCCCACGATGACGACCCGATGGCAAAGCCGCTTGAGCGCGCGGATATCATGGCTGATGATGAGAACGGTGATGCCGAGGTTTTTTTGGAGGTTCAGCAAGACGGCGATGAAGGCGTCTGAGACGATTGGATCAAGCCCGGAGGTGGGCTCGTCGAGTAGGAGCAGTTCAGGCTCGATGACGAGACTGCGTGCAAGCGCCACACGTGTCACCATCCCGCCCGAGAGTTCGGAAGGCACACGGGGTGCCACTTCCGGAGGCAGTCCCGCGAGCGAAAGTGCGAGGCAGACCATCGGCTGGATCCAAGGATCTCTGAGCGCTCGCTCGCGAAGGGGCAAGGCCACGTTTTCGAATACGGTGAGTGAACTAAACAGGGCGCCACCCTGAAAGAGTACCCCAATGCGCTGCCGGAGATGTAGACGGGTCAGGTGGGGCAGTTGATTGAGGTGTTCGCCGAAGATGCGGATCTCACCATGGGCGGGCTGGTTCAGCCCGATCAGGTGGCGGAGGAGCGTTGTCTTGCCACTGCCGGAAGCGCCGACCAGGCCCACGCTCTCGCCTGGCAGCACATCAAATCCGATCCCGGTCAGGATCGGCTTCCCGTCGTAATCCACTTCGACATCTTTAAAAGAGACGACCGGTTCCATGATGCTAGAACCCAATGTGCTGGAAGAGGACGGCCGCCAGTGCATCCAGCGCGATCACGAGCGTGATGGCAAGCACGACCGATCGGGTAGTTTCCTGGCCGAGGCTGCCGGCGTCCGCGCGCACCTCCCATCCGAGATGGGTGGCCACGAGTCCGATGATCAGACCAAAACAGAGGCCTTTGAGCACTCCGAGCCAGAGGTTCACGATCGGGACGATATGCGGTAGCGCGTACAGCAGGGGGAAAAAGGAAGTATGGAGCGTGAGTGCGGCGGCACCGATTCCGCTTGCGAGCCCGAAACAGTCACTCCACCCGACCAGGAGCGGCATGACGATCATCAGCGCCACCAGGCGCGGGAAAAGGAGCCGGTAGGCGGGGTCCACGCCCATCGCCCTGAGGGCGTCGATTTCTCCACGGATTTTCATGACGCCGAGTTCAGCCGTGATGGCGGAACCCGAACGCCCGGCTACCAGAATCGCGGCCAGCATGGGACCGAGCTCACGCAGCACGGAGACCCCGATAATAAACACGAGGAAACTTCGGAGGGCGAATCCCTGGAGCTGGAGACCTGCGAGGTAGCCGATCACGATCCCGATCAGCGTGCCGACGAGCGCCACGATACCGAGTCCCTTGACCCCGATCTCGTAGATTTCGCGACTGATCTCGGCCCAGGGTACTTTCTGGGGCCGAACCAGGCTTTCGAGAAACTGGCGCAGGAACTTGGCGAACAGCAGGATCACGAGTCCAATAGTCTCAACTGTTTCTGTCAAAGTTTCAAAAACCCAGCGGGCGGGTTTCAGCCAAAACCCGATTGAGTCCTCTGTCGACTCAACCGGACAGGGTGGTGTGTGCTCCCACCGCTCGAACAGGCTCGCCTGTGCCGGCGTGCGGATCAGGGTGGCTGGCGGGGCCTGGCCCCAGATGCGGCGCAGCACCAGGGCGCCAAAATGGTCGAGGCTCGCGCCTTCGAGGTTCCAGGATGCCTCCCGATGTTGCGACGCAAGAAGCCCGATCTGCTTTTCCAGCGATTCCAGTCGTTTCCGGTCGCACAGGACTTTGAGCGTCCAAGAGCCGCCGAGGATGATCTCCCGGGACCCGTTCGCGTGGATCGTGGCACTTAGGGAAGATTCCGGCATGACGTGCGAAGGCTCCCGGGCAACCTTGCTGGGGTCACAAGCCTTTAAATGATAGCGCTTTTGGAATATGCGCGAGGTCTCACGGGCGCGCACATCCGCGAAAGAGAGCAGGGCCGCCCATAAGACAGGTGATCCCGTGCTGCCTGACGAACGCTCAGCTGTGGCAAGAGCAAATGGCTCGTGGCACATGTGCTTGATCTGGCGGCTCCTTGTCGCAAGAGCTCCACCCGTCCCGTCCCGACGGTGAGGCGTCCATCGTCCCGTTCTTGGTTGCCCCGGGCCTGAAACACAGTTGACAGTAGTCTGCGTCGCCATTCCAATCTATCCACTTCAAATACAACGAAACCCCATTCGGCACTTATAAATTGGAATGCAGAGCGCTTGGTCACAGGTTCGGTCAGTTCGGGTGGCGAGGATCCATGGATTTTGCGCGTACGGTTTGTGGTTAGCCCGGAAAGGGAATCTACAAACCCGGGGTCATCAGGGCTCGCATTTGAGTCGACATCGTTGAATGCGTCATTGGCGCTTCACGCGGTCGGTGGCTGCCGGGTTGAAATTGCTTACAATAAGCGTTGTCCGGTCTCGGGACAGGCGCACAGAATGTTCCGAGCTGGATCACGTGCCGCAGTAACTCAGTTGGTAGAGTAGCTGATTCGTAATCAGCAAGTCGGAGGTTCGACTCCTCTCTGCGGCACCATCACTCAGTGGTTGGTCATGCTGCCCCGTTCTTGCGGAATCAGTTGGAAGGCCCGATCGAAAATCCAGTGTGTTGACCGGTTGTGGTTTTTGATGGTCCACACGTTCGGGAGGAGAGCAACATCATATGCAGTCGACCCGAATCCTCACTCTGAATAGTGGCTCATCAAGCCTCAAGGCTGCCCTCTATCGGATGGAGACCGACGATGTGGGACAGTATTCGGCGACGGTTGAACGCATCGGGCAGCCGGGCAGCCGGGTGTACATTGCTGATCTGCGCGGTCAAACATTGTTCGAACAGACCAAGGATGTGGTCGACCACCGTGCTGCGCTGGCGATCCTGTTCGATTGGTTCCGGGATCAGGGTGTGGATCGAGATTGGAGTGTGATCGGTCATCGAATCGTATATGGAGGGAGCCGCTTCCGTGAGCCGCAACGCGTGACCCGGGCTCTCGTCTCCGCGTTGCGTGAACTGGTTGCGATGGACCCTGATCACCTGCCACAGGCGTGTGCTGGTATCGAAGCCGCTGTGGAACGCTATCCAGGCTTGCTGCAAATAGCGTGTTTCGATACCGCATTCCATCGCCACATGCCCGTGTCGGCCGAGCGTTATGCTCTGCCCCGGCGCTTTGCCGAGGCGGGAATCATGCGTTTGGGTTTCCACGGGTTGTCTTATGAATACATTATGCAGGAACTGTGCAAGATCGATTCCATAGCGGCTCAGGGTCGAGTGGTGATTGGCCATTTGGGCAATGGGGCCAGTCTGGTCGCAGTCCGGGCCGGGGTCAGTATCGATACGTCGATGGGTTTTACACCACTGGCCGGGCTTGTTATGGGGACCCGCTCGGGTGATCTCGATCCTGGCATCGTGCTCCACTTGCTTCGGGCACAGGGCATGACTCCGGATGCGGTCGATGACCTACTCAACAAACAGTCCGGCCTACTGGGTGTTTCGGGAGTGAGTGGGGATATGCGTGACCTGCTGGATCGGCAAACGACCGACTCAAGAGCGGCTGAGGCTATTGAGATCTTCTGTTATCAGGCAAAGAAATACATTGGCGCTTATGCCGCCGCCTTGGGCGGACTGGACACGCTTGTTTTTACCGCCGGAATTGGAGCGCGATCACCGGTAATTCGCGCTCGCATTTGTGCCGGGCTTGCATTTCTCGGGATCGAGCTGGATGAGAGACGCAACGCGGGAAATGAGGTGGTGATCTCTGCAGAAGGTGCCCGGGTGAAGGTGTATGTGATTGCGACCGATGAAGATCGGATGATTGCACAGCACGCGCGGCGTCTCTGGAAGATTAGAGGAGGCGATTCGGCTGGAGGATCGGATCCAGGAGGTCGCTAGTCAGGGCTCGACTGGCCACATGACCTGTGTCAGGCTCGATTGCCTTGAGAGCGCAATGTCGCGCATCTTTGCGGCTGAGCTGGCATGCTATGATGAAACTCCAGTGTTCGGATGTCATGGAGGCAACGAAAAATGCGAGTCCATTTTCCGTGTATGTGATGTTTCCATCTCATTGTGTCGCGTGTGCAAAGAGGTGGTTGCGTATCCGGAGTGATGCTCGGATGTTGCAAGGTCCCTGAGGCAGGTGGATAGTGATACCCCGATGCCGCGCCGGGCCAGAATCCATCGACCCTTTCAAGCAGAGTTGTGTGTGATTGGAGAAGCTGGCTCAGACGCCGGGTGAGGTGTTATGGAACGGCTTCGCCAGCCTTTGTCCCAAGCCTCCACGAAATGGATGGCATCCCTGTCCGGATTGGCGTTAGACCTGCGCTGGTCCTGGAACCATGCTTTGGATGCCTTGTGGCGTGAAATTGATCCGGAGCTCTGGTCCTCGACCCATAATCCTTGGCTGATTTTGCTCACCTCATCCCGCACGAAACTCGAGGTTATGCTGCGTGACGTGGAGTTTCAGAAGAAAATCGAGGCCATGCTGGAACATAAGCGGCAGGCTGAGGAACAAGCCTGCCTGGTTCCAAAAGGCGCATGCCGGTGCATTGCCGAAGCCGGTGGCCTATTTCAGTATGGAGTTCATGCTGAGCGAGGCACTGCCCATCTATTCGGGGGGGCTTGGCCACGTTGCGGGAGATCAGATCAAGGCAGCCAGTGATCTGGGGGTTCCTTTGGTTGCAGTGGGGCTTCTCTATCAGAGGGGATATTTCCGTCAGGTGATTGGTCGTGACGGAGCCCAGCAGGCGCTTTATCCGTATAACGATCCCTGGCAACTTCCGATCGTACCCGTGCGTGATGGAAGCGGAGAATGGGTGCGCTTTGAAATTCCTCTGCTCAGTTCCACAGTCTGGATTCGGGCCTGGCGAGCGCAGATCGGCCGGGTCATGCTTTATTTGCTTGATACCAATGATCCGGAGAACGCTCCGATACACAGAGGCATCACCGGTGAACTCTATGGGAGCGGGGTCGAGTTGCGGTTGAAACAGGAGCTTATACTCGGGATCGGTGGCTGGCGACTGCTTCATCTGCTGGGAATTCAACCGGAGGTCTGCCATCTCAATGAAGGGCATGCGGCCTTTGCGACGCTGGAACGAGCCCGCTGCTTCATGGAGGATCAGCATCAGCCCTTCCCGGTTGCATGGGTAGCCACCCGTCCCGGTAACCTGTTTACCACGCACACTCCCGTCGCAGCGGGTTTTGATCGTTTTACTCCTGAACTGATGCGACAGTACCTCAGTGGGTACGCCCAGGATTACCTTGGCATCACATTCGACGAGTTACTTGCGCTCGGCCGTCCGTATCCCGCCAATCCGGATGAACCGTTCAACATGGCCTATCTCGCGGTCCATGGAAGTGCGAGTATCAACGGTGTGAGCCGTCTGCATGAGAACGTGAGTCGACGAATCTTACAATGCCTGTTTCCGCGTTGGCCAGAAGCGGAGATACCGGTCGGACATGTGACCAATGGGGTTCACATTCCGACGTGGGCGTCGGACCTGGCCGATCAGCTCTGGACCCGAGCCTGTGGAAGGAACCGCTGGGTTGGGGAATTGGAAACGATTACAGTGGAGTTGAACCATATTTCCTCGGCAGATCTGTGGAAGATGCGGTCCCTGGCCCGCCGCGCACTCGTCGATTACACGCGCAGACGCCTGGCCCGACAACTCGCGGATCAGGGTGCCGCGCCCGAAGCGCTTGCCCTGGCTCGTCATGCGTTCAATCCGGACGTCTTGACCATGGGTTTCGCACGCCGGTTTGCCTCCTATAAGCGACCCAATTTGCTGCTTCAGGATCCTGCACGGCTGACCCGGATGCTGACGCATGCAAAGCATCCAGTGCAGCTCATCATTGCCGGCAAGGCGCATCCGGCTGATCGGGACGGGCAAACCCTGATTCAAGAGTGGGTATCCTTCAGCAAGGATCCGAAGGTGCGCCCCTATGTGATTTTTCTCAGTGATTGTGAAATGGATCTGACGGAGCAGCTGGTGCAAGGTGTGGATCTTTGGATCAATACACCCCGGCGACCGTGGGAAGCGTGCGGAACCAGCGGTATGAAAACTCTGGTCAACGGTGGTCTCAACCTGTCCGAGCTCGACGGGTGGTGGGCTGAAGCGTATACCCCAGATACGGGCTGGGCCTTGGGCGATACCCGGGAACACGACGACCATCCCACATGGGATGCCGTGGAAGCGGAGCAGCTTTACACGCTGCTTGAAACCGACATCATTCCCGCATTCTATGGCCGTGATCCGGATGGTATACCGACGGCCTGGATTGCGCGCATGCGTTCTAGCATGACGCGCCTGGTCCCCCAGTTCTCGGCTTCGCGCACGGTGCGCGAATATACTGAAAAATACTATTTGCCTTGTGCGGCGGCTTATCGGCAACGTGTTACAGACGGGGGTGGGGCAAGTGCGCAGATCGTTTCATGGAGAAAAACGCTGGAACAGCAGTGGGCCGACCTTCGTTTTGGAGACCTCACGGTATTGAATGACGGAGCCCGATTGATTTTTGAGGTTCAGCTCTATCTTGGAGGGATCGATCCCGGCGCACTGGCGATCGAGCTTTATGCAGATGGAGCGGATGGTGTCAGCGCGGTTCGGCAGCCGATGAAGCGCGCCCGGGCACTTGTTGGGGCTGGTAGCGGCTACCTCTATCATGCCGAAGTGCCGGCTACCCGTCCGGCGGCTGACTATACGCCGAGAGCAATTCCGGTTCATGCGGATCTCATGATCCCACTCGAAGTTCCATTGATTCTGTGGCAGCGGTAGCTGCTGCAGGGGGAGGCAGAAAAACCATGGGTGCAGCACTGACAGAGATCCCCTATCCGAGGGTTGACAACTGTTGCCGTAAACATGCAACATTGTAGATGTTGATGTTGTCTTATTACGCATGAGACTAAGTGCATGGGCAAAGACGCAGGGCGTGACCTATCGCACCGCATGGGAATGGTTCAAGAACGGGACCCTGCCCGTGCCCGCGCGTCAGTTGGCGACTGGCACCATTCTGGTGGACGTGCCGGAAACCCCAACCGGCAGAACGGTGGTGTATGCGCGGGTCTCCAGTCATGACCAGAAATCGAATCTCGACGGACAGGTGGCGCGTTGCGTGGCCTTTGCC
>DAHXNI010000076.1 GCA_027365475.1 Pseudomonadota bacterium | reverse complement strand
AAAATGCGGATGCCGCGCGCCGAGAGAAATGCCCTCATCCCCTGCGCGTAGCAGGCTCCAGGCAACGTCCCCGTCACCACCAGCCGCTCGTAGCAGGACAGCACCCCGTACAGCCGACTCTCGTACCGCTCAATCAGACCCTGCGCCATCGCCGTCACCACCACCAATCACCCCCCGCATACACCACCTCTTCCTGTTTGGTTCCGGCTATGCCGGATTAGGTAGATGCTCGTTATCTCTGCCAAGCAAGACTGAAAACATGTCGATCCTGATACAGTCGATAGCCGAGTGGTTAATGTCATGGAGCGTCTGGCTCGACTTAACCGTCTCGATTGTGGCAGTGTTCTTAGCCCAAAACAGTCATTTCCACCCACTGCCGACCCGGATCCGCATCAGGTCAAAAGAGTCGTGCAATCGTGGTTTTTCTCCTTTGAGATCTCATCAACCTCCTTACAAATTTTCCTACCATAGACGCAACATCCTCACCGCTGCATTCGCTTATAGCGCACACAGCGCAATCACCCACCGAACCATCCTTGTTAACTTTCGCAAGATATAGACATTGCCATGATCACCCCCTCTAAGCCAACAGACGCGTCGCTCTCCAGAAACGCTGTGCAAACCAAACCATCCCCGCTACTGTTTCGGTTAGCTCGAGTATTTCAAGGGTTAACTGAAAATAATAAATTCAATTCAATACGCAGAACTGTCAGAGTTAACGTGATATGCATTGCAGCGATAGTGATCGCTACGCAGTCTGCTGCTGCAGCGCAGCCTCACACGGGCTCTACTAAGCTTTTCATTAACTGGAAACACACAGTCCTCGTTTCCAAATCAACACCGACTTTCCAGGTTGTGGTAAATCCAATGCTGCGGCGCACCTCCCCTATTTCTAAAATGGCATTCAAAGCAATCAAAAATATGGGAGCCGACTATGTTCGATACGTACCCTGGCTTCCTTACCCAAAACTCGCTGTTGCAGAACTGAAACCACCGAATAAATCCCATACTTATTGGAATTTTTCATACATAGACCCGATGATGCGACGGTTCATGCAGGCAATGGCAGGACATTCAACTGTAATTAATTTCAGCACTATACCGGAATGGATGTTTAAGACAAAAAAGCCCGTTCCATATCCTAAAAATCCCAATACCGTCGATTGGCATTACGAACAGGGAACGCGACTTCTCGACCCCAGCTGTCGACAGTTGGCCAATTATTATGCGCGCTTGGTCAGTTGGTTCACGCGAGGCGGATTTCGCGACCAGCACGGGAAGTGGCATGAGTCTGGTTATCATTATAAGTTTCCTTACTGGGAAGTGCTGAACGAAGTCGACTTCGAACACCACATGACACCAGAACAGTACACGCGGAGATATGATGCCATAGTTAGCGCAATTCACAAGGTTAGCCCAAAGACAAAATTTATCGGGCTGGCGCTGGCTTTACCAGAACAAGATGGGGTCAAGTATTTCGAATATTTTTTGAATCACAAGAATCATCGCGCTGGGATTCCACTTAATTTCATTTCATTTCATTTTTATGCATCGCCGGCGATGAGTGAAGGACCTACTAATTGGCAGTACACGTTTTTCGATCAGGCAAAAGGCTTTCTAGCGACGACACGATACATTATCGCAATTCGAAACCAGCTATCACCGCAGACGAAGATCGACACCGACGAGCTCGGCGTCATCCTGCCGACAGATAGTTGGGGAATTAGTAAGCGCAAGGCTCTACATTATCGGATTCCCAAGATATATTGGAACGCAGCAGCATCTTTGTATGCGTACCTGTTTTTGCACCTTTCCCGGCTCGGGATTAATGTCATCGGAGAATCACAATTAGTAGGGTACCCATCTCAGTTCCCAAGCGTCACGATGATTAATTGGAAAAACGGAAAACCTAATGCACGCTATTGGGTGTTGAAGATGATAATTGATAATTTTCATCCTGGAGACAGGCTTGTATGGACGACTGCGTCTGATCGTTCGATTTCAAGTCAAGCGTTCATAACCACCGATGCTCGTAAGTTGTTACTCATTAACAAGCGATACCGCTCTGTAGAAGTTTCTCTCCCAAAGACGTTTAATGGGTCCAAAGGATGGATTGTGGATGAAGCCACAGGTGATGAGCCTGCTCAAGAAATAACACCTATAGGAAATCAACTCTTATTGCCACCTTTCGCGGTCGCGGTAATAGTGAGCCATTGATGCAGATGCCACAGTCGCTGAATCCGCAGAACTTATGCAATGCGACAGCGGTGCTGCATCGGTAATTACATGTGTTTGAATTATGTTCAAGCTGATGCTCTTCTATGCTGTTCAAGCCGAGATGCTACGATTGCCCGTTCCGATTCAAGTGGATTCCGTGACACAAGAACTGCATTGTCATGCTACGCCCTGAATTCGCGGTACGCGTTCTGACTCATGCGCAGCAGCGCAACCCAAGTCGACATCGATCCACCTCAGCACAACGTCAATTCGATAAGAGAGAGCTGCTTCCTCAGCAGAATCTGTGGGCGTATTCCGGCTCGGGTAGCGCGCCAAGTTTATGATAAAACATGACTTTTATCGCTCTGTAGGTTCGAAAGCCGTATGACTTTCTGAGATTCGCTTTCAAACGGTTGTTCAGTCCCTCCACGGCACCGAGGGAGACCTGTTCGCGAGCCTCGAACCAGTTGAGGATGAGCGGTTTGTGGGAGCGCAGCATGCGGGCGATCTTCTTCATCGGCGCGAGGCGCGAGCGCATTGCCGCCGTGCACCACTGCTCGAGGAACTTGCCGGCCCAGGCCGCCGAGGCGTACTCCCAGAAGAAGTGGAACTGCTCCTTGAGCAGGTAGGCGCGCACGGTGCGCAGGTTGCAGGTGAGCAGTTCCTTGAGCTTGACGGCCTGCTTGGCAGTGAGGTTCTCCACGCGCTTGAGCAGGCACCAGCGCGAATGCTTCAACACGACGGAGCTTTTGCTGAGGCGGTTGCGAGCGCGGACCTCGCGGGTTTCCTTGGCGCGCACCTCGTCGATCGCCTGGTTCATCTTGGCGGCGATGTGATAGCGGTCGAGGATATTGAGTGCCTGCGGGGCGCGCTCGGCGATCACGTTCAGGTACGGCTGCCACATGTCCGAGCAAATGAAGCGGATTGCGGCACTGCGCTCGGGGCCGAGCCACAGAAAGAACTTGCGCAGGCTGGTCTCCTCGCGGTTCTCGGCGACGAACAGCAGCCGCTTCATCCCCTCGTTGATCTGGTAGACCAGGGTGAGGAAGCGGCCCTTGCGCCAGTGGATCTCGTCAACGCCCGCGGCGGTGATGCCCGTCAAGTCCAAGCGGGCCCGGCCCCAGTCGACGGCCATCTCCACCGAGCGAAACACGCTCTCCCAGTTGGTCTTGAAGGTGCGCGAGACATCCTGCCAGGACAGCAGCTTCGCCCAGGAGGCCAGGAACCACGCAAAGCTCGCCGTCAGCGGCCGCTTGCCCAGCGCCCAGGGCAGATGCTCGACGACGATCCCGTGCTCGCGGCAGCGCACCCGCCGCGGCGCGTAACGGAAGTAGGTCGGGATGCCCCACAGCGGCACGAACTGAAACTGCCGCTCGGCCAGCCGATCGTAGCCGGGGGCCGGCTTCTGGCACTGCGAGCACGCGCCCCGGGAGCGCTCCCGGGCGCGCAGCTGGATCTCGATCCGCGGCACCCGCCCCTCGATCAATCGACTCGACTCGTACACGAACCCTTTCAGTCGCTCCACGCGGTTCAGCAGCGTCTTCAACCCCAGATGCATCGGCAGCTCCGTTCGGCGAAACTCTCACCATGGGAATCTTCCGCCGCACCGTCAAGCCCGCCAAGGCCGCCGGCACCGAGGCTGCGAAATGCCCCAAGTGCGG
>DAHXNI010000069.1 GCA_027365475.1 Pseudomonadota bacterium | reverse complement strand
ACCGCCGACTGCGCACCGGCCAATGCCTTGCGTTTTGCTTCACCCATTGGGTGACTCCTCCTATGCCAGGAAATGCGTCGTAACCCCCCGCCCTGCCTCACAATAGCTTATCAGCAGCTCCGCTCAACTGCCGTTTTTAGGTTGAAGCAGATGTGCGACCGCCGCGACAGATGGGCGGACTCGGGTTAGCTGGCCGCGAACGATGAGGAGAATACTCTAGCGGAGGGCAAACGTGCGATGACGCCTTGAGCAGTCACGAGCAGTATAGTAAACAGGGCTCATGAGCCCAGTCGTTTGAGATTGACTTTCAGAATGCTCTCCCGAGTTGAGTGAATCATATCGAGATAGATCCGCCATACGTCTCAAAATGGAATCTGGACGTAGCACAACCCGCCATCCCTGCTGATGATGGTCGAAGGATCGAGAAAATCGGTAGGCCGGAAAAACAGATCCACCGGCCCGAAACGATCACGGGATCGTTCGGGCCGGGTTCAGTGACTAGATGCTCTCTTTATCCGATGGAAGCGTGGCCGGTACCCGCTCCGGTGCCGGTGGACCGCTGCGGTTGGCTTCGAAAAGCTCGCGCAATGCTGGTGCCTCGCGTTCCGGAACGGATGGGCTCTTCTGGGTCATCGCCCGTTGCGCGTTTCGGCCTCCAGATACCTGGGTTTCGATCTGGATGAGAGGTGGATCCGACGGCTGGCCCGGCTCAACCCGGTTGGGTGATGCCCGATCCGTTGCAACCCGAATCGGGGGCTGCGGAGGTGCGTGATCGGCCTGCAATCTGGGCGCGGCTGTGCGCGGTGCAGAAATGGCCAAGGAGGGCTCGTTCGGTGAACGAATATTACTATCAGTTTCATGGGCCACTTTCGGCTGCGACTCGCCAGCCTGCAGATCCGCCCCCACCCGAGGCTCGCGCCTGCGGTACCGTCCACCGCGGTGACCCCGACGGCTCCTGTGACCTCCTTCAGATTTGGCGATTGTCTCCTGGGACGATTCGACTGCTTCAGAATCAGCCCCGCCGGGCGCAACACGGGGCCCGGCCGGCCGTCGATCCTGACGGTGAGGCGCACCCTGTGCGTCCCGTGGTTCGCTGCGAGTACCATTGCGAGGCGTGCGGCCGGCAGGACGGGGACGGGCGGCGCGATTGTCATTGCGGGCTCTCTGGGGCGAACCCTGTACGAGAGCCGGGCGCCGTTCCGGCTGAGGCGCCGGTCTGGGTGCACTGGAGGATTCGGGTACACGTTGTGACCAGCGTGCCCACAACCGGGTCCACCATGATCCGGAGCGGGCGGACCGTCGTTTTTCGCGTGACGTGGCGGGGTTCTGGCGCCGGAGGGGTTTGACGGCAGGCTCTTCGAGTCGTGCGCCACCGGTCGGCAGCATCTGTGACACATAGGGCTCTTCCTGAATCTGGCTGCTGTCGTATTTTTCAGCTTCGAGCAAACTATTGCTGTTTGCATCGCCGGCACGCTGACGTTCGATCTTGAAATCGGGCGTCTCAAGCTGCCGGCTGGGCACGAGGAGGATCTGTGTACGGGTACGCTGTTCAATACCGGTCAGTGACGAGCGTTTCTCGTTGAGCAGATAGGTCGCCACACTCAAGGGCAGATGCGCCACGATTCGATTCGCTCCATCCTTCATCGCTTCTTCTTCGATGAGGCGCAAAATCAAAAGCGAAAGCGACTCGACACTCCGGATCTTGCCAGATCCCTTGCACCGGGGGCACGTCACCTGTGTGGATTCCTCAAGAGACGCTCTTAGACGCTGGCGTGACATCTCGAGCAGGCCAAAACGGGAGATTTTCCCGACCTGGACCCGTGCGCGGTCAAGCTGCAAGGCCTCGCGCAGACGGTTTTCAACATCACGTCGGTGCCGCTCCTGCTCCATATCGATGAAGTCGATCACGATGAGCCCCCCGAGATCCCGGATCCGGAGCTGCCGGGCAATTTCTTCGGCCGCCTCGAGGTCTGTCGTCAGGGCTGTTTCCTCGATGTCCCCCCCTCGGGTCGAACGGGCTGAGTTGACATCAATGGAGATCAGCGCTTCGGTCCGGTCGAAAACCAGACGACCACCCGACGGCAGCACAATTTCACGCTCAAATGCCTGGGCGATCTGGCTTTCGATCTGATAACGGGTAAAGAGGGGCGTGGGCTCCTGATAGAGTTTGAGCCGTTCGAGATACTGTGGCATCACCTGCTCGGCAAACGCCCGCGCACCTTCATACATCCTCGAATCATCGATCAGAATCTCGCTGATGTCGGTTTTCAGGTGATCCCGGAGTGCACGAACGACAATGTTGTCTTCCTGGTATACCAGAAATGGTGCCTTGCGGACTTCCGCAGCTTTCTTGATCGCGCCCCAGAGTTGCACCAGGTAATCGAGGTCCCACTGAACTTCTTCGCTCGTGCGTCCCATGGCCGCCGTTCTGAGAATGACACCCATCGAATCGGGAATCCGGAGTCCCGAAAGGATCTGGTGGGCTTCCTCCCGATCATCGCCATCGATCTTGCGTGACACCCCCGCCGCCTTCGGGTTTTCTGGCATCAACACCATGAAGCGTCCAGCCAGACTCACATACGTCGTGAGTGCCGCACCTTTGTTGCCACGCTCTTCTTTTTCAACCTGGACGATCAGTTCCAGCCCTTCCGGGAGGCGTTCCCGGATGGAATCGCCATTCTGAAAATATTGCGGATGAATCTCCTTGGTCGGGAGAAAACCGTTACGGTCACCGCCGTAATCGACAAAGACCGCATCTAGGCTGGGCTCGACGCGATTGATTTTAGCTTTGTAGATATTGGCCTTTTTCTGTTCTCGGGAAGGAATCTCGATATCGAGGTCGACCAGTTTCTGGCCGTCGACAACTGCCACGCGCAGCTCTTCGGGCTGGGTGGCATTGATTAACATTCGTTTCATAGTGGATGCTCTCAATGCTGCTCCGAGGCACCGCACTGGAGATCACGTTGTTCTGACAGGGTCGAAACCGGCTTCAAGCCGCCGGCCGCATCGCCGCATGCTTGCGGCATGATAGAAATCCGCCTTGTCAGCGCTACGTAACCATGCGAGGCATGGGAGCGCTATGGGTTTATGGTCTCGGGTTCTGGCCCCGCCAGAGCCCGTTTCAACCGGTTTTCTCACACACAAATCAACTGCGTGTCAGAATAGACTCTCTTGAACCTGCCACCAGCCCGGTATGGGAAGGCGACAAGCTACTGGGGGCTATTATCTCCAATCCACTCAAAAAAATCAATAGAACCGTACAACTTATTGATAGCCATGAATAATATAGAACCCCACCCCCCACTGACCACGCCCCGTGAGATTCTGGAGCAGGAGGCCGGCCAACGCGTCGACAACTGGCTTTTAAAATATTTCAAGGGCATTCCCAAAAGCCACATCTACCGGCTGATCCGTACCGGACAGGTGCGGGTCAATGGCAGGCGAATCAAACCGACTTACCGGTTAATTGCCGGAGATCGCATCCGGATCCCCCCTTTTTCACCTTCTCCACGTACACTCGCACGTGAGAAGAGCCCGCTGCATCGCCTTCCGGTGGATTATCCCACCCTTTACGAAGACGACGATCTCCTTGTGCTCAACAAACCCTCTGGTCTTGCTGTCCATGGTGGGACAGGCATCGCTTCGGGAATGATTGAGCGGCTGCGTGCGACGCAACCGGAGGGTTATTTTCTCGAACTCGCGCATCGGCTTGACCGCTCGACCAGCGGTTGCCTCGTTTTTGCTAAAAATCGCGCGAGTCTGATCGCAATCCATGCCGCTCTGAGAGAGGGAAAACTGGACAAATGCTATCTTGCCCTCCTCAAGGGATCTCCTCAGTGGAATCTCCACACGATCGAGGGAGCCATCACCAGAAACCGTGAGCTCGGCGGGGAACGCGTCAGCCAGATCACCCCTCAAGGCAAATATGCACTCAGCCATTTCAGGATTGTCCGCCGCTGGGCGATGGCCGCTCTGGCCGAAATCCGGATCGAAACCGGCCGCACCCACCAAATCCGTGTGCACGCCTCCTCTCTTGGACACCCCATTGCCGGCGATGAAAAATACGGAGAACGGGAGTTCAATCGACTCCTCAAAACACGCTACGGCCTGAAGCGCCTGTTTCTGCACGCCCGCACACTCACTTTGATCCATCCAAGGACCAAGGAACCCTTCTCCGTGCAAGCCCCCTTGCCCGCTGATCTCGAATCCACACTTCTCGCTCTTGACCAAGCGGCGACGACCCAGCCGGAATTCCATGACCCTGTTTAAACGGGAAATCATGGCGCCGGAGGAGGCAGCAACCCGTGACCAGTGATCCGTTTATTCCATCAAAAGCCGCGCACACAGATATCGCCATCTTTTGAACGGCGGTGTTCACGCACGTGCTGACGACATCACCCGCCTAAGGCAGGGGATAGTCAAGCTCTCGCAACAGCCGGCTCAGAGCAATCAAGGGCAATCCGATCAAGGCCGTCGGATCGCGGGTCGCCATACTCCGAAACAGAGCGGGACCCAAAGATTCCGCTCGAAAACTGGCTGCGCAGCTCCAGGGTTGATCCTTTGAGAGATAACGCTGGATTTCTGCGCGAGTGTATTCCCGCATCCAGACACGGGTGTGGTCAACGGATGAACGCTTTTCCCCGCTGCGCGTATCCAGGACACAGACGCCCGTCCAGAAATCGATTCGATGCCCTGCGCTCCAGAGCAAATCAGTCACTGCCTGACCACTCGTGAGTGGCTTGTGAAGAATGCGGCCCCGACATTCGGCAACCTGATCCGAACCAATGATCAAGCGGTTCCCAAACCCGTTGGCGACCGAGGTGGCCTTGATCTCGGCAAGACGGCACGCGCGCGCGCGCGGTAACTCGTCCGGCTGAGGCGTCTCCTCGCAAAGCGGATCCACAGTCTCAAATGTGTGCACCAGCCGCTTCAGGAGCAGTTTGCGGTTTTCTGAAGTCGTTGCCAAAACCAGGTGCGGGAGTGCCTGCGAGGGGAATTGGATTTCAGTACCTTCGTTCGGAAGCATGGGTTGCGATCATTTGGGAAACCGGCCTCATCGTATGGGTTTTGTGTAGACGGCGCAATGGAGACCGGATGTTCCAGGATGGATCATCGGACTGGCTTGGCAAGCTTTTTGGTGACAAAACCTTTACAATGACAGCCTCAAGCTTCATCTGCCGCGGGCCGGGATTGATCCTGGCCCCGGATGACCTACTGGATGTGGAGTGTGTACCCATGGCCGTACAGAAAGACCGCAAAACCCGTTCCAGGCGAGATATGCGCAGATCCCACGATGCGTTATCGCCGGCGACCTTGTCTTCCGATTCAACCACAGGGGATCGGCATCTTCGTCATCACGTGAGTGCCGAAGGGTTTTATCGCGGCCGGCGCATTTTTACGCCCAAACCCGCAAAACCTGCCCAATCTGAAAGCTAAGATCCAACCATCCAGGGTTATCGAGCCCAAGATGGACCAACCAGGAATTCTGGCACTAGATACCATGGGTGGTGATCGGGGCGCAGAGGTCGTCGTTGCAGCAGCCCTGGCTGAACTCGATACACAACCGGGCCTTGAACTCATCCTGGTCGGCCCAGAAGATGATCTGAATGCCATGGTCGCAGCCCAAACCGGCTCATCGAACTCCGTGCCCCGGTTGCGCATCCACCACGCCCCGGAGACCGTGACCATGGCGGACTCTCCCATCTCGGCGGTGCGCAACAAAAAACACTCCTCCATGCGCATTGCGATCGATCTGGTCCAGGAGGGGCATGCCCAAGCTTGCGTCAGTGCCGGCAATACCGGCGCGCTCATGGTCACAGCCAAGTTCGTGCTCAAGACGCTTCAAGGGATTGATCGCCCCGCGATCTGTGCGCCAGTCCCGACACGCAGCGGGCACACCCTGATGCTGGATCTCGGAGCCAACTCCACCTGTACTGCCGATCATCTCATGGAGTTTGCAATCATGGGCGCAGCCCTGGCGAGTTCAGTCTATGGAGTCCGCGACCCCTCAATCGGTCTGCTCAATATTGGAACAGAGGAAATCAAGGGGAACGAGATGATCAAACGGGCCCATGAACTGCTGTCGTCGAGTACGCTCAACTATCAGGGATTTCTTGAAGGTGGCGATATCAGCCAGGGCCGTCTCGACGTCATTGTGGCGGACGGTTTCGCGGGTAATGTTGCGCTGAAAACCATGGAAGGCACGGCTCAGCTGATCGCGCAATTCGTTCAGGAAGAGTTTCGGCGTAATCTCTTGACCCAGGCTGCAGGGCTTCTGGCTTTTCCCATCATCCGTTCCTTGCGTCGGCGCCTCGATCCGCGCCAGTATAATGGCGCGAGTTTTCTTGGGATCAACGGCATCGTCGTCAAAAGCCACGGCAACGTCGATGCACTCGGCTTCCGCTACGCCATACGGCGGGCCTTCGACGAGGTCCAGAACCAAGTTCCTCAAAAGATCAGCTGGTTGCAGCAGAAAATCATCCCCCCGGTCCATCAGGCAAGCTGAACGATCATGTACTCACGTATCCTATCCACCGGCCATTTTGTACCCGAACGGATCCTGACCAACCGGGATCTCGAACAGATGGTCAACACTTCCGACGAGTGGATTCAGAGCCGAACCGGCATCCGGGAACGCCACATCGTATCGGATGGGGAAACCAATCTCGACCTCTGCGAACAGGCCGCACGGCGTGCACTCGAAGCAGCCGATCTCACACCCCAAGACCTGGATTTAATCCTGGTCGCCACGACCACTCCCAACCAGGTATTCCCGAACATGGGTGTACTTTTGCAGGAACGGCTCGGTGGACATGGCTACGCCTGTTTCAGTCTTGAAGCGGCGTGCGCCGGGTTCATCTACGCACTCTCGGTCGCGAATAGCATGATCCAGACTCGGCAAATCCAACGGGCACTCGTGATCGGCGGCGAGACCCTTTCGCGCATCACGGACTACACCGACCGATCAACCTGCATCCTGTTTGGAGATGGTGCGGGCGCCGTGATTCTTGAAGGTGCCGAGGAGGCTGGCATCCTGTCTGTCCGGATTCATGCCGATGGAATGCACAAGGATCTCCTTTACTTCCCTTCCGGGATCTCGCAAGGGTTCGACCGGCTGCGCGGTAAGCGGGATTTCATCCAGATGCGGGGCAACGAGGTCTTCCGGGTCGCCGTCAATACGCTCTGCCAGATCGCCCAGGAGACCCTGGATGCGGCTGGAATGAGCCCCGACGAGCTATCGTGGCTCGTCCCCCATCAGGCCAATCTGCGCATCATTGAAGCTATTGCACGTAAACTCGCACTCCCGATGGAGCGGGTCGTTCTCACGATCGGCGAACACGGCAATACTTCAACTGCCTCGATTCCCATGGCACTCGACGTAGCCGTACGGGACGGCCGCATCCAGCGCGGTCAGTTACTCCTCTTCGAAGCGTTCGGAGGCGGCTTTACCTGGGGTTCGGCGCTGGTGCGATTCTGATCGCAGATCAACTCAGTTCTGCCCGCTGGTGCCATTCACAACGGCGGGTCAGCGGACAGCCGGTACACCTGGGGGCGACACCGCAAAATCTCTGCCCGTGCAATACGACAAGCGCATGATGCTCCTTCCGCCACTCGATCTCATCTGGAATGTGGGGCAGAACCCGTTCGCGAAAATCCGATGCCTGGTCCTGGCAAAAACCGAGGCGGGAATAGAGTCGCAGTGCACTCCGGTCGGTGACCCATACTCGTCTCCGGAACGCATAGAGCAAAATGGCATCGGCGGTTTCAGGACCGATGCCTTCCTGAGCGAGAAGCTTCTCACGCAGTGCAGCCGATGGCAAATCGGACAGCTGTTGCCAGCCCTGATCCCGGTACCAACCGGCAATCGCGCGGATCCGACGTGCTTTCTGGTGATGACACCCGGCCGGCCGGAGCCATGCTTCGAGCACGGGACCGCGCACGGCAAGCAGCCGTTCAGGATCGAATCCGGTCTCGCTGCGTAGCCGATTCAGCACCTCCATAACGGCTGACCATCGCGTATGCTGGACCAGTAGCGCACCCAGCAGGATTTCGAATGGGCATTCGGCGGGCCACCAATTTTTTTGCGGGCCGAAACTACTCACGAGGCGGGTGTGGACCTCAAGGATCCGGCGCGCACCGATCGGCCGTTGCTCAATCCGCATCCGGCCGAGATACCCCATCCGGATCAGCACCAATCAGATCCCGGCCGAGGTCTGCGAGCGCCTCCTGGATCTCCGCAGCATCGAGTTCATGGCACTGACCGCGCCGCAACCCTCGTGGCAACCGGAACGGCCCGTGTTGAATCCGGATCAGGCGATTGACCGGATAACCCTGGCTTTCAAAAAGCCGGCGCACCAGCCGGTTGCGGCCTTCGTGGACCCGTACCGAGTACCATCCATTGAGACCCGTCCCGCCCCCCTCCTCGATCGCATCGAAAGCAGCCCGGCCATCCTCAAGTTTCACGCCGTGCGCCAGTGTATGTAGCGCAAGTTCCGTGAGTCGACCCGAGATCCGCGCCATATAGACACGTGGCAGTTCGCTCGATGGATGCATGAGCACCCGGGCCAGCCCGCCATCGGTTGTAAAAACCAGCAGTCCCTCGCTGTTGAAATCGAGCCGGCCGGCAGCAATCCAGCGTCCCTGACGGATTCTCGGCAATCGCTCGAAAACCGTCGGACGCTCTTCGGGATCATGGCGCGTGGTCAACTCGCCTGCACATTTATGGTAGAGGAGAATCCGCCTATTGGACGAGAGCGACTCGATCCGGAGCGGGACGCCATCCAGCGCGAACTGGTCGCCCGGGTTGGCCCGCTCTCCCAGTGCGACGGGGCGAGCATTACGTGTGAGGCGCCCGGAGCGGATCCATGATTCCACCTCGCGCCTTGAGCCCACTCCGGCATCGGCCAAAGCCTTCTGCACACGCGGGGCTGCAGGGGCCAGGCTCGTGTGGGCGATGGGTTCAGGATCTTTCCGGGGTCTCTTCGGCGGGGGGTTCATGCACCTCCAGTTCATCGGCCTCGGGCATCCCGATCAATCCGATCGGCTCGGATTCACCGAAATCGAGCCGGAGTTCTGTGGGAATGAGGTCGCCCACCTGCTCGAGTGGTGGCAGGTCCTCAAGGCTTTTCAGCCCAAAATAGTCCAGAAATTGGCGGGTGGTCGCGTAGAGGGCCGGGCGACCGGGAACCTCGCGGTGCCCGACGATATGGATCCACCCTCGTTCTTCAAGCGTTTTCAGAATCGAAGAGGCAACACTCACGCCCCGAATTTGCTCGATTTCACCGCGTGTCACCGGTTGCCGGTACGCCATGATGGCCAGGGTTTCGAGCAGCGCCCGGGAATAGCGTGTCGGCTTGGGATCCCACAAGCCATGGAGGGCACGCACGAAAGCAGGCCGGATCTCAATGCGGAGACCGCTCGCCACGCGCCGGAGGCTCAGTCCGCGGAGTTCATATTCGTGGATGAGTTCATTGAGGCATGCATCAAACTCTTCCTGCCCAACAGTTCGCTCAAGTCCGGACTCGAGCAGCCGGATCAGTTCTCCTTCCTCGAGTGGGCGGCCAGAGGCGAGCAAGGCCGCCTCGAGAAGGTGCTTCAAGGTGGGTGTTGCTTCATTCATCAGACGGGTTCTCTAACGCTTGCGGAGCGATGGGGTGATCCGGATTCGTGCGCTGAATATAGAGGGGGCCGAACAAGGAGGGCTGGACCAGGTCGACCAGCGACTGGCGCGCCAACTCGAGTGCAGCCACAAAACTCAGAACAATACGGGTCGGACGCACATCATTGGAGCAGAACTCTTCAAAACGGCGATATCCGTTCTGGGCGAGCAGTTCGAGGATAGACACCATGCACTCCCGAACCGACAGGGAATCACGGACAATCCGGTGCTCAATGCGCCAGCGGGTGCGGTGAACGACATGCGCCATCTGAAGCAGGAGATCCTGCAGGCTCACGGGGGGGGGATCAATATGAACCCGGCGTTCTTCCTCACGGGCCAAAGCCTGGGCGACCCAGCAATCCCGTTCGAGGCGCGGGAGTGCATCAATCCGCTCCGAAGCATGCCGGAATATTTCATATTCCTGAAGCTGGCGAACCAGTTCGGCTCGCGGATCCATCTCGTGTTCCGGATCATCGTTTATGGGCTTCGGCAGAAGCATGCGGGATTTAATATCGGCCAGGATGGCCACCATAAGCAGATATTCCGCAGCCAACTCAATGCGCATGGTCTGCATCATCTCAATGTATCTCAGATATTGTCCGGTCACTTCCGCGATCGGAATATCGAGCACGTTGAAGTTCTGGCGGCGGATGAGATACCAAAGCAGATCGAGTGGCCCCTCGAAGGATTCGAGGACGAGTTCGAGCGCATCGGGCGGAATATAGAGATCCTCTGGCAGTGCGAGCCAGGGTTCACCATTCACAGTCGCAAGCGGTAGTTCAGGCTGCAGCAAAACGGCTTGCGGGCCGACTGGAGCACTCATGTGGGCCGGGCCAATCCCAGTGCATTACGGACCTCACCAAGCGTCTCCCGGGCTTTGATGCGTGCCCGTTCGCTCCCACTCGCGAGCACTTCCCGGACCGCATCTGGATCGGCTTGGAGGCGATGCAGCCTTCCCCAGACCGGCTCCAATTCATGCAGCATCCCCTCCAGAAGACGGTTTTTGCAGTCGAGGCACCCGATACCGGCTGTGCGGCAGCCTGTCTCGACCCACTGTCTGGTTTCCTCAGTCGAAAATGCCTCATGGTATTTCCAGACCGGGCAGCGATCGGGTTCGCCGGGGTCCGACCTCCGAACCCGGGCCGGGTCAGTCGCCATGGTACGTATTTTCCGGGTCACGACATCACGGTCGTCACGCAGTGCAATGGCATTGTCGTACGACTTGGACATCTTGCGCCCGTCCGTTCCCGGGAGCCGTGAGGCACGCGTGAGCAGGGCCTCCGGTTCCGGAAGAATCTCCCGGCCACTTCCGCGGGCTTCCGCGAAAAGCGCCGCCCGTTCCTCAGGATCCAAACGGGAATCCTCGGCCAGCGTGTGTGCAATACGGTTGAGGAGTTCCGATGCACCGGATTCGCGGTATTGCTTTGCCCACCCGATCAGGCGATGGCTCTGCTTCGAGCCCATGTGCTCATGCGCGGAGCGGAGGAGCGCATCGAATGCCTCACCGCGCCCATAGAGAAAATTGAATCGACGTGCAATTTCGCGTGCCACTTCAAGATGCGCCACCTGATCCTGGCCGACCGGTACACCTCCAGCGCGGTAAAGCAGCACATCGGCACTCATCAGAACCGGATAGCCCAAAAACCCATACGTGTCGAGTTCCCGGTCCTTGAGTTCTTGCTGTTGTTCTTTGTAGGTCGGAACCCGTTCGAGCCATCCCAGCGGAGTCAGCATCGATAGCAGGAGATGGAGCTCCGCATGTTCTGGCACCCAGGATTGTACGAAGAGGGTCGCCCGATCGGGATCCACGCCCACAGCCAGCCATTCCATGACGAGGTCAAACGTATTCGCCTCAAGCCCCCGGGAATCCTGATAGTGCGTCGTGAGCGCATGCCAGTCAGCCACAAAAAAATAGCACTCATGGTGCTTCTGAAGCTCAATCCAGTTTTTGAGTACGCCCTCCCAGTGGCCGAGATGCAGATGTCCGGTCGGGCGCATTCCGGAGACGATACGTGAGTGCGGATTCAAGCCAGCAGTGCTCATATCCGCAGAAGATCAAGCGTCTGCTGCATCAGGGGCATCGGGACACCCGTCCCGGTCAGGAAGAGGCCGAGCACTCCCACCAAAAGTGGCCCCATCAGCATGAAAAAAACATTAGTGACCAGCAGGAGCAACAGAATCACGAACCCATAGGGTTCGATGCGGGAGAAAACGCGAGCCCATTGCACGGGCAGGATTCCGGTGAGCACTCGTCCACCGTCCAGTGGCGGCAGGGGGAACAGGTTGAAGATCATGAGAAGGATGTTGATATAGATGCCTGCAACACCCATGAGGATCAGAAACTGGCCAATAGGTGCCCCGGCAAAGAACAGCCTTCCGATCTGGGACAGGACCAGCCAGCCAGTTGCCATGAGCAGGTTGGCAAAAGGTCCGGCAAGTGCGACATACGCCATATCTCGCCTCGGATGCTTGAAGTTCTGAGGCGTGATGGGAACGGGTTTGGCCCAGCCAAAGATGAAATGGAAAGGAAGAATGAGACAGGCAAGTGGAACGAGTATGGTGCCCACCGGATCAACATGGCGAATCGGATTGAGTTTGAGACGCCCGAGCATTTCCGCCGTCCGGTCACCGAACTGGCGGGCGGCGTAGCCATGGGCAACCTCGTGGAGCGTAATGGCAAAAAGACCGGGAACCGCCCAGATGGCGATGAGTTGAACGAGATTAAGATGCGGCATAGCCTGCATTATAGGCGGTCGGCGAACCTGTTGCGATGGACCGGGCGGTCCGATCCGATCTGCCCCATGAGTTGCACCCCCAAAGCCTCCCCACTGCAGGGCTTCGTCATTCATGACACCAAGTCTTTGATGTGACAGAGAGGACCGGTAGCCCTGGCTTTTTCGGTTAGCCCCTGGTATAAAGAGTGGCATGAACGCAGCGGAACAGGGGTCGCAAGGGGATTTGTCTCGGGTAC
>DAHXNI010000042.1 GCA_027365475.1 Pseudomonadota bacterium | reverse complement strand
CAAGTTCGTCCACCACCCAGACAGCCTGGTCCTGGCCAGCCATGGCCGCGGCCTCTGGGTGCTCGACAACCTGAAACCGCTCGAAGCCTTCACCCATAAAGTCGCTCAATCCCCCTTCACCCTGTTTAAAACCCAGCCGGGAATGGTGATTCGCGCACACTATTCCGGTCACCCGGCAGCCCCTTACTATGCGGTTCCCAATGCGCCCCAAGGCGTCGTGATCAGCTATTTTGTAGGCGCATCCGGACGCTTGAAGAAAGTCACGGGGCCCGTCCAACTCACGATTGAAAATAGCGCAGGCAAGATCGTGACCCATCTCAAGGGACCGGCCACCCCGGGGATTCATGAGATCGTCTGGAACATGCGCTACCGGGGTCCACGGACACTCGATTTCGGAGCGCAAGCGACCGGAGGTTTCCTGAACCGGTCGTTCGGACCGATGGTGGTTCCGGGTACGTACCGCGTGATCGCTCGTGATGGCTCCCACCATGGCGAGGTCCCGGCCCGAGTCGAAGAGGATCCCCGCGATCCCGTTGCACTTGGCATCTGGCGGGAAGACGCACGCTTGGGACTCACTGCCCGCAACGAACTGTCGGCATTCAATACCCTGCTCAACCGGCTGCAGAATGTCCGGGTTCACCTCGCGCGTTTCGTGAGTCAGCACCGGACATCCGCCCAGAAGAAACGGACGGCCCAGCTGCTTGAGCACGGGCGGACGCTTCTCAAAATGGTCAAGCGTTTTGAAAATAAACTCTACAACCCTGAGATCCAGCGCAATGCCCCGGAGGATTCACTGCACTTCCTTGCAAGATTCCACCGTGGCATCACGACTGCCTATGCGATGAGTGCTTTCTTCCTCGCAGGGCGGGCACCGAACCATCGCATGCTCACAATCACGCAGCAGGCGCGTACCCATCTCAAGGGTGTGCTCGCACACTATAACCAGACGATCCGTCCAGCCATCGCCGCTTACAATGCCATGGCCTGGAAACTCAAGGAGCCGACCCTTTTCAATGGGAATCCGATTCACCTCAAGAAGAGCCGGCATTGATGACCCGAGCCCGGGAGAGGCAGTCAGCCTCTCCCGGGTCTTTTGGGGGGAACTTTCACAAAGAGACCGACTCAAAATATGGTCTAGTTCCGTTGCCCATGTGCCACAAAGATTGCCGACTTACCCCCACCTCAAAATAGGGAGCGCCCGTCGTGAATAAAACCAGCCGACTGTCATCCGCTGTGCTGTTTCTTGTAGTTGCTGCAGGCGCGTGTTTGTTGATCACGCCCCAAGCTCACGCAGCCGAGCACAAGAAAGTGCTATCGCCCCTGCGCCATCTCAAGCTCAGAGACCTGGGACCGGCCATTGCGGGCGGACGCGTGACGAGTGTTCGAGGTATTCCAGGTCAGCCCCTCATCTATTACGTGGGTTCGGCAGCCGGTGGCGTCTGGAAGACCACAAATGGCGGCAACAGCTGGAAAAACGTGTTCGCCCATGGAGACACGGCATCGATTGGTGCGGTCACGCTCGCACCGAGCAACCCCAATCTGGTCTGGGTCGGCACTGGAGAGTCCAATCCACGCGACGACATGATCAACGGCGGAGGGGTTTACTTCTCGCCTGATGCCGGTGCGACCTGGGTCTTCAAGGGTCTCCGCCAGGCTGGGCAAATCAGCCGGATCGTGGTTGATCCCGCCAATCCCAAAATCGTGTTTGTCTGCGCGCTGGGCAATGTCTGGAGGCCCACTCCAACCCGCGGGGTCTACCGGACTACAAACGGCGGCAAGAGCTGGCAACGGGTGCTCTTCCTCAATAACGAGACCGGATGCTCAACTCTGGCGATGCAACCCGGGAACCCACAGGTCATGATCGCCGGGATGTGGCAACTCCGGCGTTATCCTTGGAAGCTTGTGAGCGGGGGGCCTTCGAGCGGCCTTTACCGTTCAGTCGATGGCGGTCTCACTTGGAAGAAGCTGACCCAGGGTCTGCCGAAAGCTCCGACGGGTCGCAGTGATGTCGCGTTTGCGCCGAGCCAACCGGACAAAGTTTATGCCGTGATTCAGGCCAAAGGCGGAGTGCTCTGGTCTTCGAACGACATGGGAACCCATTGGCACCTCGTCTCAAACAACCAAAATGCCGATGTTCGGCCCTTCTATTTCACTCAGTTGGCCGTTTCACCCAAGAACCCAGACCAGATCTTTCTTCTCTCCATGAAGCTCATGGAATCCAAGAACGGCGGAAAAACCATGTTTTACGCTGACAAGATGGTGCATGTCGACCATCATGCCATTTGGATCGACCCGCACAACGGGAACCGCATCATTCAGGGTAATGACGGCGGAGTCTATATTACGCATGACGACGGCAAAACCTGGCGTTATCTCGATAACCTCCCGATCGAGGAGTTCTACCAGGTCGCGGTCAATGATCATGTCACGCCTTTTCTGGTCTGCGGAGGAATTCAGGACAACAACGCCTGGTGCGGACCTTCGAGCGATTATTCCCGGGCCGGAGTGAATGGGCTCGACTGGTATATGCCGGTCGGTGGCGATGGAGAATATGTCGTTCCGGCACCAACCGATCCGAATGTGATTTACGCGAGTTCCGAAAACGGCTATACCGTCCGCTACAACACCCGGACCACCTTTGCTCCCTTTATCCTGCCGTATTACCACTCCCAGGCGGGGCATAAGGTCTCCCAGCTCAAATACCGCTTCAACTGGACCGCGCCGATCGCGGTGTCCTACCACAACCCGAACGAGGTCTACATCGGGGCCAACGTCGTCTTCCGGAGCACCGACGGCGGCACCCACTGGCAGGTCATCAGCCCAGATCTCACCCGCAATGACAAGGCCAAAGAGGGACTCACCGGCGGCCCGGTCGACCACGACATTTCCGGCGCCGAAAACTATGACACCATCGAATCCTTGAGCTTGGCCCGCACCAACCCCAAGGTCATCTGGGTCGGCACCGACGACGGACTTGTCTGGGTCACCCGCAACGGCGGCATAAGCTGGCAGCGCGTCACCCCGTCCGGCGCCCCCGCCTGGGCCCGCGTCTACCAGATCGGCGTCTCGCCCTTCCACGCCGGCTCCGCCTATCTCAGCTTCGACGCCCACGAACTCGGCAACAACCGACCCTATGTCTACCGCACCAACGACTACGGCCGCTCCTGGCACCGCATCGATCGCGGCCTGCCCCGGCAGAGCTCGGTCCTCGTGGTCCGCGAAGACCCCAACGACCGGGGATTCCTGGTCGCG
>DAHXNI010000037.1 GCA_027365475.1 Pseudomonadota bacterium | reverse complement strand
TTCAACGGCTTCGATGAATTTTTTTTGCCTCTTCTTGCTTCATCGCTCATAACTCCCATGGGGTGATGGAGGGGTATCACCCTTTCATCTTATCCCAGCCAATGACTTGAGGGATAAACATCCTGCCAGGCGCGAAGGACGACGGTCGGAGTGGTAAAGTTTCATACCAAAGCCAGCCGTTACGCAATGCAAACCTGGGATCACTCCAACCTGCGGAGCACTGCGAATGACCAATCCCGAGATTCGAGACATAGCAGATCACCCTCACCCTGATTTCACAATCAACCTAGGAGCAGTTTTCATATCTCGCTGCCTAAACTCTCAACCCCCGCATCGGGGGTAAATCATTACAAATGCACGTTCCGGACGCTGTTTTACTCCACCCCTCTGTGTGGACCATCCTCCGGATGCACAGACACTCTTGCATTGCACAACGGTCCGACCCCGGCCTCCCCACCAACATGGAGGAACCACAGCCTCCGTTTTGTAATCCAGACAATGTATTTCCGGATTCCCACCCACACCAAGGTCTTCAATGATATTGATTTTATTTTTAATTTTAAAGCACACCACGCCAGTTGAGCGGTCCATGGCGCTCGTGACCGAGACTCGGATGCATGACAGCCGGTCTGGCCAATGACGAACACGACCTGTCATGCGACCAGCATCCGGGTGGTGTGCGATTTATATCCAATCTGGGATACACTTAGCACTCTGATCCCGTGTGCGAAACGGATTTGCCTTCAACATGGCTACCCTGTCCTCATTTTGGCCTACCAGGAGACCGCTTCCGCTTCCCATCAAAAGTATGGGCCTCACCCTTTGGTTGCGTGCACCGGCTTGGTTGCCTTTCCTGATTGTGATCGGTCTGGGATGGACAGGCGCTCGCTTCACTTGGTCTCTCTGGGGCAGGCCGAAACTCCCCAATCCGCCCCAGACGATCCAAAAGCTCTCGAAAACACCAGCAATCACCTTCGCGCATGCGATCGTTGAGCACCCGTTATTCGGCCATGCAAGCGCAGGACAAGGCCAATCCATTGCCGCAACCCACTTGGCTCTCACTCTACTGGGAGTGGCTGTAACCCAGAAAAAAAGGGATTCCTGGGCAATTGTTGCCCTGGGGGGGGCTAGCGCACCCGAACGAGTCTTCACCCTCGGATCACTCATCCCGGGTGGTGCCAAAATCGTCTCTATACAACCTCAAGAGGTCATTTTGACTTTGGCGGGAGAACTTCAGGCCCTGAAACTGAATACCGGCTCTACCGGTATTGGCACTCCTACGCACCTTGAAGGGGGCATCGGCCCCAATCTGCCTCAAATGCTGGCCCAACGGCCCACGGCGCTCTTGAAGTATATTCGACCGATGCCGGTATTCAAGGCCGGGCATTTCGCTGGATACCGAGTCTTCCCCGGCGCCCGGCCTCGCGCGTTCCTGCGTCTCGGCCTGTCGCCAGGGGATATCATCCAAGCCATCAATGGCATTACGCTCGTCAACCCGATACAAAGCTTGAATCTGATTCATCGCCTTGCCCACTCACACCAACCAATCACCCTCACGGTCCAAGATAATGGCCAGACTCGCGAAATCATGATTCCACCCTCCCAACCCTGAACCAACCTTGAACACACACATCCGAACCCACGAACTTTCCCAAGCCTTGATCAAAATCGCACTCGGCTGTTTTATGCTGGCCGCACAAGTTCCAACAGCCGTCATGGCCTCCGCGCAACCCCACACGCCCCCCACCCGCGCTGGCATTGTGCTCAACTTCAAGCACGCCAAAATTCAAGCGGTTGCGCGTCTGATCAGCCACATGACCGGGGAGGATTTCATCCTGGATCCCCGTGTTCAGGGCAACGTTACCATCATCTCGACGCAGCCCATCAGCCCGAGTGCGGTGTTCGCCACGTTCCTTTCAGTGCTTCAAGTTCACGGTTTTGCAGCCGTGCCCGCGGGCCCACATCTTTACAAAATCGTACCTGCTCTCGAGGGACATCAGATGCCGGGTACCTTCGGTTCCCGCCACCCCTCCAGCGACACCCTGGTGACGGATGTCGTACATCTCCGTTACGTGAATGCCGCCAACCTAGTACCCGTTCTCCGTTCGCTCATGGGCATCTCGGCCCAACTCTCAGCTTACCCCACATCCAATAGCCTCATCATTTCGGATCGGCTCGACAACGTCGAACGGATTCTCAGAATCATCAAAGAAATCGACCAGCCGATCGGATTCAACATCTTCACGCTCCGTTACGCGTCGGCGGGGACGATCGTCCGGATCCTCACCAAACTCATGCAGGGTCAGGCCGGAACCGGTTCGGCACCTGTCTGGATCGCTGCTGATGAGCGCAACAACAGCATCTTAGTCCGAGGATCACCCCAGGAAAGACTGGAGATCAAAACGATGATCGACCGACTGGATACCCCAGTCCGTCATGGCGGAAACACACAAGTCATCCATCTTCACTATGCGCAGGCCACATCGCTTGCAAAGATCCTCGAAAGTTACGTCAAGGCAGCACAAGCCGAAAGACCCGCCGCAAAGGGGCATTCACCCCATAACTTTCGAGCCGTGGTCGCCGCAGATAAGGGTACCAACTCACTCCTCATCACAGCCCCCCCCCGTCTCATGCGATCGATCCGAGCAATCATCCACAAGCTCGACATCCGCAGAGCCCAGGTTCTGGTCCAGGCCATCATTGCTGAACTCAGTTCCAACACGGCGGCCCAGCTTGGCATCACTTGGGTCACCGATGCCCTCCAGTCCGCAGGCACCGCTGCCTTGACCAACTTCAGTGGAACCGGAACGGGGGTCGTGCAACTCGGACAGGCTTACCTGGCAGGCCAGTCTGGTGCGGCCAGTAGCAGTACCGGTGTCACAGGGGTCTCCTCACCTTTGAGCACCATACCCGATGGCCTACTGCTCGGCGTCGGGAGTATCGTCCAGAATGGATTTAGTTTTGCTGCACTCCTCAATGCCTTGGCGTCCAACACATCTACCAACATTCTCTCAACTCCAAGCATCCTGACCATGGACAACCAGAAAGCCAAAATCCAGGTGGGGCAAAAGATCCCCTTCGAGACCGGACAGTACGCCTACGGTGGCGTGTCTGGCAGCGCATCCAGCGCAACAACGGGCATCATCAACCCTTTCTCGACCATCCAACGCCACGAAGTGGGAATTATCCTGCAGATCACCCCGCGCGTCAGCGCGCGCAACTCAGTGATTCTCAAAATCAAGCAGAAGGTCTCGACACTGGCGCCATCGGTTGCCGGCGCCGTCGGTCTCATCACCAACAATCGCCAGATCCAGACCACAATCTTGGCTAACAACCACCAAATCGTCGTGCTGGGCGGATTGATCAGCGATCAGATTTCCGTGAGCAAGGAGCAAATTCCGCTTCTGGGGGATCTTCCTCTGCTCGGCAACCTTTTCAAGTACCGGAGCACGAGCAAACAAAAAGAGAACCTCATGGTCTTTCTTCAGCCGACCATTCTCAAAAGCAAGGCTCAAACGAGTTATTACACCAAAAAGAGCTATGGACTCATCCGGAGTTACGAGTTGGCTCACCAGAAACCCGTTCCACTCATGCCGGGGAGTCGACGTCCCACCCTGCCGCCGATCAAACACACTCTGCCTAAAGCCGGAACGAAGACCCGCTCTCCTGGCGGGGGCGGAGCGAACGGCAGGCATTCGTGAACCAAGCTCGGCAAACCCTGCCGCCACCTGAGCAACAGGCGGCAACCGGTGACGAAGTTCCGCTCCAGCTGCCCTTCGCATTTGCCAAGCGCCATGGCATCCTCATCCGCCGGCACCAGCTACCGGACCCGGCACTCGACCTAGCCTGTCGCGAAGATGCCACCCCCTTCGCCGTGATCGAAGCCCATCGTTTTCTCGGACGGGCTTGTCCGATCGAATGGGTCACTGCGGAGTTCTTCACACGGCTCTTACAGCAAACGTATGAACAACAGTCTGGCCAAACCATCCACTCAATGGAAAGCTTCGACGGTTCCAGCGACCTCCAGAGCGTCGCCCAGCAGCTACCCGAACCCGAGGATCTCCTGGAAAGCGATGATGATGCGCCCATCATCCGTCTCATCAACGCATTATTCACGGAAGCGGTCAAAAGCAATGCCTCGGACATTCATATCGAGCCCTATGAGAACCGCCTGATCGTCCGCATGCGCGTGGATGGTGTCCTGCGAGAGGTTCTCGCTTCGCGTCACGCGGTAGCCCCCCTGGTCGTCTCCCGCGTCAAGGTCATGGCCAAGCTCGACATTGCCGAAAAACGCCTGCCTCAGGATGGACGCATTTCATTGCGACTAGCCGGGCGAGCCGTCGATGTCCGCGTCTCGACGATCCCCTCAAGCCATGGGGAGCGGGTCGTTCTACGACTACTTGACAAACAAGCCGGCCGCCTGGATCTCGAACAGCTCGGCATGTCCGACGAACTCCAAAAACAAGTGGATGAAACAATCCATAACCCACATGGCATCATCCTTGTTACGGGTCCAACCGGTTCCGGAAAAACCACGACCCTCTACGCAGCGCTCATCCGCCTGAACGACCGTACCCAGAACATCATGACGGTCGAGGATCCCGTCGAATATTACATCGATGGAGTCGGCCAGACACAGGTCAACACCAAGGTTGAAATGACATTTGCGCGCGGATTGCGCGCCATTCTGCGTCAGGATCCCGACATTGTGATGGTTGGAGAAATCCGTGATCTCGAAACAGCCGAAATCGCGGTTCAGGCCAGTCTCACGGGGCACTTGGTTCTCTCAACGCTGCATACGAATACTGCAATCGGTGCGATCGCTCGCCTACGAGACATGGGCGTTGAACCCTTCTTGCTCGCATCCAGCCTGATCGCCGTTCTGGCCCAAAGACTGGTTCGTCTGCTTTGCCCATCTTGCAAAAAAGCCTACGAGCCCACTCCCTATGAAGCGAAACTGCTCGAACAATCCAAACGGAAAGCGGATCCCTCGACCGTGTTTCAGGCGGTCGGCTGCCCGGCGTGCAACTATACCGGTTTTCGAGGCCGGACGGGCATCCATGAATATGTCACCATTGATGCAAACCTGCGTCGGATGATTCATGATGGAGCATCCGAGCAGGATATCGAACGGTATGCCCGCACGCTCACACCCGGTATCCGCGATGATGGCCTCGACCGAATCAGTCGTGGATTGACGACTTTCGAAGAAGTCCTGCGCGTTACCCGCGCCGAATGAGCCCATGAGCGCATTCGAATATCTGGCCCTCGATGCGGAAGGCCGCCAGAAGAAAGGGTTGACGGAAGCCGATACCGCACGAGCCGCCCGTCAGCAGCTCCGCGAACAAGGTCTCATGCCGCTGCATATTGCCGAGGCTTCCCAAGCCGAACGTGGTGTCACCTATCGTGGTTGGCTCTCGGGCACATCGCGCATCTCCGCAACCGATCTCGCCTTGATGACACGCCAAATCGCAACCCTGGTACGGTCCGGACTTCCGGTCGAAGAGGCGCTGATTACGGCCAGTCAGCAAAATGAAAGCGCGCGACTCAAAAAAATACTCCTGTCCGTGCGTGCCAAAGTCATGGAAGGCCATCCCCTGGCATCTGGCCTAGCCGAGTTTCCGCATGTTTTCCCCGAGATTTTCAGAGCAACGGTGGCTGCCGGAGAGCATTCCGGGCATCTCGATGCCGTTCTTGAGCGACTCGCGGACTATGCTGAAAACCGCCAACTCGTGCGCCAGAAAGTTTCTTTGGCCCTCGTTTACCCATTCATTCTTTCCGGTATGGCCCTGCTTATCGTGACCGGATTACTGATCTATGTGGTTCCTGAAATCGTGACCGTCTTCAAAAACATTGGTCATCGGCTCCCGCTTCTTACACGCGCGCTGATCGCGTTGAGTGATTTCGTGCGTTCCGACGGCATTTTTCTCTTCGCCGGGATCGCTCTGGCTGTCTTTGGAATCATCCGCCTCTTCCGTAGACCCGCCATGAAACGACGGCTGCATCGGTTCTGGCTCCGATTGCCGATGATCGGACGAATCACCCGGGGCATCAACACGGCTCAGTTCACCCGCACGTTGAGCATCCTCATCGGCAGCGGTGTCCCGGTGCTTGAGGCACTGCATATTGCAGGAGATGTGGTGACCAACATCCCCATGCAAACCGCTGTTCGCGATGCCACTGAGCGGGTACGCGAAGGCTCCTCGATCAGCCGCGCACTCAATCAGAGCCACCTCTTTCCACCGATGACGGTGCACTTGATAGCAAGTGGCGAATCGAGTGGTCAGCTGGATTTGTTGCTGGAACGGGCAGCGACGAATCAGGAGAAGGAGCTCGAATCGATCACCGGTACGCTCCTCAGCATCCTAGAACCTGTGATGATCCTCATCATGGGCGGCATTGTCCTGACAATTGTACTAGCTATTCTCCTGCCCATTTTCGAACTCAACCGACTGATTCATTGAATCGTGGACCACGCGCGACGGGTCGCACACGAATCAAGTCTTACAGGTTACACTACGATGCAGTGGATCCGCGACTCAGGAATTGTCATGCATCAAAGACTCGCAACCGTCTCTCTTGCTCTATTGACCTTGACCTTGACCGGGCCGGTTTGTGCAGGATCCACCATCCACGATCTTAGCCTTCTCACTCCTGCCCAGTTTCTACAACTTTCGACTGATCTCAGCGCCGTAGTGACCGACCCGCCAATGGGCTCAGCCGCTCCACTTGGACTCGCAGGTTTCCAGATCAGTCTCTACGGGCGTGATACCCGTCTGGCACATGCAAACGCTTGGAGCATCGCGAGTGGGGGCTCCAGTATTTCGAATGTGCCGGCAGCGGGTCTTCGCCTCAGCAAAGGGTTGCCCTTTGGATTTGACGTGGGTGGGTTTTATATGACCGCACCGGATACCCATATCCGGATCTACGGGGGGGACATCCGCTATGCCCTGATCCAGGGCGGCGCACTCTCGCCCTCACTCGGAATCCGCGCATCCTACGCACGGCTCACGGGGGTCAACCAGCTGTCCTTCGACACCAAAAGCCTGGATCTCACACTCTCCCAAGAGTTGGGACCTTTTACCCCCTTTGCTGCGTGGGGCCGCGTCTGGACACAGAGCAATCCAAGCGCATCAACCGGACTTTCGAATGAGAGTTTCAGCCATAACGAGTTTGTGCTCGGGCTCGCGACAACGCTCGCACTGTTTGAGATTGATCTGGAAGCCGCTCGTATCGCAGGCAACTATGCTTACAGTGTCTCACTCGGGCTGAGCTTCTGAGCGCCGCGCGACCCGACCGGTTTAAATGAACGCCAACCGAACATTAGCTTTACATTAAGGATACTTCACGTAACACCTGCACATGGTGCCCCACTTCAGCGATCATGCTGCCAATGAACGGACCTTTCTGGCCTGGGTCAGAACCGTTATTGCACTCATGGCATTCGGATTTCTGATTGAGAAGTTCGACCTATTCCTGCGCTATCTAGCCCACGCCATCCACGGTCGTGTCGGCCTGAGTCACGCCCCACTCATGCATCTCGTAGGAGAAGGCATCGTCGCGCTGGCCATGATCATGCAGCTACTCGCGAGTCTCAGGTTCTTCGCCAACCGTCATGCCATCATTCAGAGCGACGAGGTTCCCGCACATAGCGGCCGTTCAGAAATACTCGTAACCGTGTTGCTGATAGCCATGGGTGCTCTGTTGCTCATCTTTCTCGCTGTCACGCGCTGAGGTAGTCGTCGCGCTATAATGCACGTAATGGTCAAGCATGCTCGCCCACGCAATCCGATACCGGTCGCACTCCGTCCGAGTCGTTCCCCTGAATCCAAAACGCGGCGATCCATCTGATGAATGTGCCCTCTTTCGCCGGCACTGTTCTTCCCGAGTCGGTTTGGTCTCGCGCCGACAAGGACATGGTGGGAACCAGTCTCGGGCATTCGCGCCTCTGGTTTACTCTGGGACAGGGATTGCTCAACGAGGTGTTCTACCCACGGGTCGACATCCCGCAGATACGAGATCTCAACTTTGTGGTCTCCGACGGCAAAGGCTTCTGGATCGATCTCCGACAGAATGCATCTTATGACCTCGAAGAGATTGAGCCCGGAGTGCCGGCACTCCTCTACCGCCATCACCACCCCCGGTTCACTTTAACGTTGCGGGTGTGTCCGGATCCCATCCGGGATGCCATTCTGATCGATTATGCACTGACAACACGGGAGACACTCGATCTCTTTTTTGTCCTGGCCCCACGCGCCGGCAATACGGATCGTAACCAGCTCGGGTGCGTCTTTTCGCGCGGGCTGCATCAAATCATTGGCGCCCAACAGGGACCCTTCGGGCTTGCCATGGCAGGTGGCCATGAGGGTCGCGATGTGCTTTCGCGTCTCCAAGTGGGAGTCATCGGCCAGTCGGATGCCTGGCGCGATTTTGAGGCACATCAAACCCTGACGCATGAAACATCCCAAGCGGGACCTGGAATATTGACCCTAGCTGGCGCGCTCACCCCCAAAGGGACACTCGCGATCGGATTTTCGAGTTCGATGTCCGCAGCCTCGACCCTGGCCCGAAGCAGCCTGACCGAACATTTCGAAAAGCCCTGGAAACATTTCCTGCAAAGCTGGCACGACTGGAAAGCTGATCTCGACATCCTGAAGGAGGCGAGTCCTGAATTTTGCCCAACCCTAGCCCGCTCGCTTCTCGTTCTCAAAGTTCACCAGGATCGAAGTTTTCCAGGTGCCATGGTCGCGAGTCTCAGTACTCCGTGGGGAGAGTCCAGCGTGACTTCCGGTGGTTACCACCTGGTCTGGCCACGGGATCTGGTCGAAAGCGCGATGGCTTTTCTCATTCTCGGCCAGACCGACGAAGCACATCGTGTTCTCTCCTATCTCATCGCAACCCAGCAGCCTGATGGTCACTGGTTCCAGAATCAGTGGCTCGGTGGTCGCCCGTTCTGGCAGGGGATTCAGCTCGACGAGGCGGCTTTTCCCATTCTACTCGTTGGGTTTCTGCGCTCGGCAGGAGCACTCGGCTCGATCGATGTCACTCAGATGGTCCGCCGCGCAATTACATTCATTCTCAAGAACGGACCCTCAACTGACCAGGACCGTTGGGAGGAAGATGCTGGCATCAACCCCTTCACTTTGGCAGTCGTCATTGCTGCGCTGGCCGAAGGAGCAGATCATCTGGATCCCAAGGAAGCGGATTTCGTTCTCGCTGTGGCCGACGAGTGGAACACCAGCATCGAGGAGTGGTGCTATGTCCAGGGCACCGAGTTGGCCCGACAGCATGGAGTCGATGGTTATTATCCGAGAATTGCACCCCGTGATGCACTGAGAAACCGTTCGGCATTGAACCAGAGACTCTTGATCCATAACCGTGCCGACAACGACTCCCCCCCGGCTGCCGATCAGGTCGCGCTCGATTTTCTGCAACTCGTACGCTATGGCCTGAGAGCTCCCAAAGATCCCCGCATCCGCTCGAGTGTCCAGATCGCCGATGCGCTACTCAGTACCTCCACACCCTCTGGAAAAGTCTGGCATCGCTACAACGGCGATGGATACGGAGAACACCCGGATGGCCGATCGTTTGACGGGAACGGAATCGGTCGCGGCTGGCCATTGCTTGTGGGTGAACGTGGGCATTACGCACTGGCGGCTGGTGAGGACTCCCTGCCATACCTCAAAAGCATGGCCGCTATGACCGGTCGCGGAGGACTCATCCCCGAGCAGATCTGGGATCAACCCGCCCTGCCGACAGCCGGTCTTGAACCCGGCCGACCCTCCCGCTCAGCTATGCCATTGGTCTGGGCGCATGCTGAGTTCGTCAAACTTCTGGCCAGCCGGATCAAGGGCGAGATCATCGATCAGCCGGCAGCCGCGTGGAAACGTTATGGCGGACAGATCCCGCAACGCCGCTACGTTGGATGGTCGTTCAGCATCCAGCGGGAGACCATGCCCCCGGGATTTCCCGTCCGGATATTTCTCACGGCGCCGGGTACGGTTCATTACGGACTTGCAAGCTGGAGTCGGCCAGTCGACGTTCAAACCCGTGACAGCGGTCTCGGACTTCATTATGTCGATCTGCCGACGGAGTCTCTCGTCAACGGGCAGCGGGTACTGTTCACGTTCCAATGGTCGAATGGACGCTGGGAAGGCCGCGACTTTTCAATCGGTATTGTCCAAGGAGGATGAGCCGTCTTTCATCCTGACAGAGGATCTCGCAATGAAACCTCTTGATATCATCCAGGCATCCAGCCAAAGTCTTTGGCTCGATTACATCCGGCGCGGCATTCTCGTGAGTGGGACGCTCGACGAATATATCCGCACGCTTGGCATTCGGGGTCTGACTTCGAACCCCACCATTTTCGATCACGCCATTGCCGAAAGCAGCGATTACGACGCCGCAATCGAGGCATATGATCCATCGCATGGGCAGACGATTGAGGATCTTTTTTTCACCCTCGCAATCGAGGATCTCCAGAACGCTGCGGACCGCTTTCGTTCAATCTATGACGCGAGTCAGGGAACTGACGGTTTTGTGTCGCTTGAGGTTTCTCCACGCTTGGCCGATGACACCCCAGGGACACTGCTCCAAGCAAAGAAACTCCACCGTGCGGTCAGTCGCCCGAACCTCCTGATCAAGGTTCCAGGGACTCCTGCCGGAGTGAGTGCCATCACCGAACTAATTGCCGATGGCATTTCGGTAAATGTCACGCTCCTTTTTTCTGAATCCCAGTATCGGGCTGCGGCAGATGCCTATCTTAAGGGTCTTGAAATCCGTCAGGCCCGGAAATTACCGCTCAACATCGCCTCTGTCGCCTCCTTGTTCATTTCGCGCTGGGACACGCTTGCTTTGGCCCGCAAAAAACGGAGTGACCCAAACCTGCTGGGTTTGGCTATTGCTCGAACAAGCTTTGCAGCTTATGAGGCTTTATATCAGTCTGAACGCTGGCGCATCCTCGCGAAACAGGGTGCCCATCCCCAACGGTTGCTCTGGGCGTCGACCGGAACCAAGGATCCTGCCTTGCCTCCGACCTACTACGTAGACCGGTTGATTGCGCCACAAACAATCAATACCGTGCCCGAAGCCACTCTCCTGGCATTCTCCTCCTCAGGTGATCCCCAGCCTCTCATGCCACTGACGGAGGCTCGCTCGATTCTCGACCGGGCCCATCGAGACGGGATAGACCTTGAAGCTTGGGGCCTGGATCTCCAGATCAAGGGTCGCGACTCGTTCATCCAGTCATTTGATGACCTTCTCAAGCAGCTCACGGAGAAGACCAGAAAACTGGGCCATGCAACTCGTTCCCAAGACGCGCTTGTCTGCTATCAAGGATCAGATCGCGATTCCATCCGGAAAACCCTCAAATCGCTCGGCCAAGAAAAATTGACCAACCGCCTCTGGCAGCGTGATTTCACACTCTGGCATCCGTCCCCCGATGAGATTGTCAACCGCATGGGCTGGCTCGAAACACCACAATACATGATGGAGCACCTTTCCAGACTTGAGACATTTACCGACGCTGTCATCGCGGATGGCATCCGCGAAGTGCTCTGGTGCGGCATGGGTGGATCGAGCCTTTTCCCGCTTGTCGTCGAGGAAGCTTTTGCGAACCCAAAGACACTGCGGATCCGAGTCCTCGATACCAGCCATCCTGTGACACTGAAGCGCGTATTCGATTCATATGATCCCAAACGAACCCTCATCGTGATCGCTTCGAAATCGGGAACGACACTCGAGACCCGCTCCCAGCTTGAACTGTTCTGGTCACGGGACCCAACCGGATCCCACTATGTTGCGATCACGGATCCCGGTACTGAACTTGCGGCATTGGCGGAAACCCGGGGATTTCGTGCACTCTTTCAGAACGACCCGAATCTCGGAGGACGCTATTCAGCCCTGTCCTACTTCGGTCTCGTGGCCCTGGCCCTGAAACGGGGGCCCGTTGCTGCTGTCTTGCACGCAGCCCAAGCGATGGCTGAAGCCTGTGCACCGTGTGTTCCGGCAGAGGGAAATCCGGGTCTCGCACTGGGAACCCTCCTCGGTACTTCCGCGCACCAGGGCCGCGACAAATGTACGTTGATCCTGCCCGAACCGTTAAGCCATTTTGGAGGCTGGCTTGAGCAGCTGCTCGCCGAATCGACTGGAAAGTCTGGACGCGGCATCATACCGGTCACGGGAGAGGCACTCGGCAAGCCCGACTGCTACGGATCGGATCGTCTTTTCGTAACGCTGACCAGTGACACTCCCCAGCTGGAAGCCATCGCCCAATCCAGCCAACCCCTTTTGAAACTTCCAACTATTTTTCCGGAACGGCTGGGAGCGGAGGTCTTCCGCTGGGAGTTTGCCACGGCGATAGCGGGTCATCTCCTCGCCATCAACCCGTTTGATCAGCCCAACGTCGAGGCGGCAAAAAAAGCTGCCTGGGAACGACTGTCACATGGAGGGGCTCCGATTCCGATCGAACCCCTGTCACGGGCGCTTCAGGAGATTCGTGCCGGTGACTATCTCGTTTTGCAGGCTTATATCGACCTTGAATCCCCGCTCATTCCCAAGCTGGAGCAGATCCGGACCCGGTTCCGTGACCATTACCGGATCGCGACCCAGTTCGAGATCGGCCCCCGGTACCTCCACTCAACCGGGCAGCTCCATAAAGGTGGCCCCCGAACCGGACTTTTCATCCAGTGCACGGATGCATTCGATGAAAAACTTCCGATACCTGGCCGTTCCTTTGGATTCAGGGAACTCATCCAGGCACAAGCCGACGGTGATTACGCGGCTCTCAAGACACACGGAATGCGAGTCTTCCGGACCCCAATCGATGAAATCCTGTCGTGGCACTGAATCTTTACGCACACATCCTTTTGGAGGTGCTCTGATGGAACTTGGTCTGATCGGTCTCGGCCGCATGGGCACCCATATGGCCGAGCGGCTTTTATCCCACCATCATACGGTTGTCGCGTTTGATATTGACACGCATGCTGTCCAGGCACTTGCAAGCAAAGGCGCTCGCCCGGCATCCAACGTTGGGGAGTTAGTTAAAGCCCTCAAAACACCCCGTGCGATCTGGCTCATGATACCGGCCGGGCTTGTCGACCAGACGATTACCGAGATCGCGCCCCACCTCACATCAGGGGACACCCTGATCGATGGCGGCAACTCGTTCTATCAGGATGATCAACGCCGCGCGGCCCAGCTCGGGTCTCAAGGGATCCACTACCTCGACGCCGGGACCAGTGGTGGGGTCTTCGGGCTTGAACGCGGCTATTGCCTCATGATTGGTGGGGACGAGGCGGCCTTTAGGCGTCTTGAGCCCATTTTCGAAGCCCTGGCGCCGGGCCGGGATACGGTCAGCCGGACAGCCGCCCGGAATAAAACACCGCCCATACAGGCGGAGGCCGGGTACCTCTACTGCGGCCCGAGCGGCGCCGGGCATTTCGTCAAGATGGTACATAATGGAATCGAGTATGGTCTCATGGCGGCCTATGCGGAAGGGCTGAATCTTCTGCGACACGCCAATATTGGATCGAAACCCGTAGCCCAGAACGCGGAGACCACCCCGCTCCGGAATCCGGATGCCTACCGCTATAACCTCCCGATCGCCGATATCGCCGAGCTCTGGCGGCGTGGCAGTGTCGTCTCATCATGGCTGCTTGATCTTGCGGCAGATGCCCTCGCTCGGGATCCCGAACTCAAGGATTTTCATGGCCGAGTATCGGACTCCGGGGAGGGACGCTGGACACTCCAGGCTGCAATCGAATCAGGTACCCCCGCACCCACCCTGGCCAGTGCCCTTTTTGCCCGCTTCGAATCGCGGGGTGAGAGCGATTATGCGAGACGGATTCTGTCCGCCCTGCGGAGTGAGTTTGGTGGTCATGCCGAACAGTCCGGGGATCGGCCATGACAGGGGGTTCAGATGCATTCGTCCTATTCGGCGCGAGCGGCGACCTCGCAGCCAAGAAAATCTTTTCCGCCCTAGGCAGGCTCGAAGCGGCTGGAGTACTCCCGACGCTGCTACTCGGTGTCGCGAAAAGCGGCTGGGATATTGAACGGCTGCGGGAGCGGATCCGCGAAAGCCTGAAGACCCATGCTCCAGATCTCGGCTCTCCCGTTGTTGAAGCATTGTGCCAAAAATTCGACTATGTCGATGGCGATTACCAGGATGAGGCGACTTTCAAGGCCCTGGCCACAAAACTCGAGAAATGCAAGGCGCCTTTGTTTTACCTGGCCATTCCACCCAGCCTGTTTGGTTCTGTGGCGGATATGCTGAACAAGAACCATCTCACCCAGAATGCGCATCTCATCGTTGAGAAACCGTTCGGACGTGATCTCTCATCGGCTATCGAACTTAACCGGACGCTCCGTAGCATCGTGCCGGAGGAACGACTGTTCCGTATCGATCATTACCTTGGAAAGGATGCGGTGCTCAATCTGGTTTATTTTCGGTTTGCTAACAGCTTCCTTGAGCCAATCTGGAACAACCGCTACGTCGACAATATTCAGATCACTATGTCTGAAAAATTCGGCGTGGCCGATCGGGCGAGCCTTTACGACGAACTTGGCACCGTACGGGACGTCGTACAGAACCACCTCCTTCACACACTCTCGATTCTCGCCATGGAGCCTCCGATCAACGCTACGGCCGACGCCAACCGGGAAGAAAAGACCAAAATCCTCAAGGCGATCCAACCGCTTCAAGGTGACCGCATTGTCCGCGGACAGTATCAGGGCTACCTTCAAGAAAAGGGCGTCCGTCCGCACTCGACGACCGAGACGTTCGTTGCGCTTGAGACCTCGATCGAAACTTGGCGCTGGAGTGGTGTCCCTGTTTATATCCGGGCTGGCAAATGTCTCGCTGTAACAGCGACCGAGATCATGGTCCAGTTCAAAAAGCCACCGATTTCGATTACCCACGAACCCTTTCCACCGGGTGCCAACTACATCCGTTTCCGGCTTGGACCGGATCGGGTCGAAATCGGATTGGGCGCACGTGCGAAACGTCCCGGACCAACCATGGTGGGACAGCCGATCGAACTCCTCGTGATGCGCAACCAGGCTGGCGAGGAAGAGCCCTATGAACTTCTGCTCGGTGATGCGATACGTGGCGACCAGAGTCTCTTCGCCAGTCAGGATGCAGTCGAAGCCGCCTGGCGTGTCGTAGACCCTATTCTGAAGCTGGAAAGCCCGATCTATGAATACCGTGACGGCAGCATGGGGCCCGAAGAGGCAGATGCTCTCGTGCTCCATCACGGCGGCTGGCATAATCCGACAACCCCGAGCCCCCAAGCGGGATGAGGCTTCGTTTCAACATTTCCCGACGGTGAGCCCAGACATGCAGCTTTGAGACACGCAACCCCATGCCACTGAACGTCTCACCGGATTGTCAGACGGCCTGCCGTAACGCGTCCCGCTACATGACAGACTGTGTACAATCTGTGCTCCACAAAAAGAGTCGCTGTACGATCGCGCTTTCAGGGGGCTCAACTCCCTGGCCGATGTTGGCTGATTTCTTCGCACAAGCCCTGCCTTGGACTGAGATCCATCTGTTTCAGGTAGATGAGCGTCTAGTCCCGGCTCACTCACCGGAACGCAACTGGTCCCATCTGGTCCCACTCATTCCGTCTGGGCTTCGGATCCATCCGGTTTCATCCAACCTTGCGATACCAGCAGATGAGCTGGCAGAAGCTTATGAAGCGGAACTGATCCACATCTGCGGCAACCCCCCTCAACTCGACCTCATCCACCTGGGGCTCGGAGCAGACGGACACACCGCATCGCTTGCCCCGAGCGATCCGGTGATTGAAGTTGTCGATCGATTTGTGGCTGCAGTGGGTTCCTTTCACGGACAGCCACGTCTCACCCTCACCCGTCCGACCCTGAACCGGGGCATGTACCGACTGTGGCTTGCATGCGGATCAGACAAACAAGATGCACTTGTCCGTTGGCTTGCGCGCGACCCGGCAATCCCCGCAGGCCAGGTTGGCGGTCTTGATGATTCGTTCTTCTGCGATCAGGCTGCCCGCCCGAGCAGCCATCGTAAACGGACGACTTCCAAGCTGCAATCCGGTTTCGCGCGCTGATACAATACTCACGACACTTGAAGCCGATCAGGTCAACCATGCCACACACACTCAAAAGCTTTCGCGCCCGCGAGATCCTCGATTCCCGGGGCAATCCGACTCTTGCTGTGGTCTGCGAACTGTCCGACGGCAGCAGGCATGAAGCCGAGATCCCGTCAGGCGCCTCGACCGGCAGTCGCGAGGCCTGTGAACTTCGTGATGGGGACCCCAACCGTTTCGGTGGAAAGGGCGTGCTGGGTGCTATAGGGCATGTCAACAACGTGTTGTCTCCAAAAATTGTTTCAGAACAGCCGGCATCACAAGAAGCGCTTGATCGGCTACTGATCGAGATCGACGGGACACCTGACAAATCGCGACTCGGCGCCAATGCGCTCCTCGGCTGCTCCATGGCTTATGCCCGTGCGCGCTCCCATCTCGAACAACGTCCGCTTTATGCTGCTCTTTCCGGATCATCCACCCCCCCAGTCCGCCTCCCCGTTCCATTCATGAACATCTGGAATGGCGGCGTACATGCACTTTGGCAGGGCTCGGATTTCCAGGAATACCTGATCGCACCGATCGGGGCCCCCTCGTTTTCCGAAGCACTTCGCTGGGGCGCTGAGATCTATCACGTGCTACGCATGGATCTCAAGGGAAAAGAACTCAATACAGCAGTCGGAGATGAAGGCGGGTTTGCGCCCCGGACCCGATCGAATCGCGAACCCATTGAGATCCTGATGCAGTCGATTGAGCGTGCAGGATATCGACCAGGAGAAGAAGTCGCTCTTGCGATCGATCTTGCGGCAAGTGAGTTCTGTAAAAATCGAACCTACACACTACGCAGCGAAGGGAAAACCCTGGATTCGGATGCGATGGTCGAGTTTTGCGTGCAACTGGTGCAGGATTTCCCCGTTCTCTGCTCGATCGAGGACCCGTTGGGCGAATCGGATGCCGAAGCCTGGTGCCACCTGACCGCTCAAGTGGGCGAACGGATCCAGATCATTGGAGACGACATTTTTTGCACCAATCCCAAACTCCTGGAAGAGGGGATCCAACACCGGCATGCCAACTCGATCCTGATCAAGCTGAACCAGATTGGAACGGTCACGGAAACCCTCTCCACCATCCGTATCGCACAACAAGCCGGGTGGCGGACGATGATTTCACATCGCTCGGGCGAGACACCCGATAGTTTCATTGCCGATCTCGCGGTCTCATGCGGCTCTGGCCAGATCAAGTCGGGTGCCCCGGCACGCGGGGAAAGGGTCTCCAAATACAACCGGTTGATGGACATCGAATCCGAGCTGGGTAATCGTGCCATATATCCCGGATCCGCGATCGGGAGCCATGGGCACTATACAGCGGTCACCGGATGAGCGTGACGCCGCCCGGACTGCGCTCATAGCGTGCTTCATCATGCCCCGGATCATGACCCACAATCCACTCATCCGGGACGACAACGCCCTCCTCGACAACTGCACGCAAGAGTCTGCAGCCTCGCCCAATCCGGGCGCCTGGAAGGATGACGGATTGCTCGATGGCACAACCGTCCTCCACTCGTACATTGCGACACAGGATCGAATCTCGGATCACTGAACCGGAAATAATGCATCCCCCGGCAATCATAGAGTTGAGCGCCATACCGCGGCGTTCGGGTTCATCAAAGACGAACTTGGCTGGCGGACCCTGTTCCGTCGCGGTCCAGATGGGCCAGTCCGGATCATAAAGATTGCATTCCGGTATCACCTCGATCAGTTCCATGTTGGAGCGCCAGTACGCATCCAGATCTCCGATATCACGCCAGTAGGCCGACTGGCCATCCGCAGTGATGAAGCGGAATCCCATCACCCGCGTTTCCGCAAGGAGCCGCGGAATCACATCGTGTCCAAAATCGTGACTCGATTCCGGGCGAGCTGCATCTTCTGTGAGATAATGCACGAGACAATCGCGGTTGAAGACATAGACCCCCATGGATGCAAAGCAATGAGTCCCACACGCCCATTCGGGTGGTGGCGCTGACGGTTTTTCGATGAATTCGACGATACGCAACTCGGAATCAAGGCGAATGACGCCGAAGCGATGAGACTCACTCACTGGAATCGGTACCGTCGCGAGTGTGACATCGGCTTTCTGGTTGACATGGAATCCGAGCAGTTCTCCATAGTCCATCTTGTACACATGGTCACCACCCAGCACCAGAACATATTCATGCGCATGATTCGAAAGAATATCGAGATTTTGGAAAACTGCATCTGCTGTCCCCTGGTACCAGTGGCTGCCTTTCTGCTGCTGCGCCGGCAGGATGTCAATGAACTCGTTGAATTCACCACTCAGGAAGTGCCAGCCCTGCAGCAAATGCTTGATGAGCGAGTGTGACTTGTACTGGGTCAAAACCCCGACCCGGCGAATGCCGGAGTTCATGCAGTTGGACAGCGGAAAATCGATGATGCGGTATTTGCCGCCAAAGGGCATGGCCGGTTTGGAACGGTTATCGGTCAACCCATTGAGGCGGCTGCCACGTCCTCCCGCGAGAACCAGGGCCAGCGTTTCCCGGGTCAGGCGGCTGACAAACCGTTGCGACAAACCCCTTGATCTCACGAAAATCTCCAGGGGTGGTTGTGTGGCAGAAGGTGCATCACCTTTCACCTTATCACATTTCACCGACGCGGTTGACCACGCCTGCCGCGCAGCAGCGCAAAAAAACAGGCATCACGCACGGATCCCGGCTATGATCCCTGAATGACACGATAAGGCGTCTCACTCTTTAAAATCGAACTACGCCCCGGAGCATCGCATGCGAATGGCCTTCGTCACGACTGAACTCGCACCGTGGATCAAAGTAGGCGGACTGGCAGATGTATCGACCTCGCTTGCGAATACCCTTTCTGCGCTGGGTCACACTGTTCAGGTCTTGATTCCGGTCACCGGCGTTGACTGCCCGCCACGCTCGGCGGGGGCGGTCGAGCGAAAAGGCTCAATCGGACAATCGTCACTCATCTGGCGGTCAACCAGGATTTCGAATAACTTCGAAGTGATCTGGATCGGCGGAGCGGGTTTTTCAGACCGTGACGGAGGGCCCTATGCCAATTCATTCGGTGAGGAATGGCCGGATGGAGTCCTGCGCTATGGACATCTTTGTGAAATCCTTGCACGTGCCTGGATCCCTCAAAAGAACGAGTGGGGCCCTCGACCCGACCTGATCCATGTCCACGACTGGCCTACCGGACTCCTGCCGCTCTGGATCCACAAGCTCGGGATTCCGATCCCAACCGTATTGACGATCCACAACCTAGCCTACCAAGGGCTTTTCCCGCATGAAATCTTCGAACGTCTGGACCTCGCTCCGGAGTTTTGGCGGGCAGAGGGAGGAATCGAGTTTTATGGATCAGGTTCCTGTCTCAAGGCCGGATTGATCTTTGCCAACCGGCTCACCACCGTGAGTCCGAGCTATGCCCGGGAAATCCTGACTCCAGCTTTCGGTAACGGGCTGGAGGGTGTCCTGCGGGGGCGGGCCCGTGATCTCACCGGGATTCTGAATGGCATTGATTCCGACTGCTGGAATCCCGCAACCGACCCCCTGCTCCCGGTTCGATATGATGCAAGCGATCTTACGGGGAAGCGATACTGTCGCGAGGCACTGATCGGGCAACTGGATCTTTCCGAATCGAGCGGGCCACTTGCTGCCTTTATCGGGCGTCTCACAGAACAGAAAGGCATTGACCGCCTCGTGGAAATCGCACCCCGACTCGTCAGTCGCGGTTGGCGGCTGGTGGTGCTGGGCCGCGGGACATCCGACGCCGAACAGCGTGTCGCAGATCTCTCCCGCCATCATCCGGGGGCCATCCGGGTTTTGACCGAGCAAAGCGAGTCATGGGCCCATCGCATCGAGGCCGGAGCCGATCTCTTCCTCATGCCATCACGCTTTGAACCCTGCGGGCTGAGCCAGCAATACAGCCAGCGCTACGGGACGCTGCCCATCGTCCACGCGGTAGGCGGTTTGCGGGATACCGTGCAGGATGCCGATCAGGATCCCTGTGGCACAGGCTTCCGGTTTGGGCCAGATACACTCGAATCCTTTTTCTCGACCTGCGTGCGAGCTGAACAGGCCTGGCGCACTCCCGAACGCTGGATCGCGCTCCAACGTCGCGCAATGAGCATCGACTTCAGTTGGCAGCGACGGGTCCGTGCGTATATTCAAATCTATGAAGACTTGCTGTCCAAACGAGGTCAATCACCGAGCTGAACGGCCACGCGTCTTGCGCCGATGAGTTCGAGTTCAGGATTCAGGACGAGCGCCAGCGGACACCTCCGCACGACATCAGACAGCCGCCCCTTGTCCGCATACGAACGCAAAAGCGGGCTTCCCTGAACCTCTGATGCGAGATGCACAATCACTCCACCGGCCAAATAAATCCCACCGGTCGGCAAAAAATGAAGCGCTGCATTGCCGGCAACACTACCGAGCAAATCAAGAAACTTGGCGACTGCTTGACGCGCGACGGGGTCTTGTCCCTCCCGGCTCGCTGCACTGATGGCAGCGGGAGTCAGGGTTCCGAGGTCTGAGGGTTCCGGTGGGCGGCCTTGGTGTTGCGCCGCATAGAATGCATAGAGGAGACTCAAACCCGAACCCGAAACCAGCCGTTCGTACCCGACCCGGCCTTCCACCACCCTTCGCACCCACCTCCAGATCTCCACTTCTTCCTCCGAACGGGGCGCGAAATCGGCATGTCCGCCCTCAGAAGGCCAGGCTGCAAAGTTTGATCGGCCGACCTCAGGCGTGGCAAAACCCTGTCCGAGGCCCGTACCCGCTCCAAGAACCACGCGGACCCCGTGCGGGTCCAAAGGGACCGGGTTGAGCCAGACGAGGTCGGCCGGTGCAAGATCCGGGACGCCCGTGGCTGCAGCCACGAAATCATTGATCAATCGCAGGCGGGGTATGCCGATGGCGCCAGCCACGATCTTTTCATCCATCTGCCAGGGCAGGTTGGTAAAACGGCCTCGTCCCTCACGAAGCGGGGCTGCCACAGAGAACGCCGCGGCGCGGACTGGAATTTTCTGGGACTGCATGAAATCAACCAGCAATGCTTCGAATGAGGGGAAACTCCCGCTCGCTTTCTCGGCCCGCTGGATCACGAGGTCTCCCGATGGCGTATGCTCGAAAATCTCAAGCAGCGCCTTGGTTCCACCGATATCACCGGCCAAAAATCGCATGGATGGGGTATCCATCATCCGCACCTCACCTCATCTTCTGGATGGGAACCAAAGCGGGTCACGCATAACGGGCCCCGCCCGGTCGTTCCGCATCCCGGGATCGCACAGCCCGATTCTACCAGCTCAGGCCAGAGTCGCTGAAATCGCAGATGCGGATTAGAATGAAGCATTCAAGATCAGGCGGTCATGTCTTGCAGTCGTTCCGGCTCGTTGTCTACAACATCCGTTACGCAACGGGTACGGGGAAGCGTTTCAACCTACCCGTCCCCGGCGCGGGCTATCTGCGGGATACGCAGATCAAACTCCCCCGGTTATGCCGCTATCTCAATTCACTCGAACCCGATATTCTCGCCCTCCTCGAAGTGGACAGCGGCTCACTCCGGAGCGGAGCCGTCAATCAGGCCGAAGCGATCGCCGCATCCCTCGGTGGGCGGGGCGCTCACTGGGAATGCAAATACGCTCCGACCTCCCTCATGAAACGCCTGCCCGTCGTGCGCAAACAGGCCAATGCGTTCATCACCCGGGATGGGCAAGGCCAGGTTCAGTTTCACTATTTCGATACTGGCGTCAAGCGTCTCCTGATTGAACTCCAACTCGACCACGTGAATATTTTTCTGGTTCACCTTTCGCTCAAATACCGCCATCGCCATTATCAGCTCTCCGATCTCTATGATCTCGTTCGGGCGCGAGAAAAGCCGGTCATCGTATCCGGCGATTTCAATACCCTTTGGGGAGACTACGAGATCAAGCTTTTCATGGCTGCGACCCGTCTCCGCTCTGCCAATCCGTCCGGTTGGCCGACTTATCCGAGTACGGCTCCTCGGAAACAGCTCGATTTCATTCTGACCAGTCCCGAAATCGAGATCTTGGACTTTAGGATACCCCGTGTCCGCTATTCGGACCATCTGCCACTCGTCTGTGATTGCCGGATCCAGACTTCCGATTGCCATCCTGACTGAGCCTGATTCCGTACCCTCTCTTCGACTCGGTGCGGGGGCACCCGCGCTATAATGGAAAATGACACTACGAGGACGAAAAGGGGGGATCCATGCACCCACACTGGTCATATGAGATCGACAGCCATCAACTGGCCTGGTTGGCCATCGACCATCCCGAGAGCGGGACCAACACGCTATCGCGGGCCGTCATCCAGGAGCTCGGCGAACGGATACATGAAATCGCAGCCCAATCACCCCGAGGGCTCGTGATCTATTCCAAGAAGAAAAACGGATTTATCGCAGGTGCAGACATCAAGGAATTCACGACCCTCAAAAATTCGGAAGAGGCTCTGCAACTCATTCGCGCTGGCCAACGGGTCTACTCCGAAATCGAAAATTTACCTTTCCCCACCCTGGTGATCCTCCATGGGTTTGCCATGGGTGGCGGACTGGAGTTGGCGCTGGCCTGCCGCTACCGTTTGGCCGTCCGCGGGAGTACGCGTCTTGGGTTACCTGAGGTCAAACTTGGCATCCACCCGGGATTCGGCGGGACGGTACGCAGTGTCCGGCTGCTCGGCGTCCAACCGGCGATGCGGATCATGCTCCGAGGCGAACCGATTCATGCAGAGGCTGCTCTCAAGATGGGGCTCGTCGATCGCCTGATTGACAGCGAAAATGCCCATACGGACGCACGCGACTTCCTCTTGCACCCTCCGGCTCCGCATCGCCCTCCCCGTCTGGCCTCTGTTCTCGAACTGCCGCTCGTACGCCCGTGGGTCGCCCGACGCCTGCGGGATGAACTTCGCCGACATATCCGTCAGGAGTTTTATCCGGCTCCCTATGCCATCGTCGCGCTCTGGGAGCGCTTCGGAAATGCAGGAACGCCGGCACATTACGAAGCTGAGGCCCATTCCATTGCGAATCTCATGTCTTCGCCCACGGCCCGGAATCTCGTTCGTGTTTTCCTGCTCCAGGACCGCCTCAAGGGGCTCGGTAAGAAATCGGATCTTGAGCTCAAACGGGTACATGTCATCGGTGCCGGTGTCATGGGAGGTGATATTGCCGCCTGGTGCGCACTCAGAGGATATGCCGTAAGCCTCCAGGACCGTGAGGCCCGCTTCGTCGAACCGGCCCTTATCCGTGCACGCAAACTTTTTGAACGCCGGTTGCACACTCCAGGTGAGGTTGAGGCCGCCGTGAAACGTCTTGAGATGGATCTTGAAGGGCAGAACGTTTCCGATGCGGACGTGGTCATCGAAGCCATCTTCGAAAACCCGGATGCCAAAAAAACGGTCTATGCGTCAATCGAACCCAAACTCAAACCCGGCGCACTGCTCGCGACCAATACCTCGAGCATTCGCCTCGAACGACTAAGCGCCGACCTCGACGATCCGGGACGACTCGTCGGTATCCACTTCTTCAATCCCGTGGCTAAAATGCCTTTGGTCGAGATCGTCCAGACCGCGGGCACACACGCCGAGACCATTGCCCGCGCACTTTCGTTTGCACGCCAGATCGAGCGTCTACCAGTACCGGTTCAAAGCGCACCCGGCTTCCTGGTCAACCGGGTGCTCATGCCGTACCTCATGGAAGCCATGCTGGCCGGAATGGAAGGTATCCCCTACGAATCCATCGACGAGGCAGCGCTCCTTTTCGGTATGCCCATGGGGCCGGTTGAACTTGCAGACACGGTGGGACTGGATGTTGCACTTTCAGTTGCGAAAGTGTTCGCACAGGAGCTCAACAAGCCGGTTCCGGAGCTTCTTGAAACCATGGTGCAGGCAGGTACTCTTGGCAAAAAGACCGGGCGCGGATTTTACCGCTACCGGGATGGGCACCCGGTGAAGGACCACTCCCGTGCCTCCCTCAGCCACACGGATCTCAAGGATCGTCTGATCCTACCCCTGCTCAACGAAGTCGTGGCCTGCCGAAGGGAAAAAATAGTCGACAATGACGATCTCATCGATGCAGGAGTGATTTTCGGCACCGGATTCGCGCCATTTCGTGGCGGCCCGTTGCAGTACATCCGCGAAACCGGTCCGCAATCGATCTATGAGCGGCTCCAATACTTCGAGGAACGTCTGGGCGAACGCTTCAGCCCCGATCCTGGGTGGCAGGATCTCTTGCCGACTCCCCCAACCTGAACACGGAGGCCGTTCGCGACCGATGCACTTCGAAACGCCTCCGCACGACCATGCTGCAACCGTATCAACTCTGGCAATGCCCAGAGACACGAATGGTGTCGGGGATATTTTCGGTGGTTGGCTCATGTCCCATGCCGACATCGCAGGGGCCATTCTGGCCTACCGGGTCGCAGGGGGGCGTGTTGTTACAGTTGCAGTGAACGAGTTCGTTTTCCTTCGCCCCGTCTATGTCGGCGACGTGGTGAGCTTCTACACAGATCTCAAACGGACCGGCCGGACTTCTGTCACGATCGACGTATCCGTTTTCGTGCAACGTCCAGCCGATCCGGGTGAAATTGAAAGCCACCTGGTCTCAACTGCACAGCTCACATACGTCCACATCGACGAAAATCAGCGACCAAGCCCCATCGACCCCAAACGGGCACAATCACACACGACAGCCCTGAAAACCTGAACGGTTCATCAGCCGGTAAGCCAATTTTCGATTGCTTTCAGGCACTCATCGAGTCGGCTCACGACACATAAGTCCCCTGCCCCCTCAAGACCCTGGCGGGCAACGTTTCCACGCGGAACCAAAGCCTTCTTGAATCCGTGTTTCATGGATTCGCGCAAACGCTCCTCACCACCAAAAACCGGGCGGATCTCACCGCTGAGTCCCACCTCACCAAAAGCAACGAGATCTTGCGGCAGCGGTCGGTCTAAGAGATTCGACCAGACCGCGAGCAGAACGGGAAGGTCAACCGCCGTCTCACTGATTCTAAGCCCACCCACGACATTGACAAACACATCCCGTCCCGCAACCGATTGGCCACTATGACGATTAAAAATGGCGAGCAGCAGTGACAGCCGGGGAGGGTCTGTGCCAACCGTGATGCGGCGCGGCGGCATTGATTGCGCATCATCCACAAGCGCCTGCACTTCAACCAGCATGGGCCTGCTGCCTTCCCGTGTGACTGTGACGGCACTGCCACTCACCCCTTCGAGACGGCTTGAGAGAAAAATTGCCGATGGATTACGGATTTCACGCAGCCCATTTTCAGTCATGAGGAAAATACCGGCTTCGTTGGCGGCTCCGTACCGGTTTTTGACCGAACGGACAATCCGGTAGCGGCTACCCAGGTCGTTTTCAAAGTAAAGCACAGTATCGACCAGATGCTCGAGAACCCGGGGTCCTGCGATCGCACCCTCCTTAGTCACATGACCGATGATGAAAAGCGCTGCACCGGTCGTCTTCGCGAGCCTTACGAGTGCTGCCGTTGACTCGCGGAGCTGGGTAACCGAACCGGGTGCAGATTCAACCCGGTCACTGTAAACCGTCTGGATCGAATCAATCACCACCATCCTTGGATGTGCCTTTTGGATCAAGGGAATGATGGTCTCGAGATGGGTCTCTGCGATGAGGGAAAGGTGATGGCAATCGAGGCCGAGGCGTCGACTTCTCGAAGCCACCTGAAGAGGAGATTCTTCACCGCTCACATAAATCACAGGTTCATTTCGAGCCAGGAATGCACCCGCCTGAAGAAGCAGGGTCGATTTTCCGATGCCAGGATCCCCTCCAACCAAAACCACCGAACCCGGAACGAATCCGCCACCCAGGACCCGGTCGAGTTCCCCAAGGCCCGTTGCATGACGCTCCTCCCGATCTCCTTCCACCTCATTGATATTGATGAGTTCCGCCGATTGTGTCCGTGGATGCGCATCCGCTCCCGTTCGCCCGGAATGGGTTCTCGAGAGACGCGCCACCTCAGTCAGCGTGTTCCAGGCACCACAATCGGGGCAGCGGCCAATCCAGCGCGGCGCTTCTGCTCCACAGGCCTCACAGCGATAGGCGATCGACGGTTTCGGCATGGTTGGCGTTTTCCTCGGGTACATCAACCCAGTCATGGCGCACCCTTTGGGCCACACCGCAAAGGAGTTCATAGGGTATGGTTCCGGCATGGCGGGCGACCGTCTCGACAGGCAGTTCGCGACCCCAGAGGATCGCCGGATCTCCGACTGAAACGGGATCCGCACCGAGATCAACTGCGATCATATCCATGGATACGCGCCCGGCCAGAGGCACGATCCTGCCCCCAACCCAGACGGGTGTTCCACTCGGAGCATGGTAAGGATACCCATCACCATAACCGACAGCCGCGATGCCGATCCAGCCATCCTGTAAAGCTTCAAACACCCCCCCATACCCGACTCGGTCACCCTTTCGTACACGTTTGACCGCCATGATCGCGGTTGCAAACGTCATCACGGGCCGCAAACCCATGGATTCAACAAGTTGGCCCGGGATTGGGGAGACTCCAAATAAGAGGAGGCCCGGGCGGACCCAGTCCGCATGGCATTCAGGATATTGCAAAATGGCAGCCGAGTTCGCCAGGCTCCGGGGACCCGGATGTCCGCGCGTGACGCGTTCGAAAGATGCAAGCTGCTCCTCAACGGCAGGATTGCGTAACTGATCGGCCGATGCGAGGTGAGTCATGAGACCCGGCGCCGTGGCACTGAGACACCGGATACGGCCATAGGCATCCGGAAACTCGTGCATCCGGAAACCCAGCCGGTTCATGCCGGTATCGATCTTGATCCAGAGTCTCGGCCAGAGAAGAGGTGTGGATTCGAGAAGGGCAAGTGTGGCTTCCGCGTGTACGACGAGCTCAAGCTTCGCCTCATAAGCCGCATGTATCTCATCTCCCTCGAACAAACCCTCAAGAAGCAAGATGGGCATGTGGATGCCCGCCTCGCGAAGCAAAAGTGCCTCCTCAAGACTGGATACCGCAAGCCCATCCGCTTCGCTGAGCGCACGGGCCACCGGGATCAGGCCATGTCCGTAACCATTGGCTTTGATGACGGCCCAGACCCGTGCAGCGGAAACCTGACGCCGAATCGTTCGAAGATTTTCACGCAGTGCGGCAAAATCGATCCGGGCTGAGGTCGGTCGGCTCATCGGGGAGCAGTGAACGTATTTTCATGAACCGTCCTGCCGCCTTCTTTTCCGGTTGAGGCATGGTTTTCCCGTCTCGCAGTGAGCCGCTTTGGACTCCTCGTGCGTTGTGCGGCACCGTTTACGCGACCCCTACCGACAAATGGCTCCCTGAACGTGACTTTGGACCGTCCTGGCCCTGGAAAACCCCAATCACTCTCGGTTTTTTCCGAGTCATCGCTTGCGATAGACGAAACCCGCACCCATCGAAGTGAATGGTCAAAACGCAATACTTCCCGCTTGGCACCCTGCAGGGCTCTGGGTGTGCAAGCGGAGTGTGCAGGCAATCGTTCACCCATAGTGGGATTCCGACGCCAGGTTTTCAAAACGAGTATAGGGTGCAAGAAACGTGAGCCGAATATCTCCGATAGGGCCATTCCGATGCTTGCCGATAATAATTTCTGCAATACCCTTGTCTGTACTCTCCGTGTTATACATCTCATCGCGATAGATGAAAACGATGAGGTCAGCATCCTGTTCAATACTGCCTGAATCGCGCAGATCCGACATAACCGGCCGTTTGTTGGGGCGTTGCTCTAGATTCCGGTTGAGTTGTGAAATCGCTATGACCGGAACATCGAGTTCACGGGCCATGGCCTTGAGACCACGTGAGATCTCGGAAATCTCCATGGTTCGGTTCTCGATCGTTCTCGGTACCTGCATGAGCTGCAGATAATCGACGATGACCAGCCCAAGCCCATGCCGGTGCTTGAGTCGGCGGGCACGGGCGCGAACCTCGGTTGGCGACAGGGCCGGGATATCATCAATGTAAAGAGGTGTGCCGGTCAGAAGCTGGACTGTTGCGGTCAGCCGGGGCCAATCGGCTTCTTCGAGTTGCCCGGTTCGCACATGGGATTGATCGATACGCCCCAAAGATGACAGGAAGCGTAGGACCAGCTGTTCGGCCGACATTTCCATGCTGAAAATGGCAGTCGGAACCTGGTACTTGATCGCGGCATGCTCGGCAATATTCAAGGCAAAACTGGTCTTGCCGCTTGATGGACGCCCCGCCACCACGATGAGATCGCCCTTCTGGAGTCCGGAAGTCATGCGGTCAAAATCAACAAGCCCGGTAGCCACCCCAGTCAGCGCCTGCTTCGAATGATAGAGCGCATCGATACGATCAAGCGTCTGATGCAGCATACGGGGCAGATCGACAAAGGTATCGCGACCCCGAAACCGTTCGTCGGACAGGCTGAAAATACGGGATTCGGTGTCGTTCAGAATATCCGCCAGGGATCTCCCTTCCGGGTGCAGAGCCTGCGCCGTCACTTCGGTGCCCACATGAATGAGCTGCCTGAGGAGCGAATATTCGCGGATGATACCGGCATAAGCGTGTGCATTGGCCGCCGTGGGTGTGTCATGCACGAGTTGTGTGAGATATCCCATGCCACCCGCCTCTGCCATGCGACCCATCTGTTCGAGCTGTTCAGATGCCGTCACGAGATCGACGGGCTTGTTTTCCTGGAACAGGGCAAATAATGCTTCGAAAACGACTTGATGGTCGCGTCGGTAAAAGTCCTCTGCTCGCACCATGTCCGATACTTCAGGCCACACTGAATTGTCGAGTAACAACCCGCCCAGAAAAGCCTGTTCCGCCTCATCGGAGTGGGGGGGTCCCGCAATCCGGGATCGATCCGGATCCGGTGCGTGACTGGCACTCATGCCATGTGCCTTCAGTCTTCCGCCACAACCCGAACCACGACTTTGACCTCGACGTCCGTGTGCAGATGGATCGTGACTTCTTCATCACCGAGCCCACGAATCGGACCCTCAGCGAGCCGAATGTGCCGCCTTTCGAGCGTGATGCCCAGGACTTCCTCAATCCGATCAACGATATCCTGCGGCCCGATGGATCCAAAAAGACGCCCTTCGGGACCAGCTTTGGCAGGCAGTATCAAGGTCTGACCTTCAAGTTTCTCCTTGTAGGCCATTGCGCTGGCCAAGACGCGTCCGGCCTCAGCTTCAAGTTCCGCCCGACGCTCCACAATCTTCTGCATGTTCTCGGGCGTGAGCGGAAGCGCCTTATGCTTGGGAATCAGGTAGTTTCTCGCATAACCCGCCCGTACATCGACTTCTGTACCAATGTCCCCCAGGTTTTCAACTTTTTCAAGCAAAATGACTTGCATGGATATGTCCTCGCGATAAAGCGCCATAAATCGATTGCTCCGGTAACCGGATCGAAGCCAGACCAGCCAAGAGGCCCCCTCTCATCATGTTACCGCACCGGTTCGCGCTTTCACAAAGTTGTCCACGAATCCAACCACCGTAAGCAGCGGCCAGAGCAGAGCACCCAGTGTGACGATGAGAGACAACGCGGGACCAACCAGAGATCCTAAAAAACTCAACACAAGAAGCAGGTATACGACTGCGCGCAGCGCACGCACGGGCGGATAGCGGTCAGCGCCACGCTGCAGAACCGCAAGTCCTTGATAAATAAACATGATCGCGAGAACAAAGGACAGATTGTCAAATACGGTTGCATGCGTGAGCATGCCCAACACGATCACCACCAGAAAAACCAGGGATGCGAAATAGCCTGCGCGAAAGTGCCTGAACTCAAGCCCAAACGCCCCAGGCCGATCCAGACGGGATTGGATCCAGCGGGCCAAAAAGAGCGCCAGCGTGAACACGAACAGGGCAAAAGCAATCAGGGTGCCGATGATCCAAGGCGCGTGCGCAATCACGGAATGGAGCAGTGTCTGATAACCGGGTTCATGGGCGAGATAGCGGCCCAACGAGTGGTTCAGACGGGCCTGCCAGTATGTTTTCGGGTGATGGATAGCGAGTGTAAAAGCGATCACACCCAAGAGTGCAACGAGACTGGCCACCTGAACTGCGAGTGCAAGAGATCCTCCTCGCCTGATCAAAACCCCGAGAATCACCATAAAAAACCAAAAACCGGCAAACTCGAGCCCTGCGAGCAAAGCTGAACCCACCGCCAACTTGGGTGCGTGTGCCATTTGTTGGCTGAGCGCCCACTGAAGCGCGATGAGCCCGATCCAGACCCCGGTCGCATAAAGCGCGGCCAGAAATCCTGCACGGGCACCCCGCCTCAAAGTCACGAGTGCAAGAACCGTACCACTCAAGGGCAGCGCAATTCCAGTCAGGGCGAGGATCAGTGCGAGGAAGGCGGACGCCAGTTCGCGCCCAGAAATCCAATCCCAAAAACGCCTCATCCGATACCCGCTCCCGACTCAAACATGGCAAGACACTCCAAGCCTTGATCCGGAGCCACAGATCACCCTGCCCGCCACTTCAATGACGGTCAGTATAGGGTAAAAGCGCAAGAAAACGGGCCCGTTTGATCGCGAGTGTGAGATCCCGTTGGAATTTGCTGGTCGAGCCGGTGAGCCGACTGGGAATGACTTTCCCGGTCTCGGTGATGTAGTTGCGCAAGGCCGACAGATCCTTGAAATCGATTTCCGGATGTTCCAGGGTCGGTCGTGTGAAGCGGCGGCGGCGATAAAACTGTGGCATGGGTCAGTGCTCCTTTCAATGCTGGGTTTCTGGGAATGCGTTCAGGTCGGAATCAGCCTCATCACCTGTTTCATCATCCGACTCCTCATCGATTCCGAGTTCAGTAGGGAGGTCATCACCCTCCGCACCCGCCTCTCCGTCCGGTGCCTCAGCCGCTACGCGACGAGCCAGGTTCTCCTGCTCAAGCTGTTCACGCTCACGGGCATCCTTCTCTTCGCGATCCTTGAGGAGTGTGGTCGGTTCCACGAGCGCCTCCTCGCGGCGGATGATCAGATGCCGAAGCACCACATCATTGAAACGGAATGCTTCCTGAAAGGCAGCCAGCGTGGGACCATCGCACTCGATGTTCATAAGTGCATAATGGGCCTTGTGAAGTTTGTGAATGGTATAGGCCAGCTGGCGCCGCCCCCAGTCTTCGACACGATGTACCCGGCCACCCCCATTCTCGACGAGCGTTTGGTAGCGTTGCAACATGCCGGCAACCTGCTCGCTCTGATCCGGATGAACCAGGAAAACGACTTCGTAATGACGTAATTCGGTCATGATCTCCCCGTGGTCTGATGGGCTCCCATGGATGGTCAGGGAGCAAGGAGTGAGTTTGCAGTCGGGGAACACCCCAACATACCGACTATTTTAATCGGTTTCCGTGTCCAGAGGCAACCGTTGGCCTATTCCGCTGCTCCGTCAGCACATAAAGTGCAATTCCAGCTGCCACGGAGACATTGAGGCTCTCGGCATCCCCTCGCATCGGAATGCGGACTAGGTCCTGACAGGCTTCGCGCGTGAGACGTTTGAGTCCCGCCGCCTCCCCGCCGAGCACGAGCGCCGTCCGATCCGTAAAAGATCCCTGCTCGATGGATCGCGAAGCATGCGGATCAAGGCCGATGAGCCAGAACCCTGCCTCCTGAATCTCGCGGAGAGCACGAGCCAGATTGGGAACGGCGAGGGCGGTCACCTGCTCTACACCGCCTGATGCGGCCTTGACCGCAAGCGCATTCAGGGGTGCAGCACCATGCCTTGGAACCACGACGCATGAAACGCCAAACGCTGAAGCCGAACGGAGACAGGCACCCAGATTGCGCGGATCCTGTATGCCATCCAGAACCAGGATGACAGCGGTCCCACTGGCCTTTGCGAGGCAACTTTCCAGACTCACGCTCTCCCCTCGCGAAACCGCCTCCACTTCGGCCAGAACACCCTGATGGATCCCCCCCCCGGACATGCGGTCGAGCGTCTGTCGGCTCACTTCGAAAACAGGGACATCCATGGCTTCAAACCTCCTACGCAGTACCTCCAGGCGGGAGCTGCGCCGCCCTTCCAGAAGATAGAGGCGGAAACACACTCGCCGCGCAGTGAGGGCTGCATCAAGTGCATGCATGCCGTAGATGCGTTCAGTCTTCAATGCCGCTTGCGCTGATGCTTCAGGCCAAGATCCAGCTTGCCTTGCTCAAGATCGACTTTCATCACCTGCACCAGAACCCGATCTCCGAGCATGAACTTCAAACCGGAATGCTCCCCGACCAGAGCAGCCTGCCTCGGATCGTGATGGTAGTAATCATCTGGCAGATTAGACACGTGGATCAAACCGGATACGAGAACGACATCCAGTTCAACGAACAACCCGAATCCAGTCACGCCCGTCACGATACCCTCGAATTCCTCTCCAATTCGGTTCACCAGATACCCGAGCTGGCACCATTCCAGTGCCGTACGTGCCGCTTCATCTGCCCGTCGTTCCGTATAGGAGCAGTGCACAGCGAGAGCCGACTCAGGCATCGAAGAATCGTCCTGCACCATGCGACCCGCAAGTCCCCGGTGGACGAGGAGATCCGGATAGCGTCGGATCGGAGAGGTGAAGTGACAGTAATGCTGGAGGGCAAGTCCGAAATGGCCACCTGGCTCGGGTTCATAGCTGGCTCGTGAAAGTGAACGTAAAAGCAGCATTTCGACCACGCGACGCTCCGGGCGGTTGCCGAGATGGTGGATGAGACGGGCAAAATCGGCAGGTTTGGGTTCGGCACCACCGGAGAGCGTGATTCCCCAGTTCCCGAGCACCTCCCGGAGATCCGTGATCCGCTCGGCCTGGGGTGGGGGATGGACACGATAAAGTGTAGGGATCTTTTTGTGTTCAAGCCATCTTGCGACCTCGGAGTTTGCGAGAATCATGCATTCTTCGATGAGCCGGTGGGCATCGGTTCGCTCACGGATCCGGATTCCCTTGAGCTCGCCATCCGATCCGAAGACGATCCGTGGTTCCCGGGTCTCGAAATCGATGGCCCCGCGCTTTTCACGGGCTACACGGAGTACCCGGTAGAGTGCATAGAGCGCCTCAAGGGGTTCGAGCACTGAGTGGAGCCGACGCCGAGCCTCGGGCTTCCGTTTCTCCAAAGCCTCTGCAACTTCTTCATAAACCAGCCGGGCATGCGAGTGGATCACAGCTGGATAGAACGCAGAGTGCCGCGGCTTCCCGTGTGCATCCAACTCAAGATCTGCCACATACGCGAACCGGTCTTCGCTAGGTTTCAAAGAACAGAGGTCATTGGACAAGCGTTCGGGCAGCATCGGGATAACCCGATCCGGAAAATATGCGGACGTTCCGCGCCGCTGCGCTTCCCGGTCAAGCGCAGTGCCAGACCGAACGTATGCCGATACATCCGCAATTGCCACAATCAGGTGGAAACCACGCTTTGTTTGTTCCGCAAACACGGCATCGTCGAAATCATGGGCATCCTCGCCGTCGATTGTAACCAGGGGAATGCGGCGCAGATCCCGTCGGTCGGGGTCATAGGGCGGAGCGGGAGCCTCAAAATGCCCAATCTCGCGCAAGACGTCCTCGGGCCAGACCACTGGCAATGCGAAACTGGTGAGTGCAAGCTCAGATCCGAGGCTCGGGATGGGCGCGGAGCCCATGACCTCGACAATCCGGACGACCGCAGCTGCTCCCCGCTTGGGATACTCGAGTATCTCAACCTTAACGAAATCTCCGGGATGGACACGCTGTGTTCCCTCTCGACTCACCACAAAATCGGTAAAAAGTCGCGGGTGATACGGGGTCACAAAGCCCACCCCGCTCTGTACGAAGTAACGGCCGGTCACCGTCGCATGAGCCCGCTCGATGATCTCGATGATTCGGCCAACGGGAGCACCCTGCGGCCCGTCACCGATTCGGGCCATGACCCTGTCACCATCCATGAGTGTCGTCATCTCAGCCGGTGGTATCAGGATGCGTGCGCCGCCCTGAGCCGGTTCAAGGTAGCCGAATCCATCGCGTTCAGCCCGAACGAGGCCTGTCATAATCGGAAGGATACGCACCAAGCACCATTGCTCGCGGCGGTTTTGAACGAGTTCGCCATCGAGGCGCATCGCCTTGAGACGGCGCTCAAGCCCCTGCTTGAGTACCGGCTCGCCCAGTTGAAACGCTTCGATGAGTGCATCAAAATCGATCGGGCGTCCAAGTGCTTCGAACCAACGAGACAAGAACAGGCGGCTCGGAAGTGGATTCGCGTACCGCTCGCGTTCGCGTTCAAAAACCGTATCTTCTTCCGGCCATCGGGGCAGGCTGGATTTCATATTTGCTCCGCTGGATCACCACAAGGGTCAAATCGCCATTGACCCTGGAACCGAATCTCGGCTATAGTGCCTGCGGGCCGAGGTGGCGGAATTGGTAGACGCGCTGGTTTCAGGTACCAGTGGAGCAATCCGTGGAGGTTCGAGTCCTCTCCCCGGCACCAGATTCGCCTCGCATTGCGGATACGCATCCGGATACACGGACCGGCTGGCCGGGTCAAACAACCCACCGTGTCTATTTGAAATCCGGACATGGGATCAGACACCGGTCCCGATTGAAAGCGGTGGAGAAAATGGGTGCTTCAGAACGATCGTCTCTTCCCGCTCGGCTCCAGTTGAGATCAGGCTGACTGGGACGCCAGCCAGCGATTCGATTCGATCGATATAGGCCCGTGCATTGACGGGCAGCGCTTCTTTCGAACGGATGCCGAGCGTCGAGCAACGCCAACCGGGTAAATCCTCGTAAACCGGTTCCTGCAAAGCGTAGTCCTCAGCTCCGGTCGGCGCCACGTCGAGACGACCCGAAGGACCCTCATAAGCCACACACACACGGATCGTGTCGAGTTCATCGAGAACATCAAGTTTCGTGATGCCAAGTGAGGACACACTGTTGTTGATGATGGCACGCTTGAGCGCAACGAGGTCGAACCACCCGCAGCGCCGCTTGCGACCCGTGGTCGCTCCAAACTCGGAACCCCGAAGTGCCAGATGCTCACCCATACCATCCAAAAGTTCAGTCGGAAAAGGCCCCCCGCCGACCCGCGTCGTGTATGCCTTGACGATACCGAGAACCTGGTCGATGTAACAGGGCCCGAATCCCGAACCCGTCGCTGCCCCGCCAGCGGTGGTATTAGATGAGGTCACAAAAGGATAGGTTCCAAGATCGACGTCGAGGAGGCTGCCCTGGGCACCTTCAAAGAGAATGTTCGCTCCCCGGTCACGGAGATCCTTGAGGGTTTTGCCCACATCCGACACGAGCCGCTCCAGTCGCTCCGCATATCCCAGATAGAGATCCAGTGTTTCCCGAAACGAGACGGTTTCGACCCGAAAGTAGTGCTTGAGCAGGAAATTGTGAAAATCCAGTGCTTCACCAAGTTTGGTGGCAAGTCGTTCGCGATGGAAGAGATCCGCGATCCGGAGTGCCCGTCTGGCAACCTTGTCTTCGTAGGCAGGCCCGATACCCCTGCCGGTCGTGCCGATAGCGCGTGCTCCCCAGGCCAGTTCGCGTGCTCGGTCGAGCGCGATGTGCGAGGGCAGAATCAGTGGGCAGGCCGGACTCAACCGGAGTCGATCAAATACGGGGATTCCCTGGGCTACAAGGGTGTCGACTTCTTCAAAAAGTGCGGGAGGCGAGACCACAACCCCATTACCGATCAGGCAGAGGACTCCGTCACGCAGAATGCCCGCCGGAACCAGATGGAGGATGGTTTTGTGGCCATTCAGGACGAGTGTATGACCGGCATTATGGCCACCCTGAAAACGAACGACGGCATGGGCGCGATCGGTCAGAAGATCGACGATCTTCCCTTTGCCCTCGTCACCCCATTGTGTGCCAATCACAACGATGCATTTGCCCATCGGCGAACCCTGTGCAACTTTTTCGGGGGTGCAGTGGCTGGGCCCGGCCTCCCGACCGGAGGGATCATTCTCGCGCGGGGCGAGGGCCGGATCAATGATGGGGGGCATGTGACCCCCACGCGCTGAACCAGGGATCGCCAGGTGACAACAAAAGAAAGCCCTTGCCCTGTTTCAGGGTTTTTGAATAAAGCATAAGTTCGGAATAGAAATCGTAAAAGCGAGGATCCAAACGCCTCGCGCGGGCCTCAATGGATGAAGCGTCTCGCAAACCGGTCGATACGATTTCCGCACTGCGCTCGGTCTCCAGGAGACGCAGGGCTGCAAGCTTGGCCTGTGCCCGGGAACGAACCTGATCCAGTTTCACGCGGGTATCTGCCTGGATGGCAGCCTCCGCGTCGGCCCACCGTTCGAGTTCGCCCTGTTCCAGTGACTTCATCCTGATCGAAGGCCAACGCAGCGTAGCCCACGCGAGGCGACTCAGGCGGATACCCTGCCGGGCCAAGACACGATTGAATGCGGGCAACCAAACCGAGAGCGCCGGCGGAGTTGGCACACTACCCTGCGTTCGGTTGACCTGCTTGTCCCATGTGCTCAGCCCGTAACGGACTTGTGTTTCGATTGCGGCCGCTGCTGCCTTACGGGATGCCTTGAGTATCATGTGATACTCCAGGGGGTCGGTGATGCGCCAAAGCGCGAGAAAACGCATCCGCATCGTGCCTCCGGGGAAAGCAACCCATGTCAACGGAGCGCTCAAAAAAATATGCCGACGCCGATCGAAACGGGTGACTGTAGTCAATCCCGGCCAGTGCCAATGCCACCCACTGTCGGTCACCAGTTCAGTTTGTCCACCCGCTCCGGCAACGAACGCGCCCTGCCAGGGATAAAGCTCGTAACTGCCGCTTGAGATCAATACGACACCGATCAGGACGAGGATTGGATAAAGCCAGTTGCGAAGTTTCATGGCTTCACCCCTCCCAAAACGGCCGGATGGCCCGATCCCGGATGCGGGGGGGGCTTGGTTTTGTTTTTCCGGATGGACGCATTCCCCAGAGGCCACAACAAGGCACCGGCTTCATGGGATCCCATAATCTTAGGAATTCGTTTGAGTCTCCGCAAAAACGAGCTGACCAGCCACTGGCGCACGAGTACCGGATGCAGCCGATATGCGGAAAGAATCGACAGGAAACGAGCTGTCTGCAACCGGGCCCGTTCAATCCAGCGCCGAATTCGGATCTTGATGGCCAGCCGTTTATTCTGCTCGGCAAGCTTTTGTGCTCTATAGGATTGCTTGAAGGTCTCTTTGGCCTCTGCAATCGTATGTTTCTGACTCAGGCGAAGCGCAAACCACGTGCGCACCGCTTTGCGAACCTCACTCGGCGGGTCCAGACTCGCAGTAAGCTCAACAAGGCGAAGTCCCGAATGGATTTCGCTGAGACTCCGATTGAGCTTCTTCCGGATCAATGCCAGTGGCGGTTGGGTGAGAGGCCGATCGGGATCTTTTGCGGATCGGATCGGGTGGGGCTCAAGCCGCACCCAGGCACCCAACCGAGACAGGATGAGCCCCCTGAGCCAGAGCGCAGGATGTTTGGCGAAGAGCTGATATGCCTCAGGGCGGGTAATCTTGTAGACATAACGAACGGTGACTGCGATGGGTCGATCTTCTTCTGTAAGCGTCCGGAACGTCACGAAGTGGCTATGCGGAGCAGACAAATCCAGAATGCGCGTGCGACCCAAAGGGCGCGGCCAGTTCCAGAAATTTCCGTTCGTGGCCCGTCCAATCGGTTGGCCCAAAACGTAAAGAAGCGCGACTTCCCCCGGAGCAAGCGTGCCGAACCCAGTTGCCAACCAGACCCCAGCAATCAGAAGAATGGCCCAGGGTAACGACTGCTGCCAGCGGTGTCGCCTACGCAAACCTCCGCTGCGCGGCCGCTTCATGCTTTTCACGAGAAATCCTTTGAGGCGGATTAGCCAAATGTCGAGTTCCGACCGATGACGCGGATCTCCCCACGGATCCTGATCGTTGGGCGGTTCTTCAATAGACATCGTTACCCACCCGATGCCACCTGGTACGCTGGCACCTCACAGGCAGATCTCCAACAGTGCCATCGCTCAGGTGCAAAATGGAACCGATGCGTGAGTCGTGCCCGATCAGCAGGGGTCAAGCAAAGTGTCATCTCCGTTCTGCCTGTCTCAAGCCGATGCTCTGAGCGGACAGCACCAAGCGAGTATAAGGCGGCGCGAAACGCTCCCTCCGAGTCATCGATGATGACGGAACCCCACTCAGCAGAACGCTTGAGATATGCAAGTGTCGCTTCGCCCAAAAGATCGAAACCTGTTCTTTGATCAGCGGAGATCCAGACTCGTTCCGGCATCCCGTCCGGGTTCCGTTCCAGTTCCGGCATGCGGCCCAGACGATCGATTTTGTTCATGACCTCAATGCGGGGAACCGTTCCGGCACCGATTTCCTCAAGCACTTGATTCACCACATCGATCTGCAAGCGATAACCGGGGGCACTGGCATCGACAACGTGAAGAATAAGATCGGCGAGGCGCGTCTCCGAGAGTGTGGCGCGGAATGCGGCAACGAGTTCGTGCGGCAGATCCCGGATAAAACCCACCGTATCGACCAGAATCCCTTGTGTTCCAAAGGGCAGCCGAAGCTGACGCCAAGTGGGATCCAGGGTTGCGAATAACTGGTCAGCAACTTCAGCGGGCGCGCCGGTCCATTCGCGGAATAAGGTCGATTTTCCAACATTGGTGTAACCGACCAGCGCCACGAGCGGTGCGCCCGCTCGTGATCGGCGTTCAATGGCCCGGTGTTTTTCAAAACTCCGGAGTCGTCCCTCAAGGGTTGATACCCGCTTCGCAATGAGGCGACGATCTGTTTCAAGCTGGGTCTCACCGGGTCCTCTGAGGCCGATGCCGCCTTTCTGGCGCTCAAGGTGACTCCATCCACGCACCAGGCGGCCTGCTGCATACTGCAGGCGTGCCAGTTCCACCTGGAGTTTGCCTTCATAACTTTTGGCACGCTCGGAGAAAATCTCGAGGATGAGTCCCGTACGGTCCAGAATTGCAGCACCTGTTTCCTGATTCAGATTACGGGCCTGCACTGAGGTGAGGGAATGGTTCACGACAACCGTCTGGCACCCGGTTTCGTGCACACATGCCACGAGTTCTTTGACCTTGCCGGAACCGAGAAAATGCGACGGGCTAGGCACCTGCTTTCGGCCCGAAACCACGCCCCTCGACTCATACCCGCCGGCCCGCACCAGTTCAACCAACTCCTCAAGCCGACTTAGGCCATCCCACTCGGTCTGGCGTTGCTCCAGATGAACCAGAATGGCGCCCCGTGGGCATGTGGCTCCGCCGGATTCAGTTCTCGTCAGTGCCAGATCCGTTTTCCTCCGGGGATTCGTGTTCGGAATATTCATCGCCTTCGTCAAGCGAGATTCGACGAGATGGCACTACGGTCGAAATCGCGTGCTTGTATACCATCTGACTGACGGAATTCCGTAAAAAAATGACAAACTGGTCAAACGAGTCAATCTGACCTTGCAGTTTGATCCCGTTGACGAGATAAATGGATACCGGAACCTTGGTTTTACGCAAGGCGTTCAGGAAGGGTTCTTGAAGGGACTGGCCTTTTGTCATTGGGATATCTTCTCCGCGTGGCAGACTGCTGACGACACTTCATTGCAATTAACGGCTACAAGGAATGTCACGCCTACTAAGGTCACAATATTCCGATTTGTTTCCGTATTCTAGCACAGATTATCTCTCGCCCAGCGACCCACCATCTCATCCAAATGTCGTCGCCAGTCTGCATTTTCGGCTGGCCAACGGGCGTCCGCCTCGGTCGCCCGGATCCAGGTCATTTGCCGCTTCGCCAACTGAAGTGTTTCCGTAACAATGGCCCTGCGCGTCTCCTCCCATCCGGCGCCTGCCACAAGGTGACGCCAAAGCTGCGGGTAGCCCACGGACCGGAGAGCGGGTAGCCGCTCGCTAAGATCTCCCCGATTGACAAGAGCCTGCACTTCCTCGATCCATCCTTGTTCCAACATGTTGGACAGCCTTCGTTCGACCCGATCCCGCAGTGCGGCGCGGTCTGTCACTTCGAGTACCATACGGCAGCATGGCACTCGAGATGGCTTGCGATGACTCTTCCACAGGTGAGAAATCGTCTGACCTGTCGCTTCGTAAACCTCGAGTGCTCGACCCACGCGCTGGCGATCGTGCGGGTGAATCCTGACCGCCGCATTTGGGTCGATCCGGGTCAACTCGGCATGTAGCGCAGGCCAACCCATCTGTTCTCCTCGCCTCTCAATGCCTGCGCGGATAGACGGATTGGCTGGCGGCAAGGGCGATAGCCCGGCCATCCATGCCCGGAAATAAAGAAAACTACCCCCCACCAGAAAGGGAAGATGGCCGCGTGCCTGGATCATGCGAATCGCTTGGTTGGCATCCTCCACAAAACGGCCAACCGAATAAATCTCGGAGGGATCCAGGAGATCGATCAGGTGGTGGGGAACACGTGCCCGCTCGGCTGGAGTGGGTTTGGCCGTACCGATATCGAGACCCCGATAGACCATGGATGAATCAACACTCACCACCTCAAGCGGGAAGCGCGTCGCGAGTTCGAGCACCTGTTCCGTTTTCCCACTGGCTGTAGGCCCCATCAATAAGAAGACGGGTGCGCCCCGCATCAATCACCGTCCGCGGCGAAAACGCCGGTCGAGTTCGGCATATTCGAGGCGGATCCAGGTCGGCCGCCCATGATTGCAGAAATCACCAGATGGGGTCTTCTCGAGTGTTCTCAGCAAGGCATTCATTTCGGCCACGGTCAGCCTGCGGCCTGCATGAATGGCACCCTGACACCCGAGATCCGCCACCACCTCCTGAAAAACCCGAATCAAACTATCCACGCTTTTGGCGTCTTGCGGCTCCTGCGCAAGTTTCTCGAGTGCCAAAACAGCAAGGCTCGCATCAAGAAGCACTGGGTGGGAGCGAAGCTGGATGCTTCGGGGTCCCGTCGCGTCAAGATCGTAACCGAGTTCCCGAAGTGTGTCTCTCAAGGACAGGAGCACATCGATCTCTTGCACACCCAAGGAAAGCGGGATGGGTATCAAAAGCGTTTGCGCTGCAAGTGGCCGTGATTGCAGCGCCTGCTTCAGATCTTCGTACAGGACGCGTTCATGCGCAGCGTGAAAATCAACGACGACGAGACCTTGGGACGACTGAGATACGATGTAGGCATTGCCCACTTCAGCCACGGCAAATCCGAGACGCTCGGGCTCGTCAACGAGAGGGACGTTCGTGGCGAGGTCCCTCAAATAGGCAAGCGAGGTGCCTGCATCAAGTCGGCCATCTCTGACTGTTCCCGGCCCGGACCTTCCATCGGAACGAGCTTCGGCTTCAGTATCCGGGGGTAAAACAGCACCCATTGGGATCGCACTCGGCCCGGAAGCGCCCTTTTGCCAAGCCGATCGGAGCAGCCGAACGATACCTTGGTGGACGCTCGGAGCGTCGCGAAACTTGATTTCGAGCTTCTGGGGGTGGACGTTGACATCAACCGCCGCAGGCAGAATGGCAAGGCAGGCGACATAGCGCGGCCGGTTCTGGCCATAAAGCACATCAGCGTAGGCCTGGCGCACGGCGTGGCGCAATAGCCGATCCTGGACGATCCGCCCGTTTACGAGCCACAATTCAGGAGCCGCTACAGAAGAAGCATGGCGTGGTTCGATAAACCAGCCGGACAGATGAATCCCGAGATGTTCGCCTGAAAGATGTATGGCGGAATCGATGAACTCGGATCCGAGGAGCAGAGCAAGCCGTTGTGATTCCGATTCGAGATCCGGCGCGGGATCGAGATCCAAAACCGGCTTGCCATCCTGATGCAGGCGAAAACGGATATCGGGATGAGCGATCGCGAGCCGGCGGAAGCAGTCGAGACAATGCTGGAACTCGGTTCGCTCGCTGCGGAGAAAACGCCGCCGGGCCGGAATTTCAAAGAACACTTCCCGCGCCTCAACCGTCGTCCCCAAAGGGTGCATTCGGGGAAGCGGCTCCAGGGTTTTATTCGGGGTGGTCAGCTCATAGCCCATTTCCTCGCCCCTCACGCGCGAAGCGATACGGATTTGGGATACGGCTGCAATGCTGGCAAGCGCTTCACCCCGAAATCCGAGTGTTTGAATGGAAGTCAAATCCTCGGCCGAACGGATCTTGCTCGATGCGTGCGGATGGAGGGCCAGCGCAAGTTCCTGCGGCGGGATCCCGGATCCATCGTCGCACACACGGATCATCCCTATACCGCCCCGCTCAAGATCGACTGAAATGACACGGGCACCGGCATCCAGGCTGTTTTCCATGAGCTCCTTGAGCGCGGAAGCTGGTCGCTCAATGACCTCTCCTGCTGCAATCTGGAGGACTAATTCGGGAGCGAGTACACGAATGGACATGACAATAGTTTAAGGCCAGACGCGTCACCGGCCCAAGGTCAGCCCCACGTCTGGCACCGGTATCGGCTTAGCCGGAACCGGCTGACTTGACCGGTATGGTGAGGATCTGTCCGGAAAAAAGATTCACCCCAGACAGATGATTGTCGGCACGAATCTTGGTAACAGGGACATGGTACCGCAAGGCAATTCCATCCAGCGTATCGCCCGACTGAACGACATAGTGGAGCGAGTGGTTGCGTGCGGCATCGACCAGAACCGTCTCCGTACGGCGATTGTGATGCAGGTACGTCAAAATACCCTGCACAATGGCATGGGCGATACGCTCCCGAAAAGCAGGCTCCCCCAGTTCATGGGCCTGCCAGGGGTTCGAGATGAAGCCACACTCTATCAGGATCGAGGGAACATCCGGATCGCGCAAAACCGCAAAGTTGGCTTGGGCCACGGTTTCACGGTGTAACGGAACTGCCCAACGCGAGAAATCTTCGAGTACATCGGTACCCATCCTGAGACTCTGATGGATCGTGGCGGACTGTGCCAAATTGAGAAGCACTTCGCGCAGCACGCGGCTTTTGTTTTTAAGATTGACCGAATAGACATGTCCATAGATCCGTTCCACGCTGTTCTCGCTGTGCGCCAGCCAGCGGGCTTCGGCATCCGTCGCTCCATGCTGGGAAAGCGCAAAAACCGTGGCGCCTTCAATCGCCCGCACCGGGTAGGAGTCGGCGTGAATCGCCACAAACAAATTGCCGTGCGCCCGTTCGCAGATCTCGCGCCTTTGCCGCAATCCCACATAGTAATCGCCCGTGCGGGTCATAACCACTCGGAGCCCCGGAATCCCGCTGAGCAAAGCACGGACATCAAGCCCCACCGATAGCGTCACGATTTTTTCCATGAGACCATTCGGACCGATCGCGCCGGAATCAACTCCACCATGTCCCGGGTCGATACAGACCACAACTGGCCCGATCGACCGGATTGCCTGCTCAAGACTGACGACCGGCTGCGGATCCGCGATTCTGGGTGCAAGGCGAAGCACGAGATCGTTCCGGCCAGGACCAGTGCTGTAGAACGATTGTGGTAGCACGGCCTCACGGAGATCAAAAACCAGACGCAGCATACGGGCATGCTGTCCCATGCGCACATCGCGCACGATACCTGCTCCTTCGGGCAACCCATTGAGACGGGACCGCGTCCCACGGAGATCGACCACGAGTCGGTTCGGATCGCTCAGGGTGAAAACCGTGTGATGGACCGCCTGCGTGAGATCGATACGGACTTCCGTGACGCGCGCTCCGGGGCGGATCGATACACCCTTTAAAAAAGACCGCCCCAAGGCTGGATATGCCAATAAGGAGGCCAGCACCAGTGCCCAAACCACCGTTTTCACGTCCCGTCACGCCCAAACCAAGTGGGTCCAAGCTCAGCTAACCATAAAAATAATCAATTTTCAACTATCTCATCTAGATAGCGAATTAATATAAATTAAACTTGAGAAGAAAAATACCCTAAGTTTTTATAACATCATGATTTATATATGTTTAGCAAAAATAGCGCGTTGGCTTCTCTCCCAGCGGTGAGGCATCGAGCAGAACCAGACATTCACCCTTCCCAACATTCCAGCGCACTTCGCCTCTTCACTCATGCAAATCCACTCAGTGGGCGTGCTGGAATCTCAAGTCATATAGAACTCGCGATGGTGACCCGGCGTCCGCTGCCATCGTATTCGAATGCAAAATGGACATCAGGCGGGGGCGTGGCCCATTCTCCCCGCTCTGGCCACTCAATAAAGATCAGCGCCTCGCCAACATAATCGCGCAACCCGAGATTCTCAAGTTCACGGGGTCCACGAAGCCTGAAAAGATCCGTGTGCACAATCTTTTGCCCCTCCCAATCGTAACATTCGAGAAGCGTGAAGCTTGGGCTGCGCACGGTATCGGAAATACCCAGATGTCGCAGCCAAAAACGAACGAAGGTCGTTTTGCCCACTCCGAGAGGACCCGCAAGATGGATGATGACCGGGGCGAGACCCACCACTCGCGCACTGTCCTGAGCGAGTTCATCGAGGGCCGCCAGATCTTGAATGCTGAGCGTTCCTTGCATCAATGAAGAGGCGATCCGTTTGGATTGACACGGATTCGTACAAAAGGAGCGAGATCACTTGCGAGGAGACCGCGTTGCCCCAAACAAGCCGCGTCATCTCCGGCCAGGGCATGGACCAGAACGCCGAGTGCGCCGGCGCGATTGAGCGGAATACCCTGGGCACCCAATCCGCCAATAATTCCCGACAGGAAGTCGCCCATTCCGCCACTGGCCATACCGGCGTTTCCGAACGGGCAGACTGCCACCTGCGCCCCCGAAACCAGCGTACCGGAACCCTTGAGTACCACATCGGCCCGATAACGCTCGGCCAGTCTCTTACAGGCATCAAACCGATCCTTTTCGATCACATCAACGCTCACCTCCAGCAATCGAGCCGCTTCTCCCGGATGGGGTGTGAGCAGCCAGTGATCCCGTTGGCGGCAGGATTGCGCGAGCAAGTTGAGCCCATCAGCATCCACAACAAGGGGTTTCGGCCATTGCATCAGTTGCTCCCAAAGAGCCCTCCCCCATCGATCCTGCCCCAGTCCGCAACCGATCACACCGATAGTCGCCCGTTTGAGGAGAATCTCTGGAATCCGACCGTTCTGGGTACCATGAACCATGGCTTCAGGACGCGTCGAGATCAGTCCGGCCACATGTTCGGGTCGGGTGACAACCGAAACGAGCCCTGCTCCTGCCCGCAATGCGCCTTCGGCCACCAGACGGATGGCCCCTCCATACCCAAGCCCTCCACCCACAATCAGGAGATGGCCCCAATCACCCTTGTGCGACGCCGCGCTCCGGGGCGGCAGAGCGGAATCGAGGTCATGCACATCCATGAGGCGCGCGGGAGGGGTGAGCCGCTCCATCAAATCGGACGGCATCCCCAGGGTGACGAGTTCCAACTTTCGGCCAACATACTGTGATGCGACTCCGGTAAAGAGCCCCCGCTTGTGGCAGAGAAATGTGATCGTGGCTGATGCCCGAACCGCACTGGCCTGCCCTCCCGGCACCCAACCCGTATCCCCATCGAGTCCAGATGGGATGTCAAGCGACAGAACCGGAGCACGCATGCAATTGAGTCGATCGATCGCAGACAGAATCAGTCCTTCCGGTGGACGATTGAGCCCAGTGCCCAGTAGGGCGTCGACCCACAACTCGGGTTCATCGGCATCTCCGATCCCCTGGTTCCCGAATGGGATGGGCGCCAAGACCGTTTCAAGCTTTTGTGCCATGACATGAGCCGGGCCCCCAGCTGCGGCACCGACTGTCCAGACCCGGACCGTGTAACCGGCATCGCGCGCCTGGCGTGCCAGGGCGAACCCATCTCCCCCATTATTTCCGGGCCCGGCGAGAACGCCGAGATGCCTCACGGACGGCCACTGCTTACGGATATATACGAGACTCTCAGTACCCGCACGTTCCATGAGGGTCAAGGAATCAAGCCCGGCTTCGGATTTCGCAAGACGTTCGAGTTCGCGTACCTGAGCGACCGAAAAGAGCGCCCGCGTGTGCAGCCGGGTCGGCTTGAAGGAAAAACTTTCGCGATCGATCAATTAGGGGGCCAGATGGGAGAATGCGCGCATTATGGCTCGCCTGAGCCCAACTGTCACGGCCCAAGGGTCTCTCCATCCCGGGGAACCTCGGGACGGGTAACATGGTCAAGCTCCGCCTAGGAATGATGCATTTGCCCAAACCTGAACCCTCCCACCCCCTGACTCCGGATTTCGGACACGCACCGGCTCCAAACCGGCATCCGCGGCACCTCATCGATGAGATCGCACGGGCGCACGGGTTTTCTGCGGTAGGTATCACCCGGCCGGATCTTCCGCGTGATGCCGAACGACTGATACGATGGCTCGAGAGGGGCCATCACGGATCCATGGAATACTTGGCACGCTATGGGGTGCGTCGGGCCCAGCCCAAGTCCTGGTTTCCAGATACGATCCGGGTCATCTCGGTCCGCAGCGACTACGGGAAACCGAATGGCGCACGCCTTGAAACGCTCGCGAATCCGGATCGCGGGTACATCGCACAATATGCACTGGGGCGGGACTATCATAAAATCTTGCGAAAAAAGCTGCGCCAGCTGGCCTGTGCTTTAGCCCAAGCGATTGCACCGCACTCGTTCCGGGTCTTTGTCGATTCCGGTCCTATCATGGAAAAACCACTGGCGCAAAACGCCGGCCTCGGCTGGATCGGGAAGCACACCAACCTCATTGCGCCGCAAGGCGGTTCCTACTTTTTTTTAGGAGAGATTCTCACCACTTTGCCGCTCGAGACGGATACTCCGGGTGCCAATCATTGCGGGAGCTGCCACGCCTGCATCGATATCTGCCCGACCCAGGCGATTGTCCGGCCATACGAACTCGATGCCAGACGTTGCATCTCTTATCTCACCATCGAAAACCAGGGACCCATACCGATCGAATTCCGCCGTGCCATCGGCAACCGGATTTTTGGATGCGACGATTGCCAGTTGATCTGCCCCATGAACAAATTCGCCCGGAAGGTTCCGCTTGCCGAGTTTGCCCCGCGAGCCGAACTGCTGGCCCCCGAGCTGGCCGAGCTCATGGATTGGACGGAACAGGATTTTGAGGAGAAAACCCGCGGCAGCGCCCTGCGCCGCACCGGTTTTCGGGGGTGGCTCCGGAATCTCGCCGTAGCACTGGGCAATGCCCAATCCAGCGAGCGGGTACTCAGGGCCTTGCAGAGGCGTGCCCAGTACCCGGATCCCCTGATTCGCGAACACGTGGAGTGGGCGCTCCGGGAACACCAAGTGCGTGCCTTCCCGGAATGAGACCCGGACCCTGGGTCACAGCTTTGTCCTCGGACAGTGATCCTGGACAGGCGGACACGCCATTGCCATGCTGCAGCCCCCTCTGCCCATTCCCAAAGTAAGTGCACCCCTTCCACTACTCCAGCGGAGCTTGATTCCATTTGCACCTCGATCCGTTTTCTTGCTATCTTCATTTGAGGCAACCGCTATTCCGATTGAGAGAGGTGCATCATTATGCGTAGTCTTTTACAGGTTTTGGGGCGAATCCTTTTGTCGCAGATTTTCATCATTTCAGCCATCATGAAAATCCTCAACTACGCCGGCATGGCCGGCTACATGGTGGCCTACGGCTTGCCTGCATGGCTACTGCCTTTTGTCATCACCCTTGAACTCGGTGGCGGACTCATGATCCTCGTCGGCTGGAAAACACGTTTCGCGGCATTTGCGCTTGCACTTTTCAGCATCGCCGCCGCGGTCATTTTTCATCATGATTTCTCGAATCAAATCCAAGTCATTCTGCTTATGAGCGATTTGGCCATTGCCGGGGGTCTCCTCGTTCTCGCCGGCAGCTGATTCGGACAACCTCGTCCGAGATGCCGAGAACAAGATGGACCCGGAGTGAGTTGCCTCAAACGGAGGTGCCGATGATCAAATCCTGCAGTCCGCTCTATCCTGGCTTGGTTGTTTCACCTCCTTCATTTTTTTCAGGTCGACCGTACAAATGAGCAACATATCCTGGCACCTACCTCCCTCCGTGCAGCCCCATGCGTCCTGGGTGGTAGATGACTTGCCCTGGGATGAACTTGAGCCTGCACGCATTGCATCAGATGAAACGATGTTTTTCCTGCTTGCCTCAGCTTCCTTTGTCGAGATCACGACAGATCTTTACACCCAGAATCTGGTTGAGCACTATGCGGGCGACTCAGAGGTGGTAAATTGGCTGAGTGACCACTGGCAGCCAGAAGAGCTCCAGCATGGTGTCGCGCTCAAGCGCTATGTCCAGAAAGTCTGGCCTGATTTCGACTGGGATCGCGCCTATCAGGGATTTTTCGCGGAATATGCCAAGCTCTGCAATGCGGAGCAGCTGGAAGTCACCCGCACGCAGGAGATGGTGGCTCGGTGCATGGTGGAGACAGGCACTTCCTCTTATTACACCATGCTGCGGGATTTTTGTACCGAACCGCTGCTCAAGCGCATTGCACACTACATTCGCAATGACGAAATCGGCCACTACAAGTATTTTTACCGCTACTTCAGGCAGTATGCCGAGCGCGAACACGTAAGCCGCTGGGCCATTCTTCAGGCGCTCTGGACCCGCATTCGGGAAATCGACACCGAAGACGGGTTGATTGCATACAAACATGCGTTTCAGGTGCGGCATCCGGATCTCCCTTTCGATCCGGGCCGCTACGAACAATTCCGCAGAACACTCAATTCCATAACCCGAGCCTATTTTCCTTTCGCCCTGGCTGCCCGCATGACACTCAAGCCACTGAACCTTCCAACATCGGTCGAGCGGTGGTCCATTCCGCTGGTGGTTTCAGGCGCCCGTTATTTTCTCAAACAGTAACTACTCACCCATTTCCGCGTACAGCTGACCGGAAAGAGCCATCTGGATGGCGATGAGGGGATTATATCCGCGGTTGGCCATGGTCTGCAGGTAGCTGGAGATACGGCAGTAGGCCTGGGCGAACTCGGCCTTGCGGA
>DAHXNI010000036.1 GCA_027365475.1 Pseudomonadota bacterium | reverse complement strand
CCACTAAGACATTCAGACTCAGGGGATTTTCGGTAACACGATCCGTCACGCCGCGCTCGCGTACAATGGCCCAGCGCTGTTATACCGCAGACCGCGCCTTTTGTCCAGCCTTCGTGATTATTGCCACATTGAGAATTGCTGCTCTTCCAATATCGAATGAGTCAGAAGCCAGGTTCGGTTTTGGTTCAGGATCACGAGATGAGGAGATTATCTGGGTTTATTCGCCTCACACAGAACAGCATGCGGCGCGTGCACGCCGCTTGCCCATCGCCCCAAAGTCCCGTTGGGGACGGATAACTCAGTGCACAGTCGGGGGAGCTGGCATCCCATCGGACCATTTCCCAACCAAAACCAGAAAAACAGTCACCCGTTCTTCAGGGTCATTCCCTGCTATTACCGGTGAGCCCGGCAGATTGGCTCCCCAGCTTTTCGCCACGTTACCAGGAACATAAAACATCAGATGTGGATACCAATTCTTGCCGCGGTCATTTAAGTACTGCTGCTTCGACATCATATAGCACATCGCTCCCGGTTCCAGCTCAGGCAGTACCTTCTTGTTCAGTGCTGACGAGATCGCCTCGGCAATTTCCTTCTTCGATTTTCCTGCTAGCACCAGGTCGGTCTTCATCAGGTAGATGGGCGCAAAAGTTCTTGCGGCTGGCGGATTAAAACAAATGGGTGCGCGAACTTTGGGATTCCAGAATTCTGGAGCATCAGTGGCTTTAGCCCATGATCGTTCCACGATACAGAGAAAGCCATTCCTGCCTTTCACGGCGGTCGTGTATCCCTTCCGTCCCAGCACCATCACTTCCGCTCGGTCCGAAATGGCCGCCGGAGCAGCACTGCGAGCCAGCGCGATTTCAGAATTCTCGGGCATCAGATACTGATCGAGAGGAGCCATAGCCGGATAGGGAGCTTTCTCCGCCTGCGCTGGTGATTGAAAAGTTGCGCCGAATATGACAGCCTGAACCAGAATGGCTAATGGAACGATCTTGGCATGATTCTTACGCATGGGACTCTCCGCTAGGCGCCTAGTTCATATCAGGTTTGGGAACACCCAGCGCGAGGCTACCCTCAAGAACTGTACCACGATCCCGATTTTGCAAGCGTCGTGTACCTGGAGCCCGCCTGTAAAAATCGACCCACTCAAAATCACGGAGTTTTCAGGCGATATCCTAAGCAAAGGCATGGTTCCGCTTGATCGAATTACCAAGGAACGGCGCGCCTGAATCTACAAATACGACTTCGGCGACGGCGGGTGGCATGAACTCGTGGTCGCAAAGGCATTGTCTTCCGAGTCCGGTGTACATTCTCCGCGCTCTTGGGTCGGCATGTGCGCCTGTCCACCCGAGGACTGAGGCAGGCCACCGGGTACGAGCAAATGCTCGACACGCTGCGCGACCCACACCATCCGGAACACCGGGAACGGATCGAAGGGCTGGGCGATGGCTTTGACCCCGGAGCATTCGGTCTTGACACAGTTGATCACCTGCTGCGGCTCATGCGGTCGATTTTGCCCGCGACAATTGGCCGTGAGCACATAGAACCGGATCGGGCCCAGGACGCCCAAGCTGGCACGCCCGGCGTCCACCCGGTACACTCTTGTTCGATGTCTGTCCCAACTCCCGACACCGAGGTTTCCTCTTCACCGGTATCCGGCGCAAGACATCTCCTCCGGTCGACCGCGACAGTCGGCGGGTTCACTTTTCTCTCTCGGATCCTGGGCTTCGCTCGGGATGTGATCCTGGCACGCTATTTCGGTGCGGGCCCGGTCATGGACGCCTTTTTCGTCGCCTTCAAAATTCCGAACTTCTTCCGTCGCCTGTTCGCCGAAGGGGCCTTCTCCCAGGCTTTTGTTCCAGTCCTCGGCGAAGTTCACACCCATCAAGGCCATGTGGAGACCCGACGCCTGATCGCCGAAACCAGCGGCACACTCGGCCTCATTCTGATTGCCTTCAGTGTGCTCGGGATCCTCTTGGCCCCCTATTTCATAGATCTCTTTGCACCCGGCTTCGCGAACGACCCGGCGACCCACCGGCTTGCAACCGAACTCCTGAGGCTCACATTTCCCTATCTCTTCTTCATTGCCCTGACTGCATTGGCAGCGGGCGCCATGAACGTCCACGGACGCTTTGCCGTCCCTGCCGCGACCCCGATTCTGCTCAACCTGTCCCTCATCGCTGCAGCACTCTGGCTATCACAATTATTCGCCGTCCCGGTTTTGGCTCTGGGACTTGGGGTGCTCGCCGCGGGATTCCTGCAATTCCTTTTTCAGCTGCCGTTTCTCGGCCGCCTGAAGCTGCTCGCCCGCCCGCGCTGGGCTTGGAAGCGGGAATCGGTCCAACAGATTTTTCACCTCATGCTGCCGGCCCTGTTCGGTGCATCGGTCATGCAGATCAATCTTCTGGTGGATACGGCGATCGCGTCCTTCCTGAGCCCGGGGAGCGTGAGCTGGCTGTATTACTCTGACCGGCTCATGGAGTTCCCGTTGGGCGTCTTTGCCATCGCACTCGGTACCGTGATCCTGCCCGGACTGACACGTGCCCATGCGCGCCGATCACCTCAGGAGTTCTCGCAACTGATTGATACCGCCATGCGGCTCGTGGTGCTTCTCGCGCTGCCCGCAGCAATCGGTCTCGGTGTGCTCGCCGGCCCACTCATCGTGACGCTGTTCCGTTATGGTGCCTTCAGCCGATTCGATGCGCGCATGTCCGAAGCGAGCCTCATGGCTTATGCCTTGGGCTTGATCGGTTTTACCGCCGTTAAGATTCTGGCACCCGGCTTTTACGCCCAGCAGGACACGCGCACTCCGGTCCGGATAGCCATTTTAGCCATCAGCGCCAACCTTGCATTCAATGCCCTGATCGTGATCCCTTGGGTGATGGAAGGGTGGCCGGCTCCGCATGCGGGGCTGGCGCTTTCCACCTCGCTCGCCGCTCTCCTCAACGCCCTGCTCCTCGCCCGTGGTCTCAAACGCTCAGAGAAGTGGCGCCACCACCCCGGCTGGCGCTCCCTGCTCGCCCGTGTGTTACTGGCACTTATGGTCATGGGAGCGGCCCTCGTCTTCTTCGAGGGGCGTCTCAGGCACTGGTTTCACTGGCCTGTCTGGACCCGAATCGGACATCTGTCGATCCTGATCGGCGCCGGGTTTCTCATCTATGGGCTCATGCTCTGGATCCAGGGACTTGGGCCCGTGAACCTCTACCGGATGATTGCAACCACTCGTGATCCAGCCCAAGGCGCCTCATGAAATACGGAGTGAGGATGCTCGAACGCGATCTGCGGAACCTTGAACCGAACATCGTGACGGTCGGTGGTTTCGACGGTGTCCACCGTGGCCACCAGGCTCTCATCAAAACCGCGCACACGCTGGCGATGGAGCGTGAACTGCCGCTCACGCTGCTCACTTTTGAACCGTTGCCACAGGAGTTTTTTAAAACCCCTCCTCCGGCCCGATTGACCACTCTGCGTGAAAAACTCATTGCACTGAGGCCGCTTGGCGTCAACCGTGTGGTCGCCCTCCGGTTCGGCTCCGATCTCGCCCAAACCTCGGCTCAAGACTTTGTTCAAACGATTCTGGTTCGTTCCCTCCGGTCAGAAACAGTCGTCGTTGGTGAAAACTTCCGCTTTGGACACAGGCGCCTGGGCGATGTGGAACTTCTTGAGCACCTGCTGGCCCAGGCTGGATGCGGGCTCAGGATCGTCGCGCCCGAGCAGGCAGAGGGAGCACGGATCAGCAGTACGCGCATTCGGGAGGCTTTGGCCCGAGGTGCACTGGAGGAGGCCCAAAGACTACTCGGCCACCCCTACGGGATGGCCGGACACATCATCCACGGCCAGGCACGCGGGCGTACCATCGGCTATCCAACGGCCAATCTCCTCCCTCACCGCAGACGCGCGGCTGTGCGGGGCGTTTTTGCCGTACGGGTGCACGGGGTAGGGACTCTCCCTTACAATGGCGTGGCCAGTCTCGGAATCCGGCCCGGTCTGGGTGATGGTCGCGAGTTACTTGAGGTGCATCTGTTTGATTGGACGGGCGACCTATATGGCCGGTTGATCACAGTAGAGTTCGTGGCGTTCCTGCGTGATGAACGCCGCTTTGACGATTGGGAACATCTGCGTCGGGCGATTGACACGGATGCCCGAGAGGCCCGCTTGATCCTGGCGTCCAGACCGTTCCAGCCATCCGAGGAGTCCAACCCGTGGGGGATTACCGCAAAACCCTGAACCTTCTGGAAACCGCGTTTCCGATGAAAGCCAACTTGCCGGCACGCGAACCCCAGATCGTGAAACGCTGGCAGGAGATGCATCTTTACGAACGGATTCGTGCCGAGTCCTCGGGCCGGCCACGCTTCGTTCTGGCGGATGGCCCGCCCTACGCCAACGGGCGCATCCATATCGGTCACGCGGTCAACAAGGTTCTCAAAGATATCGTCGTTCGTTCACGCACCCTCCTCGGATACGACGCGCCCTTCGTCCCTGGCTGGGATTGTCATGGACTGCCGATCGAACTCATGGTCGAACGCGAGCTCGGGCGCAAAGAACGCGAGGTCGATGCTGCGAGTTTCCGTGCTGCTTGTCACCACTACGCGGAAACCCAGATTCTTGGGCAACGCGCAGACTTCGAACGACTCGGTGTTTTGGGGGACTGGGATCACCCCTACCGAACCATGGATGCCCCGCTCGTCGCCGCCGAGCTCCGGGCACTTGCGTCCTTGCTCAGAAGTCGCCACCTCGTACGGGGCACCAAGCCTGTTCACTGGTGTCTCGACTGTGAATCCGCGCTCGCAGAGGCTGAAGTCGAGTACGCCGACCACACCTCGATTGCGCTCGACGTCCGCTTCCGGGTGGCGGAGCCTGCACGCATTGAGGCATTGGCGTCAGCGGGTTCCGGCTCGCACGGTCTCGACTGGTCGATCCCCATTTGGACCACGACTCCCTGGACCCTGCCCGCGAACCGCGCGGTCTGCCTCAACCCCGAGGCCCGCTACGCCTGCCTCTGGGTGCGTGGATCCGCAGGTGACGAGGGTCTCATCCTCCTGGAATCGCTTGCGGAACCCGCCCTCAAGCGCTACGGACTCGCCCAGGTGGCTCAGGTCGGCATTGTTGTGGGTGCGACACTCACGGGTCTTGAACTCATGCACCCGTTTTATGCACGCCAAGTTCCGGTTGTAACCGGCGACCACGTTGAACTCGATGTCGGAACCGGTGCCGTGCACACGGCGCCGGCCCACGGCCTCGAAGATTTTGCGCTCGGAAGGCACTACGGGCTCCCGCTGGATGACCTCGTCGATTCACAAGGGCGGTTTCGCCCAAACGTCGAGCATCTGGCAGGCCTTTCGATCTCTGCTGCCGGAGATGCCATTGAACATCTCCTGAGCGCTCATGGCACGCTGCTCAGCCGGGCAGAATGGCAGCACAGCTATCCCCACTGCTGGCGCCACAAGACACCCGTCATTTTCCGGACCACCTCGCAGTGGTTCATTCCACTGGAAGATGGCCCGCTCCGCTCGCGCAGTCTCGATGCCATCGCCACTGTCCACTGGCACCCGGAGTGGGGGCTTGCACGCATGACCCAGATGGTCGAAAACCGACCAGACTGGTGCATTTCGCGCCAGCGCATCTGGGGTGTTCCACTGGCTCTCTGGGTACAGGATGAAACCGGCGCACTCCATCCCCGCTCAGCCGAACTCCTCGAAGAGCTGGCGGAACGGATCGAGCGGGATGGTGTCGAGGTCGGCTTGACTGCCTTCGACCAGCCAGACGCGAGCTCCATCGATCGCAGGGGTTACCACCGCATCGACGATGTACTCGACGTCTGGCTTGATTCGGGACTGACCCACCAAACCGTCCTCGCCAGGCGCCCCGAACTCGGATGGCCCGCGGATCTCTACCTCGAAGGCTCCGACCAGTATCGCGGCTGGTTTCAATCCTCTCTCATCACCTCTGTGGCCCTGCAGGGGCAGGCGCCCTATCGGGCCGTTCTGACCCACGGATTCACTGTCGATGCGGATGGACACAAGATGTCGAAATCGCTGGGGAACGTCATCGCACCACAGGCGGTGATTGACCGGCTGGGTGCCGACGTTTTGCGACTTTGGGTAGCTGGCAACGATTACCGTTCTGAACTCGCGGTTTCGGATCCGATCCTCGATCAGAGTGCAGACATTTACCGCCGCCTGCGCAATACACTTCGCTTTCTCCTGATCAATATCAGCGACTTCGATCCGATCCGGCATGCGCTTCCCCCAGCAGACTGCCTTGCCCTTGATCAATGGATGCTCGAACGGGTGCGTATCCTGGATCTCGAGATCCGCTCTGCTTATGAACGCTTCGCCTTCCATACCATCACCCAGATGCTCCTCAACTTCTGTGTCGTGGATCTCGGCAGCTTTTATCTTGATGTGCTCAAGGATCGGCTCTATACTCTGCTGGCTGGCTCGCAGGCCCGGCGTTCAGCACAACAGACCCTTCATGCGATCGCCCGAAGTCTCGTCCACTGGATGGCGCCGATTCTGCCATTTACTGCCGAAGAAGTGTGGACCTACCTTCCGGGTGTCAAGGCCGAATCGATCATGCTCACCACCTTCCCGGAGGTGCCCACTGGTACGCACCTTGCTGCGCGCTGGCCCTTCGAAACCCTCCTCCTCATCCGCAGCGCTATCAACCACGCCATTGAACTCGAACGGCGCGAAGGCCGCATGGGGAAAAGTCTCGAGGCTGCGGTTCATCTCTATCTTCCGTCAACCTTCCTCGAAACCGTGTTGCCTCTCGGTCCCGAGCTTCATTTCCTGTTTCTCACCTCTCACGTAGATCTGAGACCGGCCCCGGCACCTGCTGGCTCCTTCCCCATCGAGGGACTTGAGGGCGCCCATCTCCGGCTGGAGCGGGCGTCGGGCCAGCGTTGCGGCCGCTGCTGGCACTATCGGGAGGATGTGGGTGATCACCCGGACCACCCCGACCTTTGTGGACGCTGCTTCGGGAACCTGTTCGACGCTGGAGAGAGACGTGCCTTCATCTGAGTCCAGAGCATCTGTTGATTCGAAACGGAACCGATCTCACCAGTCCCGATATCTTTTATTGAGCGTTCTTGTGGTTGTCCTCGACCAGTGGAGCAAGGGCTGGATCGAAACCATTCTCCCGCCCGGCGGCAGGATCCGGATCCTGCCTTTTTTCGCACTCACCCGGATCTACAACCGGGGTGCAGCCTTCAGTTTCATGAACGGCCAGAGCGCTTGGCGCAATGATCTGTTTTTGGCACTCGCATGCATCGTCTCGGTCGTGATCGTGAACTGGATCCTCCGTCTGCCAAGACACCTGCGGATACTCTCGATCGCACTGAGCCTCATTCTCGGGGGTGCCGTGGGTAACGCCATCGACCGGATTCTGCACGGTTATGTCATTGATTTCATTCTGCTCCATGTCCACGACTGGTACTACCCTGCATTCAACCTGGCGGACTCTGCGATCACCATCGGTGCCATCCTGTTTGTTTGGAACCTCATCAAACGGTGAAACCGAAACCATCGTCGGGTCGAGATTGTGGACACCCACCGAGAACCTGCCAGAATGACCGCTTGCGGACAAACGACCTGAGTCAAGGTACAATTTTAGGTCCCCCTACGTGTCGCACGACCCACCGAATCCACAGCCGGAAGCGAAACCCATGATCCATCACCACCCTCTTTGTCGACTGATCCCGAAATGGATCGTGGTTGTCGGGGTCGGAGTTTTGTTCTGGATAGGCGTAGGCCCGTGCCGGATGGCTGAAGCGGAGACACTGACCCAAGCTTTCTTCCTCGCCTACCACACGAACCCGAATCTCCGGGCAGCCCGCTCTGCCCTTCATGCTTCCGATTCCGAGATCGATGTGGCCCGGAGTGGCGACCACCCGCGTGTATTTTTAACCGGCAGCATCGGTCGCAGCCGCTGGGGAGTGACCTCCAATCTGTTTCACCTGACCAATGCCAGTCTGGCCGCCAACGAGAACGCCTACGGCCTTGAGATTGAGCAGCCGATCTGGCAGGGGGGGCATACCCGTGCATCAATCCGCAAAGCCCAAAACGGTGTCTCTGCCAGACTCGCTGCGATGCGTGAAACCGAGCAGCACACCTTTCTCGCCGTAGCCGAAATCTATAGTTCTGTCTACCGGAGTCAGGCGGTTCTCCGTCTTGAGCAGAACAATGAACGCTTGCTGCGTCAGCATCTTGAATCAACCAAGGCTCGTTTGCGAAACGGTGAGGCCACCCGCACCGATCTGGCAGAAGCACGCGCGCGCCTGGATCAAGCCGAAGCCGCAGTGATCGCTGCATCGGGTCAACTGGCCAATGTGGAGTCGGTCTTCACCGAGATTGTGGGCTCTCCTCCCGGCACTCTCGCACGACCGCTGCCGATCCGGCCGCTGCCGCACTCGCTGGCCGAGACCCGGGCACTCGCCAGTGAGAACTTTTCGGTGCTGGTCGCCCGGTACGGCATTCGTTCGGCACGGGCGACCATTTCGGAGGTACGGAGCGCATCCCTGCCATCGGTCCAGCTGGTGGGCGAGTATCTGCGTTCCTACAACCCCGAGTTCGGATTTACCAGACTCAATACAGCTGCCCTGCTCGTCAACGTGACGGTCCCGATTTACACAGGTGGCGTCACGAGTGCTCGCACCCGCGTAGCCCGTGACCGTCTGCGTGAACAACAGGCACAGGCCCGCGTGGCTTTGCGGGCGGCACTTGCGGAAGCAACTCAGGCCTGGCAGAACTACGTGACATCCAAAGCCCAAATCCGCGCGTTGAGAGCCCAGGTTGCAGCCGAGCAGATCGCCTATCGTGGCCTCGTGGCCGAACACCGGCAAGGGGTCAAGACCCTACTCAATGTACTCAACGCGGAACACGAACTCCTGGCTTCGCGGGTTGCTCTGGTGAGCGCGACGGTCGCACGTATTGTGGCCGGTTATGCCATCCGGGCCGCTGTGGGAGAACTCACCTGGCGGCAACTGAGAACCCACCGACGTATCTCCCGGATTCCCCCGGTCGCGAACCCCTGAAGATCAGCCGCCTCAATCGCCAGCCGAGCACACGGCGTGCCCACTTCAGCGGGAGTTGAGATTGGCAAGCAGGGTGAGCAGCTCGAGGTAGAGCCAGACCAGGGTGACTGTGAGTGCGAAAGCTGAATACCATTCCATATAGTGGGGCCACCCAGATTGCGCACCCCTCGCGATGAGATCGAAATCGAGCAGCAGATTGAAGGCGGCGATAGCAACAATAACCAGGCTGATCACGATACTGATCTGGCTCCCGAAAAACAGGTTTTCGGTCGAGACGCCAAAAAAACCGACAATCCAGGTCACCATGTAGAACAGAAACACACCGCCGGTTGCAGCCATGATCCCCATCCGGAGTTTGTTTGTGACACGGATCAGCCCGCTCCGATACAGGAACCACATGACGGCCATGACGGCAAATGTGAGCACAACGGCCTGGATCACGATGCCGGGGTAACTGGCATTGAACATGGCCGACATGGAACCCAGAAACAGACCCTCCGCAATCGCATAAAGTGGCGCCGTAACGGATGCCCACATGGGCTTGAAGGAAGTCGCAATGGCCAGGATCAGTCCAGCGATGAGTCCAATCCAGAGATACATGCTCGTCGCGGCCATGGCCTGCGCCGGATTGTGGGTCTGGTTCAAAACCTCCACATAGCGGTTCCAGGTATAGAGCGCAGAGACGACGACCAAAACCAGGCTGATCAGAACCTTGTTCAAGGCACCATGGAGCGTCATTGTCTGTCCGGCGGGCGTAGCCGGAAACTGAGAGAGCAGACCGCCTCTGAGCGTAGGATTATGGGACTGTTGCTGCATGATGGGCATTAGGTGTCTCCACGGAAATCTCAGGAACGCTATGATAACCCAAGAACTGATCACCGGAAGGGATCTTTTGTGAACGACGTGTCGCCATGCATGGCCCCCTCTGTAAACCGGGACCCGGATGACCGGGGTCATCCCCAATATGCGGATTCCCCAAACCCCGTCAGGATCTTGCAGAATGTCTACCGGTGCACCCGGCTCCCGGCCTGACTCCCGAATGCGCGGGACCGGCCTTCGCGACGCGCCCATGGTGGTCGCCATCTCCTCTCGCGCACTTTTCGATCTTGAAGAAAGCCATCGCCTCTTCGAGACCCAAGGAGTCGAAGCTTACGCCCGCTACCAGATGAGCCATGAAGAGGAAATCCTGGCCCGGGGTGTCGCTTTTCCGCTGGTCGAGAAACTGCTGCGCCTGAATCAGGGTCCGGACGGGCATCGGCGCGTCGAGATCATCCTGTTGTCCCGCAATAGCGCCGATACGGGTTTACGCATCTTCAACTCGATCCGTCACTACGGGCTCGACATCACTCAAGCGGTCTTCAGCGGTGGACACGAGACGGCTCCCTATATCCATCCGTTTTCAGCCGATCTCTTTCTTTCGGCTGATGCCGAAGCTGTTCGTCAGACACTCGAAAACGGCCACGCTGCCGCGACCATCATACCGCGCGCGGCGGGCGAGAGCCGCTTTCCAGAACTCCGGATTGCTTTCGACGGGGATGCCGTCCTGTTTTCCGACGAAGCCGAGCGGGTTTACCGAGAACAGGGATTGCCGGCATTTGCCGAACAGGAGACCAGCCTCGCACGGGACCCTCTGCCGGGTGGCCCCTTCAAGAACTTCCTGGCCACACTCCACAAGGTCCAGACCGATTTCCCGAAAGATCCGGCACTGATTCGCACGGCCCTGGTCACGGCCCGGGCGGCTCCGGCTCACGAGCGGGTTATCCGGACGCTCAGAGCCTGGAAAATCCGCATCGACGAGATGTTTTTCCTGGGTGGCCGCGACAAGGCCCCTTTCCTCGAAGCATTTGGTGCCGATATTTTTTTCGATGATCAACAGAAAAACTGCGATACGGCAGCGCCGCACGTCGCGACCGGTCACGTCCCGCATCCGTCTCGTGGGAAATCCCGGAAACGCTCCTGAACGAGGGCTAGTCTCCGCCCCAGAGGTCGACCGGGTGGGTCGGATAGAGAGGTGCATCACGTGACATGGGAAATGCGTCGGCAAATGCTGTGACATTCCGGAGTGTCTCGTTGACCCGCACCGTTGCGGGAGGATGAGGATCACTCGCCAACATGAGCCTCAGGGTGTCATCCCGGACATCACCTGCCCAGAGGTGCGCAAAAGCCAGGAAAAAAAGCTGCCGGTGCGTGAGGCCCCCATGTCCCGAGGGCCGATCGGGGACGATCCCCGCCCGCAACATGGCCTCATAGGCGAGATTCACACCACCAATATCGGCGATAAACTCTCCCATGAGGAGTTCGGGATTGAGGGTGAGACCTTCCTTGAACCGGGCTTTTCCAAGCTGGGTCCGGAGAGCCTCGATCCGCTCGCCGAAGCCTTTCTCATCTTCCGGCAGCCACCAGTCAGCAAGATTGCCATCCGCATCATACTTGCGACCCTGGTCGTCAAACCCGTGCGTCATTTCATGTCCGATCACGGCACCAATGGCGCCGTAGTTATAGGCCTCCGGCATATCCGGGTCAAAGAAGGGAGGCTGCAGGATTCCTGCCGGAAATACCATCTCATTCTTCGCCGGATGATAGTATGCGTTCACCGTCTGCGGCGTCATGAACCATTCCTCCGGGTCGACCGGTTGTCCGATCTTTGCGAGTTCGTAAGCCAGTGCATGAGCCTGCGCCCGGCATACGTTCGCAACATAGGAGCGGCGGTCGATGGTCAATCCCGAGTAATCCCGCCAGCGATCGGGGTAGCCGATCCGGGTTCCCAGCCGGTCGAGTTTTTCAAGTGCACGCGAGCGGGTCGCCTCGCTCATCCATCCAAGCAACCGGATCCGATCCCGGAAGGTACCCCGGACCTGCTCAAAGATCGCCTGCGTCCGTTCACGCGAAGCAGGTGGAAAGTATCGGGCCACATAAAGCTGACCCAGTGCAAACCCAATCGCGGAATCAAGCGCACGCCCGATTCTAAGCCAGCGGGGTTGAATCCGTTCGGTTCCGGTCAAAGCCTTTGTGAAGGCAAACTGCGCACCAACCCAGGCGGACGAAAGATAAGGTGCAAAACCGGAAAGAAGCTGGAGCGCGAGGTAGCGTCCGATCCGCGCGGGATCGGTCTCCGCAACCAGCCGCCCGAGACGAGCGAAGAACGCAGGTTGGGCGAGATTGACTGGAAACTCTCGCGCCAGACCATGGGATTCAAAGAGATCGCGCCAGCTGATCTCCGGAATCTCAGCCGCAAGTGCCTGCACTGTGCGGGGATGATAGATCGCCCGGGGATCCCGCTGTTCGGCCGGAGTCATCGTGACCTGAGCGAGCTCCCGCTCAAAGGCGAGTATGTCTCGGGCCTCATCGGTGTGCATCGCATCCGTTCCCTGCCAGAGATCCAGGAGAGCGGCGAGATAATGGACATATGCCTGACGGGCATGTTCATAAAAGGGATCCGGGTCGAGATAATAATCGCGCTCCGGGAGGCCCAGTCCCCCTTGGTAGACCACGGCAATCATCTTCGTGCTGTCCTCCGCGTCCTGCTGAACGCCGAGTTCGAAAAAGGGATTCGCGCCCGATTTTTGAAGATGGGCGACAAGCGACCAGAGACTGGAGGGTGTGAAAGCGGACCCGATCGCGTCAATGAGTGGCCGAACCGGTTCCCATCCGGCCTGTTCGATCGCCTCCTCGTCCATGGCAGCGGCATACCAGTCGCCAACCAGCTGTGTGGGCGATCCGGCAGGAGCGTCCGTGGTGGCGCGGGCATCTTCCAGCAAGTCACGCAGTTGCTCCCGGTTCCTCCGGTCGAGGGCGATAAACGTACCCCAGCGGCTGTAGTCCTCAGGGATGGGGTTGGCACGGCACCATCCGCCGTTCGCGTATTCATAAAAATCATCGCCTGGGCTGACCGTCGGGTTGAGATCGGTGATCGAAAAGCGAAGATCGGCAAGTGGGGTCACGCTGGCTCCCGTTCGTTGGCTGCTGAGAAAATCGATTCAGGATCGATTATAGAGGATCAGACAGTGGGCTTCCGGCCGATACGCCTCGTGAAATGGCTGAATTGTTCCAGTGCAGGCTTGATTTGCATCAAACCACGCGTGCACGTGATCTCGCACAATGATCGCAAGATACACCCCATGGTGGATCGTGCAACAGATTGATCTGAATTCCGCCTCCAGGCGACCGATACGTTTGGTATTGATCAATCCACGTTGTCCGGAAAGCTTCTGGAGTTTTCGCTGGGCGCTCCGTGAACTGCTTCCAGACAAACGGGCAATTAATCCTCCTCTCGGGCTTGCAACCCTTGCTGCCCTGACGCCCGTTGATTGGAAAATCTCGATCTATGATGAAAACATCGAGCCCCTTCCGACCCATCCGGATGCCGACATCATCGGTATCGGAGGCATGGCGGTCCAGTTTCACCGCCAACGGGAACTCCTCCACTACTATCGCGAGAAGGGCTACCACGTCGTCATTGGTGGAAGTTACGCATCCTTGTCGCCCTCAGCCTATGAGGGACTTGCCGATACCGTGATCGTTGGTGAAGCCGAACTGATCTGGCCAGCATTCTGTCGCGATTACGAGTTCGGCGTTCCGGGCAGGCAGTACCACCAACCGGACCCAGTGGACCTTCGGCATACGCCCACGCCACGCTTCGATCTTCTCAAGCTGTCCTCTTATACTACAGCCAGCCTACAGTTCTCGCGGGGCTGCCCTTACCTCTGCGAATTCTGTGACATTCCCGTGCTGTTCGGCCGGAAACCCCGAACCAAAACGCTCGCACAGGTTCACAACGAACTCGAAGCCCTGCGTCCGACCGGCGTACACAATGTCTTCTTCGTGGATGACAACCTGATCGGATACCGGCCGCGGGCCAAGGCACTGCTCGAGTTTCTTGCGGAATATCAGCGGACTCATAATTATCCGTTTTCATTTGGCACCGAAGTGTCGGTCAATCTCGCCACCGACCCCGAACTCCTCACTCGACTGCGTGCCGCCGGCTTTCGTTGGGTCTTCCTGGGCATCGAGACACCCGACACGGCAAGCTTGACGGAGGCAGGGAAGAAACAAAACCTCCGCAGCAACCTTCTGGATGCCGTGCGCGTCTTCTATCAGAATGGAATCGACGTATTCAGTGGTTTTATCGTGGGCTTCGACCATGATACGGCAGAGACTTTTGAGCGCCAATACCGCTTTATTGAAGCCTCAGGCATCCAGGTTGCCATGCTGGGCCTTCTGACTGCGGTACCCCGAACACCGCTCTACGAACGTCTGGAACGCAATCATCGACTGCGTCAAGATGTCCAGCCGGGAGACAATACCGGTGGGCAGACCAACGTTGTGCCCCTCCGTATGACCTATGACGAGATGACCGCCGGCTACGCGGCATTGTGTGAGCGCTTGACCACCCATCGGGCGATTGCGGCACGCATCCGCAACAAGTTGCGTTACTACCGCGAGAGCCCCGTACCGCGTCAAATGGATGGACATGAGCCCCGGTCTGTCCTTTGGCGACTGATCACGCGTGGAATCAGCAAAGGCGGCCTGGGCTGTGTGGCTGCGTTCCTCTGGAGCCTGTGTCGTGTGCGCCCGTCACTTTGGTATCTTGCCTGCCAAGATTGGGCGGCCGGATTTTCCATACGGGAATATACCCGACGTTACATACAGGATCCCTCCCTCAAGGAACGAATGCTTGCCGAGCATTACCTTTCCAAACTAGCTCACAAACTGAAAAACCCGATCATGAACGGATTTTGCAGGATTGATCTTGAACAGTTTACGAAACCGGTGCGCCTTCGTATGGTGATTGAGCAATCGTGCGGTTCCGTCGATCTCAAGGCTGCTTTAAGGACGCTTGATCATCTACTTCATGGATTCCGGACGCTTACACTGGTTCTTGTGCTCAAAGAACTTCCGACCGGATGTAACGTCTACGTCAGACAATGGCTTGACCGCTTGGGACACTACAGCGATCGTGTGACGGTCGAGTGGGAAGAAGCCCTGATGCATGGCATCGATTCCTCACGTGTCGCAGTCACCACACGCACCTCGGGTTGAACCCATAACCGATGCCATCAGACAGCCTACGATCCTTCTTGGTTGAGCTTGAGCAGCGTGGAGAACTGAAACGGATCGCGACTCCCATCAACCCCAAGCTGGAAATTACCGAAATCTCGGACCGGGTTTTGCGAAGCCAAGGTCCCGCTTTGCTGTTTACGCAACCGACCGGACAGACCATGCCTATCCTGACCAATCTGCTCGGCTCGCCCCGACGAATCGCACTCGCACTTGGGCGTCAAACAATTGAGGAATGGCACGAACTCGGCGAGATGCTCGCCCATTTCCGCGAACCGGAACCTCCTCGCGGGTTTTCCGATTTATGGGGTCATCTGGGTTTGATACGGGGTGCACTCAAGATGCCTGTGCGCCAGGTGGCACGCCCGGTTTGTCAAATGCATCAACTGACGGGAGACGATGTTGATTTGGGTTGTCTGCCCATTCCAACCTGCTGGCCCGGCGACGCGGGGCCCTTGATTACTTGGGGACTCACGATCACACGAGGGCCCCTTCAGGAACGTCAGAACGTCGGCATCTATCGTGAGCAGGTCATCGGCCGCAATCGACTGATCGTGCGGTGGCTGCCCCATCGTGGAGGTGCGCTGGATTTTCAGGCCTGGTGCCGAACCCATCCTCAGGAGCCCTTCCCGGTCGCCATCGCCATCGGCGCGGATCCCGCCCTGTTGATCGCCGCTGCGATACCGATCCCGGATCATCTCTCGGAGTACGCCTTCGCTGGCCTGCTGCGCGGCGCGCGCACCGATGTTGCTCCATGTCTGTCTCACTCACTCAGCGTGCCGGCACAAGCGGAGATCGTGCTTGAGGGCTTCATCCAGCCGGGAGATGTGGCGGCCGAAGGTCCTTTCGGCGACCATACGGGCTACTATGACGAGCCGGCTCTTTTCCCGGTTCTCACCGTCACCCGTCTCACGCATCGCGACCATCCCATCTATCACGCCACTCACACCGGGCGGCCACCGGACGAACCTTCTGTCCTGGCGGCCGCCTTGAATGAACTCTTCGTGCCGATACTCAAGCGCCAATTCCCGGAGATTGTCGATTTTTACCTTCCACCAGAAGCCTGCAGCTACCGGATGGCCTGCGTGAGCATTCGCAAGGAGTACCCGGGACAGGCCAAACGGATCATGTTCGGCACCTGGAGCTTTTTGCGCCAATTTCTTTATACCAAGTTCGTGATCGTGACCGATGATGACATCAACGTTCGCAACTGGAAGGATGTCCTCTGGGCTCTCAGCACCCGCGTGGATCCCAGGCGTGACATCATTTGCATTGACGCAACTCCAGTCGACAATCTGGATTTTGCATCAGCAACAACTGGGCTCGGATCCAAACTCGGCATCGATGCGACCAACAAAGATTACGGCGAGACGGGCCGCACCTGGGGACGCCCGATCCTGAAAGATCCCGAAATCGTTGCGCGCATTGACCGACTCTGGTCGGAACTGGATCTCGGGTGAGTCGGACACACTTGGGATCCTCTGCCCGTCCAGCCGATCCGCTGCCCATCGTGGTGGGGGTGAGCGGTGCATCAGGCGCAGTTTACGGCCTGCGTCTCATCGAACAGCTGCTGAAGGCCGACCGGGAAGTGCACGTAGTCGTGACGAATCCGGCGCGTACGGTCATCGAGATGGAAACCGGGCTTGCCCTGCCCACACAGCCGCTGGGCATTGAACGCAACCTGAATAGGTATCTCGCCCGCAAGGCGACCACACGTGGGCATCTGCGCGTTTTCGGTGAGCAGCAGTGGACCGCGCCGATGGCCAGCGGATCTTCTCGTATCAGCGCAATGGCGATCTGCCCGTGCAGCATGGGCATCCTTTCCGCAGTGGCAACGGGTGCCAGTCATACACTGCTGGAGCGGGCGGCCGATGTCATGATCAAAGAGCGCCGCAGGCTTGTGCTGGTGCCCCGGGAAACGCCTCTCAGCACCATTCATCTTTCACACATGCTCCATCTGGCACAATCCGGGGTCGTCATCCTCCCGGCCAGTCCGGGGTTTTATCACACCCCCGTGACGGTCGAGCGGCTCATCGACTTTATTGTCGCCCGCACACTCGATCATCTGGCAATCGATCAGGATCTCACACCTGGCTGGGGCCAGCCGGCATAAGGCAGGCGCGCCTGGAATCCGGATTGTTTTACTTGATCCGAATCAAGTGCCTGACTGATCCCGGCTTCTATCATGCTTCCGATGATTGACCATATCGTCTGATGGATCTCGTTGCACCGGCCGGCAGCAGGGGTGCGCTGAAAGCAGCGCTTGCGGCGGGTGCGGATGCTGTTTATGTGGGCCTCCGTGACCAGACCAACGCACGCAATTTTCCAGGTTTGAACTTTGATCCGCGCCACCTCCATGAAGTTGTCAGTGCAGCCAAGCGCTATCAAGCCCAAGTCTACGTAGCTATCAATACCTACGCTCGCGCGGGTGCGTGGGATCACTGGAAGGCTGCAGTGGATCAAGCTGCCGATGCGAAAGTGTCCGCGCTCATCGCAGCAGATATGGCGGTCCTCGATTATGCGTCCCGAACGTATCCGGACCTTCGCCTCCATCTTTCCGTACAGGCCTCTGCCACAAACTGGCGGGCGCTTCGGCTCTATCGGGAGTTGTTTAACATTCGCCGTGCGGTCCTGCCCCGTGTGCTGTCTTTGACCCAGATCGCGCGACTCGCTGAACATGACGTGGTTCCGCTCGAAGTGTTCGGGTTCGGGAGTCTCTGCATCATGGTCGAGGGGCGTTGCCTGCTCTCGTCCTACGCCTGTGGGCGATCTCCCAATAACTATGGCGCTTGTTCTCCAGCCGAATCCGTAGAGTGGATCTCCACCCCGCAGGGTCTTGAAACCCGACTGGCCGGAATCCTGATCGACCGATTCGCGCCGGGAGAAGCAGCTGGTTACCCGACCCTCTGCAAGGGGCGATTCCGGGTGGCGAATCGGATCCGCCATGTCTTTGAAGAGCCGACCAGTCTCAACACCCTGGATCTATTGCCCAACCTCGCCGCACTCGGAATCGAGGCCATCAAGCTGGAAGGCCGTCAGCGCAGCCCGGCCTATGTCACCCAGGCGGTCCGCACCTGGCGTGCCGCGCTGGATGCTTACCAGAGCGATCCTCAGCGCTTCATACCCAAGGACGCATGGATCCGGGCCTTGGGTGAACTTGCCGAGGGGCAGCAGACAACCCTCGGTGCTTACGCTCGGGTATGGCGGTAACCCCAGCCCGCATGCGTCTTGCGATCGGTCCGGTGTTATATCACTGGAGTGATGATCGACTGATTGATTTTTACCGGACGGTGGCGGAAGCACCCGTGGACATTGTTTATCTCGGCGAAACCGTCTGCTCGAAACGGCGTAGCCTCAAATGGACAGAATGGCTGAAAATAGGGCACATGTTGCAAGATCGAGACAAAGAAGTTGTCCTGTCCACATTGACGCTTGTGGAAGCAGAGTCGGAACTCTCTCAAATCGAGCGTGTCTGCACTAACGGGGAGTTTCTGGTGGAGGCCAACGATATGGCAGCCATTCATGTTCTTGCAGAAAACGGGCACCCGTTCGTAGGCGGCGCAGCACTCAACATATACAATGCGCAAACGCTCGCTCGGCTCCAACAACTGGGACTGACCCGCTGGATACCCCCTCTCGAACTATCCGGTGTCGCACTCGGAACCATTGCGCGGGAACGGGATCCGGACGCTCCTGAAATTGAGTTATTTGCATTCGGTCGGATGCCCCTTGCCTATTCGGCGCGTTGCTTCACCGCACGTGCTCACGATTTAACCCGGGATCATTGTGATTTTATCTGCAGCCAGTACCCCTCCGGCCTCAAGGTCGAAACTCAGGATGGACAGCACTTTTTTGCACTGAACGGTCTTCAGACGCAGTCCGGACGGATACTGAACCTCCTCCCCCACCGACTCGAGTTTTCCCAAACCGGAATCAGCATTCTCAGAATCAGCCCGGATGCCCACAACACGGTTGAACTGATCCACCGCATCCGGGATGCTTTGGATGGCGGGGAGACACCTCACGTATCCGATCTGATCGACGCTTCGACTTGCGATGGCTATTGGCAGAGCCAAGCCGGGTTTATATAAGTGGCGTGCTATCGCAAGAACACTCGCACACAGGCAGCCAAACCATGCCGGACGGGCCCCGGCAGAGTCTCCCGATCGATTCCGTCGAGGGTATTTTTGACTTCAAGGCCCAGCGCCACGTTGCCACGGATAGTGAGCTGCTGTTTAAAAAAAAGACTATCCGCATCAATTTGACCGGCAACCAGTCTGAGCAAATCGAGCGCTGGCGCTGCAATCTGGGTGTCGGCACCGTGGCTTGGCAAGACACATAACCGACGTTGATGACAGGTGAGCAGGATTCCCACATCGGCATCCGAGACCACAACGGAAACCGCATGGCCACACAAGAAATCAAAGGAACCGGCAGCGAGGGGCTTACCCAGCGAATAGTTGAGAAACTTTTCCACGAGTCCGTTCCGGATCGGCCGAGGTGCATAATTTCCGCAACGGAGCACTCTCGCGGGGAGTTTTGATTTCTCCGCATCCAGCCGTTTGAGCAACGTGCGCAGGCGCATCCTTTTAGGTTATGCTTTGCCTGATCGCTCCTCCTTGATCTAAATCATAGGCCCCTTGTGGTTCAACGTTCACAATCAACCGGCACTTTGGATTCGGGTAGACGCATCGAGCGTATCAGCTGCGTTCTATCTTCGTTCAGCATCGTCATTGAGAATCTGGATAGGAATAGATTGATGGTTACCGTTTATCAAAATACAGAACTTGAGAACCTTCACATCATCCGGCGCAAGATTGACCGATTGGACGCACATCTTATTCTTCTGTTAAAACTCCGCAGTCATTTGGTCGCCAAGGCGCAGGAAACAAAGCACAACATTGGTTTGCCGTCGCGCAGCCATGAGCGGGAGCAACAGATTCTGACGCGCGGCGCAGACTTAGCCAAACGCAACGGTCTCAACCCGGATGCCGTATGCAGCGTCCTTTCGAGCGTGCTTCAGAACTCCCTGCGTATGACGCACACTCCGGATTGTCATCAACGCGAACGCCTGATGCGCGTGGATCGGTGACCGGGAAGATGCGTATCCCCCATCTCATGCACGACGACGCCAAAGGAGTCTTCGGTGGTGCATCCGAACAGGCCCCTGAAGTACGCCCGCCGGTCAGCACACTCGCCCAGAATGGCTCCGCAAGTTTTGGAAAAACTGTCATGAACCCGGATGCATCTTTTCTGAACGCATGCTTCCTTGGCGCCTATGGCGAAAATAATGATCTTTTCGAAAGGCTTCTGGTAGATCTTCTACGTGACCATATTTACTGGCGCCGCAACTTTCATCCTGACGATCCACCGCCAATTCCGCCGTTCGCCCAACAGGACGCGGCTTATATTGATTTTGTATCCCGACTGCGCCATGAACTCCAGTTACTGACCGCGCGCCTCAAAAGGTCTACGCCTTTATCCAGCCCACGCTACATGGGACATATGGTCTCGGATCCGCTGCTGCCAGGCCTGCTCGCCCAAATGGTCACGATCCCCTATAACCCAAACAACGTTTCGAGTGATTCAGCTGCTGGCACGATCGATCTTGAAATCGATGTGGGCCTACAACTGGCACGCATGCTTGGTTTTCCGCATGATGAATCCGCCCAGAACTGCGCCTTTGGCCATCTCACGTCCGGCGGAACGGTCGCGAATTACGAATCCTTGTGGGTCTTGCGCGCTTTAAAGTATCTTCCATTGGCGATCCGATCTGCAGCCAAAACATGCGGTATACAAATTTCGTTCAACGGGAAGTCGCTGCAAGCCAACGATGATTGGGCACTGCTCAACCTGTCAGTGGACGAGACGATTGCCTTCGCAGATGCAATAAGCAGTCAGATTCAGGTTGACACCGAACAGAGGCGTCGCTTTCTAGACGCCCTGGACTCCTGCCGGATCGACGCACTGGGCTCGGTTGATTTTCATCGGGATCACGAAGGGCTTGCCCCGCCTGTAGTACTCGTTGCCCAAACGGCCCATTACTCATGGAGAAAAGCCTGCAAACTTCTTGGATTGGGACAAAATCACCTGCTTCGGATTCCGACGGTTGACATGCGCATGGATATGGATGCTCTGGACCGGACCTTGAGCTCCTGTGCAGAAAAGCACGTGCCGGTACTTGCGATCGTGGGCATACTCGGAACCACGGAGTATGGGACGTTGGATCCCATTCACGAAATCGTACACTTGCGAAACACCTGGGCCCAACGGGGGCTTGGCCTTGCCGTTCATGTGGATGCTGCCTGGGGTGGCTATTTGACCAGTCTGTTTCGCGAAGAGTCGGGCGGTCTGCGCTCCCGTGACGCTATGCGACAGGAATTCCGCTACTTTCCGTCACCCCGTGTCTACAAAACGATTGCCGCTCTCGCATCGGTGGATTCGGTGACCGTTGATCCCCATAAGCTCGGTTATCTACCCTATGGTTCGGGTGGCGGCTTTGTCTGTCGCGACAACCGGATGATGGATTTTATCGCCGAGGATGTGCCTTATATCTTTTCGAATCCTGAATATCGTAGGAAACAGTCCTATCGGGAAAGATTCCGGGAACTGGGCCGTTTCATCCTCGAAGGGTCGAAACCCGGTGCGGCGGCAGCTGCTGTTTATGTGACGCACAAGACATTACCGTTGGACTATGCCCATTTTGGGCGGTTGCCGCAATTGAGCATCCAGGCAACTGAACATCTCTATGAACTCATGCAAGCCATGGCACATCGCCTGACAGACCTGATTCATGTCCTGATTCCGTTCGAACCGGACTCCAACCTCCTCTGTATTACCTTTAATCCTGTTGGGAACACAAGCATCCAGCGCATGAATGCGTTCGCGTATCGTGTCTACGGTCATCTTCGGGTAGATCACGCCCGCCCCCTTCAGGCTCAGCAGTTTTTTAGTTCCTCAACGTTGCTCTACCCGCATTCCCTCGCACCGGCCGAGCGGAATCATATCCTCAGTGCCTTGGGTTTGAACGCGTGGAGCGCCGCTGACGAGCATGCCGAGGACTCCATTTTCGTGCTGCGGCATACCTTGATGAACCCCTGGCTCCGCGACTCTGTCAACAAGATTGATTACATCGCACAGTATTGCGACCATCTGGAATCACTACTGCGCATGGAACTGGACAAAACCCCAGAAGCCGAGCTAACCGGCTGAATCCTGCACGACGCGTCAGCCTGGATTGGCCAAAATGGACACCCGCGATGCCGTAGGTGTGCCTGAACCGGTATCATGGGGGCGTGAAGCAGCCCGGTGCACCTGCAGCCTCCTATCCTCAGAAGCCATGACCAAGGTTCTGATCTTCATTTTTGCCACGCTTTTCGGTCTCTGCGGCTGGTGGCTGGGGGCATATCTAGGCTTGATGGGGGCATGGGTTATCTCCGGACTGGGTTCAATTCTGGGCGTGTACTGGGGCTGGCGAATCGGGCGCGACTATTTTTGATCGCAGGAGCCGGTGAAGGGACCAGCAGATTCGAACCGCAGGCCTCGCAATCCGTGAATCCAGCCTACAAAATGACCACCGTTGAGTTGGGATCCGGACATTAAGCAGCCATGGTCGCTCGGTATGCAGGGTCGTCTTGCCCACTACGGTCAGAGCGTCGTAGGTGAGCGAAATTCATAACCTGCCGCCCGCTTGGCTCTCGAACGCGTGCACCCCAGGCAGGTCATGCCGAGCAAGTCACGAATGGCCCTGATCCATCCGTGTGGCGGTGGCTTGAGGACATTCGGATTACCGAGGGCACCCAGCTGCCTGTTCAGTTCTCGACGGTGAGAAGCGCGATCTGCAACACGCATAAACTAACCTATATATTAGTTTTAAGTTATAAATCAATAACATATATTAGTATGAGTTCCTCGTCAGATCGAGCGGGTGGAGAGTGGAATGCTGTGGAACAGTTACGGCCTGAATGTTATAGGCAAGGTCGGAGATCAGGGTGGCTCGACTGGCAGTGGCGGATCGCGGGCGGCTTCTTCGACGAGGCGTATCGACGGTCCCACCTGCCTCGTACCGTTCGGCGTAGCGGTGAGGGATCCACCCGGAACCTTTTTCGCACGCTATAATCCAACTGCTCGACATCTGCGTATGTCGATTTAACCTATCCATTCAAGAAAATGGGGGAACCCAATGAAAAGACTCGTTTTTCGAATGTTTTTCATCGGAGCCGGGATTTTGTCAGGCTTCGTGCTCGCACCGGCCGCACTGGCCAAACCCATGCCCGCTCCCATGGCCGCGCACGCCATTCACTCCCGCTCCGTGGTCACCCATGGCAGCGTGGTCATCAACGGCAAAACCATCCGTTATACCGCGCGGGCCGGAACCCTCATCATGCGCAATGCGAAGATGCAACCGATCGCCAGCATCTTCTATGTGGCCTATACGCGCGACGGCATTTCCAACGAAACGAAACGCCCGATCACCTTCGCCTATAACGGCGGGCCTGGCTCGTCGACAGTCTGGCTTCATCTGGGCGGTATTGGTCCATGGCGCGTTGCGGTACCGACCAACGCCCAGTCCTCACCACCCCCCCCCTATCCCATCGTCAAGAATCCGGACAGCATTCTCAATCGCACGGACATTGTTTTCATCGACCCGGTGGGAACGGGCTACAGTCGCATGCTGGGCAACGCGAAACCGCAGGATTTCTGGGGCATCGATGCCGACGCCCATTCGGTCGGCGCCTTCATCATGCGCTACCTCACCAAGTTCAACCGCTGGAACTCCCCCAAGTTCATCCTGGGCGAAAGCTACGGTACCACCCGC
>DAHXNI010000027.1 GCA_027365475.1 Pseudomonadota bacterium | reverse complement strand
GGGAAACTTCCGCACTCTCAGGCGGTAGCAGTCGAGCCACCGCCCGTTCTCTGAAGTCGTTGCTGTATCGAGCCACTGTCGTTCCTCAATGCCCCCAAGGTTACCGAGGTATCGAGGCGACAACTACTGTGACACAGGGGGTCCCGGCGCAAGCCCAAAATCCGTCACCTTCAGCCGGAATGCGTGGCCACGTTCCTCCGGAACGGCCAGTCATGTTCGTCCGGAATCACCGGTCACATTGGTCCGGAAAACGCACTATGGCTCGAGGAGCACTGTCAAGGCACCGTCGCGCTTGTCTCCGCAGTGCCCTTCCAGCTTAGCGCACTGCTCGTGCGCGAATGTTGCCGTACCGTAGAGGGTTACGTACTGTCCCACCGCAAACTTCGGCGGCGTCACCAGAAATTTAGTAGCAACCGCCACGTTCGGTGCTATCTCTGAATGCGCGACCATCCCAGTCGGCGTAACCTGCCAGCCGCCGGGAGCCTTGAGACCGAGGATCACGTCGCGCAGTCTCTCCGTGCCCCCACTGCTCAGCGTCACGCTCACTTCTGTGCTTACACCGGGCCTGACGCGCTCCGGCGCAACTACAGACACCTCGCGACTACCAATAGATCGCGTCATTTGGTAGCTGGCTCGCAGCGGCAGATTCGCCAGCGCTGATGAATCTCCAACATAGACCCGATAGGTCCCGACTGTCTCGGTCCAGCCTTTAGCACCCCACCACCATTCCTGACGCGGCGTTATTGTGAAATAGACGAGCTTCGACTGCCCCGGCGCAAGCGTAACTCGCTGGAAGGCTACCAGCTGGCGCGGTGGCTCGCCAGTGACTTGCGGCATACCTAGATACAGCTGTACTACGTCGGCACCACGTGTATGTCCCGTGTTTGTCACCCGAGCGCTAACCCGAACGGGAGTCACGCCATTAATTTGATTACTGCCGAGCGTCAGATCGCTAAACTTAAACTGTGTATAAGACAAACCAAACCCAAACGGAAACAATGGTTTTACATGGTGCGCGTCATACCACCGGTAACCAACAAAAATTCCATCCGAGAAGAGCTGCGCTTCTCCTCTTGAGTTGTCGTAAGTTTTTGGCACCCCGGGTCGTAAAATTCCAGGTCCCCACATCCGTGGGTTCACAGTTGGCATTTGCTGTTCATCAACAGGCCACGTCTGTACGACATGACCTGACGGATCGACGTTACCGAAAATTATCGCGGCTATAGCATTGCCGTCAACCTGCCCTGGATACCATGCTTCCAGAAGCGCTGAAACCTTGCGTAACCATGGCGCCGCAACCGGCGCGCCAGTATTGAGAACCACTATCGTGCGTGGATTCACAGATGCTACTGCAGCGATAAGTTTGTCCTGCCCCCCTCCAAGTCTAATACTAGAGCGATCATTGACAGCGCCTGCGGGTGGCGCAGCGGGTCCATACGCTTTTCCGCCACCTTCGCATTCAAGGTCGTCTGCGAACACGATCGCAACTTGTGCCTGTCTAGCCGCAGCAACGGCGCGTGCTATGAGTGCTTTAATATTCTCCGGCTTCGGATCATCAGGCGGATTGCTTCCTTGGGCATAAGTGACTTTGACCCGAGTTCCCACCAGCGCCTTAATTCCCTGGAGAGGCGATACGACGTAAGGCGGGTTAACTTCTCCACTCCCACAACCGACTGCTTTTGGATACGCTGCTCCGGCCGCGCCGATTACGGCAATAGACCTCACATGCTCTCGGTTGAGGGGAAGTAGATGCGCATTCTTGAGAAGTACCGTGCCTTGTTCTGCTACGCGCATGGCCACTGCAGTATGTACAGAATTGGTAACAACTGCCTGTGGAGAGCCAGTGTCAGGGTGATTAAAGAGGCCGAATCGGAACTGCTGCCGGAGTATGCTCAATACCATGGTGTTAAGGCGCGCCATTGACACTTGACCTTTCGCAACCGCATGAAGTAACGGCCTACCAAAATAGCCCGGGTATGGCATGGAGAGATCAAGTCCGGCATCCGCTGAACCCACGGTGCCACGAGCGCCATCATAATCGCTGGTTATAAAGCCCCTGAAGTCCCAGCGTCTGTCGATGGTGTGCTTCAATAGGTACGGGTTCTCGTTTGCTGGTATGTCGTCGACTATAGCGCCCATGGCCATAATCGCTCCAACGTGCCCATTCATTACTGCCTCGCGGAACGGAGGCAGATAAATCTCTTGTAGCGCGCGAACACCAACGATTGAGTCTCCTCGCCCAGCCTGTTCTTGATCGTACGCCGCAATATGTTTAGCAGTTGCAATTACATTCTGAGACTGAATGCCTTTGATCTCTGCGACACCAATTCTACCGCAAAGGAAAGGATCTTCTCCGCAGGTTTCCCAAGCTCGTCCCCATCTTGGATCCCGCAGCACGTTAATCATTGGACCGAATATGACGTTAATCCCTTTTGCCCTCGCTTCTTGTCCAATCACTTTCCCGTATTCGTACATCAGCTGCGGATTCCAAGTAGAAAATCCAGCAACCGGCGCCGGCAGCGCTGTAACGTTTTTTTTTCCATCCCCAACACCAGCAGGACCGTCGTTCAACTTAAGAGCAGGTATGCACAAACTCTGAACACCCGTGACATAGCCGCCGTAATCGTGGGAAGGTTCGACGCCATGCACTAACGAAACTTTTTCGGCTAGAGTCAACTTAGGTAACAGCATTCGCAAACGCCTAGAAACGCTAAGCGACGAGTTAAGCCACGGACAGCGTGAAGATTCCGCCGCTCGCGACAGAGCTCCCATATGCGCGCTTGAAACCGTAGGCATACAAACTGCCAGGGTCATAAGACACGCCACCGCTAATGGCCGGGTTAGCTTGCAGCAGTACCATGGGCTCATAGGATATCCTTTTTAATACAACACTGCGCGAGAGTGCACTCTCTTTTTGCACTGTTAATCGCGCGCGTAACGCTCGCAACGCCCATAGAAACGGTCGTCGCACCGTTATCATGAGCTACTAAACCCTTCACATGTTTTGGAAAGACCGCAGACTGTATCGGCTCGTCTAGCGTTTTGTTCAGCTGTTGATTAATTAGACGGTGGTCCCAGAGATAGTCGTCTCCCAGAACTTTGACTGCAGACTCCCTGTACCTGTCCGACTCGCTTGCACTCCCAGCTGTCACGGCTGTGACGCTCTCAACTATGCTGTCGATGCCATAAAACACTGATAGTTTAGATGTACTCAAACCGATTACTCCGGATCTCACTTACCTATTTCACCTGCGTGATGTCAGTGGCAGCGAGCGTCACCGCTCCGATATCCAGCTGCCCGATCTGCCACAGAAGCGCTGAGCGTGTCCGAACCTAGTCGTCATTTTGCGTCATTCCCCGTTCCGCGCCTCGACTCCGAACCTGCTCGCCTCCCACCTTGGCAGCGCGATGACCAGAAGCCTACACCAGGGACCGCAATCCACTCATAGAAATTCTGCGATTAATTCTCCACCACCTGGACCACGGCGCAACTGTCTGCTCCTGCCACACTCAAGTCCCACTCATGACGAAATTACCCAATAGATCTCGGATTTCCGGATTTTATATTCAACATTTAATGACAAAAGCTGGATCCAAAATGCAATCACATCAGCGTACGCTATGACAGAACGTGCTCACGACTCGCTTCAAATTAACCATTTTTCGCGTTAAATTCTTAAGAGTGTTATTTCGAGTCCGCGATCGCTCGATGATATTTCTTGATCATGTGACGTGTCATATCTAAATAGAAAAAACCCCATCCACTCGGACGTTGCGCACCACGCCGGGTCATCAGGGTAGGTTCCATGTCATTACTAAGATTGACGTCATATTGATCAGGGGGTTCAAATTCGTTCCACTGGTTAATAAAAAGAAACCGGGGCTTGTATTTCATTGCTACTCGCCACTGTGAGCGATAGGTTTCTCCATAATTTTTCCCACCTGCGTTGATTGAGAGCCAATTATTTACTCCTGGTGCGGGAGGAGTAACAGCCGGAAATCCGTCTGTTATTGTAAGTGCTTCAACGCTCCCATCATGATACGTAGGAGTCGGTACCTGGTCGTACCAGGACCACGCACCATACCGCTCCGCATGAGTCGTTTGTAACCATGCGGTCACGAATCGGATAGTGAATCGTTTACTAATGATGTCTGGCGGTCTAGTACTACGTGGGCCATTGAGATATAAAAGCAAGAGAGGCTTGCCCTCATACTTCAAATACCAGTTGCGATACTTTTTATTGCTTATGTAGTGCTGATATAAATAATTGATCTCTGCTGTATACCATGGGCCGCGATAAGGTGTTTTTCGGCTAAGCCATTCGTTGTGTTCCGGACCTACTAGGAAAACGAACTTTGGATGTTGTGCCATATGCTGGTAAACTTTCATCAGGGTGTTTGTTGCATAGATACACTCTTTTGCCCTCCTGTTCGGAAACGGGCTCGTAAGGTTGTTAGTCCAGTCAAGCTCTACAGCGTTTATTCCCATCTCGTCAAACCAAAGGTTTTGTTGGCGTAATACCCACGGGTTAAGTGAACTGTATAAGCCAAGAATTGGAACAGCCTCTTCTCGCCCCCATTGTGCATAGCCTGGTCCGAACCAAGTTTCGTATTCCATTATAATTAAGTGTTTTGGGTCTGTGACAATCTTGAAGCGCCGCGATCGCACATGCACATTAACGGTTCTTGATGTGGCTGTTCCATCGGTTACTGTGATTGCATTATTTCCAGGTTCTGGAAGCGGGAGAAGCAAGTGCGCGACTCCTGAGCGTAGAGTCCTATACTTTGCGCCCCAAGTTTTCCCGTTAACGCGCGCAAACAAATAAATATTAGCAGCTGGCGTGAGAGTGTGTTTGCGGATCGCCAATGCCGAAACGACGACGTTTTGGCCTTCTGCAATATTTTTCCGATTTACCTTGATCGTGATCTGAACTTCGTTATTTCCTGCTGTTTGCGCGTGCGCGCAAGATGAGACAGCGATTGAAATAAGAAATATAGCAATGGTATCCAATAAAAGTTTCGATGGTATATGAATTCGCATTTCGAGTGCCTTAACGTTATCTATCCACTGTAGTTTTCCGAACTATGGCGCTATCTGTTCCAGATCTTAAAAATTGCGCGCGGCTGTCTGGAGATTAGTGCTGGTCCGAGGTCTGGCGTGCTTACCAAAACTGTGAACCGTATTGAATAACGTAATCCGGGATAAGCCGTTATCTTCGTTGCCACTACATTTGTTTTACCAAGGGGAGGAGGGCCTGATACGTAAGCTCCCGGAAACGTGCCGTAACTCTCCGGAAATCCAATGGGAGTGGTATAAAAAATTCCGATTTTATCGTTGGCATCTATGTTAGCTATCCATCCTTTCGATTTAATTTGATGGTTTGCGCCCCTCAGTGATGCTTGCGGCCAGCGCGGGGCTCCACTTATGAGCTTAACAGGCCAATGTGGACTCTTTGTTCGCCGAAAAATCTTCCCTCTTCTTCCGTAAGGGGAGATTACTGGATACATGAACTCACCTGTACGGTCTGAGTAGAGCGTTGGCACTTCGCTCGACATCATGTAGGTACCGTCGCCGCGATCATAGAATACGTAATGAAACCGCGCCACCCCCAGCTGAGTAATTCGTACATGCTCTACGTAAACCCAATTTGTTGGCTTTCCTGTATCATAATCGAGAGGCTTTATCACAGCATAAAACCGGCTTTTACCGGCTTTCCACCGTACTACGCGACTACCTTTTTCTGGAATTAACACGCCTTTTGGGTGTTTATAAAAAGCTTGTTGCCCCAGAGCACCAGCCTGTGTCGGATTTATTATTAATTCTTTTCGCCCATGTATTTTTCGGAAGAGAAACTGATCGACTTGTAACTCACGTCCAACATCATGAGTGTCAACAATATTTAGACCATGTGCAACATTACTATCAGTAATTGTTGTTACCACGCCCCCCCAAGCAATATTGAATGTAATCGAGAGTCCGCCGTTTGAAATCGTTACGTTTTGTGTTTTCGGCGGGCGTGGGTATTGAACATTGTAACTGAATGCATCGGGCGAAATAGCAAAACAGACAGTTATTATTATACAGGGCCAAAACAGTGTTTTCGAATTGCACCGAGTGAAACTTTTCATAACAAGTACCCGTTACGCAATGATTACCTTGATGACATGTTCGGACTGACGAGCGCGGTCACCCCGCCATCGCGGCGAGCGACACAGTGCGTGTTCGCACCCGAGCACTCCCCGCCGGACAGATCCGCCGTCCCATGGAGCGTCACGTACTGCGCCACCGCCCACTTCGGCGGCGTCACGGCAAATTTCACCGTCACCGCCGTCTTCGGCGCCACCTTCGACTGCGCCACCGCCCCAAAGGGCGTCACCCGCCAGCCGCCCGGGGCTTTCAGACTCAGACTCACCTCGCCCAGCGTCTCGGTCCCGCCCGCGCTCAGCGTTACGCTCACCTCGGCACGGACGCCGGGCTTGAACGTCTTCGGCGCCAACACCGACACCTCACGGCTGCCAATCGAGCGCACCATCCGGTAGCGCCCCCGCAGCGGCAGGTTCGCCAGCGCCGAGGAATCCCCCACATACACCCGA
>DAHXNI010000026.1 GCA_027365475.1 Pseudomonadota bacterium | reverse complement strand
ATGGCAAAGCTCGATGCGCGCAAACTGGATCACGGGACGCTGGAACAGATTCGCATGCGCGCGGTACAGCAAGTTCAGGGCGGAGAGAGCCCGGAAGTGGTGATTCGAGCGCTCGGATTCTCGAGCCGATGCATCTACAGTTGGCTGGCGATGTACCGATCGGGTGGTTGGGATGCGCTCAAGGCGAAGCGGATCCCGGGGCGGCCGCGCAAGCTATCCGCCCGGGATATGCGATGGGTGTATCGAACCGTGACGGGCAAGAATCCCCTGCAGTTGGGCTTTCCGTTCGCGCTCTGGACCCGCGGGATGATTGCCCAGGCGATAGTCAAACACTGCGGAGTACGGCTGAGCCTGGTGTCGGTGGGCCGGTTGCTCGCGCAGCTTGGCCTGACGTGTCAGAAGCCGTTGTGGCGGGCCTATGAGCAGGATGGCTCACGAGTGGAGCAGTGGCTGAAGAAGGAGTATCCGCGGATCCGTGCGCTGGCGAAGCGGCAGAAGGCACAGATTTTCTTTCAAGACGAGTCCGGGGTACGCTCGGACTTTCACAGCGGCCGCACCTGGGCGGCACGTGGCCACACTCCGATTGTGCGGGTCACCGGACAGCGATTCAGTCTCAACATGATCTCGGCGATCAGTCCGCGGGGGGCGTTGCGCTTCATGGTGGTCAAGGGCGGGGTGGGCGCGCGGGTATTCATCAGCTTTCTCAAGCGCCTGATGCACGGCCAGCGTCGGCCTGTGTTCCTGATTGTCGATGGTCATCCGGTGCATCGCGCCAAACTCGTCCAAGCTTACGTTGAGAGCCTCGCCGGCAAGCTACGGCTGTTCTTCCTGCCACCCTATGCACCGGAATTGAACCCCGACGAGTTGGTTTGGAACGACGTGAAGAATAACGCTGTGGGTCGCTCCCGTGTGGAGGGCCCGGAGGATTTGCATCGCGCCGTCAGCAGACGGCTGCGTTTCCTGCAGAAACGCCCTGACCGAGTGCGCAGCTGCTTTCAAGCCCCCGAAACGCGCTACGCTGCTTGAGGCATGAAGATACTTATGCACTGCTTAGTAACTTCTATGAGATCTGGTATGTCCTGTTCCCGCTGATCAAACCGATACAGCGCATTATAGGTACTTGTAAATAGCTTGGGTATTCTTGGTAAAGGAACCGAATGAGAAACGGAATCGTCTTTCGTATAGCAAAGTCCCGTTATGTGGTGGTTGTGTATAATCTCGATCTTCCGGGACCCTTCTGCACTCCTGATATCCTCTTAGCAGCAGCTGTGTCGCCGAGCCGGGCAGAAGCGCAAGAAACGTAGAGAGTTGAGATTTATAACTGGATGCTAAACAAAGCGCACGAAACCCATTGACACGGTTTGGTGCGGTAGACAAGGTGTCAAGGTTGCTATTAATGAACTTCATGACTCCTGATGATTTTAACCTGCTGCGTACGGCGTGGTAGGCAGGGAACTCGTACAGCTGTTGTCGTAAGTTTCTTGTACGTGCATACGCTACGCCGATCATATGGCATGCATCATGATCCGGGTGTCCCCCTTCCCAAGCCATCACGTACATACGATCGATGCGTAACTCCTCGGATATCCGCGAGCAAAGGATCTCGTAGCCATCTACGATTCGTTCAGATAAGCGCCCATCAAATATATCGTTTTCATATCCAAGCAGAAAGATATCTGCTGGATGGATTCCTAACCTGATTAATACCCGTGTGCTTTCTGCAACTCGTGTTTCCGAATCGACTCCATAAATGCTGCCATGTGTGAGGTAAGCGACTAGGACTCGGTTTCCTGACTTCACTTCATTAATAATATGGAGCGATGAAAAATATTCATCGTCGTTATGTGCAAGTAGTAATAAAACGTTCACGCGTCAAGTGCTGCAAGAATGCGGTATAACTATAGATGCTGGAAATCGAACCCCCTGCTGATTAATCTGATTCGCTCTCATGTTTCTTCTGTGCATTGTGAAGGGTCTGGCGTTAACGGAGTAGATCTGGTTGATGGGTCATGCTAGTTCGTGGCCTGTGTCGAAACTAATTAACTGACCTGGAGGTGTGAGATGCGTGCTAGCATACCTACGCATGCATATCATGACCCCTGAAATGAGTTAGACTAAAATCAAATGTATGGTCAAGTCTGATACAAAGTGCGGCAAACATAACTCTTCCTGTTCCCAGATGGAGCAAAATGGTAGCGTGCATGTTCTTGGGAAAATATTCCGAAGTGTGAAACTTTACAAAATCTAAACGAATATTTGGTCACTTCATGCGATTTGATTCGTGATCGAGATTGAGAACTTAACATTCCGTTACCCTGAGGGTGAGCACGATGTCATCAGCGGGCTATCCATGCGTATTCAAAGAGGGTCTCTGTTCGGTCTGCTTGGGCCCAATGGTTCAGGTAAAACTACACTTATTTCGATCTTAACAGGTTTGCTCCCGTCAGTGTACGGACAGGTTCGAATTGATCATAAATCATATCCTCAAGATCAGTATGACATTCAGACATCAATTGCTTTGGTGCCACAGGAATATGCTTTTTATCCGAGACTGAGCGTTGTAGAAAACCTATTCTTCTTCGGTCAGGTGCAATCAATACCTGTCAAAAAACTATCTGCTCGCGTATGTGAGGCAGTTACGGTGGCTGGGTTAGGATCATTTGAAACGGTTCGCGCTGAAAACCTATCAGGCGGTCTAAAGCGTCGCCTCAACTTAGCGATTGGGCTTCTGAACCAGCCGCAGCTTTTATTTTTAGATGAGCCAACTGTGGGCATTGATCCACATTCGCGTCACTTTATTTTGGAAACCGTCAGGAAAATCAATAATGCTGGAACCACAGTTGTCTACACATCCCACTACATGGAGGAAGTCGAAGCATTATGCGATGAAATCGCTGTTCTGGATAATGGAAAGATGCTGGCATGCGGCACGCTGAGCCAACTCTTGGTCAATGCAGGCAAGAGAGGATTGATCGTCACATTGATGTCTACACCCACTGAACAGCAGCGCCAAGCTTTGCTTGTGGTTCCGGGTCTCAAAATCAGAGGTCATGAGCTGTGTATGTCCCATTGTAGTGAATCGGACCTATGGGATTTGATGGAGCTGCTTGAAACAGAAAAGCTAAGTATCGTTTGTATGAAGTATGGTTATGGAAACCTTGAGGAGTGGTTTCTGCAAACAACCGGTCGTCAACTGAGAGCTTGAAGTGACTGTTTTCGCACTGGTCAAAAAGGAATGGAAACTGCTGATACGAGATTGGCACGCTCTACTGTTGTTGTTTGTAATGCCTGCAGCGTTCATTTTAGTGATGTCGCTTTCGTTTCAAAACAAGTATACAGAACGTCGAGGCGTGGAAGTCCATTATTATCTGATCAATCAGGACAACAGCCTGGCAAGTGCTCGACTCATAAAGGATCTTCTTCTGTTGAAGAACTTTAAAATGCGGTCTTCTCATGCATCATTTTCTAGCTTGGCTGGCCAGGTGCAGCGTGGTCATGCACAGTTCGTGGTAAGCATACCAAATGGATTCGGCAGGTTTATGCAAAGCAGAGATCCATTGCCGGTCCAGATGGTGGCTGGACCGACCGTCGAGCCCGCGATATATAACCTTTTTGAACAAGTGCTGCGCGGCACCTTGATGCGTGTATACCTGAATCAGATGCTGGCTCCCTTGAATGTTGCACGTCTAAAGGCAGGAATGGGATTGCAATTGGGCGTGCACTATGCGGCTGTAGCCAGATTATTGCATGGTGTATCGCTCTACCAGGTTAATGGTAAAAGTCAACGGCCTACATCGGTTCAGCAGAACGTGCCGGCATGGTTAGTATTTGCCATGTTTTTTATTGCTATTCCACTTTCCACGACATGGGTACAGGAACGGCAGCAGGGCACCTATCTGCGCCTTCGCAGCATGGGGGTCAGCGCAAAAGCACTGCTTTTCGGGAAAATGCTACCTTATTTGGGCATCAACTTATTGCAAGTTGTGTTGATGATTCTAATAGGGGTGATTGTCGTTCCGTGGTTTGGGGGAGAGCAATTGATGCTTGGGCATGCGCCGCTTGAATTGTGCGCTGTCTCAGTGGCGATTAGTCTAGCATCGGTTTCCTATGCACTGCTTATCTCCAACCTAGTTTCCACAGGAGAGCAAGCTACAATTATTACAGGTGTGGGTAATCTACTGATGGCAGCAGTGGGTGGTGTAATGGTGCCACGTTTTCTAATGCCTCCATTCATGCGAACACTTGCCATATTTTCACCCATGGCTTGGGGTCTGGAAGGGTATCTGGATGTGTTTCTGCGACAGGATGCTTTAAGACCAGTTGTCACGAATATATTCTATTTGCTTCTTTTTAGTTGCTTCTGTCTTCTGTTTTCCGGATGGCTACTTGGCAGACGAAGGAGGGGGTAAATGGCTGTTGATAGAGAGCAACTCAAACTGGAACTCAAGAAGCTGATTGTCACTGAGTGTCAAAAAGACTTGCGCCCAGAACTGATCCCAGACGACGCCATTCTTTTTGGAAGTGGGAGTATTTATGCATTGGATTCTCTTGATGCGTTGCAGATTGCGCTTGCAGTCAAGCAGCATTACGGAAAACGCATTGATGGCGGCAACCAGACGCGTATGGCTTTAAGTTGTGTTGATTCGTTAGCTGATTTTATTCTCTTAGATAAAACAGACTGAGCCTGTATATGCCGGGTGCTTATATACGCGGAATGAGCTTGAACTGTGCACTGGGAGAGGATGTTGGAAGCTGCGTATCCGCAATGAAACAAAGATTGGTCCAGACCGTGACATTGACTTTGAATGATTTTAATGAACCTTTGCGGATGCCTTATTATCGAATGAACGACAGTAGTGAGCTTTTTGACCCCCGTCGCTATGAATGCCTCATACCGTCTGTCGCTCGTGCTGCTGTGATACAGGCTGGATTAAGTCGCGATGAAATTCGTAAATTGCCGTTATTCATTGGATCTTCATCTTTTTCCATCGGCTTGTCTGAGCTCAGCTATGCGAAGGCGTTGGCTCAACATCCGCAAAATGCGATCCCCATGCCTTTGTGCGGTTACCAGGACATTGCAGTCATTTTACAACAGGGTCTAGGCTGTAAGGGCGAGATATATACCTATAATACTGCATGTACAGCGTCGGCTAATGCTTTGCTTGGTGCACTGAACATGATCGATATCGGTGTATACCGCCATGCACTGGTTATCGGCGTAGAGATGATCAACCGCACCTCCTTGTCGGGTTTTCTTGGGTTGCAGATTCTGGCGAAAACCATTCAGCCGTTTGATCTCTGGCGACAGGGGATCGTGCTAGGTGAGGGAATCGGGGCCGTCGTGCTGTCAGCTGATAGCAATTCTGTAACCCGTATGCGAGTGATTGGCGGTGCCAATAATTGTGATACCTGGAGTATAACGACGGCTAACACAGACGGGCATTCTACTGCGATAGCCATGAGGCTTGCGTTGAAACGGGCGGGTATCCAGCCGCACCATACCTGTGGCATTAAAGCGCATGGAACCGCCACTCGTGCAGGCGATATGGCGGAAGCTCGTGGATTGCATCATGTATTTGAAAATCTTCCACCCATAACGGTTCTTAAACCGTATCTGGGGCATACACTTGGTGCCTGTTGCTTGAATGAGCTGGTGCTTTATGCCGGTACTTTGCTAAGCGGGTTTATACCTGCCACACCAGGATTCGAGACTCCTGATCCTGTACTCGATTTGCATCCGCTCACAGTGGAAATATCTGCGCCAAATGGACATTATTTACTTAATCACTTTGGTTTTGCTGGCAACAATACTGTTCTGGTGGTTGAAAAGACCGCATGACGATGAAATGGCTAGCTGTCAGCCACTACTTTTGTCCGGTAAACGAAAATACACACCTGCCTCCTCTGGATGCTGCGGTCAAAAGCACATGTCGGGAGCCATTTCGGCGTGTGGATCGCTTCATCCAGTTGGCGCTTCTCGGGTCAGCGCGTTGCGTTCAAGATCGTATCTTAAGCCCAGATTGTGGAATATACATTGGTTCTGGTCTCGGGCCGATCGGTAATAATATCGAAACACAACAACAGTTGATTCGAGATGGTGAAATACCCAAGCCGTTCAACTTCATAAATACACTTGGTGCAAGTGCATGTTTTTATGTTGCTAAAAATCTAAGCTTGAATGGGCAGAATTATTTCATTTCTAGACGTCGGGGCTCTTTGCAGGCAGTCCTGAGTGCGGCAACAGTGGATTTGTCACTGAGAACCATTCGGCAGGCGCTTGTAGGAGTGGTGGAAGAGGTTGTATTTCCTGTCAGTGAGCACCGTCTACGTCAAGGTTTGCGAGATGATGTTGCGTTAGCTGAAGGTAGTCATTGGTTCCTATTGCAAGCTGATGAGAGTGGTTCGCGATCGATGGTAACCAAAAGGTTCGTTGAATACGGAGCATTGGAGGTTTTCTTGAAGTCAGTCTGGTGTGTGGGTGATCGGTTATGCTGTGCATCCATGATGGGGAAAACCGAGGCTGACAATATACAAAGCTGTTATTCTGTAGAGTCCATGTCTGATCAATTCTCTGCATTTCATGACAGCTTGGAAGCGGCATGGCTTGCAAGCTGTATGATGTCCCATGAGAAAGGGAAGATATTTCTTATAGATGGCGATTCAGAGCGTGGTTGGTCGCTGTTTTATTTCGGTTCGTAATTGCTGATAGATTTCCATTTCCTGTTCCGCACATTGCAGTAACTGATTAGCCAATAAGCTGTAATCCATAGGCATCCGTCCTTTGCACATTTTTGCGGCATTCAATGCAAACCGCCTCCATTCATCGCCAACTGCAGTAAGTGCACTGGCTATGACTGCGAGACGATCTTGGTGTAATACACTGGCTGCTTCCTGAAGAAATGCCGCATAGAGAAACCGGAACCCGGCGCCACCGGTACCGATTTCTTCCTGCATGCGTACCATATGACCGAGCAAAAGCTTATTGTCGTGTTCTCTACGTGGGTTTAGATTGCGTATCTTGTTTGCTACATATCGAATACCACGGATACCCAATATGGGCACAGGCACGTAAAGCATCATTCCAGTGGTATAAAGTATCGCTCTGCGTATGGCCTGTTCCAGATCGATTTTGGGTGGAATGGACTTTGGGAAATAAAGCAAACCCCTGGGAGCCAAGACACCGCGTGTGAAGCGCGCTTTACGCAAAGAATCTGCATCGCATTTGACCAAGACATCAACTACTGGGTCGCTAATTAAGTATTCATTTTCAGACTTTCCGTACACGATCAAGTTGTGTGCGTTGAAATGAAAGCGCATATCCTGTGGAAAATAGGATAACCAGAACGCTGAAGTTTGTATGCCAACCATCTGCCCTGAGAATAGAAAGCGATCAAGAGTCCGCATGCCATCTTCTGGGTGTCTGAATGTTTCTGAATACATCGTGATCCCGAGTCGCCGGGTCAAACCCCGAATGATGCTGCCCGGTGGCATGCGATAGGCAAACAATGGTAAGCCGCCAAATTTGACGAATGGCAGGTATGCATAACCCAACCCAGCCGCGATTCCGAACGCCATCGGTTCTGAGATCGGTACATGATGATGACGCAGAAGAGCAGAAATTACGCCACTTTCACAATGGGCGCTTTGCTGATGTTTGAATGGAATCTCAATCTGGGTTGAAGAGAGGGACTCATTCACGGTTGTTCTGGTAACGTGACCAGTTGAGTTGGCGTTAGCCCGAGTGTTTCGGCATAACGCTTTTTGAGCCGGTTGGGCAGCTTTGCGAAGGTATCGGGCTTAAGATGCCGGTGCACTCGCCATTTGAAAAACCCAGTAGACTGGGCTAAAAGCTCAGGGTCCATGCGCTGATGATACATATGATATTCCAGAGTTGATGCACGACTCTGTCGCGCGCGATCCCAGGCATTAAATGCTTTTTGCTTGAACTCATCTATTGCTTGATCCAGAACGATTTCCTCAGCTTCCCATCCGCTGCACGAAGTGGCCACATAGCGTCCTTGCCCATCGAGCGCATACAGAACCTTGCTGTGGCCCATGAATGCCTTGGCATTGTGTTGTGGAACATCATTTTCACGCATTAGTCTGAATTCCGAGTGCTTCCATCAGGGTCGCAAACGGTGAGGTACATCCAGGCAGTACTGAACCTACCACTTTCGGGAATAAAGCACAGTAGTCGGTGCCCTGGCTTTAGTGAATCTGAATGAAACAACTCCTCAAGAAGAACATATATAGATGCGGCACCAATATTGCCCTTGGAGTATAGGTTTGTAAACCAGCGCTCGAAGGGAATGTCAAGACCGGCTTTACACATGTGTGAGTGAACTTTATCTCGGAAGTAATGTGAAGAATAGTGTGGTAGAAAAAAATCAACGTCGTCTGGTTTCAGACGTTTGAGTTGTGCGATCTCGCGCAGTGGGCGTTCAACCGTATAATTCATGATATGTTCATTGAGCTGCTTAACATCCTGTTTAAGCGTAAAAATGGATCGTTGCGCCCATTCGGCGGGAGAATACTCTGGCCAACCTTTCAAAGTCCCATCTTCCAGCTTCTCGGCGCCACCATACATACAAGCAGGCTGTTCATTGGCATATGAGCGTTCCACGATCCAGTCAATTCGTAGCGACATTCCATTTGTGGTCGGGCGTGGCTCAATCAAAGCTGCGCCTGCACCATCGGATAACATCCAGCGTATAAAATCTTTCTGAAAGGCCATTAGCGGTTGTTTTTCCAGTGCCAGGATCTGAGTGTCGTTCTCAGCTTGAAAGTTTCTGGCGTGCATGACTGCTGAAGGTATTTCTGAACCAGTGCTCACTGCATGTTGAAACTCCCCACTACCTACTCCCAGCATGGCATACTTGAGTGCAGTCGTGCTGCTGATACACACACCTGATGTGGAAGCAGTTTCACATGGAGGGTTTCCAAGCTCGCCATGTACCATGCTGGTGTGACTCGGTACGAGCTGATCGGCAAAGGTCGTTCCACAGGCGAGTAGGTCAATCTGATCCAGACTGAAGCTTTTGTTGGCTAGCCTGCGTACAGCTTCAGCCGTCAGTTGGGCGTTGGTATGGGTTGCTTTCCCAGTTCCCGGATCGACCGCATAGTACCGTGTTTTAATTCCATTTGAGTGAAGGATAATGCGTCGTGCGCGTGATGGGCGGCCGTTGACCATGCCTAGCACGGATTCCATTTCTGTATTGCTAATCGGTGCATTGGGCAAAAAAACCGAGAGATTAGTAATGTATGCGTTGCCGATTCTGGTCATTTGGATTGAATACAAGCTAAGAAATATATTCGGATAGACGGAGCGCTGAATTCTTGAAATTCTGAATCTGTTTCTCGTTCCTGTTCGTTCCCATGCGGTTTATGATGTACCCCCGTAGTAGAAAGAAGACCACAATGATCAGGTAGGTGTCAAGAGCCAACGTTGATGAGTGGGTGCTCCAGATCCGTTATACCTAGTATCGTGACACGTAAATATCGAACCATGTAAAATGGGCATACCTGAGCTGTTTGAGGTGACCAGGCATGCGCCAGACCGAGCTGAACTTGAGCCAGCGGGACCGCCGGACCGTGGATGAGTTTCGTGCCAAGGGGT
>DAHXNI010000105.1 GCA_027365475.1 Pseudomonadota bacterium | reverse complement strand
CGCCAGGTTTGCACCCGGCGCGCCGGGCTGTTTGCCTCGACGTCGTTCGACGTCACCCTTGCGCTTCGCCTTTGCCTCGGCTCGCCGCTCTGCCCGGGTCTTGGTTGCTTCCGCTTTGTGCTTCGGCGAGTCTGACGACGGAGCGAGTGGCCGGGGGGAATCTCACCCCCCGGCTCTCTCAGAACCGGGCGTGAACCTCTCGATTCACCCGGCTCCCATCATCCAGCCTCCGGTCTCGATATGGCCGGCCAATGGGCGAACAACGTCGGCGAACGTCGCATGACATCCGCTAACCACTTGCGTGCCTTCTTGGGACTTCGGTTTAGACGTTTGTATTTCCTCATGGCCCATCGCACAAGGTAGGTGTCGATATGCCACAGCGTCGGATACATACGAGAACGGCAGAAGCGTCCGTAGTAGTTGATCCAACCTCGTACCACAGCGTTGATGCTGCGAGCGAGGTCGAGAAGGGACTTGTCACTGCGACCGTTCAGCCGCCAGCGCCGGATCTGTTGACGGATCGCCTTCCCGGCGTCGTTGCTCATCGCAGGCGAGAAGCTGACGAAAAGTTCGCCGTTTCTGTTCTTCGATGAACGAGGACGAAACGTGTAGCCCAAGAAGTTGAACCGTTCGTTCTCGTAAGAGCCCGTGCGGTTGGAGTCCTTGCAATACACGATGCGCGTCTTGTCTGGATGGAGTTCCAAACCGACCTGCGCCATCCGTTGGGTAATGGCCGACAACACTTGCCGTGCCTGGGCTTCACTGTTACAGTGCACAACTGCATCATCCGCATAACGCTCGAACGTGACAGCGGGGTAGTTTTTCCGCAGCCATATATCGAACGCATAGTGGAGAAACAGATTTGCCAGTAGGGGTGATATCGCGGAGCCCTGGGGGGTTCCACGATCCCGTTGTTGGAGGGTGCCGTCCTGCATTTGGAGCGGCGCTTGGAGCCACCGTCCCACGTACAACAGAACCCACTTCAGTTCCGTATGCTTCGAGACCGCCTTGAGCACGAGGTCCCAGGGAATGCTGTCGAAGAAGGCCCGGATATCAAGATCGATTACCCAGTCAGACTTCCAGCACCGTTCCCGGCATCTTGCCACAGCATCAAGAGCGGATCGTCCCGGTCGGTAGCCGTAGGAATCCGGGTGGAACAACGGCTCCACCTCTGGCTCCAGATACAGCTTTACAACCGTTTGGGCGATTCGATCAGCGACGGTGGGTACACCGAGAACCCTGACCCCTTTTCCTCCAGCTTTTGGTATCTCAACTGCACGGACCGGCGGCGGGAAATAGCTCCCCGAGGACATCCGATTCCAGATCTTGTACAGGTTCCGTTTCAGGTCCTTTTCAAACTCTGCGATCGACTCCTCGTCCACACCGGCCGCACCCTTATTGGCCTTGACCTTCTCGTACGCTTTGAATACTACTTTCTTGGAAATGTCAAACGACTTCCCCAGCTTCGGCTTCGGCTCATCCATCACTTCATCCCGTCAACGACGGTTGGTTGATAAATAAGCCCGGACGACCCGTCCCCTTCGCTCCACTCGCATTACCGAGCTTCATCGCTACTACGAGACGGTCTGCCCCTGTGCCCAGCAACGGTACTCTGCACCTTGCAGTTTCAGCTGCTTGGCGAACTCCCTCTCGCGACCGGGTGGCCAAAGGCCAAGTGAACGGTCGACGTATCTGGACGACAGGTTCCCACGTTCCATGCCAGAGCCCGAACCAAGCTCGTGCCGCCTCCATGCCGGACACCGCCTGGGCAGTAAACAGGTTGCCCCCCAGACTCATCCCGAAGAGAAGCCTACCCCTCGGTTCTGATGTCATCTGTTCTCTTTCGACACGTCATCAGCGGTTCGCTCTCGCTCACCTTCTTGGCTCACACCTGACGTGCTCATGGCACGCCGTTTCCGCAACGCTCACCACCCCGGCTCTTGACCGGCGCAGCTTGCGGTGGTTTGGGACCTCCCCCTGCAGGGCGGCCCCGGAGGACCTACCTCCATCTCTGGCACAGCACCGCATCAGGCGGACGATCTTCTACATCGGCTCCTCCCTCAACGTTCGTGGCACACGGGCATCGAGGAGTTCTTCGAGCTCTTGCCAACACGTTGGGTCAGCTCGTCGATCCGACGGGTCAGCACTTCGACCTCGGCGGCGAACGAAGCGTTCTCGGCGCGCAGAGTGGCGTTGTCACTGGCGAGTGAGGCGTTGTCACTGGCGAGTGAGGCGTTCTCAGCACGGAGGGCGTCGATCTCAGCTTGGAAGCGCTCCTGGGTGGATTCCGGCACACCGCCAGTGAAACAACTCCGAGGTCATTTCGCGAATCCCCTGGTCAGAGCCATTTTCCAGACAACCTTCCCTGGTCAGGCGGGGGCCTGAATGTTTACGATCTGAGACTGGGGAGGCGGACTCCAACCTCGTAGTTGGCACAGGTGCACCGGCACGCATTTCATAACCAACGTGCGAGGCGCGGCTCACGTGTGATAGAGAAGCCGACGTGACAAGCCAGCGCACTATCATTGCCCGCCTGATAATAGGAGTGGCCGTCGCGCTCATCGTTAGCGCCTGCGGGTCGTCCGCCGGACAGAACGCTAGCGGTGCTGGTATCAGGTCCACCCCGGCAACGTCTCCTGGATCACCTCCGCTTGCGGTCTTCACCGCCGCCCCGCAAGGGCCACCGGTGAACGTCAAGTTACGGAGCTTCCAGAACGGTGGAGACACGCTTGTAGACAACGAGTACACGTTCGCCGTGCTGGGGTTCGCCCAGACCAGATCCGTTGTCGAGGACGGAAAAACAATCTCCGCCCCGACAACCGGCACTTTGGACATTATCCGGTACAACCTTGTCCTGGACCAGTCTCCGGCCAGTGGATCGAACTGGTGCTCGCCACAGGTGGCGCTTTCCGTTCCAGGCTTCGCCCCACCTACAAGTCCGCCAGAGTCCACGGCGAGTGGGACGGCCCAGACTCCCAACGGGATGACCGGAGTCTCGTATGCTGGATCGGGCCCCGGAGCGACCAGCTCGTCGTGCCCCAACGGGGAACAAGCCGGAACGGCAACGCTCGTAGTCGCTGTGCCGCGCGATGGCGGCACATGGCTTGGGCTTTCGAGCACCTACCCATCACCAGCTAACACTTCGTCCCCGTCAGGAGTCTCAACCTGGCAGATGTTGGATCTGGCGACCGGGATGAGATCGGGTGGAGATCCAGCCATCTTTTACCGCAATGGCGTGAACCGCAGCATTGATCAGACGAGCGGGCAGCCACTTGTCACCGCGAACACGAATCCGAGCAGCCTGGCGTACTCGGTGACTTCGAGCGAAGCGTTCGTTGGACAATACGCGTCATTTGGGGTCACCGTACAGGTGACGAGGGCGTCTCTCTCCTGGAGTCTCGATAGCGGACTCATCACCATCCCGAGTGGATCGGGTTACTTCGCCCCGGCCACAACAGGTCCGGACAGCAGCGTGACACCACAGACGCCGGGTGATGCCTTCCTCGTCGTAGACCTCTCCGAGACATACCAGGGCAACAGCAGTTACAGCGGCGGCACCCCGAACCCAAGCAACCCATCACTCACGATCGGATCTGCCGCCCCCGTACCATCGTCCACTCAATACGCAATGGCAGCGGGGGCGTTCAACAGCGGATCCAATCTAGCCGAGCTGGTCTGGCAGGTACCGTCAACGTTCACCTCTGGGACCATCACGTTCCCGCAGGGGGCCTGTCCTACTGCTTCATACGGGTGTGCTTCCACGTCTCCATTCAACCCCAGTTCGATTCAAGTAACAGTCGGCTGACAGCACTAACTCAAAAACTAGCAGGAGGGGAAATATGAAAATCATTATAATCCTTATAGTCCTCGTGGCGATAGGTGCCGCGATATGGAAGATTGTCCAGGCGAGAGCGGAAGAGAACGCTGAGCTTAACTCCGTGGCGAAGTTGCCACCGTCTGTTGGACACGTAGTCGCTCAGATGGATGCCAACTCGCAGGCGGCGTTTTTCCATGAGTACCAGAAGAGCAAGAAAAGCCTGGTTGTCGCCTACGTCTGCTGGTTATTCTTCACCGTCTATTACTTCTACTTCAAGAAGCCGGGCATGAACATCGTATTGTGGATTACCTTCTTGATTGGCGTCGGAGAGGTATGGTGGATTGTCGATTTCTTTCGCATGCCGTCAATCCGACGGGATTACAACGAAGGTGTCGCCCGTCAGGCACTCCAAACGTTGTC
>DAHXNI010000004.1 GCA_027365475.1 Pseudomonadota bacterium | reverse complement strand
CGCGACCAGGAATCCCCGGTCGTTGGGGTCTTCGCGGACCACGAGGACCGAGCTCTGCCGGGGCAGGCCGCGATCGATGCGGTGCCAGGAGCGGCCGTAGTCGTTGGTGCGGTAGACATAGGGTCGGTTGTTGCCGAGTTCATGGGCGTCGAAGCTGAGGTAGGCGGAGCCGGCGTGGAAGGGGGAGACGCCGATCTGGTAGACGCGGGCCCAGGCGGGGGCGCCTGAGGGGGTGACGCGCTGCCAGTGGTGGCCGCCGTTGCGGGTGACCCAGACGAGCCCGTCGTCGGTGCCGACCCAGATGACCTTGGGGTTGGTGCGGGCCAGGCTGATCGACTGGATGGTGTCGTAGTTTTCAGCACCGGAGAGGTCATAATCGACCGGCCCACCGGTGAGGCCCTGATGGGCCTTGTCATTGCGGGTGAGGTCAGGGCTGATGACCTGCCAGTGGGTGCCGCCATCGGTACTCCGGAAGAGGACGTTGGCACCGAGATAGACCTCGTTCGGGTTGTGGTAGGACACCGCAATGGGTGCGGTCCAGTTGAAGCGGTACTTCTGTTTGGACAGTGCGTGCGCGTTCATGAGTCCGCTATAGGTCGGGACGATGAAATGGCTCCGGCCGGTTACACGGTTGTAACGCTGGATGAATCCGTTCTGGGAATCCGCATAAATGATCCGTGGATCGCTCGGAGCCGGGACGGCGTACTGCCCGTCTCCACCGGCTACGATGAACCAGTCGCTTCCGGTCACGGCGCCGCGATTGTATTCGCTCGAAGGTCCGCACCAGGCGTTGTTGTCCTGAATGCCCCCGCAAATCCAGAAGGGGAAGCCGGGGGCGACATCGACCGAATAAAACTCCTCGATCGGAATCTCGTCGAGGTAACGCCAGTTTTTCCCTCCGTTCAGGCTCAGCGCGATCCCGCCGTCATTACCTTGAAGAATCCGGTTCGGATTGGCCGGATCGATCCAGATGGCGTGATGATCGACGTGGATCATCGGGTCAGCGTAAAACGCGGTCCGGCCGCCATCTGTCGACTCCATGAGTTCCATGGACAGGAAAAAAATCTTGTTCGCGTTATTGGGTGAAACTGCAAGCTGGGTGAAATAGAACGGACGCACATCGAGATTGTGGTTGTCGCTCACCATCTGCCAGTGGCTGCCGAGGTCGTTGGATCGCCAAAGGAGGCCCTTTTGGGCTTCGATCAGGGCATAGACGCGGCTCGGGCGGGAGGGTGCGAACGCGATCGCGATGCGGCCGTATGGTTTGGGTGGCAGGTCGTGATGAAGCTCTTTCCAAGTGGTTCCGCCATCGGTCGAGCGCCAGATTCCGCTCCCCGGTCCCCCATCCACCAGTTTCCAGGGATAGCGTCTCACCTGCCAGGTCGCTGCCAGCATCACCTCGGGGTTTCCGGGCTCGAAAGCAACTGAACCGCAACCGGTGGTCGAGTTGCCGGATAGTACCCGGGTCCAGCTGCGTCCCCCATTGGTGGTGCGGTAGAGCCCCCGCGGGCCACCGGGTTTCCAGACATCACCCAGTGCACAGACGAAGACCCGTTGGCTGTCATCCGGATCCACGATGATCCTCGCGATCTGGCCGGCATGACGGAATCCCATGAACTTCCAGGTCCGTCCCGCATCCGGAGAGTAGTAGACGCCGGCACCGGTGATCATGTCGTTACGGGGGTTGGGTTCGCCGGTTCCGACCCAGACGAGATTGGGGTTGCTCGGTGCCAGGGTGATCGCTCCGATGGAGGAGGTATCCGCATGGGTCAGTATCGGATGCCAGGTATTTCCACCGTCCGACGTTTTCCAGACTCCGCCACCGGCTGCGCCGACATAGTAGACGAGGGGGTTGTGCGGCACTCCAACGACCGTACTCACGCGGCCGCCCGCGATGGCGGGGCCGATGTCACGGAAGTGGAGCCCTGAGAGTGCTGAAGTGGTGGCCCAGGCTGGAGCCAGGGCCAAGGCCAAAACGCAAGCGCTGAGCCCGGTCAGTGTCCGGATAGGCAATACATTGACGCGACGAAATCTCTGTAACATACTGGTATTCATTGATTTTAAATCTCCGAATCGGGGATCCGCCAGAGCGATGAGAGCTTTATCCTTAAAAAAGTGGTCTCGATCGCTTGCAGGCGATTGACTGATTTTAGGATCCTTCAGTTGGAATGGCAAGGAGTTGTCCGTCACGCAGCCCAGAGCGTGTGGATCACAGAAAAGCAGACGTGGTTTGTCTTTACAGTGGCCGCGTTTAGGGTCTGTCGCAGCCGGAATGCAGGCGCATTCTGGGACTTGCGTTAAAATTCCATTACTTGGCACTGGATTGAGGGACGCATGGCCCAACTGATTCTTGTGCGACATGGGGAAAGTCTTTGGAATGCCGCCCACCGTTTTACGGGCTGGCAGGATATCGATTTGAGCGAACGGGGTGTGAGTGAAGCCCACCGTGCTGCGAGTCTCCTCAAAGCAGACGGCCTCATCCCGCAAGTCGCCTTCACCTCACTCCTGACCCGCGCGATCCGGACACTGTTCGTGGTTTTGGACGATCTGGAACGGTTATGGGTCCCGGTCGAGAAAGCGTGGCAGCTCAATGAACGGCACTATGGGGATCTTGAGGGCAAGGACAAGCATGTGGTCAGCCGCGAATATGGCGAACATCAGGTTGCCCTCTGGCGTCGGAGTTACAAGATCGCCCCTCCACCCCTCGATTTCGAAGATTCGAGACATCCGAGGTTCGATCCTCGCTACCGTGCCTGGGATCCCGATCAGCTCCCGGTTGGGGAATCTTTGGAGCAGACCCAGAAGCGGGTTTTGCCCTACTGGCGGTCGCGGATTCTGCCATCATTAACCGGGGATGCGTGCGTACTGGTTGTTGCGCATGGGAACAGTCTGCGGGCCCTCATCAAGGAGTTGGATGGTGTGGGTGACGATGCCATCAGTCAATTCAATGTTCCGACCGGTATTCCGATGCTCTATGATTTCGGCCCCGAGGGTCGAGTTGCGGGACATCGCTTTTTGGGGGATGCAGAGACGACGGAGGCTGCCATCAGCCGGGTTGCTCAAGGTACTTGAGGTGCGCGGCACGGAGCAGCGGGATGCCAGTCAAGTGTGATGACATCCCTTCCCATGAGTATTCCGAGCGCGGGTGCGGCTTTATTTTTGAGGTATCCGGAATCTGGTGTGCAAAGGCGAAGCCGCCTGCTTCCAGTTTCTTGACCCGTGTGGGTGGGTAGGGAGGGGACGATCTGGGGATTCCACACTCCATTCCAGATCCCCTATTTCTTAGGATCGGGATCCCACGCTCGTGTGAGCAGTTTCGGATAGGCATCAATCCGGCGATCGCGCAGAAACGGCCAGATCTGGCGGATCCGCTCTGTGGCACGATCATCCACGTCCGCCACGCGAATCCCCACGGAATCGGATTGCGGGGGCAGGAGATATTCCCCCATGGCTCCGGCCACAAATCCGTGTCCCCAGAACCGAATACCAGGGGTCTGTCCCGAAGGGTCGGCCTCGAAGCCCATGCGGTTCGCGGTGAGAACCGGGCAGCCGTTCGCGATGGCATGTGCACGCTGGATGGTGAGCCAAGCCTCAAGTTCCTGATCCCAGGTTGGCTGCGGATCGTCTGGGTTCCATCCGATGGCAGTGGGGTAGAGCAGAAGCTGCGCACCCGCGAGGACCATGAGCCTTGCTGCTTCGGGGAACCACTGATCCCAGCAGATGAGTACACCCAGACGCCCCACCGAAGTGTCGATGGGCACAAACCCGAGATCGCCCGGCGTGAAGTAATACTTTTCAAAGTAGCCGGGATCCTCAGGGATATGCATTTTCCGATAGATCCCGGCCAGAGAGCCGTTCCGTTCCAGAACCACGGCCGTGTTGTGGTAAACCCCTGCTGTACGCCGTTCGAAGATCGAGGTCACGATCACGAGTCCAAAGGTTTTGGCCCAGCGCGCGAGGAGCGTCACAGACGGACCCTCCAGTGCTTCGGCCCACGCGAAAGGCTCGCGTGAGGGGCTCTGGCAGAAATAGGGCAGGAAAATCAGTTCGGGCAAAAGCGCGAGTTCGGCTCCCTGCGTTTGGGCTTCCCGGAGTGCCGCTTCGAGCACTTGGCGATGCCGGCCCGGATCTGACTCCCAGGTGGCATCGATGACGGCTACGCGACGTTTCATGCAGGCACTACTCCCCAAGGGAGTTGCAGGGTAGCACAATGGATGCTGCCGTATTGCTGAATGAGCGGGCGCGCATCGATCGGATAAAGCGTGCGATCCGGGAACACTTCTCCGAGCACTCGGCAAACCTCGGAATCAGAGGCCACGCCATATTGGGGAACCAAAAGAGCGTCATTGACGATCAGGAAGTTGGCATAGGTTGCCGGGAGCGGATGGTCTGATAGGTTTGTGAGCCGTCCTGGGGAGGGCAGTTCGACGAGATCGTAGGGTTGTCCATCGGGACGCCTGAATCGTGCAAGATGTTTCCCCATGCGGGTGAACTGTTCCCGGAGCTTGGTATCGGGAAAACCAGAGCCGCCCTGGTAAACCAGCGTGGTGGATGATGCAAATCGGGCCAGTGTATCGACGTGTCCATCAGTGTCGTCGCCTGGAATCACGACTGCCTCAAGCCAGAGCACGCGCTGGATGCCGAGCGTGCGGTTAAGCATCTCCTCCACAGGGCTGCAATCAGGATGCCCCCGGCTCGGGTGGAGCAGGCACTGAGGGGTTGTGAGCAGCGTGCCATTTCCATCTCCGTCGACACTGCCTCCTTCGAGCACCCAGGGATGGGACTCGAGAGCCACTGGGCCAAAGGAGCCCGCCTGCCAGAGTCTCCGTGTTGCCCTGTCGTCATCTTCGTGAGGGTATTTGCCACCCCACCCGTTGAAGCTGAAATCCAGGAGGATCGGGCGCTCGCCCTCGAAGACGGTGAGTGGCCCGTAATCTCGGAACCAGATGTCGTTCGCGGCTATGGGGATCCACCGGATCCGATCCGGATTCCCCGAGTGGTGAATGAGGGTCTCGATCAGGGTTTCATGAGTCATGCGGCATGCCGGTAGGGTCATGAGGACGGTTTCGTGCCGGCTGATGCAGGCAGCGATTTCAAGCAGGCAGTCCCCCGCACGATTTTCGGATTCCCGGTCGAATCCGCTTGAGGGACGCGGCCAGCACATGAGAACGGCACTCTGCGGTTCCCACTCTGCGGGCCAGCGCCGGGCCCGGGGCGGAGCCACGGGTCTCAACCCGGTCGCACCGGGCTTGGTCTGCACGCGGTGCCCGTCATCCGACATCCAGCGCTTTCTGGGCGCTGATTCACCGGAGCCGTGGACGCATGCGGGGTACGCGATCTGGGGCTGGAAGGTCGAGTGGGTGGGTGTGGACCGTGTGAATTACAAAGCCGCGTTCGAAAACCACAATGAAATGCGGATAGATCCACTCGCGGTAACGACGGATGCCGATCGGGCCCCGGGTGGCTTTTGGGGAACCCCATAGACCCCGCACGTTGGCGGCTGTCATGGCGCGAGGCGGGTAGTTCAGGCTCGCAGCCTGGCTCTGCAGGGGAATGGTCCACATGAACAAGCTGGCGCCGAGGAAAACGAGAACCGTTATGATACGCATGCGCTATGCCTCCCGGGAGCCGCCCTTGGCGACGCCGAAATCCTCCTTTCATCATAAATCAGTTTGCAGGAAAGACAAGCTTTGAACCCGGATACTGATTGATGTACCGCCCCTTCTCGTTGTTCGTGTCACTTCGCTATTTGAGAGTGCAGCGGCGCAACCGGTTTGTTTCGGTCATTTCACTAATTTCGATTTTGGGCATCACGATCGGGGTTGCCGCGCTGATCACGGTTTTGTCGGTCATGAATGGGTTCGATCACGAACTTCGCAAACGGATCGTGGGCATGACCGCCGAAGTCACGGTCTCTAGTTTCAGCGGGAGCCTCGCGCATTGGAAACGGGTTGCCCGGGTTGCGCAGCGGGTGCCTGGCGTGAGGGGTATGGCACCCGTGATCACGGGACAGGCCATGCTGGCCGCCGACGGCAATCTGAGCGGGGCACGGATCGAGGGAATTGAGCCCGCGCGGGAGGTGGACGTGCTCAATCTCGCGCGCAAGCTGGTTGCGGGTCGTCTCAACACCCTGTCCGGGCATGGCTGGAACATCATCCTGGGGCGCGATCTCGCCTATACGCTTGGTGTCACGGTTGGCAATCACGTGGTGCTCATGGTTCCCGAGGGGTTGGTCACTCCCACCGGGCTCGTGCCACGGGTCCGTCGGTTTCGCGTGTCTGGAATTTTTGATTCTGGAGACTATGCGTTCGACAGCGGGCTGGCTTTCATCGGACTGAGAAAAGCGCAGCGCCTCTTTGGTCTGGGAACGCATGTGAGCGCCCTCGAGCTCCATCTCGATCACATGCTCGCGGCTCCCGCGGTGGCACGCACGCTTGTCAATGAGCTTCATGGGAACGAATATGTGAGTGACTGGATCAGCCAGAATCGCAGCCTGTTTCAGGCCATTGCAACCGAAAAACGGGTCATGTTTTTTATTCTCTTGCTCATCGTGGCGGTTGCTGCGTTCAACATCATCTCGACTCTGGTCATGGTGGTCAACGACAAGGCTGCTGACATTGCCATTCTCCGGACCATGGGAGCCTCACCCGGGACTGTTCTCAGGGTATTCGTTCTGCAGGGAGCCGTGATCGGCGTTTTGGGAACGCTCGTGGGGCTCGGGTTGGGGATCCTGCTCGCGCACAACGTCCAGCCCGTGATGCAGTTCATCCATGAGATTTTTCATGTCAATCTTTTCCCGACCAAGGTGTATTTCATCAATCGGCTACCTTCGCGTCTTGAGGGGCGGCAGATCCTCGAAATCACGCTGATTGCCTTCGGTCTCACCGTCCTCTCGACACTCTACCCGGCCTGGCGGGCGTCACGCGTGCTCCCGGTTGAGGCCTTGCGCCATGAGTGAATGGGTGCTTGAAGCGCACGATCTTTACAAGAGCTACCGCGAAGGAAGCGCGACACTCTCGGTCCTGTCAGGTATCAAGCTCCAGATCGCTGCCGGGGAACGGATCGCGATTGTTGGAGCCTCGGGATCCGGGAAAAGCACCCTCCTGCACCTTCTGGGTGGGCTCGATCAACCGGATCGCGGAGCGGTTTTGATTCGCGGACGCGATACCGCCCGGATGGGTGAGCGCGAGCGGGGACTCTTGCGCAACGAGACCATGGGTTTTGTTTATCAGTTCCATCACCTCCTGCAGGAGTTCTCGGCTCTTGAGAACGTCGCCATTCCGCTCTTGCTCAGGCGCACCATCAGCGTTGGGGAAGTGCGTGAACGGGCAGAGGAGCGGCTCCGGGAGGTCGGACTCGAAGCCCGGCTCGAGCATCGACCCAGTGAGCTGTCGGGTGGCGAGAGGCAGCGGGTGGCCATTGCCCGGGCACTGGTCACGAACCCGCCTTTGCTGCTTGCAGACGAACCGACCGGAAATCTCGACCCGCACACGGGGGAGGGGATCTACGATCTTCTCCTCAACATGAATGCCCGGCATGGAACCGCTTTGATCGTGGTGACTCATGAGGTCACTCTGGCTGCCCGGATGCACCGGCGCTACCGGCTCGACGAGGGAATGCTGGTTCCGCTCTAGGGGAACCCTCAGTGGACGCGGAATGGAGGATCCATGCGTCGCGCCCGCTGGCCCGTCGTGCTATCGTTTCAAACGTGGAGACCTGTGAGATGTGTGGAATGCAGAAAAGAATGAGGTCCCCGGCCATGGTTCGGCAGAGGGCGCACGCGTGCTAGCGGTCATTGAGTCCGGTGGCTGGATCATGCTTCCACTGATTTTCTGCTCCATTGTGACTGCCGCGATCACCCTGGAGAGGCTTTGGAGCCTCAAGCGAAACCGGGTGCTCCCCCAGCATCTTTTGGCTCAGATCTGGCTTTGGATCAAAAACGACGAGCTCACCGAAGAACGGCTGGACGCCATTCGGGAGGGTTCACCGCTTGGCCGGATTCTCGCGGTTGCTTTGATCCATTGGGGCGAGGATCTCGCGGAGATCAAAGAACGGATGGAAGATGCCGGTCGCGAAGCGACCCATGAACTCTACCGGTATCTCAATACACTCGGGACCATTGCCGGCATCTCTCCGCTGCTCGGCCTTTTGGGGACCGTAATCGGTATCATGCGTGCGTTTGCTTCGATCGAATCCCACGGCGCCGGTGATCCGCGACTTTTGGCGGGGGGCGTGGCTCAGGCGCTCATCACGACTGCTGCAGGACTGACCGTTGCCATTCCCTCGCTCGTGGCGTATCGCCTGCTCCGTGGGCGTGCCGACAGCCTGGTTTTAGCCATGGAACAATCCGCATTGCGTTTTGTGGACTCTCTGCGCAGCCGCATGCGCACCCCGGGCGGGGACGCAGCATGAGATTCCGGCGTATGGAGCCCGAAACGCCCGAACTCAATGTCGTCTCGTTCATCGACGTCCTGCTCATGCTGCTCGTTTTTTTCATGTTGTCCACGACTTTCATTCAAAGCGCACACCTCCGGATCAATCTCCCCAAGGCTTCGGTCCGCTCTACGGTGATGCGATCCGGTCTCGTGATCACGATCGACCGTGAGGGCCGTTATTATGTTGATCAGGAAGCGCTCACCCGAACCAGTCCACGGGCGCTGGCGCGCGCACTCCGTCGATTCGCTGCCCGACGCCGGAATCTTGTCGTGACCATTCGTGCGGATGCCCGCGTGCCCTATCAGGCGGTGGTGACGGCCTTGAGCGTAACAGGCCAGCTCGGGTTCCATAAAGTCAATCTGGTGACGATTCGCACCAGGCGCGCCCCGCAAGGATGAAGATCGCTTTCTTCAACTTGGACCGCAACGCACGGTCGACCTATTTCCGGCTGTTGCGATATATCCGTCCCTACTGGGGCATGTTTGCTGCTTCGGCGTTCGCGATGCTGGTCTATGCATTGAGCCAGCCGGCTTTTGCCGCACTCATCCGGCCCCTTTTGAACGGAAGCTTCGAACACGAGCATGTGCCCTACCTGGACTGGATTCCGCTGATCATCGTCGGCATTTTCCTGATCCGGGGTCTCGCGGGTTTCTGGGCCACCTACGGCATGGCCTGGGTTGGTCGGCGCGTCATTCAGAAAATCCGCTCCGAGATGTTTGAACGCTTGGCCCAGTGGCCTGCTGAACGCTATGATCAGCTGCCGGGTGGAATGCTGGTTTCGGCGCTGACCTATAACATCGAACAGGTAGCCGAAGGCATCACCTATGCGCTCACGGTGCTCATTCGGGATAGTCTCACGGTTGTGGGGCTTTTGGGCTGGATGCTCTATCTGGCACCGGGTCTATGCCTCTTTCTCGTCGTGGTCGCACCTTTGATCCTGCTTCTCGTACGCAACCTGAGTCTCCGGTTCCGCCGGGTGAGCAGTCGCATTCAGGAAACGATGGGCGAAGTCACACGGATTGCCGAAGAAGCGGTGGCCGGGCAGGCGGTCATCAAAAGCTATAACGGGGCGGACTGGATCCGGGGGCGTTTTGAGCAGGTCAACACCCATAATCGCGACTGGAATCTCAAGCTCGCCCTCAACATGGCCGCGTCCGGCCCGCTCATCCAGTTTGTGGCCGGATTCGGCATTGCTCTCGTGGTTTACGCAGCGCTTCTGGCACCACTGCTTCATGTGGTTTCGGTTGGAACATTCATCTCCTTTTTGAGCGCGCTACTCTTGTTGCTGGCCCCGCTTAAGCATCTCACGAACGTGAACGCGCCAATTCAGCGGGGTGTCGCTGCCGTCATGCCCGTCTTCGAGATTCTGGATTCGCCAGCTGAGGATTTAAAATCCGGGATACCGCTCAAGCTGGCAAAAGGAGCCATCGAGATGGAGCAAGTGACGTTCAGCTATGGTCCGACCCAGCCGCCGGTTCTCGAAGGAATCAACTTCAGGATCCGTCCGGGCGAAATGATCGCAGTGGTCGGCCGATCCGGAAGCGGCAAAACGACTCTCACTGAACTGCTTGTGCGTCTGTATGAGGCGACTTCAGGAGTGATCCGGCTGGATGGGCGCGACATCCGCGAGTGGCGTCTGGCTGATCTCAGGCGCCAGATTACGCTCGTGAGTCAGGATGGTATCCTGTTTTACGGATCTTTGGCCGACAATATCTGTTATGGCTGCGCGTCTCCGGTGAGCCCTTCCGAACTCGAGGAAGCTGCTGCAGAAGCGTCTTTGCTCGAGGAAATCCGGAAAATGCCGGAGGGCTTCCGTACATCGGTCGGCGAACGGGGCCTTTTGCTTTCTGGCGGGCAACGGCAGCGGGTGATGATCGCGCGCGCGCTCCTGCGCCGGGCCCCCATTCTGATTCTGGACGAGGCCACTTCGGCTCTCGATGCGATGGCCGAGCAAAACGTACAGATGGCAATCCGGAAGGCATCCGAGGGGCGAACCACACTCGTGATTGCGCATCGACTCTCGACCATCCAGCGTGCAGACCGGATTCTGGTATTGGATTCCGGGCGGATCGTGGACGAGGGAACGCATGCCGAACTCCTCAGCCGCTCGGGACTCTACGCGCTGCTGCACCGGAGTCAGGCCGAGAACCGTCGGGATTCGGGGAGTTCTGGTCGGTGACCCTGAGGCGATCATTCGAGCGAGCGTTGCTCAAACGCTGGTATGCCAGACGACTGCATCCGGCTCTCTATCCTCTTGTGCCGTGCGTCTGGTTTTATCTTTTGATGTCGGGGTTGAAACAGACACTTGAGGCTACAGGGATTCTCCCGCTCTATCGGCCACCGGTGCCGACACTCGTGATTGGGAACTTCACGGTTGGCGGAACCGGCAAAACTCCACTTGTGATCTGGATTGTCGACACACTGCTTAAGCGCGGTGTGCGGGTGGGTGTGGTGAGCCGTGGCTATGGAGGGCGGCTGAAAGGCCCGGTTGAGGTGCCCAAAGACGGTTCTCCATTGGAATATGGCGATGAACCCGTTCTGATCGCCCGTCGAACGGAAGTTCCGGTCGTGATCGCGCGCAAGCGATTCCTGGCTGCGAAATGGTTGTGCCAGAACCGTCCGGTCGATCTCATCGTTTCGGATGATGGTCTTCAGCACGCGCGCCTGGTTCGCGATATGGAGTGGGTCGTGGTCGATGGCATGCGAGGTTGGGGTAACGGCTGGCCCCTCCCGGCCGGCCCACTCCGGGAGCCGGTTCGGCACCTCGGCCGGGTGGACGCCGTTCTGGTCAAACAACCCTCCCGGAGCCCGATCGACGGCATACCTTTTCGTTTGATGCCCCAGGATGCGGTGCGCCTGGATGGACGTGAGCGCCGTCCCATCCGGGTGTTCGCCGGGCAGTGCGTGCATGCCCTGGCCGGCATCGGACATCCGGAATCCTTCTTTGAGCTCCTGCAACGGCAGGGCCTTGTGGTGAAGCCCCACCCGATCGCTGATCACGGGCGCCTGGTCTGGAGTCAAATCCAGTCTTGGGCGGACGAATCACCGGTTTTGATGACAGAGAAAGACGCCGTAAAATATCTGCCAGGGGCGGGAGCAGAGCGGGTCTGGTACCTGCCGGTTCAAGCTGTCGTTGAGGGTGCGGAGGGGGGGCTTTTGGTGGATGCACTGATTCGGCTGTTACAGGAAGGAGGTCGTTCGTGATCGATCGGAGGCTTCTTGAGGTCGTGGTCTGTCCATGCTGTCGTGGCAAATTGGAATACCGGGAGGCTCCCGAAGGACTCGCCTGTCTTCACGATCGGCTTTTCTTCCCGATCCATGAGGATATTCCGGTCCTGCTCGTTGACGAGGCACGACCACTTGATCCTAACTGACCGAGCGAGCGTGCTCTCGTTGCGTGACAGGGGTTTTCACCCATCCAGACCCGGCGGAGGTGACCGTGGGGTATAAGGTTGTCATTCCCGCTCGTTGGGGCTCGACCCGCCTGCCTGGTAAAGTGCTCCAGGCCATCCGAGGACGGCCGATGTTGGCTTATGTCATCGAAGCCGCACGGGAGAGCGGTGCGGAAACGGTGGTCGTCGCGAGCGAATCGGAGGATGTGCTCGAACTGGCGGTCCGCGAAGGTGGCAAGGGGTGTCTCACATCTCCCGATCACGCGACCGGAACGGATCGGATCGGGGAAGTGGTCGAACGCCTGGGTTGGGGGGATGAGGAGGTAGTGGTGAATCTCCAGGGGGATGAGCCACTGATGCCGGCTTCCCTCGTCGAGCAGTGTGCCACGTTATTGGAGCATCGGACCGACTTCGCCATGGCGACTCTCGGTATCCCACTTCACACGCGTGAGGATTTCGAGAACCCGAATATCGTCAAGGTCGTCGTTAATTTCCAGGGGCGGGCACTCTACTTCAGTCGTGCGCAGATTCCCTGGCCGCGGGATGATGGAGGAGCCGGCTCTGGCCCGGGAGGGGCGAGCCGGGTGCGTGGTGCGCTTCGCCACATCGGGCTTTATGCGTATCGCGTGTCTGCGATCAAGCGTCTTGCACAAGAACCGCCCTGCGAACTCGAGGAAATCGAACGGCTTGAGCAGCTACGTGCGCTATGGATCGGCATCGACATCGCAGTCGAAATCGGGCGCAGCATACCGGGCCCCTCCGTGGATACATCGGACGATGTGCGCAGAGTGGAAGAGTGGATGGCTCAAGGTGCCCGGTCCCGCGGCGGCCATGATCCGGGCGCTTCCGGTCGGGTCTGAGCATTCGAGGTCATTTTCACATATCGATTTAGAGGCGTGCGTCGACGCACGTGCGTGGCAGGACGGATTGCACGTCGAAGACGACGTGCGGGGTTTTGAGCAGCCGGTTGAGATGGGTTTCATCCTGATCCCGGAACTCGCGGTGGGCGACTGCAAGGATCAGTGCGTCATAGCTGGCCGGCTCTGGGGTGACGGGCCGGAGACCGTAGTATTCGACCATCTCGTCCGCATGGGCCCAGGGGTCCGTGATGTCGACGGCGAGTCCGTAACTTGTCAGTTCGTCAACGAGATCGGCCACGCGGGTATTGCGGATGTCGGCGCAGTTTTCCTTGAAGGTAAACCCCTGGACGAGCACCCGGGCACCCGGAATCGCAATCTTTTTCCGGACCATGAGTTTGACGACCCGTTGGGCAATATGGCGCCCCATGTGATCGTTGATGCGGCGGCCAGCCAGGATGACTTCCGGCTCGTAACCCACCTGTTGTGCCTTGTAGGTGAGATAGTAGGGATCAACGCCGATACAATGCCCGCCTACGAGACCCGGCTTGAAAGGGAGGAAGTTCCATTTCGTGCCAGCGGCTTTCAGGACGGACGCAGTATCAAGACCCAAGCGGTCGAAGATCAGCGCGAGTTCGTTCATGAACGCGATATTGAGATCGCGCTGGCTATTTTCAATGGCTTTGGCGGCTTCTGCGACCCGAATGCTCTCGGCCCGGTAAGTGCCAGCCCGGATGATCAGTCGGTAGAGCCCGTCGACGAACTCGTGCGCCTGAGGAGAGGAAGCTGAGGTAATTTTGACGATATCGGTCAGGGGATGAGCGCCATCGCCGGGGTTGACCCGTTCCGGGCTGTAACCCACGTGGAAATCCCGGTTGAGACCGAATCCCGAGACTTGTTCCAGAATGGGGATGGCCACTTCTTCCGTCGCCCCCGGATAGACCGTCGATTCAAAGATGACGCAGTTGCCGGGCTTGAGTTGCTTGCCGATCAGTTCGCAGGCTTTTTTCAGGGCTCCGAGATCCGGGCGCTTGATCTCGTCAATCGGGGTAGGAACGGCAACGATGAATACATCTTTGTGAGCGAGAGCCCCGGGGTCGGTGCTGAAGTGGAGGGATCCTGCGGAATCCAAGGAGGATAATTCGACCTCGCGGCGGCGATCAATGCCGGAGGCGAGTTCGCGTACCCGTTCCGGGTTGAGGTCGAACCCGAGCACGTTGAAGTGCCGGCTGAATGCGACCGCGAGCGGAAGGCCGACATAACCGAGCCCGATGATCGCCATCTCAAGTTTCTTCAGGGAAGGAAGTGTAGCTTTGGGGGGCATGGTGCTTCGTCGGGTCACTAGAGGTCGGGGTTCATCCGGGAAAGAGATGGCAAAATGCCCTTTAAATGCACCGCGTAAAATCCATGTGGGCCGGGTGATCCAATTCCGGATAGAAAGCGTGTGAGCGAGGGGTTTGCACCCGGCACGGGCTTGAAGCGGGCCACAAGTCTCCAGTGCCGGTTTGAGCCAAGCAGGATGCGACCCTTGATGAAGAGCGACCCACCCGGGCCGGCGTCAAACGTGATGACACTTCCCACGTGCGGGGAGGAGTGAGCCTCAAGCCGCACGTTGGCAAGCGTGATCGGAGTCACGGAGTGGATCGTGACCTTTGCGGCTGTGCCCGTACCATCGAGGGTCTCGAGCGCGGGCCCGTCCACGACCAGCCGTGCGAGCGCGAGATGAAGGATGCCGCTCGCGGTGAGATGTGTTTGCGGGAGTGCCCCTGAAAGCCCGTCCAATGGAATCGCGGCGTGGACGCTCCGGAGGCTCCAGTGCCGGGTGCCTAAGATACTCAAAGTACCCGCTCCCGTTCCATAGCGGCTATGGACTCGAATATCGAAGGAAAGCTGACCGATCAGGAGATCCCATCCCCTGAGCGACCAGGCGAGTTTCCGAACTCGCAGTCGACTGAAGGACACTCCTTCAAGATATCCGGCCCAGATCGTGCCATGGATGGCGCGTACCGAAACCGGTGCTGCATGTGGAACCCCGTATGACCAAGCTAAAGCTGCGGGAAAGTTGGCCAGCAAAATGACGAGATAACTCGCCAAGCCGAGCGCGGCCAGTGCGAGCACTCGTCTAGGAGGAGTGCGCATGGAGGCTGATCTCGAGAATGATGTTGACTGCAGTGGATTTCCGGGAACTGCGGCGGACGCGAAGCCTCCGGATGGAAAGGTGATGGCTCACGATGAACGGCAGCAATTGGGACAGGGCCTGCGCGTATTGGGTCTGATCGACCCGTATCTTCCAGACATCGGGATGAGGCTCGCTGAGATGGATCCGCTTGAGTGGATCAGGCAGTGATTTAACGAGGCTGTGCAAATCCATCTGGACCGTCTGCGGGGAGGAGAGGTGTTGCGTTGGGCTGAGGCGCGCTGAGAGGGCCGGTTGTTCCCGTTCGATCCATGCATAGAGTCTCCGTTCGTGAGCGGTTTCGAGGGATGCCCGCCGGATCCCGGTCAGGGTCGGCGCGAGAATGAGCGCGTAACCGAGAAAGAGGGTGAGGGCTGTGATGCCCGCAAGAAGCCATCTTTGTTCACGGACGGGCAGACGCGCGTAGGATGCTCGTAGAGACTGGAATGTGTTCATGGTGTCCTGGAGGAGCCGAGGTGGTACTGGACGAAGGCATGGACACGGCCTGATTTCACGAGCCAGTGAACCTGAAACGGATGGAGGTGGGTTGTCCGCGAGAGCTCGTGGAGATAGGTCTCAATGAGCGAGCGGGAGGGGGAACGCAGATGCATTAAGAGCACCTTGGGCCCATAGTGCAGAGAAACCATCCGGATCGTGGGTGGTCGCTCATTTGAGGCCCGCGCCAGAAACGCCATGAATGCTCGGGTCCGACGGGAGCGCCCACCGCTTTGCTGGATCGCCTGTTTGATTTGTGCCCGTGGGGAGACATAAGGTTGTCCGGGGAGCGCCGAGTGGAAGGCCTGATGCAGGCGCGCGTGCCAGAGTTGCTCTTCGCCATTGACCTGAATCACCCGGACCACGAGGTAGAGCACGAGCAGTCCGGCCCAGCCGGCTGCGAGAAAAATACTTGGCTTCCAGCGTGTCCATGTTTCCTGACGATGATGCCCCGGTGCCCAGAGTCCCTGCAGGAGATTGAGGCCGGTCAAGGGGCCCCGGGAGGTTTCTTCGCTGACGGATGGCTCTCCAAGCGTCCAGGTGACGGTCTCGCGTTCTGGTTCGCTCCGGATTTTCAGAAAAAAAGGATCGTCGGCAGCACCGTAAAACACGATCTCGCGGGGACGGCCATCCACGGAAGAGGTGGCCCAGAGCCGGTTGAAAACAGCTTCTGCAAGGGGGTCTTCGAGGGTACAACCCTGCTCACGACCCCACCTGAGGATGATCTGGTTCTTTTCCCTGGCCAAGCTCCAAACGCCAGGTGTCCAGGGGACGAGAACGATATCCGGCCAAAGCGCATCGGGTCGGATGCGCGCAGCCTCGAATGCTGCCATCCACTCCGTCATGCGGTTTCGGTCGACGACGGCGACCGTAAGGGAACCCGACAGACCGGATTCGCCATGGGCAAAATGCAGCTGCTCCACATCGCTCGCGAGCTGATCTTCCAGCACAAATGGGACTGCTTCCACCCAGCGGCGTTTGGAACGGGTCGGTAGACGCACTTCCGTGAAAGTGATCAGGCTGCTCGGGACGATCACGAGGACCCGTCGGCCGTGCACGTGGCTCGCGAGCGTGTCGAGACGTCCGTGTCCAATCCCGCCGCGCCGATGACCCTGGGCATCGAGTACCCACCAGTCGACGTTTTCAGGATCCGGGTTCAGGCGAATGAAAATCTGTTCCGCCATGGGGGAGAGCTATGCAAATACTCGGGTTCGGGGGTGAGGGGGGATCCGTCGCTGCCTCGATACATCTCTGGAAGCTCCGGCGTTCATCCGGGCACGGTCGATCATAACCGATCTTGCGGTGGATCCGCATGAGCCATGATCCGGTTTGGCTCCGGATGAGTCGCCTCGGTTGGTACGAGCCCATCCTTGTTGACGGGCGGGATTCATGGCGAGTTGCCGAAGCTTTGGCTGTAAACCCGGGTTTGCCCGGTGGGTGCCCGGAACAGGATGCTCCGGAGCGTGAACCGGCTGCCGGCATAGTGAATGGACAAAAGGAGCCTGAAAAAACTGCTGTCCACACCGACCGGAATGGTGACCGGCTGCCCCAGCATGCTTTCAAACAGGGCGGTACTCTGGAAACCGCCTGCTCTCTGCTGCTTGACGATGTTCTGGAGATTGCTTGCGTTCGGGTTGGCTGTGAGCGACTCCAGAATCGGTAGCGGTGCGGTATTGATATTGAGCGCAGTCGGGATGGGCAGGCTCACCATCCAGGGTCTCAACGCTTCGTATTGACTCCGGTCGATTCCGGCTACGAGTCTCAGTTCAGTTGCGCTGGCCATGGGAGCATTGGGTGCGCGATAAGGCGGAGTGAGGGAGGCATAGATGCCGTTTGAACCGCTGCCCGAGTTTGACTGGGTGGAAGAAACCCAGTTTGCGACCGCTTGGGCAACTTCGGGGTTGATGTCAAACTCGGCCAGCAGGCGTTCGAAAACGGCGAGTTCGTTGACATTGACACCGCCCGTCTGGGCAGCCAGGTTATTGAGGTTGAAATAGCCCTGAAGATCGACGAGACGTCCGGCCATTTCCCCATGCGGAATGGGGAGCGGGGGGAGTTCCTCGGCCCAGTTCTGGGTCAGGTTGACTGTGGGCTGGGTGCCGAGATCTTCGTGGATCAGGCTCGCGATCCATGATTCCGCGCCTGTGGCGTAGAGGTAATCTTGTTCAAACCGCAATATGTTCTGAGTCCGGTGGAGTGCGAGATTCCGGTCCCAGATCATGCGACCGGCGATCGCTGAAGCGATCGCGATGATCACGAGTGCGATCAGTATGGCGACGCCTCGTTCGCGGACCCGGATCATGGCAGTTCGAAGATCCGTTCGATCGTGCCCCAGGTCTTGGTCTTGAGGATGATCTTGATGCCGATCGGTCTGCGGTTGAGTTCAGCGGCAAGTGCAGCGTCTAGGGCAGGCCAGTGGCGATGCCAGTTTCCCTGAGGGCCGAGAAACCGGATCTTGAAGGAGCGCACATGATGGAGCAGGGTTTCCCGCTCTGGCGTGAGGGGGGTGACCCGATCCAGTACAGGCCAGGTGTAGCGGACGAGCGCGTGGTGCCGGAGCCCGTATCCCACACGTTCAAGATCCGAGCGATGTTCCTCAGCCGGATTGAGATCGCCATCGCGGGTGAGCACGAGCAGGGGTCCTGCTGTTCCGGCACCGCCATGCAGCGCCGGTTTCAGCACTCCGGTGCTGCTCCGGATTGGGCGGGGTGCCGCTTGTGCCAAGTCCTGACTCATGAACAGCATGGTCATCTGGAGTGATTGGAGGGCCGAGCCGGCGCGTCGGGTTCGGGCACGTTCCTGAAGAATGGTTCCGAGGGAACCATAGGCCATGATGGCGAGCAGGGCGAGGATGGCGGTTGCCACGAGAATCTCGATCAGGGTAAAGCCCCGCGAATGGTGCTTCATGGTCCCATCCCGAATCCCGGCGGGGCCAGAGGTCCGCCCGGGTTCGGTAGGACCCCTGGGGGGGGTGGGGCTGAGATGCTCGGGCTCGGGCGGTTGAGGAGACTGCGTCCGAGAAAGCCTGTGAGGGAGACGAGCGCGCGGCTCGCGTGTGGATGGAGGCCGACTGCGACCACGACTTTGAGCAGACCTGGGGAAGCGGTGTGGGTGACCTTGAATGTCCAATACCAGCGGGTGCCAGCCATCCGGCTATGGCCTTCGCTCTTGCCGAGGCTCGGCCAGTTCGGGGCAAGTTGCAGAGTTTCGATTTCATTGGCCGCGACATAGCTCGCGAAGGTGCGGTCCCGGAGCCCGCTTGCAACCCGTGTGTTTTCGATCGAGGTACCGAGTAGTGCCAAAAGCCCGATGCCGACGATGGCCAGCGCAATCAGGACTTCGAGCAGGGTAAAGGCACGATCGCGGTCGACTCCCTGCCGTGGACGGTTCATGAGTGGGTGCTGTGCGGTGCCACCAGTGAGATATGGCCCGTAGGATTACCCCGGATTCGGAACGGGCGGCGGTGGCCGTGTTCGTAGACGTCGATTTCGAATCCCGACAGCTCGCCATTCGAAAGAATGAGGATCTGGGGAAGGACGGCCCCAGAGGGTGCCCGGCCCGAGTGCTTCCGTTTCGATTTCGATAAAGGGGCACGGAGTGCGATCGGCGTCCCTCGGAGCAGGAGCGAGAGGTGCACTCCGCCCGGAACATGCCGCATCCGGTATATCGAACTCGTGTGAAAAGTCTTCCATCTTCCTTCCTGGTTTCGCACGAAGGTATAGCGATGGCGCGAAACCCGGAGACCCAGCTGTTCCCCTTCCGTGATGGCCTGCTGGGACGCGAGTTCGATCAGGCTGGCCAAGTGGCGGGCGGTCTGCTCCCGCCGTGGCGCATGGCCGATCGCGCTGAGGGACAGGACGGCAATGCCGGTGAGAATGCCGACGATCAGAAGCACGACCAGAATTTCGACCAGCGTGAACCCCCGCACGGTCCGGGTCGCCAGTCCACTCATTGGTTGCGGCTGAGATTCCAGTTGCCGATCACGTGCTTTTTGCCCGAGGACGAGGGAGGGCCGTTGGTCCACACGTCAAAGGTGCCATGGATTCCTGGGTAAAGGTATTTGTAGGGACGCCCCCAGGGATCGACCGGAATCTGATTGAGGTAATGGTGCCAGTGTGGTGGGACGGGTGATTGCGTGGGTTTGACCACAAGTGCTTTGAGGCCCTGTGCAGTGGTCGGATAAACATAGTTGTCGAGTTTGTACATCTCGAGAGCAGCCACGATCGAACGGATATCGGCCTGCGCCTTGGTGATACGGGCCTCGGCTGGCTTGTTGATGACGTTGGGCACGATGATCGAAGCCAGGATAGCGAGAATGACGACGACCACCATGACCTCGATCAGGGTGAAACCACGGCTGAGCGACTGGCGATCGAGGCTTGGCATCGGATACACTACGATCCTTTGAACGGGCGATGGGCAATCACGGTCTGGGCTTGCGCCCAATTTCCGGTTCCCATCATAGCACCAGTCGGAGTATCAGTCAGCATGCATCGGGTCGAAGGCAGTGATCGCTGGGTAAACCACATCAAGCGGGTCTTCAAGGCTCACTGGCCGGTGATTCTGGTCGTTGTTTTATGCCTGGGGCTCGAACTCGGCGGTAATCCCGTCCGACAGGCTTTGGCTTATGATCGTCCGGCGGTTCTCGCCGGTCAGTGGTGGCGTCTCATCACCGCCAATTTCGTCCATTCGGGTTGGCCGCATGTACTGCTCGATCTTGCAGGACTCGTTCTCCTTTGGCTCTTGTTTGGCCAGACGCTCGGCCCGCTCCGGTTCTGGATCGCCACCCTGGTTGGCTGTGTGGCAGTCGGGCTCGGGGTGTTTTTCCTGTCGCCGGATGTTGAATGGTACGTCGGTATTTCAGGTGTCCTCCATACCTACTGGGCAAGCGGGGCGCTTCTCGCTGTCGCGCGCAGGGAATGGGGCGGGCGCTGGCTGCTCGGTTTTCTGATTGCGAAGCTCGTATACGAAAGAATTTGGGGCCCACTGCCCACCTCTACCTGGTCCATCGGCGGTCCCATCCTCACGATCGCCCACCTCTATGGAGCCATCGCCGGAGCATTGCTCGGGTTTCTCTGGATCGCTTTCGACCGGCGCCACGCCGAGCACCCGACAGTTTCACGGAATGGACAGCCCGCAGCATGATTCCGGAAACTTCTCCAGCTTTGAAGCGCGGCATGGTATTTCCGGGCCAGGGTTCCCAAGCCATCGGAATGCTGGCTGATTGCGTGAATCATCCGGCACTCCTGCAGGTATTCGGAGTGGTTTCCGGGCGTTGTGGTCAGGATCTTCGCAAACTGGCCATGGAAGGCCCCGCCGAACGACTCGGCGAGACCACGGTCACGCAACCTTTAATGCTGGCTGCAGACGTTGCATTCTATGAGATTTATCGCGCAGCGGGTGGGCGTTTGCCTGAAGTCCTGGCCGGTCACAGCCTCGGAGAATATCCGGCGCTCTATGCAGCCGGTGTGCTGGATCTTGCGGAACTGGCCGATCTGGTGCTTACGCGCGCCCAGCTCATGCAGGCGGCGGTCCCGGAAGGTCAGGGCGCCATGGCTGCAATCATGGGTCTTGAAGTGGGCCCTCTGGTCGACTTATGCAGCGGCATCACCTCTGGTACCGTGGAGGCCGTGAATTTCAACTGCCCCGGGCAAATCGTGGTGGCGGGGACGAAAACGGCGGTCGGTGAACTGATCGAGCGGGCCCGTGCTGCGGGTGCCAAGCGCGCTATTTTTCTGCCCGTGAGCGTGCCGGCGCATAGTTCGCTCATGCGGGAGCCGGCGCGCCAGTTCGAGGCGGTACTCGCCGGGACGAGACTCCGGCCTCCTCGGATTCCCCTGATTCATAATGCGGATCTTGCAACGCATGCGGATCCGGATGGGATCCGGCGTGCACTCGCTGCTCAGCTTTATCGACCGGTGCGCTGGACCGATACGATCCATGCTTTCCGGGATCACTATGGGATCTTCGAGATCATCGAATGCGGGCCGGGACGGGTACTCAGCGGACTCGGCCGACGTTGTGCCCCGGACCTGAGTCATGTGGCACTTGAAAACGCGAGTACCCTGAAACAATATGCCCAATCGGGTGGAGGTTCAAACGATGACTGATAAACTGGGTTTTGCGCTGGTCACGGGCGCAAGCCGAGGGATCGGTGCCGCGATTTTGGCGCGTCTTTCGGACGACGGATACCCGGTTGTGGGAACCGCAACCACGTCCCCAGGCGTCGCCACCATTGACCACTGGCTGACCGAACGGGGGCGAGCCGGATCGGGCTGGCTCCTTGATTTCAGGAGCGCCACGATTGAAAGCCTTGAGGAGGCGGTCAAAAACCTCGAACAGCGATGGGGGCCGGTATCGGTTCTTGTCAATAATGCGGGCATTACCCGGGACGACCTTTTGCTCCGCATGACGGGTGCGCTTTGGGATGAGGTCATTGAGGTTGATTTGAGTGCGGTTTTCCGTTTGACCAAGGCCTGTCTCCGCGGCATGTTGCGGGCACGGGGGGGGGCGATCATCAACCTCTCCTCGGTCGTTGCGCTGAGCGGTAACCCCGGACAGGTCAACTACGCCGCAGCAAAAGGCGGCATCCTGGGTTTCACCCGTTCGCTGGCCCAGGAAGTCGGGTCACGGGGTGTCCGGGTCAATGCCGTGGCACCCGGCCTGATTGACACGGACATGACACGGGAGATCACTCCGGAGCAGAAGAAGCTGCTCATGGAGCGTATTCCCTTGAGACGCCTTGGAAAGGTTGAGGAAGTGGCAGGCTGTGTCAGTTTTCTGGCGTCACCCGCTGCGGCCTACATCACCGGAGAAACACTCCAGGTGAACGGCGGCATGTATATGTCATAAACAGTTTCAGATGAAAGATGCTGAATCTTATCGATTTCATGTGGAGTTGCGGTGCCAGCGTTTTTTTTGGCTACAATTGCACATTCCGGCGCTGTGGCGTCATTCTGAAACTAATGGGGACTCGAGCACATGAGCAATATTGAAGAGCGAGTCAAGAAAATCATTGTGGAACAGTTGGGCGTCAAGGAAGAGCAGGTCAAGCCCGAGGCATCGTTCGTCGACGATCTCGGGGCGGACTCTCTGGATACCGTTGAACTGGTCATGGCGCTCGAAGAGGAGTTCGAATGCGAGATTCCGGACGAGGAAGCAGAAAAAATCACGACGGTGCAACAGGCTGTTGATTACATCAAGGCGCATATTGAGGAGCATTGACCGGGCGCCCTGGAAAAACGGTCCCCGACTCTGCGGGACCGTTTTCAGAACCGAACCCCACCCCTGATTGAGAGATTGCCCGCTGTGACACGCAAGCAGATCGTTGTGACCGGCATGGGAGTGATTTCCCCCGTGGGACACACGGTCGAGCGCGCGTGGGAAAACGTGCTGGAGGGGCGCCACGGCTTCGCGCCCATCACGCATTTCGATCCAGCGAACTATCCCACCCGTTTTGCCGGTGAGGTCAAGGATTTCGATCCGACACGCTACATGCCGCCCAAGGATGCGCGCAAGATGGATCCGTTCATGCAATACGGCGTGGCCGCGGGGAAGCTCGCCTTTGATGATGCTGGCTTGGCGGTGCCCGAAGGGGAGGCGGCCGAACGTATGGGGGTGATCATCGGCGCCGGAATCGGAGGCATCCTGAGTATCGAGAAAATCCGCGATCTGGTCCGCGAATATGACGGCCCCAAGAAAGTGTCCCCGTTTTTCGTGCCGGGGTCGATCATCAACATGGTGGCCGGTCATCTGTCGATTCTCTACAATCTGCGCGGCCCCAACCTCGGACTGGTCACGGCCTGTACGACCGGAACCCACTGTATCGGCTATGCCGCCCGGATCATTGAGCGGGGCGATGCGGACGTGATGCTGGCGGGGGGGGCCGAGATGGCCATCTCGCCCGGAGGTGTTGCAGGGTTTTGTTCCGCGCGGGCACTGTCGACACGCAATGACAATCCAGGCGGTGCGAGCCGTCCCTGGGATCGTGACCGCGACGGCTTCGTCTTGTCCGACGGCGCTGCGGTTCTTGTGATCGAGTCTCTGGAGCACGCGCGGAGCCGCGGAGCCCGGATCTGGGCCGAGTTGATCGGGTTCGGTGTGAGTGGAGATGCCTATCACATCACCGCACCACCCGAGGATGGAGCGGGTGCGGCGCTCTGCATGCGCAATGCGCTGAAAGATGCGGGCATCGCTCCTGAAACGGTTGACTACGTCAACGCACATGGAACTTCGACCGTGGTTGGCGATCTGGCCGAAAGTCGTGCGATCAAAGCAGTCTGGGGTGCGCACGCATCGCGATTGGCGATCAGTTCGACGAAATCCGTCACGGGTCATTTATTGGGCGCAGCCGGAGCGATTGAGGCGATTTTTTCGATTCTGGCGCTGCGCGACCAGGTCATTCCGGCAACCTTCAATCTGGAACATCCCGATCCCGAATGCGATCTGGATTACGTGCCGAACCAGTCTCGGAAAGCGCGTCTCAAAGTCGTGTTGTCGAACTCTTTCGGTTTTGGCGGAACCAATGGAACGCTGGTTTTCCGCGCCTGCCCCTGAAAATCTTCTTCTGGCCATCACCGGGCGCGGATGGCCGGGTCCCACGTTTGGCGCACGGGGTTATCGGTGAACCTTGCTCGCGCATATCGCAAACTGGCCATTGGGGTTCTGCTCATCCTGGCCACCTTGACCGCCCTTGCGGTCGCGGCGTTCTGGCAATGGACTTTTTCGCCACTCCCGATCCAGCATCCGGTTGTCCTGACCGTCCCGCGCGCGGAAACTCTCCACGCGCTGAGCAGCGGCCTCGCAAGAGAGGGGGTGCTTGCGAACTGGTGGTCGTTTGATCTATTGGGCCGCATCTCCGGGCAGGGACGGGATCTCCAAGCCGGCCAATACCGGATCGTGCCCGGGATGACTGAGACGAGCCTGCTCCGGGAGCTCGTCATGGGGCGGGTGATCCTCTACCATCTCACCCTCGTACCCGGTGCGACTTTTGCCGATCTGCGCCGCGAGATTGAAGCGGATCCGGATATCCGGAAACCGAAGGTTCCGTTGAGCGCGTCCTGGCTCATGGCGCAACTGGGGCACCCCGGGGAAAGTGCCGAGGGCGTATTCGCGCCCGACACCTATTTTTTCCCCCGCGGGACTTCCGTCCCCGCCCTGCTAAAGCGGGCCTACCGGCGTATGCAGCGCATCCTCCGAGTGGAATGGATGTCCCGCGCGCCTGACCGCATGATCCAGACGCCCTATGAGGCGCTGACACTCGCTTCGATCATTGAAAAGGAATCGGCCTACCGCATGGAACGGCCAAGGATTGCCGGAGTCTTCATCCGGAGACTTACCATCGGCATGCCGCTGCAGAGCGACCCGACCGTCATCTATGGCATGGGAGCAAGCTATCACGGTCAACTGACAGCGGCCGACCTTGCGATCGACAGCCCCTGGAACACCTACCTCCACCGCGGCTTGCCACCTACGCCGATCTCCTATCCGAGCCGTAACGCCATTCATGCTGCATTGCATCCGCTCATCGGGAAGGATCTCTATTTCGTGTCGATGGGGGATGGCCGGCATATCTTTGCCCGTACCCTCACAGCCCAGAACCGGCATGTGGAACGCTACCTCAAGCCGGCACCGCCACATTCTCAACCTCCGTGATGCGCGGACGGCTGATCACGCTCGAAGGCGGGGATGGGGCTGGCAAATCCTCCCAGATCGGACCCCTGCGTGATTTTCTCGCTGATCGGGGCATTTCGGTCCTGCTCACGCGCGAGCCGGGCGGCACGCCGCTTGCTGAAGCCATCCGGAGCTGGGTTCTCGATGATGCGCCGGAAAGCCCCGAAGCCCTCGCTGAACTGCTGCTCGTTTTTGCAGCCCGAAGACAGCACTGGATCCGGGTGATCGAACCGGCTCTCGCGTCCGGGACCTGGGTGCTCTGTGATCGCTTTGTGGATTCAACCTATGCCTATCAGGGTGCAGGCCGGGGTTTGTCTGTGAACCGGATCGCGACACTGGAACGCTGGGTTTTGGGCTCCCGACGTCCGGATCTGACCTTCTTTTTCGAAGCGCCGGTTGAGATTGCACTCAAGCGGATTGAGGCCCGTGGGTGTCCCAATCGTATGGAGCAGGAGTCCGCTGCCTGGCACGAACGGGTACAGGCTGGCTATCGTAAACGCATCGCAGGCGAACCCAACCGGTTTGTTGTGATTCAAGGGACCCGCGACCGGGTGGCCATCAGTGGGGAGCTTTGTCGACACCTCGAACGCAGGCTACGGGAGTGGACGGAGGGCGCGGCATGAGGGGGGGCTGCGGGGTGCGGGCAGCGGGCGGATCATGATTTCGAGAGCAAAGCCCATGCCGGGAGTGTCCAGAGAGCTTGCGGCGGGTCTCCGCGCGCAGTGGATTGGATCAGCACGGGAGGGGGCGCTCCTCGTGGTGGGCGCATCGGAGCGTGAGCGGGCTGATGCGATTGACTGGCTGATTCAAGCCATCCTGTGTGAGGATGCACCCGAGGCGCGACCCTGCGGGGCCTGCTGGTCCTGCCGTCAACTCGCCTCCGATCGGCATCCGGACCTCCATGCGCTTCAGTCCGATCTCGAGCGTATCGGAGTCGATGAGATCCGGGATCTGGCTGGCGTGTTGAACCTGACTGCACATCGGGGGGGGCGCAAGGTCGGCTGGATTCCCCGGGCGGACCGGCTGACGGATGGCGCCGCCAATGCCTTTCTCAAGACACTGGAAGAGCCTCCGGGCCCGACTGTGTTCATTCTCGAAACCAGTCGTCCACGCAGTCTCCAGGCGACGATCCGGAGCCGGTGTGAGCGTATCAGAATCCAGATTCATCATTCCGCCCCGGGTGCAGGTTCGCCTTTGAATGATGATCAGGAAAAGGATGCCCGCCGTTCCATGATCGAAGATTATGCCCGCCTCCTCGATGGGGAGATTGGGCCGCTTGATCTCGAAAAGCACCGCTCCTCCTTTTCTCTGGCCGAGATGGCGCATGACTGGAGTCTCTGGCTGGCCTCAGCCGCAAAATCCAAGCTGGGATGGCCGGTGCGACCGGAAGTACCGGATCCGCTCAGGGTCCGTCTGGAGCGCTTGTCGCTTGCAACCCTTCTCCCGCTGTATACTCAGGCGCGTGAGACCGAGCGTCTGGCCCGGACGAGTGCCAATGAAAAGCTCGCGCGCGAGGCCTTGCTGGTCAAAATCTTCCTAGGAGGTGGCCACGATGGCCGCGAACGGCAAGTTACTTAAACTCGCGATTCCGACTGCAGAGGAACTGCACCGCCGCTACATGCCATTTGTGAACGGTGGCGGTTTGTTTGTCTCGACGGAGGCCAATTACCAGCTTGCTGATGACGTTTACCTTTTGGTCGATTTGCCGAGCGAAACCCAACAGGTCGGCGTCGAGGGGAAAATCGTGTGGGTATCTCCGGCCAGTGCGCGCAGTCATTTTCGACATCAGGGATCGAACAGTGGAGTCGGAATCCAGTTCATCGGTACCAATGCGCCTACTCTCAAGGCAAAGATCGAAAAGATTTTGGCCGGCCGGACGAGCGTTGCTACGCCAACGCTCACGTTGTGATCCCTGAGGTTCTGTTAGAATAACCGTCGATTGTCGCAGGGTGTTCACGCGTGAATCGGATGCAACTTGAAGAAACAGCCCGGCGCCTAGTCGCGCCGGAACGTGGTATTTTGGCAGCGGATGAAAGCTCGGCGACGATTGGTAAACGTTTCGAGGCGCTGGGCCTCCCCTGCACGGTCGAAAGCCGACGTGCCTATCGGGAGCTTTTGTTCTCGTCGCCTGGAATCGAACGTTACCTGTCGGGCGTGATTTTGTATGAGGAGACCCTGAAACAGACTGCGCAGAGTGGTGAGCGTTTCGTGGATCTTCTCACCTCGCGCGAGATTCTGCCCGGGATCAAGGTGGATGGTGGAGCGAAACCCTTCGCGGGGCATCCCGGCGAGTTTGTGACGGAAGGGCTGGATGGTTTGCGCGAACGTTTGAGTTCGTACCGTGATCTCGGAGCGCGTTTCACCAAATGGCGTGCGGTCATCTCAATCGATGCTTTGCGCCCCTCTCGGTGCGCCGTGCGATCCAACGCCGAGGCGCTGGCTCGCTATGCGATGTTGGCTCAGGAACAGGGGTTGGTTCCGATCGTTGAGCCCGAGGTGCTCATGGAGGGGGATCATGATCAGGCACGTTGCGAGGTGGTCACAGTCGAGGTCTTGAACCGGGTTTTTGAAGCGCTTCATGCCCATGGCGCCTGTTTAGAGGGGTTGATTCTCAAGCCCAACATGGTGGTGGCTGGAAAGAAATGTCCCGCCCAGCCGACGGTCGAGGCGGTTGCCGGTGCGACGCTGCGCACGCTCGCGCGATCGGTTCCATCGGCCGTTCCCGGTATCGCTTTTCTCTCGGGCGGGCAGACTCCGGAGCGCGCGACTGCCCATCTCAATGCCATGAATCAAAGCGCGCATCCACTTCCTTGGCAGGTGACTTTTTCATTCTCGCGCGCGCTTCAAGAGCCACCCTTGTCTGCCTGGGCCGGCCAGACCGACCGGGTTGCAACTGCGCAGAAGCTTTTCGCGCACCGCGTCCACCTGAACAGTTTGGCTCGGATGGGTCGCTATTCTCACGAGCTTGAGGGGGCGGTCTGAACCCCCGGGGTTTGCGAGGGATCTTTTGGCGCGGGCCCAGGGAACCGATTCCATGCCGCCTCAGGCCGGTAGAGGTCCAGCATGGGTGACGAGGCGCTGATCCGGCTTGAGGATGTCCATTTTGGTTATGGCTCGCATGCGGTCTTTTCCGGACTATCCATGGACATTCCCAAAGGGAAGATCACGGCCATCATGGGACCGAGCGGCACCGGGAAGACGACTCTCTTGGAGCTCGTCACGGGGCAGCGCCATGCCGATCGGGGTGAAGTACGGATTCATGGCCGGAATCTCGGCACCCTGTCCAGGAAAGCGCTCTTCCGCCTGCGGCGGGAAATGGGACTTCTCTTTCAGGAGGGAGCGTTATTCAGTGATCTTTCCGTGTTCGAGAATGTTGCCTTTCCTTTGCGCGAACACACCCGGCTTTCTAACATCCTGATTCACCATCTCGTCCTCATGAAGCTCGAGGCTGTTGGCTTGCGCGGCGCAGCCCTGCTCAATCCCTCCGAACTCTCGGGCGGGATGGCGCGGCGGGTGGCCCTTGCCCGATCCATCGTCCTCGATCCGGTCATGATGTTCTACGACGAGCCTTTGGTTGGCCTCGACCCCATTGCGATGGGCGTCATTCTGCGACTGATCGTCCATCTCAACAAGACGCTGGGCATGACCAGTGTGATCGTGACCCACGATGTCAAGGAGGTACTCAAGATTGCGGATGGCAGCTACATTATCTCGGAGGGGCGTGTCGTGGCTCAGGGCAGCCCGTCCGGGCTTGCCCAAAGCCGCGATCCCTGGGTACGCCAGTTTCTCGAAGGTGCCCCAGACGGTCCCGTGCCATTCAACTACCCGGCCCGGGATTTTGCCAGTGACCTATTCGCCTCCGGAGCACTTCCGTGAGGCGTCTGTTCATGCCTATCCGGTTGATTCTGGATTTCCTTGCAGCGGTCGGGCAGCGCGCTTGGTTTTTTGGTGCTACCTGCGTGGCGGCACCGCGGGCACTGCGCAGACCGGCCCTCATCGTGGAACAGGTCTTCTTTGTCGGATCGGTTTCCGTGATTCTGATCGGCGTGGGCGGATTGTTCGTCGGCTTGGTACTCGCTCTGCAGTTTTATACGGCGCTGTCGCGGTTTGGGGCAACGAGTTCGCTCGGTGGCTTGGTTGCATTGGCGCTCTTGCGCGAGCTCGGCCCTGTGCTCACTGCGCTCCTCTTCGCTGGCCGGGCTGGCACCTCGCTCGCTTCCGAACTCGGACTCATGCGCGCGACACGCCAGATTGATGCCATGGAAGTCATGGCGGTCGATCCGATGCGGCGGATCGTGGCCCCCCGATTCCTGGCCGGGATCGTCTCGATGCCCCTTTTGGCCGGAATCTTCAGCGCCATGGGGATTTTGGGTGCCTACCTAGTCGGGGTTAAAATGATGGGCTTGGATCCTGGTGTATTCTGGTCCAGCATGCAGCATGAAGTGAGCTTCCACTCTGATTTCGTCAATGGGCTCATCAAGAGTGCGGTTTTCGGCGCAGCCTGTACTCTGATCGCGGTTTACGAGGGTTTCCATGCCCGTCCGTCGGCCGAAGGGGTGGGACAGGCGACGACCCGGTCAGTCGTGATCAGCTCAATGGCGATTCTCGCACTGGATTTCATTTTGACCGCGTTCATGTATTGAAGGCCATTGGCCGAGAGGTAATATGCGTCAATCTTCTGTCTTGGAAGTGACAACCGGGCTGTTTGTCGTGCTCGGCATCGCAGCCCTCTTTTATCTGGCTACGCAAACAACCGATTACCGAACCGTTTCGGGCAGTCAGAGCTACATCGTCCGTGCCTACTTTAACAATGTTGGCGGTTTGCATGTCGGTGCGCCCGTCCAGATGGGGGGAGTTACGGTGGGTCGGGTTGTTGGGATCCACTACAGCATGAAACGCTATCAGGCGGTGATTCGGATGGCGCTGGAGGACCGGGATGCGCACATTCCCTCGGATTCGACCGCCTCCATACTGACCCAGGGTGTTCTCGGGCAGCAGTATGTCGGTATCAGTCCGGGAGGCGCTCCGACCTTTCTCAAAAATGGCAGCACCATTCATTTCACACAATCGGCAATCATTCTCGAGCACCTGCTCGGCCAGCTGCTGACGCATGGCAGTTCGGGCAAGGGGAAATAGTCTATGAAAACCTTCCGCCCGTTCACCGGATTCATCCTTTTCGGCCTCATGCTCGGCACCTGTGCCGTGGCTGCGCCCCGCCCACTCCTCGACAACCCAAAGGCTTCGCCGAGCGCGCTGATCAGCCAAGCCACGACCCAGGTTCTCGGATTCCTCAAGACCCACCGGACCGCGCTCAGGACCGAGAACCGCAAGACCGTGGTTGCCATGGCCAACGAGGTGGTTCCCTATTTCGATTTCGCGCTCACCTCGGAATATGTGCTGGGCCGTTATTGGCAGCGTGCAACGCCCTCCGAGCGAACCCAGTTTCAGGCCTTTTTCTACCACTACCTCATTCATACCTATGCAGCCGCGCTGCGTCACTACCACGGGGTCAGGATTACGGTCATCCCGTACCGGGGATCGACCGAAGTTCATTATGCCAATGTCGAAACCGTCATCCATACCCGGGGTGGTCAGTCGGTACATGTTCTCTATGCGCTCTACCGTACCCCCCAGGGCTGGCGCATCTTTGATGTCAGTGTCGAGGGGATTTCCTATGTAATGAGTTTTCGCAACCAGTTTGCCCCTATCCTTGCGAAGGTCGGGGTGGCTGGCTTGGTCGACAAGCTCAGAACCCACACGCTGGGCGCGCGACCCGGCGGGAAAGATTGACGTGCCCTGGCGGCTCTGGGACCGGCAACCGCCCGGATCCGCGGCACGTGTTGATTTTGCGGACGGGAACCTCAATCTCGAGGGGCGCATCACTTTCGATACGGTCATGGACCTCTATCGCGAAACTCGCTCACGGCTTCCAGTGGTTCAAGCAGTCAACCTCAAGTCCGTCACGTTCATGGACAGTGCTGGGGTGGCGCTACTGGTTGAGTGGAAGCGTCTTGCGAGTCTGGATCAGCGGGGGCTGTCTTTCCTCAATATCCCCGATCAGGCGGAGGCGATCGCCCGCCTGAGTAATGCGCTCGGGATTCTCGGACTGGGATAGGGCGAGGAGAGCTTCAGTGTCCGCCCGACCCACCGGGTGGCCCGAGTGCAGGATACTGGATGGGTGGGTTGCCGTGATAGAACTCGTAGCGCTCGTGTGCCTGATAACCGTTTTTCATCATAAGGTAAGGGTCAGGTGCTGAATAGATCAGATGAAAGGTTCCAATCAGGTGGGCGCGGATGTCGATGAGCTCAAGTACGGTGAGTGTGTTGCGCGTGGCCGTGGACTGAACATATTCAAGTGGGCTGCCATAGTAACTGTCTACCGTGATTCCGGCGAGGTTCCGGAGGCTTCCGGGGCCGAACAGTGGTAGGACGAGATAGGGACCGCTCGGGACACCCCAGTGGGCCAGCGTGAGGTCAAAGCTCGCATGATGCGCATGAAGACCCATCGGAGAAGCGACATCGAAGAGGCCGAGTACACCAAAGGTACTGTTGACGAGAAAGCGTCCACTTTCGTCAAAACCGGGTCCGACCCGTCCTTCGAGAAACTCGTTCACCGCGATCACGGGGCTGTCGAGATTCTCGAATACGTTGTGAATCCCGATCCGGACTGGATGGGGAACGGTTGATGCATAGAAATGGGCCGCCGGTTTGAGGACGGCATGGTCAAGAGCCTCGTTGAGCGCGAAGTTGGCCCGGTTGAGATCGTGGAAGGGCCCCGGGCTCCCCTGGGGGAGCGATGCGCACGCGTTCAAGAGGAGTGCACAAAGGAATGCAGGCCCTGCTTTCGAGATCGAAACCAGGATCTGTTTCATGCGTGAAAATTCAGATGGAGCCAGCGCTGGAACTGCGACGATTTTGGGCAGCAGCCTGGTTGGGATGGCGTCGGATCCACTGTTGGATAACGGTGAGAAAGGCATGGTATCGGTCGCGCTCCAGAGAAGTGAGATGGGGTGTCTTGAGTGCGAGATCCATCTCAAGCTGGGCATCAAGGTACGATCCCAGAAGGACAAAATAGTGAGCTAGGTAGTAGTCGGAGAGTGAATGGCGGCCGAGCCGCGCGTTCATATGGGCCAAGCGGTGAAGAATCAGGGTGCGATGGGGATGGAGACCGTAGAAGCGATCCAGGATTAAAACTGCGCGCGTGAAATCACCTGACCGGGCAAGCGCCCGGCTGTAGTCGAGGGCGGTGGCCTCGTTTTCGGGGAAGTACTGGTCAGTCTCGGCATCAAGACGGATGGCTGAGCGGATCCGGCCCATATCGAGCAGGGCGTGAGCCTTGACGAGGCGGAACGCCAAAATCATGGGGTAGTGTTTTTCGAGTGGATCAATACCGGCCAGCGCAGATCGGGGATCCCCCAGACGCAACCAGCACAGCGCTGCGCCGTAACGATTGGCCAAACGGTGCCAGAGAGACGATTGCGGGGCGCGGGGCCGGGATTTCATCTCAAAATCATGAAGGGTCCGATCGAGGTGATGGCTCACGAGAACCCGGACCCGTGCCCGCATGAGGGCGTAATCGGGATCCACCGGTCGGGGGTGGTATGCGAGCAGACGGGCCCTTGCGGCGGCATTGGCCATTCGATCGAGGTTGGTTGGATGATCGAGAAAGATGGCCGGCGGGCGTCCGTTCAGTGCCGTCAGCTCGGCGAGCGCACGGAAGACGTCCACCATGCCATAGGGGTCGAAACCCGCGCGGGCCATGATCGTGATCCCGACCCGGTCGGCTTCCGATTCATGGGTTCTGAGATAATCGATTTCATATTGTTCGAATCCGCCGGCTGCCGATCCGATCGCTGCCAGTGCCACGTTGGGGTTGCCGCTCACGGCAGCCAGCGCAATGGCGCCCGCCAGCGCGGCGAGACCCACGATACCCTGACGATGCTGTGCAGCCAAGGTGCGCGCGATGTGTCCTTGTACTTCGTGTGCGGTTTCATGCGACAGGACGGCTGCGAGCTCATCCTCATGGTGCGTGAAAAGGATGATGCCCGTAAAGATGGCGATGTAGTTCCCGGGTGCCGCAAACGAGTTGATCTGATTCGTCTTCATGACGAAGTAGTGAAACGGCATGGTGGGCCGGGCACTATGGGAGGAGAGGAGATGTCCGAGGTGGGTGATATAGGACTGGACCAGAGGGTCGGGGAGGACCAAGTGGAGGCGCTTCAGAGTCTGATACATTTTGAGTCCGATGGCATTGAGCCGCCCCATGGAAATCGCGTTCTCCCCAGGAATCCCGAGCTCGGGTAGCGTGTATTCAGGGCTTAGGTGCTGGATTTCTGGCGGGGGCCGCGGGATCATCTGCGCACGGGCTGCTGATAGCAGCGCGGGCACGATGCAAAGGCACCCGAGGCCATTCCGGATCCGGCGCCAGAGGAGGTGAACGTTCCCGTCGTGCGTCTCCCGCATCTCAGACAATCAGGGTCGGCACGGTTCGATACGGCTCACTCTCTCAAAACTTGTACCCGAACTCCAGCGCATAGAGATCGGCGCTGAGATTCCAAGTCCCCGTCACCTGGTCCCCGGACGGGCTCACATTATTCATGGGAACGTGCTTGTTGAGGAAGAGGTGAGCGTAGCCGAACGACAACGTGGTCGATGGAGTTGGGGCATAAGACAGGCCGAGTGACAGCCACGTCCGGTTGGCATCCGGAAGCCGTGCGTTACGGGTTGAGTTGGGTACGGGTGTCTCATCCCACCCCAGTCCACCCCGGAACGTCCATTGGGCATTGTAGTGCCAGTCCGTTCCAACGCTTCCAAACCAGGTATTTCGGTAGTCTTCGGGTGTCGTGGCAGGTGGCTGGTTGGGGTTTCCGAAAAAGACTTGGATCTGATTGAAGGAATCCCAGCGGGTATAGCTCGCCGTGGCGGAGATATCCCAGGCCTGAGATAGGCTTTGGTCAAAGCTGAGTGTTGCGGTGTCTGGCGTTTCGATGTTTGCGCTGACAGAGGTTGGACTGAACAGGCCACTTTGGAGGAAGAGCTGTGGAACATTCGAAAACGAGCCTGTGCCGACTAGGTTGTGGGTGATCCGGCTCCGGTAGGTCAGGCCGATGCGGGTCCCCTTCGCATGCCAGAGGAATCCGACGTTCCAACCGAAAGCGGTATCGCTTCCCACGATTGCGCTGTACATGTCGTGGGATTGGGGGGTGAGTCCGAGGCTCGTGCAGTTGATCGGACCCAGTTTGGAAAAGCAGACGGCACCGGCATCAATAGCGTTGGTGAGCTTGGCATTGGCCTTGGCTACATCCACTCCTACGCCCATGGAAAAGTGGTTGGAGATCCGGTAAGCCAAAGTCGGATTGAAGTTGATGACGGACAAGGAGGTGTAAACGGCTTCGTAGCGGAGTATGGACTGGGCGTTATAGTCCGTGTTAAGCCCGAAGGGGGCATAGATGCCGACACCCCAGGACCAGGAATGGTTGATCGGTGCGCTGTAGAAAATGGACGGAACGAAGTTGAGTTTCCTCCCACCGTTTCCACCGTTGTTCCCCGAGAGTGGCTGACCGATCGCATCCACAGCCGAAGTGGGGCTAAACTCGGCGTTGAGTTTGATGAGTGTCCCGGTGAAGTTGAATTGCGGTTTCTTGAGCAGGGTCAAAAGCGCCGGGTTGTAGTACACGGCGGTTGCGCCGTCCGGCTTGGCGGCACTACCGGCGTACGCGCGACCCATGTCCTTGGCACTGTTTTCATTCAGGGCAAATCCCGATGCATGGGCGAGTGCCGAAAGCCCGACAAGTGCGATCAAGGCGGGGACCCAGACCAGAAGAGCTGGGCGGTTTCGGGAAAGAGGCAGAGGGGAGGTCGACATGGAAAACTCCTTGTAGCGGGGTTTAAAACGTTGCGAATGGGTTGTCGGGCTCAGGGGTCTCCCTTTTGCGGAAGCGGTCGCAAGAGCCCTACGATTGAAGGACATTATTGAGTCTCGAACCCGCGCACAGGTTCATGTTAGCACAGCTCCCGTATCCCACGTATCCTAAGGCGCGAGGTTTGCTGGGCAGGGTTCCGGGGGTAGCCTCAGTCGAGGTGGCCCCATCTGCCGGTTGTGGGGTTTCACAGGCCCTGGGCGGCAAAATCAGCCAGACGTGAGCGTTCGCCCCGTGCAAGGGTGACGTGACCTGAGTGTTCCCAGCGCTTGAAGCGATCGACCACATAGGTGAGCCCGGAAGTGGCTTCGGTAAGGTAGGGGGTGTCGATTTGGGCGATGTTGCCGATGCAGACCATTTTCGTACTCGGGCCGGCACGTGTGATCAGCGCGCGCATCTGTTTGGGGGTGAGATTCTGGGCTTCGTCGACGATGACATAACGGTTGAGAAAGGTTCGTCCACGCATGTAGTTGAGGGAGCGGATCTTGATCCGCTGTCCGATCAGGTCCTGGGCCGCGGCCCGGCCCCAGTTGTGGGTGCTCGGACCGGCTAGGACCTCGAGGTTGTCGAGCAGGGCACCCATCCATGGGGTCATTTTTTCCTCTTCTGTACCGGGGAGGAAGCCAATATCTTCACCGAGCGGTACGGTGATGCGGGTCACGATGATCTCCCGGAAGCGGTTGTGCTCGATCGTGTCCTGGAGGCCTGCAGCCAGCGTCATGAGGGTCTTGCCGGTTCCGGCCGGACCGAGCAGGGTCACGAAATCAATGTCGGGGTCGAGCAAGAAATTCAATGCGAAGTTCTGCTCCCGGTTCCGCGCGTGAATTCCCCAAACCGACTGATGGGGATGTCGGAAGTCGCGGACGAGCTCGATGACGGCACGCTCCGCCGCGAGCTCGTGGACCCGCGCTTCAATGCCATGCTCATCATTGCTGAAAAGGCAGAGATTCGGGTACCAGGCATTGACGAGTGGCCCTTCCACTGCATAATACGTGCGCCCCTCCCGGGACCAGGATTCAAGGTGCTCGCCGTGTGTTTGCCAGAAGTCATCGGGCAGCGCGCGGATGCCGCTATCCAGAAGGCTCACATCCTCAAGAGCCCGGTCGCTCGCATAATCCTCGGCCCGGATACCCAAAACGGCAGCCTTGATACGGAGATTCACATCCTTTGTGATCAGGGTGATGGCATGGCCCGGAAACCGGCTGCCGAGCGCCAGACTCACGGAAAGGATGGCGTGGTCGGGGTGAGTTCCGGGCAACTCGAGCGGGAGCGGTTGGTTCAGGGAATCCGTCTGAATGAAAAGGAGCCCTTGAGCTGTCTCACCGTAGCCATTGGCGCCGGGCCGGATGGATTCGAGATGCAGTCCCCGGGTGATGGCGGATTGGCTCGCGCCCTGAATCAGCTGTTCAAGAAACCGGCTGGCCTGACGTGCATTCTGCGCGACTTCGCTCATGCCCTTTTTGGCGGCGTCGAGTTCCTCGAGCACCACCATGGGGAGAAACACGTCGTGTTCGTGAAACCGGAAAAGGGCGGTTGGGTCGTGCATGAGGACGTTGGTGTCCAGGATGCAAAGACGCTGGCTCGTGCGCTTCATGCCCCTGCCGAATCCTCCCGGATGCAAGCCGTGAGACGGTCCAGCACCGCTTCAGCGTGTCCAGGGGGCCGAACGGCCCGCCAGGATTCGCGGAGACGTCCCCGCCGGTCGAATAGAAACGTGCTGCGATCGATTCCGCGGTATTTGCGCCCATACAGGGATTTTTCTCGGAGCACGTCGAATGCCCGGCAGAGGATCTCTTCGGTGTCGGCGATCAGGGGATAGGGAATCTCATGCTTTTGGGCAAAGCGTTCATGCGAACGCAGGCTGTCCCTCGACACACCAATGATCTTGGCACCAAGTTTCTGGAACCGTGGATACAGGCTTGTGAACTCAACGGCTTCGATCGTACAGCCGGACGTGTTGTCCTTGGGGTAGAAATAAAACACGGTGTGGGATCCCAAAAGTGTCTCTCCGGTGATGCGCCCGGCTACGGTGGCCGGAAGGTCGAAGGGCGGGATCGATTGGATTTCAGTCATGGGGGGTTTGTGCTGTTTAATCGCGCTGGGGCATTATCATAGGGCACTCGACCCATCCTTGGCACAAGTGCGCTCTTGGTCGGATTCGGAGTCGCCACCCGGGTCAGGATTTGAGTGGCTCCATGATGGCATCCAGATTGAGTTTATCGCAGAAATCGGTGAACTCTTCGCGCAGGTGGGCGATCGATTGGGAGGCTGGGATCAGGATGGTCATCTGGAAAGCGACCATGGGCGCGCCCGTGTAGCTTGCGGCATAACTCCTCGAGTTCAGTTCGCAAACGGCGATCTCCCGTTCCGTGAAAAACGAAGCCAGATTGAAGAGTGTTCCTTCCTGATCGAGCGATACCACGTCGACTGCGTAGGGGGTCAATCCTTTCTGGGCCGCCCGTTCCGTGGTGCGTTGGAGCGTGAGCGCAACCTGCAGGCGCCGTTCGATTTTTTTGCTGCCGCTTTCAAGGCGTGCGACGGCATCCCAGGGCCCTGCAATCAGAAGGTAGCAGACGAGTTCCGTGCCCAGTACTGACATCCGGCTTTCCACGATATGGCAGCCACACTCGAGAACGAACTGGGTGAGCTGCGGGAGGACCGCAGGTTTGTGGGAGCCCATGGCGCTCAGGACGAGAAACTGTTTCATGGTCGGTGCCTATCCTTCGGGTTGAAGTGCCCTTGCGTCATGTCTATGCCCGTGTGATCGGGGCCGGTTTCGCGGGTCGGGTACTGCCGGGTTGAGAGACGGGTGAAGAAACGTTTACCATATGAACTCCAGTGATCTCCGAGCGAGAGCCATGTTTCAGGGTAGTCTGGTTGCCTTGGCAACGCCTATGGCTCAATCCGGCGAGATTGATTATACAAGCCTTGAGCGACTGGTCGATTGGCATCTGGCGTCGGGAACTGATGCACTAGTTGTTGCTGGAACCACGGGGGAGAGCCCGACCCTCCAGGCGGTCGAGCAGGTCGAGCTGGTCGGAACAGTTCAGAAAATGGTCCGAGGCCGGGTTCCGGTGATCGCGGGCAGTGGCTGTCATGGAACCGAGCAGACCGTCCGCCTCACACGGCGCATGGCCGATCTCGGGGTGGATGCGTGTCTTCTGGTCACACCCTACTACAACAAACCGGGTCAAGAAGGGCTCTACCGGCACTTTCAAGCGGTGGCGCAGGCCGTGTCTGTCCCGCTGATCCTGTACAATGTGCCCAGCCGGACAGCCTGTGACCTTCTTCCGGATACCGTGGCACGACTCAACGAATACCCGCATATCGTGGGGATCAAGGAGGCGACGCCGGGGTCCGCCAGACTGGAGGCTTTGCGCAGGGTTTGCCGGCCGGGTTTCGCTTTCTGGAGTGGTGACGACCTGACCGCTTTTGATTTCATCCAAAGCGGCGGGCACGGGGTGATCTCAGTGACAGCCAATGTGGTTCCCGAACTCATGTCCCGCTGGATCCGGCATGCGCTGGCGGGAGAGTGGTCGGCGGCGCGTGTGATCGACCGGCAGCTCACGCCGTTGCACCAAGCCCTTTTTATCGAATCGAACCCGATTCCAGTGAAGTGGGCGCTTGAGGCCATGGGATACATTCCTGGCGGCATCCGGTTGCCACTCACGCGTCTTGGCAAGAGTGCGCAACCCATTGTGCGGGCGGCACTCGAACACTTGAACGTCCGGCTGGAGGCGCACGTATGAACGATGACACTATCCAACCGCGACTCCGGATCGAGCGGGTCTTGCTGATTTTTGCCGTTCTGACTTTTCTCGGGGGATGTGCACTGGGTGGGGAATGCCCGATTAGCCCCCATTGGGGTGCCCGTTCTGACTCGCGGCTTCAGGCAGGGGCAAAGACGCCTTTGATCCTCAAGGGTTCCCGTTACGCGATTCCAAAGATCAAGATGCGGGCGCTGCCTCCATCTTTCGGATGCCCGGTGATTCCACCTGATCTTGTGCACGCGAAACCGCGACCGGGCAAGTGACCGGCAGGGGGCAGAGCAGCGGATCGGGTCTTTGCAGTTTGCGTGGAGAGGTGTCCGAGCGGTCGAAGGAGCACGCCTGGAAAGTGTGTATACGGTATAACCGTATCGTGGGTTCGAATCCCACCCTCTCCGCCACAGTTTGTGGAAAAGTTATTGATATATATAAATATATTTATTTATTGCCATGGGCGGTTTCAGTGACCCCGGGCGGTTTCAAGGACCAAGTGCAAAAAGCGCAGCGTGATGCGGCCTGAAATCGAAAGCGTCCGGGGTGAACCCCTCAGCGGGGCACTTAAAGCCGAGTGACTTGCGCGGCCGGGTGTTCAGTTTCCAGGCGATCGCATCCAGCGCTTCCTGAGTGAAGCCGCTCAGGTCGCTCCCCTTGGGCAGGTACTGCCGCAACAGACCCTGGGTGAATGGCACTCGGATAAGCCGCAGCGCGAGAGGCCGGGCTTCGTAATGCATTGAAAAGTAAAGAGAAGGTTAGCCATGGTGGTAGGATGTATTACGTGACAACCACCCTACGTCCCGGAGGCCAACCTTCATGGTGAACA
>DAHXNI010000074.1 GCA_027365475.1 Pseudomonadota bacterium | reverse complement strand
GCGATCGGCCGTAGAGGATTGCGTTTACGGGAAGTCCCGGCGCACCGTTGGGTGGATGGAGAGAACATCTTCCAGGCGCCAGACGGCAGGAATGGTCATGTCACCCTGGTCGCACCCGTGCGGAAGCGGTCCAGGCATGTGTGGTCATACCTCAGCCGGGTGAACCGTAGACTCAAAGCGGCGCTTGCAGCGCAGCGCAAGGCGAGGAAACTCGACCCTCCCGGGCACGCGGTATCTTGCGCAAGGAAGATATCAAACGCCCCGGTTGTGGCGGCGGCTTAGGCTGCCCTTTGTGTTTGCCGGTGGGATTCCGGCACGTAGCCGACAACATCGTTCGGTCGGCGGGACTTCAGCCCTTCGGGTCCGTGGAATGTTTTTCTATGGATTGAGCAACGGTTTCGGATGTGCACACCCCAACAGGCGCATTCCATGACACGCAACGGGAAGAGAATACCGTCAGCACGCCAACTTGCGGGGTTGCGTCTCTGAAGGTTCAGGAGCCAGGCCATTTGCGGATATCCGCCTGAGCAGAGATAATGTTACGTCTCCGATCGGCGTGATTCGTCTTCGTTGCGGCGACAACGGTAAAAATCCGTTTTCGGGTTCGCAACCAAGTGCTCGCGTCTGATCCTGAATCTCGAAATTGGCCGGGGTGGCGGAATTGGTAGACGCGCCGGACTCAAAATCCGGTTTGGGTGACCAAGTGAGGGTTCGATTCCCTCCCCCGGCACCACACCATCGTCTTCGCATGCATGTTCTACCCTACACCACTGGGGCCGAATCCCGGGGATCGCTATGCGCTCTGCTTCAAGAGCATCGCGTTGGAAGCAACGTATAGCACTGCGCGCCCCAATGGCTGTTCAGGGAATAACGATGATGCCCACAAACAAAAAGTGGTCTGAGCTATATCCGTTGCAGACGTCGGCGCTATCGCATGATTAATCACATAAGCATTTCAACCGGGTTTTCGGGATTTCGGTTATCGTCACTGATCTGCTCTCCACATCGGAAATACCGGTCATTGACTTTCCTTGGAAAAAAAGGTTATGGTGGCCGGTACGACATGTCAAAGAGCCATCCCCCATGAATCTTCTTGCGCATGTCGTCAGTGTCGATACGGCACTTTTCCTGTTCATCAACAATCATTTCCACTTTCACATCCTCAACGACAACATGAGGGCACTCACCTACCTCGGAAACGGGTGGGTCGTCTACTGGCTCACGCTTGTCTCCCTTTACTTCTGGGGTCGCCGCACGTTCCGGGAATCATTCACCATCCTGTTTCTGACTCAGGCGATCCCGGGCGCCGCCGTGATCGCTCTCAAACGGCTCGTCGACCGCCCGAGACCGATCGTTGCACTGGCCCGTCAGATCGCCGCGGGATCGGTCCATGTCGTCGTGCTCGGCCGCCATCTCACATCGTATTCGTTTCCGTCGGGACACACTGAAACAGCGTTCGCGCTCGCGGTCGCGCTCGCCTATTTCGTTCCCAAGAAACGGGCCGTGTTTTACACGCTCGCCGCCCTCGTCGGGTTCTCACGCGTCTACAACGGGGAACATTTTCCCCTGGATGTGATTTGCGGAGGCCTCATTGGCTATGGATGCGCCCGGCTCGGTCTTCTGATCTTCGAAAAACTCAGGAAGTCTCTGCCCATCGCAAAAGTGGAGAAAACCCAGGAGCTGTCCGCAAAGTAGCATCCTGCCGCACGGAAGCTGGGCAGCGGGTGGAACGACCGTCCGTACACCGCAAAACTCTGTCATCACCCATCCCATACCACCCTGTGTCTTCACTCAAGGCACGAGAGTGGTGTTCATGGGGCACGGGGTAAGCCCCGAGCAGTACAGGAGAGCCCCGAACATCATCTCGGGCTCGATAACTTGCAGCGATGACCGTGGGGGCAGAAGCGTAATCGGATTGATCATGTGCGCGGGTTCAGCCACGGCCCGGATTCCGGACAGATCAGGCAGAGGGGTGGGCCGTGTGCATGCGACAACCTTCAGGCCGCCTCAGGCATGCGGGTTACCACCCGTCTGTTCTTTGAACAGCGGCAGATGGGCCAACGCGACAATCCCTTCCCATTGACCCGGATCACCCTCCGTGCAGACTGCCGCCACTGTCGCGATCGTGGCCCCCGCCCGGTCGGCGATCGACCGCAATCCCTGGAGCGTCGATCCGGTGCTGATCACGTCGTCCAGAAGCACCACACGCCGTCCGGTAAGCTGTGATCGATCCTTGGCATCAAGAAACAACGTTTGCTCGTGCCCGGTCGTGATCGAGAGGGTGGTGGTCTGGAGAGCATCACCCATATAGCTTTTATAGCTTTTTCGGAGAACGATGTAGGGTCGGGTGGTCTCAACCGACAAAGCATGGGCCAAAGGGATACTTTTGGCCTCCGCCGTCATGATAACGTCATAGGCCACCGGAGCCAGACGGGCTGCGAGGGCGCGTGCGGCGGCCTGGATGAGGGCGGTATCACCCAAGATATTGAGAACCGCGATCGAAAGGGTTGGGCTCACCCGAACCACCGGAAGCGCACGCCGGACGCCTGCGATTTCGATTACATGGAGCCGCGGTGTCGCCATATTGGTACGGTCCATCTCACTCGCCTGAGTGACCGCAAGCATACCGTATCGATTCCCATCCTGCAGTACCCCAAGAAGCTCTGGACACGTTCCCTGATTTTTTGTCACACACCAGTTTCTTCAATAAGGCAGGCCTGATCCGTTCTGATGGGCCTGCGCATCAGAGCGTGATCCGAATCGCATTACTCTTGAAGCAACTTTCCATGTGCGCGACCAGAACGATCGCTTTCGCACAGGGAAAAACTATTTTGTCGAGGGTGAACTTTTATTGTCCGTTAACAACTGCGAATGTCAGTGTGGCCTGACGCCATCAGCACCCGGCACCGGCATCGGGGTCGTCACTTTGGGGAGAGTGCTCACGGTCACAGGAGTGCCGCGGCACTCCGCCCAGCCCTGCATCCTGAAAATGCGCACACCATCGCCCCAAAGGCTCCGAAGATTCAAGGTTGCACGAGTGGCGATGTGCCGTTGCCATGCCACCCACGTTCACCGCTTGGCTGGCGGTTGCACCTTGACGGATATCCCCTGATCTTGATGGATCCACTTTACAAATGCATTCATCATGGGATAGAAGAGACTCTGGTCGCTGACCGCGGCCTGCATGTGGGGAAGAATTCTTCTGGCAACAAAGAGATTCTGCGCTGATTTGGGATCGGTCACGACCAAATCAAAATAGGTGTGCCCTGCGCTATTGTCGCCGATTTTGATATGAAGCCAGAGAAAAGGCTTGAAGTCACGGTAGATCTTGTTGAGCGCGAGAAGACCCGTCACCTTGTGCAGCCTCTGCTGTAACCCCGCCCGAATAATTTCCTTGCGCAACTGACTCGCATTGAACACATGGCGAAAGACGCCTATATAACGAACCTCATGTACCCAAAAGCTGCCGGCAGTCACCAGTAGATTGTCGTGATATCGGGACAAATCCGTTTTCTTGCTAACGACGATCCGCGCGCTGATCGGCACGCCGTGCGAATTCTTGAAGGCTGGGAAAAGCCCGGTTCGAGGGTTCGGCGGCACGGGTTTCAGAAGCGTGGTACAGCCGGAAAGCACCAACAACAAACAAAGAGGCATCAGTATACTGACCTTCATTACCTGGCTCCCCATTTTTTTCCTGGACATAGGCGTGGTCAACCCCAACTATTCGCGTCAACGGGACGCCGGTTGACATTTTCCTAAAGTCTAAAAGAACCTCAGCCTGACTGTCAAGGCCAACTACAATCAACCAGCAATTCTCAATGTGAAGTGACGCCGCTTCGGGACAGGGTGGCGGTTCGATGCTACGGGGCTTGCGTGAGCCTGTGCCGGGCGTTGGGCACCAGCGGGTAGAGCCATATCCGTTTGGGGCTTGCCCCGTGGCGGAGGT
>DAHXNI010000056.1 GCA_027365475.1 Pseudomonadota bacterium | reverse complement strand
CGAGGAAAACGACCCCGAGCGTCGCGAGAGCGAGAATCCAGCCGACCACGATCAGGTTGTGCCGGATGAGGGGCGCAAAAAAAGCAATCTCCGCAATGTTCATCGAACGGTCTCCTTGAGAGGGTGGGTTCCAGGATTGTGGAATCCAGGCTAAGGGGGTTGCGGTTCTGTTTCCGGGTTCTCGTCCCGGATGGCGACGAGTAGGCTCGTTGGCGTGTGGTCAATCAACAATGTGCAGGTAGGGGTGTGCCACCACTTGCCGAATCCGCTGCGGCGGTGATAACCGAGGACGATCAGATCCGCATGGACCTCACGGGCTAGCCGCTCGATCGTCTCATGTGGATCGCCGCGCTCCAGGTGACCCACGCATTCAAGCCCGCGTGCCTTGAGACGCTCAAGGCCCTCGTTGAGAACCTCCTGGCATCGTTCAACTTCCCGTGCCATGCCTCCACCTGCAGCCAGAGCCTCTCCGCCGAGGAGCGCAGTAGGCAGGTTGATCACAGCCAGAAGATGCGTACGCGCACCAAAGCGTTCGGCGATCTCTGCTCCTTCTTGAAGGGCAAGACGGCTTTCCCGGGTTCCGTCATAGGCGAGCAGGATGGTTGCGTACATGGGTCAATCTCCTACGGCTGCCGCAATGGATGTGTGCGATCCCTTCTGCGGTTTTTTCACAATGAGAATCAGCGGGATCATGAGTATGAAGGTCCAGCCGATGAATTGAAAGCAGTCGAGGAAAGCGAGCATGGTTGCATGCTGTTCGAGGTTGAGCGATAAAAACGCGGCAAACTGGTTGTTGGGATGCAGAAGTCCCAATCGGGCCAGGAAGGGTTTCAATGCGGGATTCGTAGGGGTCAAATGGCCGCCTAGCGTATTCCAGTTGACCTGCGTCTCCTCCGTAAGGAGTGTCGAGACGATCGAAATGCCAATCGAGGAACCGATGGTGCGGAGCAGGTTGTACATGCCTGCTGCTTCCGCAGAGAGCTGGGGTGGCAGCGTCGAGTAGGCAATGATGGCGAGCGGAACGAAAATCATGCCGAGGCCGACGCCCTGGACCAGCATGGGCCAAAGAACCCAGAAGAAATTGATATGGAGGTTGTACCAGCCAAGGGCAAATGTCCCGATCGCCGAAAGCACGATGCCGATCAGGACCAGAAGCCTTGCATCGACTCGGTTGATCAGGCGCCCGACCAGGAACATCCCGGCCATGCTGGCGAGACCCCGGGGCGCCATGATGAGGCCGGTGGTGAGTACGGGATAGTTGAGCAGCCCCTCGAGCAGCTCGGGTTGCAGGATCAGTGTCCCGTACATGCCAAGCCCCATGACGGTGATCAGGAAGCAGGCATTGGCATAGTTTCGATCCTTGAACAGCTTGAGATTGAATATTGTTTCCTTTCCGTGATGGGACAACGAGTGCCAGAGATAGGTGATCAGGCCGATACCCGAAAGCGCCGTGAGCAGGCGGATGGTATTGGAGGCAAACCAATCGTCCGTGTTACCCCGGTCAAGGACGATCTGAAGGGCACCAATCGCAAGTGCGAGTGTGGTGAGGCCAATCCAGTCCATGCGGCGGCTGCGGCGGGCGGTATCGGGTACCACGGCCATGGTGAGCAGAAAACACACAATCCCGATCGGCAGGTTCACATAAAAGTCCCAGCGCCAGGAAAGCACTTGGGTCAGATAGCCGCCCACGGTAGGGCCGAGAATCGGTCCTGCCATAACCCCGATGCCCCAGATCGCCATGGCTTTGCCGCGCTGTTCGGTGGGGTAGGTCTGGACCAGAATCGACTGGGAGAGCGGTGAAAGTGCGGCACCGAACACACCCTGAAGCAGCCGGAAGATCACAATTTCGGTGAGCGAGGTCGCCATGCCGCAGAGTCCGGAAGCCACGACAAATCCGAGGATGGAGCCCAATAGATAGCGTTTCTGGCCGATCCGGTCGGTCAAAAAGCCGGTCAGGGGCATGAGAATGGCTGAAGAGACGAGATAACTCGTAAGAACCCAAGTGATCTGATCGGTTGTTGCACCGAGCTGTCCCTGCATTTTTGGCAGAGCCACGTTCACGATCGTGGTGTCGATGACCTGCATCACGGTCGCCATCATGACGGCGACCGTGATCAGGAATCTGGAGCCACCCCTAGAACTGGCTCCCGCAGGTTCAATGGGCGTCATGAACCTTTAGCGGGCGATTGGCTTCGACCGTAACGCTGACGCTGGCACCAACCCTCAAGGGGAACGCCGGGCTGGGGTCGAGAATTGCGATCCGGACCGGAATCCGCTGAGTCACCTTGACCCAGTTTCCGGTCGCATTTTCCGGCGGAAGGAGTGAAAAAGCTGTTCCGGCGGCGGGGCTGATACTCGCGACCACGCCTCTGAAGGTGTGGTTCGGATACATGGCCACATCCACATGCACGGTATCGCCGATCCTGATGTGGGATAGATCCGTCTCCTTGAAGTTGGCATTGACCCACCAGGCGTTGTTGCAAACGATCACGAACGGTGAGACTCCCGGTGTCGCCATGTCACCTGGGTGCAGGTTGGCCGTCGTGATGGTTCCGTTGCAGGTCGCATTCACATGGGTTTGTTTGAGCCGCCAGAGCGCCTCGTCGAGGTTGGCTCGTGCGATCCGGATGATCTGGTTTCGCGAACCCGGGTGCCCGAGCCGCTGACGGGCCGCAGCGAGTTGTGCCAAGGCGAGGTGGAGGCGGGCGCGGGCGCTTTTAAGCGCAGCGAACGCATTGTCATAGGTTTGCCTGGTCCCATAACCTTCGTGAAGGAGGTTTTTTGCGCGTTGCGCGTTGAGCCGATCATTGACATAGATGGCATTCGCGAAACGGACGTTGGCCGCTTGGGCGCGCACATCAGCCTCTTCGGCGCGCACCGTCTGTTGGGCTTGGGCGAAGGACGCGCGTGCGCGCGCGACCGCGATGCGATACGGCGTGGGGTCAATCCGGTATAGCAATGCGCCGGTTCGGACCTGCTCGTGGTTGTGGATGTACACCTGAATAATCCGGCCGGCGACCAGTGGGGCGGGCTGTACCACGCGAGCCGCAAGGTACGCATCCTCCGTGTTCGGATGAAACCGGCTGTATTCGTAGTACCAGATACCCAACCCGATCAGGATGAGGCTCACGACTGCAATGAGTGACCAGCGAATGGATTTGCGCACGCTTCAGTTCTCCCGGTCATTTCCAAAGATCAGGGGCGTTCTGGGTTGCATCCCGTGCCCCACCCAGCACGATTCACGCCACGGCCTCTCAACCATTCCTCATTCCGCCAGCGCTCGGCGCGAGGCACCTTGAGCGCCTCCCGTCGGGGATTGGGACAGGACGAGAATGCCTGAAGGGGTGGGCTTTGCCTGTTATTTTACTGTGAAGGCCCCTCCCTTTGCACCTTGGTCGAGGAAGAGATCCGGATAGAGCACTTGGGTTGGATCCACAGCGTAGGGCGTGAAGTCCCGGATGCCGGATGCGGCCAGAACCTCCTCATCGATGAAAAACCGGCCACTTGCCTCACTCGCGGGCCGCTTCAGGATCTCGATTGCAGCATCCGCAACAATCTCCGGGGTGCGGCAGTTACCGGGTTTGACCACCCCGCCGAGCATCGTGATGGCCTGGGTTGCGATCACGGTCTTGGGCCAAAGTGCGTTGACCGCGATGCCCATCGGGGCCAACTCGCGGGACCATCCAAGGACACAGAGGCTCATTCCCATTTTGGAAAGCGTATAGGCAAGATGCCCCTCGTACCAGATGGGATCAAGACTCGGAGGAGGGGAGAGGGTGAGTATGTGAGGATTTTTCGAGCGGGCGAGATGGGCCAGTGCAGCCCGGGTTGTGACATAGGTTCCTCGGACATTGACCGACCAGAGGAGGTCAAAGCGCTTGGAGGGAGTGTCCTTTGTGCCAGTCAACGAAATGGCGCTGGCGTTGTTCACCAGAATGTCGATCCCGCCCCATTCGGCAGCAATCTGGGCGATCGCCGACTCGACGGCGTCGGCATCGCGAACATCGACGGCGATCGGTAACGCTTCAGCGCCGAGCGCGCGGATTTCTGCTGCAACCGAATCGATGGTTCCCGGAAGTGTGGGATGGGGTTCCCGGGTTTTGGCTAGGATTGCAATACGGGCGCCTTCGCGAGCAGCGCGCAGAGCAATGGCCCGGCCGATGCCCCGGCTGCCACCCGTGATGACCAGAATGCGGTTTTTGAGATGGATGGAGGGTTGAGTCATGGAGAGTCTCCGGGGACGATTGCCGATATACTGGCACGGATTCGGGCCGGATGGAGGTCGCATGCCAGTGCGAAGTGAGCACCCCATACTGCTTTGCGCGGACGAGCTTCAGGATCGGCTGGAAGATCCCACACACATCCTCTTCGATTGTCGGTTCCGTCTCCAAGATCCGGCATGGGGCCAGCGGGTTTGGGCGGAGGCCCATCTCCCAGGCGCACGCCATGCGGATCTTGAGCGTGCGCTTTCGGGACCCGTGAGCCCTGTCAGCGGTCGCCACCCGTTGCCAGATCCCGCTGTTTTCGCCCGTTGGCTCGCGGATCAGGGAGTGGATCGGGATACGACCCTTGTGGCCTACGACGAGACGAGCGGTCCGTTCGCCACCCGCTTGTGGTGGCTCGCGCGCTGGATCGGGCTCCGGAAGGTGGCGGTTCTGGATGGTGGGATTCAGGCTTGGCGCGCGCAGGGGGGTCTTGTGAACGGCGAGATGCCGGTCTTCAAACCTGGCGACCTCACGCCTGCGCCCGATGACCGGCTTTGGATTTCGACAAAGAGGGTTGAGGGCATTGTGGCGGGAGTTGATCGGGGAACCATCCTGGACGCGCGGCACGCAACGCGTTATCTCGGGCAGGAGGAGCCGATCGACCGGGTTGCCGGCCATATTCCGGGTGCGGTCAATCTTTGTTATCTCGACACGCTGACCCCTGGGGGCACTTTCAAGTCCCCCGCTGAACTCCACCGGAGTTTCGCCGCATGTCTTGGAGACTGCCCTCCCGAGCACGTGATCCATTCCTGCGGCTCGGGAGTCACGGCCTGTCACACGCTTTTCGCCATGGAGCTAGCCGGTCTTTCCGGGTCACGACTTTATGCGGGCTCTTATAGCGAATGGATACGCGATGGAAAACACCGGGTTGAGACTGGAGCTGTGGATGGATGATGGGTATCAGGATCGGGCGGTGCGGGTTTTGAGCAGCCTTTCCCTTTGTCTTTGCCAGTCGCGCTCGCGCTCGACATCCCGCTTGTCGTGGAGTTTTTTACCCCGGACCAGCCCGAGTTCAAGCTTGGCCCGACCGCGCTTCCAATAGAGTCTCAAGGGGACCAGGGTAAAGCCGCGACGCTCTACTGCCCCTGCCAGTTCATTGAGTTCCCGGCGATGGAGCAAGAGTTTCCGCGTTCGCTCGGGGTCGGTGGCGCGATGGGTCGAAGCCGAAAGGAGTGGCGCAATATGACTCCCAAGCAGCCAGGCGGCGCCATTTTTGATGATGGCGTATCCTTCCACGATCTGGCCACGTCCGGCGCGCAGGGATTTGACTTCCCAACCCTCGAGAACGAGACCTGCCTCGAACCGTTTTTCGATGAAATACTCGAAACGGGCCCGGCGGTTTTCGGCAATCGTCGCAGTGGAGGTTTTGGACGGCGCAGGTGACATGATGGCATTATACGGGCCAGTGGTTCGATCCGAGATATCCGTGCTTCGCAGGATTCAGCGGCAGGCGCTCGTCGGTTGTTCAGTGGCGCAAATGTATGCGCTTGTAACGGATATCCCGTCCTATCCAAAATTTCTGCCTTGGTGCGTGGGCGCATCCGTGATCGACGAAAAGCTGCGTACCGGCTCTGGCACGGTGGTTGTGGCCCATCTCGATCTCGCCTGGGGTCCGATTCGCTATCGTCTGGTGACTCGCAACGATAACGAACCGCCAGGCCGGGTCTCGATGCACCTTGTTCGTGGACCGCTGGACAGGCTTGACGGGACGTGGACGTTTGAGCCAGGAGAGCACGGGTCGACCCAGGTTGCGCTTGATCTCAGCTTCACGCTGGCTCATCGCATGACGGGTCTTTTCGTGGCTCCTCTGATCAGTGAGGCGCTCGAAACCCTGACCGATGCTTTTGTGGCGGAGGCAGGACGACGCTATGGTAGCGATCACCAGCTTGCAGATTGAGATCGTAAGCTGGGAAGCTGAACGGGAACAGCGCCAGGCGGTCACCTTGCCTACTGGCTCGACTGTGGCCGATGCGCTGCGGGAAAGCCGGCTCGACGCGGTGGCTGCAGAGTGGATCCTGCAATCGGGTGCCATCGGCCTCAAGGGGCGCTTGGCTTCCTGGGATCAAGTGCTTGAGGATGGGGACCGGATCGAGTTTCTGCACCCGCTTGAAACAGGCGCACGTGAACTCAGGCGGAAGCGGGCGCACGCAGCGCGCAGGATGGAGTTGAGTCGATCGCCGTCAGGAAAGAATCCGCTCGGGGTGGCGGATGATCCGTACGACTCGACCGTGGTGAAAAATGATCTCAAGCCGGATCACTCGGGCGCGTGAGAAATGACTGGCCTTCTGATAGAAGACGTAGCTCCAGTCCGTTCGTGAGAAGGGGTTTTTGAGGGCCGGGGTACCGAGAAGATAGGCGACCTGTTCCTCGGTCATGCCGATCTGGACCGATCGGAGCATCGGCTTCGACAAATAGTTGCCTTGATGCACAGGTGCCAGGTAGGTCAGTGCACACCCTCCGGTCAGGAGGGAGCAGGCGATCAATAGGAAAGCGTAACGGCGCATGGCGTCTCAAAGTTGCAGGAACCCTTGTCATTATCATAACCGAAACAGAAACCATGCCATCTGCCCATGCGGACCCGGGGTTGCGCGACGATAGGCGTGACACCGGTCCCAAGAGACTGCAGGCATACAGGGGGACGCCATCGATCCCAGCTACAAGCGAACTCCGCTCATCCGGGCCGCCTCTTCCGACGGATCCCTCGACTGATCGTGCTGGGACTTCTGCCCGTCTGCCACCTCCGTCAGTCTTTGACCGGAAGTCTTTCACTACTTTCTGGAGCGCGCCCCGGCCACGAAACCATCGTGTTCCAGACCATGAGCCGGGTGCTCGATAGCGAGTGGTCGGGCCTGGGCTTCGCGGCACACCACACCGGCCGGAATCTCGCGCGGGTCCGCGCGTTCTTCAGACATCCACGTGTTGCCTACATGACTGACTGATGAGTCATGCCGCTGGAACGTGGGTATCGTGACCAAGTTCTGGTGTGCGGCCAGCGCCTGCGCTCGATGGCCAGAGCGCCCGGCCGTTCCCCGGAACAAATGGCCGGGCGCCGACCGGGCGATTGACTCAACTAGGGTTTAGCGCGAGTCAATGACAACACTGCAGGACGGCTCGGCGAGCGTAACCGGTGCAAGCTTAAGTTTTCTCAGGTGGTTTTTCGCCAAAACCACGTTGAAGGTGGCGAGCTGTTTTGTCCGCAGGCTCTTCCAGACGGTTACCGTGCGATCGTACTGACGGCAGTCGCTGTTCAGGGTGGCGAGCTGGGTCGGTGTGGGCCGCATGTCGATTCCCACCTGCATGAGGCTGACCAAGGCGTTATAGTCGTTGTTCAAGGTGACAAAGGATCGCAACGCGTTGGGTTTCGGTTTCGGATGGAGGAGACGAGCGAGAAAACCACCAGTGGTCTTTTTCCCACCAACCTTGGTGAGGCTGGCCTCAAGCTTTTTGGCCTGCAAGGCGAGTGGTTTACCCAGCGGTCGGTGCATGAGTGATGCCAGCTGAACCTTGACGGCGTTGACCTCCTGATAGCCGTTATAGCTCTGCTGCATGCCTTGGTAGGCAAGTCGGTTCATCCGGTTCTGGGCGCGGAGAGCGGCCATCACGACGCGGCTCTGCCCGACGCGCGGGTCGTTCATGACGGTCACGTGACGCGTGTAGACATGCCCGTTCACGGTGAGCTTAAGGGTATAAACACCGGGAATCACCTGTGGCCCGTGTGGACCTGGGGTGGTGGCACCCGCGACGGTGTTCATCTGGTTTTCGAGGTCGTGGTGGAAGGCTGGAGGTGGGGCATAACGAAGGTTCCAAACGAAGCGATTCAGACCGACATGGGTGCCGAGGGCGCGTGACCCGGGTGAGGCCAGCCAGTAGCGGGGGTAGGCCTGTCCTTTGATGGGCGCTGGCAGAGTACTCGTGTAGGTGCGAATCAGGTTCCCATGAGCATCGAAGACTTGGAGCTGGATCGGCCTGTGGGGTTGATGGCGGAGGTCATAATCCACGATCACGCCATAGGGTGGGTTTGGGGCATGCGGTACTTCGATGGAGAAGGGCTGATCCCAATTGCTGTTCACACGGGCGCGAATGGCCTCTTCGGGCTTGAAGAGATAAGCCCGCGAAGAGGCGATGTCTCGACTGCGGACGGCAATCTCGCGTAGCGGCGTGAAGTCGTCGAGCACCCAAAAGCCACGCCCGAAGGTGCTAATCACCAGATCATTCATGTGGTCTTGCGTGTGAACAACGAGATCTGTGATGGAGGTGCTGGGTAGATTCTGGCGCAACGACTGCCAGTGATCGCCATGGTCAAAGCTGACGTAGACAGTTGTCCCGGTACCGGCGAAAAGGAGGCCGGGTTGTTTGGGATCGACGCGCAGCACGTTCACCCAGCTGCCCGTTCGTTGGTTACGAGGCAATCCGCGGGTGATGCTCACCCAGGTCTTCCCACCGTCGGTGGTGCGCCAGATGAGCGGCACGTCGGTATCTTCATGGACGGGTGGGATGGCTTTGTGAGCGGGCCGGCGGGTTGTGGCCCCAGCCTTGTGCTTGACCGTCTTGTGCTTGATCGTCTTGTGCTTGTGGGGGATGGAGATGCGGGCGGTGACGTAGGCGGTATTGACTGCATCACCGGCTTCAATGGTATGCAAGTGGGCATGGGGCGGCAGACCGGGGATATTGCTCAGGTTGTTCCAACGCTTGCCCCCATCAAAGGTGTTGTAGATCTGGTTGTTGCTGCTGACAGTCCAGACCACGCCCGGTTTGACCTTTGAGATGGAAAAATCGACGATATAAGGCCCGGCGGGCTTGAAGGGATTGCGTGGCCGCTTGGCTTTTTTCTTGGATGGTGGCAGCGGCTTGCCGCAGGGCATCAAAGGTTTTCCCTTGATGGTGATGAGGGCGGGGCTGAAGGTGTGCCAGGAAGAGCCCCCGTTGCGCGTAACCAGCAGACACTGATAGGCGACGTAGAGAGCACTCGGGTCGAAGACCGTATCGAACTTCATGGGCAGGCTACGACTGGCCCAGTAGTGTTTGGCGTTCGCGCCGAAGTTGGGCGCGATGTTCTCCCACTGCCCAGTCAACATGTTGATTTTGATGAGGCCGCCGCCCCCACCGCCGGGACCATAGCCGATCCCATAAAGGATGCGCGGATGCAAAGGATCAGGCGCGATGTAGCCGAACTCCGAGGACGGGAGAGGGCTCCAGTCCGTGAAGTCAACCTGACCCCAGTTACTGCGGCTGCTGATCATGACCGCACCGGTATCCTGCTGCGCACCGACGATCCAGTAGGGGTATTGGTATGTGGTGGCGACATGGTAGATCTGCGAGATGGGCTCCGTGTACCAAAGGCTCCAGGTACGGCCCCCATTGATCGTGACGCTGGCGCCCTGGTCGGAGGCGACTTCCATGCGTGTGGCGTTATGGGGATCAATCCACAGCGAGTGGTAATCCTCTCCGCCAGGTGCGCCCTTGAAGGAATGGAACGTGACTCCACCATTGGTGGAGCGGTACATGGCTGTGCTCACGGTATAAAGAATATTCGGGTTCTGCGGATCCAGGAACACACCACAGCTGTAGTTGCCCTGGCCGTTGCTGATGCGCTTGTCCTTTTTGGCCATGTGCTGCCAGGAGAGGCCGCCGTCGACGGAGCGAAAGAGCCCGGATCCATGCTTAATGTTGTTGCCGACGATGTAGATAAGCCGCCCCTGCCGGGCAACCGCCACGCTCACGCGACCGGGAAAGGGTGGAATCTTGAGCTCGGCCCAGGTCCTGCCTCCGTTCATGGACTTGAAAAGTAGAGGGGGTTTGGGTTTCGCCTTCGGGCCATGATGGATTTTGAAGAACGGGCCTCCGTTGCCCTCGGTGACGGCAAGCAGAATGCGGGGATCGCCCCAGTCGGAGACGACTTCCCGTGTGCCGCGATATTTCGCGGGTTTGAGCACTCGGATCCACGTCTTCCCACCGTTCGTGGTCCGGTAGACACCGCCCCCGAGGTGTGTGGCGTTGCCAAGAGCCGATACAACCACCACGTTGGGATTATGAGGATTGACCACAATGCTGTCGATCATCACGGTATCGTCGAGGCCGATGTGCTGCCAGGTTCTGCCGGCGTTGGTGGACTTCCACATGCCGTCGCCCAGGCTACCGATAAAGGGGTTGATCACAGTGGCATCGCCCGTGCCTGCGTACACGATATTGGGATTGGAGGTGGCAACCGTGATCGCGCCGATACTGTCAACCTGCTTCACCTGGTCGAAAATGGGAAACCAGGTGACCCCGGCGCTCGTGGTTTTCCAGATCCCCCCCTCGGGGGTCCCCACGTAGTACACACCCGGCTCGCCGTTGACGCCGGTGACCGCCGCCGCGCGGCCACCGTGAAACGGGCCGACGTTACGCCACTGGAGACCCGCATAGAGGTCGGGGTTCACCGGTCGAGCAGCGCACACAGTAAAAGCGAACATCAGGCTGCCCACGATGGACAGTCCCCCAGACACAAGCCACGAAAATTTCGCCATGGTAAGCAAGCCTCCGCAAAATCTACCGTATAGTGAAGCCGCCCTTCGCCAGCAGGGTCGCGGGCTTCACATTGCTCGGCGAGGCCCTGATCTGGCGTTCGGTCGGAAAATGCCCTTCCGGGCTGTGGCCCAACGGGCTCTCTCGGAGATCCGGGAGTTCGCCATTGACGAGGCCGCACGGGCCCGTGGGTATGACTCTGTCACGATTGCCGCCGATGCATCCGGGCGCGCGGGTATGACCGTGACCGAGGAGCGTGATGCCCGGGCCATCCAGACCCCAGGCGGTGAACCCAAAATCATCCCATCGACGTCGATCGACAGGTTGCCTGCGTAGATCAAAGGCAGGGAACAGCTCGCTCATGGTGCAGCTGTTCCTCTGATGAGCCAAGGCCTCTGCCCTTTAGTGTCCGTTCGGGGGCAGGCTGATCGTGTAGACCTTCGATTGCATTGCGGTAGCGGTAGCCATAACCGAATATTACACTGGACGTGCTCAAGTTCCTAGCCCGGGCTTGCATCTCGAACACCTTGCAAAGTTGCACTGCGAAGGTAACGATATCATTCGACCCGCTTGCGCGCCGGGAGTTCCCCCGCTGCCTGCTCAAGCATTTCCCGTGCATGTCGCCGGGCCGTCTGGGTCACCACTGATCCAGCCAGCATGCGGGCGAGTTCCTCCTCGCGTGCTTGGGGTGGGAGCGCTTCGACCCGGGTTTCCGGTGTTCCGTCACTGACGACCTTCACGACCTTGAAATGGTGATGACCCTGACAGGCGACCTGGGGGAGATGGGTGATGCAGAGCACTTGGCGACGGGTCCCGAGAGCCCGGAGCTTTTGCCCGACGAGTTCGGCGACGCGTCCGCCGATTCCGACGTCGACTTCGTCGAAAATCAGGGTCGGTATCCACTGGGCATCGGCTGAACTCAACTGGATGGCAAGGGCGATTCGCGAAAGTTCACCACCCGAAGCGACCTTGCCGAGTGCCCAAGCCTCCTGGTCCGGGTGGCTTGCAAACTGGAACGTAACGGTCTCAAGCCCGTGCACGGACGCTGCTCCAGACTCAAGCGTGATCCGGAGTGCAGCACCAGCCATGCCGAAATCCGGCAGAAGGGCGTTGACTGCTTCCGTGAGCCTTTGCGCGGTTAACCTGCGACCCGCTGTCAGTTTTTGGGCGGCCTCAAGGAAGAGGCTCTCGCGCGCGGATGCCTCGAGGCGGATCCGCTCGATTCCCTGTTCTCCACCCTCGAGCGTGTCCGCGATCTGAGACAGCGCCGCGAACGCTTCGTGGAGAGTTTCCGGCCGCAGGCGGTATTTATAGGCGAGTGACTGGTATCCATCGAATCTTTGGGTGAGATGGGCAATCGCATCTGGATCAAGGTCCTGATCGGTTTCGTAGCGATCAATCGCCTCGGCGCATCCCTCGAGCCGCGTGAGCGTTTCTTCGATGCTTGTGGCAAGAGGTTCGAGCATGGGATCGAGCGGAATGAGCGAACGGCTTTCGCGTTCTGCACGGCGAAGCAGGCTTTCACAAGAAGGTGCATCAGGGTGGATGAGCGCTTCCCGAATCACGGCCAAACCCTGCCGGATGCGTTCGAGATGATCAATGCGCCGCTGCGACTGGACCAGTGTTTCAAACTCTCCTGGCTGGGGGTTGAGCGACCGGAGCGATTCGAGCCGTTCCAGGTTTGTTTTCCGGATTTCCTCATTCTCCGCAGCCTGCTCTTCGCACCGCATGAGTTCGGACCGGGCCTCCTGCCAGGCTGAAAAACACTCACGCACCAGACGGGCCGTATCTCCGAGGTTACCCACCGCATCCAACAGATCGAGCTGGGCAGCGCGCCGGGTCAGGGACTGATGTTCGTGCTGGCCATGAAGATCGATGAGGCAGTCGCCCAGCTCTCTCAGGGTCTGCAGTGTCACTGGACGATCGTTGATAAAGGCACGAGACGGCCGTCCATCCCGGTAGAGCACACGGCGCAGGGTGCAGAGATCGCCATCACCAAGCGCTTGGTCCCCAAGCCAGGCTTGTACCCTTGGATTGTCGGTTACCTGGTAGCTCGCCGTGACGGAGCAATCCGCCCTCCGGTTTCCGATGACGCTTCCTTCGGCGCGTTCCCCGAGCGTGAGTCCCAAGGCTTCGATCAGGATCGATTTGCCAGCTCCGGTTTCACCGGTCACGACACTGAGACCGGAGGTGAAATCGAGCGATAGCGTCGAGATCATGGCATAGTTCTGGATATCGAGGCTCACCAGCATGGAACTTAGCTATCCTGACCGCCCCAGCGCAGTTTATCCCGGAGTTTTGCGATCGGATCGTAGTCAATTGGGTGCACCAACTGAACACGTTGCTCGGCACGAGAGATCCTGAGGGATTGGCCTGCGTTCAGGCGGAGTGATTCCTGACCATCCCAGTTGACCTGACAGCGCTCCGCGGCACGATCCGGCACGCGCAACTCGATTTCGGAGCTGCTCGCAATGACCAGGGGGCGCTCGGACAGGTTGTGTGGCGAGATCGGTAGGATGAGCAAGGCCTCAAGTTCGGGGTGGAGAATCGGGCCACCGCAGGAGAGTGCGTAGGCGGTCGATCCGGTCGGAGTCGCAACGATGACACCATCCGCCCGATGGATGCAGACGAAGCGGCCATCGATCCAGGTTTCAATATCGATCATACGGCCACCGTCGGCCTTTTCGAGCACGATATCGTTCAAGGCCATACGCCAGCGGGCTGGCGCTGAATCGAGTCCACCTTGGATCAGGAGGCGTGTTTCCGACCGGTACTGTCCGGCAAGAATCGCGGACAGTTCGGTTTCGACTGCAAGTGGGGACAGGTCAGTTAGAAAGCCGAGTCGCCCGAGATTGACCCCGAGGATCGGGAGCTTGGCCCGGACAGCTGAAACAGTGGCCAGCAAGGTACCATCACCGCCCACGCTGATCGCAAAATCTCCCGTCTGTGCCATGGTCGGCAAACCAGGTCCCTCGGGCCAAGCGCCATGGGCCGGGATGGTTCGGATATCTGCAACCGTCACAGTATGGCTTGCGAGAACGTCTCGGATGGTCTGGACCGTAGCCAGAATGCCATTCGTATCCTCCCGGACAAAAATAAAAGCACGCAAGAAAATCATCTCGCCCATCCCGCGAACTTATCACGGGTTCCGTCTCGCGTCATCTGGCCCCCCGGATTCGGGTGCTTGGGAGGCCAAGCGGGATGGGTGCTTCAGGTTGGGGCTTCCTTCTCTCAAACGAAGCGTATAGGGCCGTTTGAGGCGGAATTTGTGGTACCTTTGAGGAGCCGGATACCCACGCTCTCCGAATAGGTATGCCAGATCCTACCATGACCAAGGAATCGAACCAGCCCGACCTGGACGCGCGCGCGCGCGCGGTTCTCAAGCTTCTCATTGAGCACTATATCCGGGATGGGCAGCCGGTTGCGTCGCGTACGCTGGCACGCGAGCTTGGCAGCAATCTTAGTCCCGCCACGATTCGCAACGTCATGGCCGACTTGGAGGATGCGGGCCTCATCCGGTCACCACATACCTCAGCGGGCCGGATTCCGAGCGTTGCAGGCTACCGGTTTTTCGTGGACAGTCTGCTTGAATCCCCCCGGATTGGATCGGATGTGGTTGAAACCCTCAAAATCGGGCTGGAACAGCGTCCCGTCACCATGGGACAGTGGAGCGCCCGGACCGAACTTTTATCCTCGATTACCCACCTTGCAGCGGTAGTGACGCTCCCCTGGCGTGACCAGCTGTCATGGCACCGAATCGAGTTCATCCCGCTGTCTGAGCACCGGATTCTCATGGTTCTCGTGACCGACGAACAGGAGGTTCAGAACCGCCTGATCGAGACAGATGTCGCTTATTCCCGCTCGTTTCTTGAGCAGGCCGCCAATTTCCTGAATGACCTGTTCCAAGGCCGTACGCTAGACGAAATCCGGCAACAGCTGGTTTGCGATTTGCAGAGAACGCAGGCCGGTCTGAGCGAATGGATGCAGACGGCCATGACCATGGCCGAGTCGATTGTCCAGCAGACCCTCGCACCGGGTCAGGAAATGATCGTGAGCGGGGAAAGCAATCTCCTCGACTTTGACGAGCTCCGGGATTTGTCCCGGCTACGCGAACTCCTCGATACCTTGACGCGTCAGCGCGATCTTTTGAGGCTCCTCGATATGAGCGTGCGTGCCAACCGCATCCAGATTTATATTGGCTCCGAGTCGGGTTATAATAGTTTGGATGCCTGTTCGGTCATCGTCTCCCCCTATCGGGCAGGAGGACGAACGCTCGGGGTGCTCGGGGTGATCGGTCCCACACGGATTCCCTATGACAAGATCATTCCGATCGTTCAGGTGAGCGCTGATCTGATCGGGGCATCTCTGCAGAGTGCCCATTAGCACGTCACTCGGGTGTCCGTCGAGTGGTTGTGTATTCAAACGCGTAGGTTGCGAGAATGATTTTGGAAGACCATGAACCCATGAGCCACTCCGACGTGACGGAACCTCCGGATTCGAGCCCCAGCCAGCCGATATCCGATGATTCTCCCAGGCAGACCGAAAACCTCCTCGCACAACTTGAGGCCAGCGAAAACAAGGGCCGCGAGCACTGGGAACGGTATGTCCGCACGGCTGCCGAGCTCGAAAATCTGAGGAAGCGTGCGCAGCGTGAAGTGGAAAACGCCCATCGATTCGCACTGGAAAGTTTTTTGTCTGAGCTTTTGCCCGTCAAAGACAGTTTGGAGATCGGAGTGGCTGGCGGGGAGGAGCAGTCGGCGGCGGACATCTGCCAGGGGATGCAACTTACCCTCAAACTCCTGACCCAGCTTTTAGCCAAGCGCGGAGTCGAAGAAGTCGATCCCCAGGGCGAACTTTTCGATCCGGAACGCCATGAGGCGATCGGAACCGAATCCGCGCCTGGAATCGAACCCAACGTCATTCTCAAGGTGGTCCAAAAGGGCTATATCCTGAACGGGCGTCTGCTCCGCCCCGCCCGTGTGGTCGTGGCAGGATCCCCCGGATCTTGATTGCTGTGGATCCCATCCCCATATAATGAGAACCCTGCTGGATTGGGCACGTCAGAACCGATCCGAAACGCATCTATCTGATTCTGGAGAGTAATTTTATGTCTAAGATCATCGGCATCGACCTCGGAACCACGAATTCCTGTGTGGCTGTCATGGAGGGCGGCCAGCCCAAGGTGATTCCCAACAGTGAAGGAGATCGGACGACCCCATCGGTCGTTGCGATGACGAAAGACGGGGATGTGCTGGTTGGGCAGACCGCCAAACGCCAGGCCGTCACCAATCCAACGAATACGCTGCATGCCGTCAAACGTCTGATGGGACGGCGTTTCGATGACCCGATGGTTCAGGATTCGCTCAAGCGCGCACCGTATCGGATCGTGCGCTCTGAGAACGGAGATGCCTGGATCGATGTCAACGGCAAGCTGATGTCGCCCCCCGAGGTTTCGGCACGGGTTCTCATGAAGATGAAAAAAACGGCCGAAGATTATCTGGGTAGTCCGGTCACCGAGGCCGTCATTACGGTACCCGCCTATTTCAACGATTCGCAGCGGCAGGCCACGAAGGATGCGGGGCGTATCGCGGGACTTGAGGTCAAGCGCATCATCAACGAGCCCACGGCTGCAGCATTGGCGTTCGGTCTGGACAAGAAACCCAAGGACACTAAGATTGCTGTCTACGATCTTGGGGGCGGGACGTTCGACATTTCAATCATTGAGATCGCGGAGGTTGATGGAGAGCGCCAGTTTGAAGTGCTCTCGACCAATGGGGATACGTTTCTCGGGGGCGAGGATTTTGATAAACGGCTGATCGATTATCTGGCCGACGAGTTCCGCAAAGAGCAGGGGATTGAAGTCCGAAATGATCCGCTTGCCATGCAGCGCTTGCGTGAGGCTGCTGAGAAAGCCAAGGTCGAGTTGAGCTCGACTCAGCAGACGGAAGTTAACTTGCCCTATATCACGGCCGATGCTGGGGGGCCCAAACATCTCAGCATCCGTGTGACCCGTGCCAAACTTGAGGCACTCGTCGAGGACCTCATCCAGAAAACCATCGGCCCCTGCAAAACCGCGCTCCAGGATGCCCATCTCACGGTGGGGGATATCGAGGATGTGCTTCTGGTCGGTGGGCAGACCCGGATGCCCAAGGTCCAGTCGGTGGTACGTGAGTTTTTCGGACGGGAACCCCGCAAGGACATCAATCCCGATGAGGCGGTGGCCGTTGGTGCTGCGATCCAGGGGGGAGTTCTGCAGGGTGAAGTTAAAGATGTCCTGCTTCTCGATGTCACGCCGCTCTCTCTTGGGATCGAAACCCTGGGCGGGGTCATGACCAAGATCATCGAGAAGAACACCACCATTCCGACTAAGGCGAATCAGGTTTTTTCAACCGCGGAAGACAACCAGTCGGCTGTCACGATTCATGTGGTTCAGGGTGAACGCGAACTCGCCCGAGACAACAAATCCCTCGGCCGGTTCGATCTTGCCGGTATCTCGCCCTCGCCCCGCGGATTGCCCCAGATCGAGGTCACGTTCGACATCGATGCAAACGGCATTCTTCACGTCTCGGCCAAGGACAAGGCCACCGGCAAGGAACAGTCGATCGTCATCCGGGCTTCAAGCGGCCTCACGGAAGAGGAGATCAAGCGCATGGTGGCAGATGCAGACGCACACCGGGAGGAGGATCGCCGCACCCGCGAGCGGATCGATGCCCGGAATCAGGCCGACAACCTTATTCATGTGACGGAAAAGAGCCTCAAGGAGCTTGGCGAGAAAGTCGAGCCTGAGGAACGTGCCCGGATCGAGTCAGCGATTTCCGATCTCAAGTCCGTTTTGGACAACGGTGAGAAATCCGTTCTCGAAGCCAAAACCCAGGCGCTCGCACAGGCGAGTGCGAGCCTTGGACAACGGATGTACGAAGCAGCCAGCGCTGCGGCAGGCGGTACGAGTGGAGCAGATGACGCAGCCAAACCACAGGGGGCGGGAGAGGAAGTGGTCGATGCGGAGTTTGAGGAAGTCGACGATTCAAAGAACCGTCAGCAGTGACGGCAGGCGCCCGTCTCGTTGGAAGGCTCCACGTCGACTCGTGTGCTAAGAACGCATGACACAGTCCAAGACTGACTATTACGAGGTGCTCTCAGTATCCCGGGACGCGAGCCCGGATGAGCTCAAAAAAGCCTTCCGTCGCCTTGCGATGAAATATCATCCGGACAGGAACCCGGGTGATCCACAGGCCGAGGAGCGTTTCAAGGAAGCCAAGGAGGCGTTTGATGTCCTGTCTGATCCAGAGCGGCGCGGGATCTACGACCGTTTTGGTCATGCGGGTCTGGCTGGTTCCGCCGGGTTCGGTGGAGGTGGATTTGATCCCAACGAGATTTTCGGAGACCTCTTCGGGAGCATTTTTGGAGGTACCTTCGGCCAGCGTGCACCTGCGGGCGGTCGGGATCTGATCTACCGGCTGGAACTCGATCTGGAACAGGTCGTGACGGGTGCTTCCGTTCCAGTCGAGTTTGATACCCTCGTGGCTTGCGAGGCCTGTCATGGCAGTGGATCCGCACCCGGCGCTAAGACCGAGCGCTGTCCCGATTGCCACGGTCAGGGAGAAGTGCGTATCCAGCAGGGATTTTTCACACTGCGCCAGACCTGTCCCCGCTGCGAGGGTCGCGGAACATTCAAGCGTGCAGATTGTCGCGAATGCCGTGGCGCAGGCCGTATCCGGTCGCGGAGACGGCTTGAGGTCAAGGTCCCGGCCGGGGTCGATGAAGGCGATCGCATCCGGTTGACCGGACAGGGAGAGGCAGGGGATCACGGAGCTGCAGCGGGAGATCTTTATGTGGAGATCCATCTGCGCCCCCACGCGCGTTTGCGGCGAGAGGGCGCCGATCTCTACTGTGAGGTCCCGGTCAGTTTCGTGACCTTGGCGCTCGGTGGCAGCACTCGCGTCTTTGCGCTTGAGGGCTCTCAGAATCTCGATATCCCCCCCGAGACTCAGAGCGGATCGATATTGAGACTCAAGGGACTCGGATTGCCGACCCTGAAAAGTCGGAGGCGTGGGGATCTCCTGTGCCGGGTGAATGTGGAGATACCGGTTGGTCTTCGCGCCGAGCAGGTGAGACTTCTCAAGGAGTTTCAGTCCTCGGTCGAACAGCATACGAAGGAGCGCGAACCGCATGTGTCGAAGATGTTCGGCAAGCGTCCGGTCTGATTGGCATAAGCATCTGAGGCTCCGGCAGCCATCGTGCTGGCGCTTGCGCAAAACACCTGCATGAGAACGGGGTGTCTGCCTGTCGAATGGAGCAGCGATCCGCTTGGTTCCATTCATCCTCATAGAGCAATCCCTGATTTCGGATGCTGCGGATGTTCTGCCGGAGCAGAAAAGAGATCCTGACGCCAGTTTCAAGATTTCAGCTATGATCGTAAGATGGGTTTAACCAAGTCAGTCCGGTTGGCGCTTTTAGGAGCAGGTGGCCGTATGGGCTGCGCAGTTCTCGAGGCGGTTTCGCGTCGACAGAATCTCGATCTTGTCAGGGTTTTGGGTCATGTCTCCCGAACCAAAAGAGAGCAGAGGCTTTCGTTCGCAACCGCGAATGAGACACGAACACTCGTTCTCGAACCCCTGACACCGGAGGCGCTTGAGGCTGTCGATGTACTGTTGGACTTCTCATCTGAGCCCGGGCTGATGGAGGCTGCGCGTATCTGCCGTAACACCCATACCGCTCTGGTGAGTGGTAGCACACCGCTCGGTCCTGCTGCGGAGCGCGTGCTGGATGATCTGGCTTCAGAAGTCGCTGTTTGCTACGCTTCCAATTTTAGCCGTGGCCTGGCAGCTCTCTTGTCCGTCATTCCCGAACTCCGAGACCGCCTCGGCCCGCGTTTTGAAGCGGGCGTCATCGATGTGCACCACCGGCATAAGAAAGATTCCCCATCCGGAACAGCTCGAACACTGGAGGCTGCCTGGTCCCGGCCGTCCGGTCATTCCACTTCCGTCGTTTCACTCCGGATCGGGGAGACCACCGGAGATCATGCGCTCTGGATCGATGGAGGAGGAGAGCGGATTGAGATCTGGCACCGGGCCTTGGATCGGAGGATTTTTGCAGAGGGAGCACTGGATGCAGTGCTCTGGATTGTGGGAAAGAAGCCCGGACGTTACGGGGTCGCTGAGCTCTGGTCGAGCCCCTGAGGGCTGCATTCCGTTCTCCAATATGCACCGCCGGATTTGCGAGAAACCTTTTTAGTTGGAATCATAGTTTCTCGTGCAGGAACTGAAGCGTCCGCTGCCAGGAGCGTTCGGAAGCGTCTGGGCGGAAACGTTCTGCGCGGGTGAAATCCATGAATGCATGGCCGGCGCCTTCATAGGCATGAAAGACGTGGGTTTTGTGAAGCCGGGTGAGTTCCTGTTCGAGGTCTTCACGATCCTTGGGGGATGGGTTCGTGTCGTCATTTCCGAAATGAAAAAGGAAGGGTGCCTCGATCTGACTGATGAGATCAAAAGGTGTCTTTGAATCCTCTCCCCAGGCGACGCGAAGGTGACCACCGTAATAGCAGACCCCCGCTTTGAGTTTCAGCGCTCTCTCTTCGAGTGCCCGCAGCGCAAGGCGGCCCCCCATGCAGAAGCCAATCACTCCCATGCGTGCCGGATCGACGCGTGGATCCTGAAGAAGATGGGACCGCGCGAGAGCGAGATCCCGAATGATTTCCGAATCCCGGAGTCGTTGCATCTTGTCGAGCGGCGCTTCGAAGGGGTTGAACCGGTGATAAAGATCGGGGATCAGAGTCGCATACCCCGCCTCAGTGAGTTTGAGCCCCATGGTTTCAGTAAAAAGATCGATCCCGAGTGCATGTTCCATGATGAGCAGTGCCGGGACGGGTGTGGAAACGACGGGCCAGGAAGCCCAGGCGGCCATGCTGCCTTCCGGGTGGTGGAGTGTCAGGGTTTCCTGTGCGTGTTTAGGGATGGGTTTCGACATGGGGCCTCGGATGCTAGTCAATGTTTGAGGTAACTACTCACCCCATTTATCTCCCGTTCCTCTGGAAGATCGCTTGACAATGTAGCGGTCTGCGCCTACACTGCGGATCCATCTTGGTAAGGATGGGGAATCGGCAGCGATGGGCGCGTATTTTGGATCCAAGGCGACGTCTGGGTTGTGCCAAGCGATTATCGCGCTGATGCCGCCCCATGACACCTACATCGAGACGCACCTCGGCGGCGGGGCGATCATGCAGCGCAAGCCGCCGGCGGCTCGCAACATCGGGATCGACCTGTATGAGCGGGCGCTGCAGAAGTTCCGGTGCACCTATCCGGTGGAGTTGGTGCACGGCTGCGCCCACCGGTTCTTGGCGGACTTTGATTATCGCGGCCGGGAGCTCGTCTACTGCGACCCGCCGTATCTGAAACAGACCCGTACCTCGAGCCGACGCTATCGCTTTGATTACGAAGAACGAGACCACCTCGAGCTGCTGAGATTGCTGAAGAAGCTCCCCTGCCCCGTGGTGGTGTCCCATTCGTAGTTGAAGGTTCTGGCGGCGGTCGGTCATCAGATTAGGCGGCCTGCGAGCCGGTGTCAACGGGAGCGGCGGTTCGTCCGAGAGCGGTTGCGAGCACCCAGAGATCGTTCACCCCCTGGATCCGGCGGAAGGATTTTTCTCCTTCCAGGAACCCGGCAGCGGTCCAGCGCAGGGCCAT
>DAHXNI010000047.1 GCA_027365475.1 Pseudomonadota bacterium | reverse complement strand
CGGATCGGATGCAGCATCGATGAAACTGTTGAGATAGGCATCTGATGTCTCGAAGGAGGGAATCGTCCGGTTCACCACCTCGAAACTCACACTGAAGGGAGATCCCGGTATGACCGTACTCTCGGAACTCACGCCCGTCACCGTCAAATCAACGCTTGCGGTGCTTTCACCCTGGTACCGTTGGGCTCCAATGCCATAATAATGATAACTTGTATAGGTCGTGTAGTTGTAGGAGTAAGCGTATTCGCGCCAACCCACCACGAAGTCCCCCGTGGCATCCATGGCCACGGATGGTTGGTTGTACGATTCCGTGGAGAACGGCGCGGTGAGATTGGCGGGATTGACCAGAAACTCCGAGCCAAGCGCTGCGCCACTTGCACTGTAACGTTGCGCATAGACGTCATAACGGGAAGTTCCAAGCCGCTCGTAACTCTCCCAGGCCACCACAAAATCCCCCGCCGCATCCATCGCAACCGAGGGAGCCTTCTGGTTCACACTCGTGTCACTGTTGACCAGGAAATTGCTCCCGAGAGGCGTCCCATCCGACGCATAACGCTGCGCGTAGATGTCGCCATAATAGCGCGCAGACGGGATTTGGCCATAACTCTTCCAGGCCACCACAAAATCCCCCGCCGCATCCATCGCAACCGAGGGAGTCTCCTGGTTCCCACTCGTGTAACTGTTGACCAGGAAATTGCTCCCGAGAGGCGTTCCATTGGACGCATAACGCTGGGCATAAATGTCATCTTGGCTCGTGGGTGAAGCCCGGTCAAAACTCTCCCAGGCCACCACAAAATCCCCCGCCGCATCCATCGCAACCGAGGGAGCATTCTGGTTCACACTCGTGTCACTGCTGACCTGGAAAGCACTGCCTTGGGGCAATCCATCCGCCGCATAATCCTCTGCGAAGATCTCATCATGGTTCGTAACCGGGTTTTCTTTCTCCCAGGCCACCACAAAGTCCCCCGTGGCATCCATCGCGACCGAGGGCTGTGCCTGGTACGCACTCGTGTCACTGTTGACCAGGAAGTTGCTCCCCAAGGGCGTTCCATTGGACGCATAACGCTGGGCGTAGATGTCATAAACACGGCTTGTGGATGAAATATAAACGAATGTCTCCCAGGCCACCACAAAATCCCCCGCCGCATCCATCGCGACCGAGGGAGCATTCCGGAACCCACTCGTGTCACTGCTGACCTGGAAAGCACTGCCTTGGGGCAATCCATCCGCCGCATAATCCTCTGCGAAGATCTCATCATGGTTCGTAACCGGGTTTTCTTTCTCCCAGGCCACCACGAAGTCCCCCGTGGCATCCATGGCCGTGACGGGATTACGCTGATGGAGTGTCACGAGTGCACTGACCGTGATCGGCCCGCCGATAGGCGCACCCGGAATCAGAGTAGTGGCCTGGGCACGGGGCAAAGTGGCCAGAGCCAAAGCCACCGCACCGGCAACGGATGAAGAACGCAGGATACGCGCGCGCAGAACTGAACTCGAATGGGGATTCACGGGTCGCTCTCCAGTTATAGGTTTTTTCGCGGGCAACAGAAGGGGAAGATATTCCCCCCCTTTAGACGACTTCGGTTGATTCTAGATGCGGGACCCAGAGTCTGTCAAGTTACCGTGCCGAACCTATATAACTTATTGATCATCTTTTTGTTTTTTGTTCCGGCCACGGAAAAAAGACGGACGCTTCGATGGTTTCTTTTCAGCCTTCGCCTGGGTCGATGGTACCGATTCGGCAGACTGACCTTTGGACGACGCCGTGGGAGTCGCCTTTTCGGTCTTCGCCTTGCGCGCGGGTTCGGGAACTGGTAGGGCCGCCGGGGTAGGGGGCTCCTCTGTCTTGGCTTTGGCCCGTACGGTTCGCACCTTCTCAGGCCGGTCGACCAGCTGGATCAACGCAAGCGGCGCATGATCGCCATTCCGGAACCCGGCCCGGAGGATCCGGATGTAGCCTCCAGCCCGCGACTGGTAATGGGGACCGAGATCGGAGAAAAGCTTGGTCACGGCAGGCCGGTTGCGGAGGCGGTCAAAGGCGAGACGGCGGTGGGCCAGCGTATCACCCCGACGGGCGAGCGTAATGAACGGTTCGACCACGCGCCGCAACTCCTTGGCCTTGGCCACAGTCGTCCGGATCTGTTCGTGTTCGATCAACGAAATGGCCAGGTTCCGGAGCAGACTGTCTCGGTGGCTGCTGGTGCGACCGAGCTGGCGGCCTGTGTTCCTGTGACGCATCGTGCTAGGGCTCCGGTGGATTAGAGGGGTTCGGTCTGGATCGCTTCCCGGCGCAGGGATTCGGGTGGCCAGTTTTCAATTTTCATCCCGAGCGATAGGGCATGGATAGCCAGCGCGTCCTTGATTTCGACCAGGGACTTCTTGCCGAGGTTGGGTGTCCGGAGGAGATCCGATTCGGTTCGCTGGACGAGATCACCCACGTAGAGGACCTGTTCGGCCTTGAGGGCATTGAGTGAACGGACCGTGAGATCAAGATCGTCGACCGGTTTCAGGAATACGGCATCGAGCTTGATGGCGGCAGGCGCCGTGAGAGCCTGCCCGTCCCCTTCGGTGGGATCGAGGTCGAGGAACACGCCGAGCTGGCTCCGGAGAATCTGCGCCGCTTGCGAGACAGCTTCCCGTGCCGTGATCGTACCGTTGGTTTCCACTTCGAGCACGAGCCGATCGAGATCCGTCCGCTGTTCCACCCGGGCATTCTCGACACTGTAGGCGACCCGGCGGATCGGGCTGAAGGAGGCGTCGAGCCGGAGCCGTCCGAGGGTTCGGGTCTCCGTTTCCTGCCGCTGCCGCTGGACAGCCGGAACATAGCCCCGGCCCCGCTCCACGATGAGCTCGAGTTCGAGCTTGCCATGCCGGTTGAGGTGGGCAATCACATGATCGGGGTTTACGATTTCAATCGTGTGATCCAGTTCAATATCGCTGGCACGGACAGGGCCAGGGCCGGTCTTCGACAGTTTCAGCGTGGCCTGATCGATGCCATGGCCACGGATCGCAATGCCCTTGAGATTGAGCAGAAGATCAATGACATCCTCATTCACGCCCTCGATGGTCGTGTACTCGTGGACGACATTCGCGATTTCGGCCTCGACCACCGCATACCCCGGAATCGAGGACAGGAGGACCCGGCGGAGTGCGTTACCCAGCGTATGGCCAAATCCCCGCTCCAGCGGTTCGAGAATGATGCGGGACCCCTGTGGACCCCAATCCTCGCTCATCATGCTGTGTGCCTTGAGCAAATTATGAGAAGCGTTCGCCATAGATCACCCGATTCAGCCTAAATGAAGGATCACTTCGAATAGAATTCGACGACCAGATTTTCATTGAGATCCGGAGACAGCGCGGACCGTTCGGGAACCGCTTTAAAGGTTCCCTTGAACTCCGCTTCGTCCACCGTGACCCAATCCGGAAATCCTACTTCCTTTGCAAGATCCAGCGCCGCACGGATCCGCTCCTGGTTCCGCGCCCCGGCTCGAACCGACACGACATCGCCCCCCGCGACCCGGTAGGAGGGCAAATCGACGATCCGTCCATTCACTTCGATCGCGCGGTGCCCGACCAGTTGCCGAGCCTGGGCACGCGTCACGGCGAACCCCATGCGATAGACGACATTGTCAAGCCGCGATTCGAGCAACTGCAGAAGTGTGGCGCCGGTCGCGCCGCGCTTGCGGGCCGCTTCCTCGTAGTAACGGTGGAACTGCCGTTCCAAAAGTCCGTACATGCGGCGGACCTTCTGTTTCTCGCGTAACTGGAGACCGTAATCGGAAACCTTGGCAGCACGGGAATGGCCATGCTGACCGGGTGGAACCTCGTGATGACACTTCGTAGACAGCGGACGCGAGGCGCTCGTGAGGAAAAGATCCGTCCCCTCCCGGCGTGACAGTTTCAAACGAGGACCCAGATAACGTGCCATAAACTTCTTTCTCCGATTTTCCAGTCAGACGTCAGACGCGACGTTTTTTCGGTGGGCGACAGCCGTTGTGCGGGATTGGGGTCACATCGGAAATCGTGTTGACCTTGAACCCGAGGTTGTTGAGCGCACGCACAGCGGATTCCCGTCCCGGACCCGGCCCCTGAACCAGAACGTCCAGGTTGCGCACGCCGTAATCGCCGATCTGCGAGGCGACCTTTTCGGCTGCGACCTGGGCCGCAAACGGGGTACTTTTCCGGGATCCGCGGAACCCGGCCTGACCGGCGCTCGACCAGGCGAGGACATTGCCCTGCCGATCCGTCACCGTAATGATGGTGTTGTTGAAGGAGGCCTGGACATGGACAATCGCATCCACGACCACCTTTTTGGTTTTGCGGGCCCGTGTGGAACCCGTTTCATTCTCGGCCATCGCTTTCATTTACCCCACTGTGTCTGAAGATCGGCGGATGTTTACCGCTTGCTGGCGCGCGAACGACCCTTACGGGTCCGCGCATTGGTTCGGGTACGCTGCCCCCGCACGGGAAGGCCGCGGCGGTGGCGCAGTCCGCGATAGGTTCCGAGATCCATGAGCCGCTTGATATTCATCGCCACATCGCGCCGGAGATCCCCTTCCACAACGTAACGGGAGACACTCACCCGAAGCGCATCGATCTGGGCCTCAGTGAGGTCGCGAACCGGCGTGGCGGGCTGGATCCCCGTTTCCGCACAGATCCGGCGGGCCCGCGAACGACCAATGCCGTAGATGGATGTGAGCGCAATCTCGGCATGCTTGGTGGCCGGAATGTTGACACCCGCGATTCGGGCCATGGCGCTAGCCTCCCAAAAGGTCTCTTGTTAATCGTGAAACGGACAATTGTATCGGATTTTCAAGCCTGTTACAACTCATGGATCATCCCTGCCGCTGTTTATGACGGGCTTCCTTGCAGACGACCCGGACCACCCGGCCACGTTTGACGATCTTGCAGTTCCGACAGACTCGCTTGACTGATGCACGCACTTTCATGAGAGTTATCCGGTTGGACCCTTCGGGTCGTGGGTTATGAACGCCGTCCGGCGCCGCGGAGTCCCGCACGCTTGAAAAGGCTTTCATATTGATGGGACATGAGGTGGGCCTGGAGCTGGGCCATGAAATCCATGACCACCACCACGATGATCAGGAGAGAAGTTCCGCCAAAATAGAACGGAACATGGAAATCCGAAATCAGGAACTGGGGCAGGAGGCAGACGGCTGTGACATAGATCGCCCCCCAGAAGGTGAGACGGCCGAGAACCGAGTCGATATATCCCGCTGTCTGCTCTCCGGGCCGGATCCCGGGAATGAACGCTCCGGATTTCTTGAGATTGTCAGCCGTCTCGCGCGAGTTGAAGACCAGTGCCGTGTAGAAAAAGCAGAAGAATATGATGAGCCCGGAATAAAGCACGATATAGGCGGGCTGGGGCGGGCTGATCAGGGCTGCAAGTTCCTGCAACCAGATGAAGTGCTTGCTGTTCCCGAACCAACCGCCGATCGTGGTGGGGAAAAGAATCAGGCTCGAGGCGAATATGGGCGGGATCACTCCCGACATGTTGAGTTTCAGGGGCAGATGCGAGCTTTGCGCAGCATAGAGGCGGTTGCCCTGCTGCCGCTTGGCATAGTTCACGGTGATCCGCCGCTGTCCGCGTTCGATGAAAACCACAAAGGTCGTGACCAGAAGAACCGCAACCGCGATGAAAATGGCCGTGATGGGCGACATCTGCCCCGTGTTCACGAGCTGGAGGGTGCCGGCAACAGCAGAGGGAAGCCCGGCCACGATGCCGGCAAAGATGATCATGGAAATCCCGTTCCCGATACCCCGCTCCGTCATCTGTTCGCCAAGCCACATGAGGAAGACGGTGCCCGTGACGAGACTGATCACGGCCGTCACAATGAATCCGACCCCGGGATCGATCACCACACTTTGGCTTTGGAGCGCGATCGCGGCGAACAGGGCCTGAACTACGGCGAGACCGACCGTGCTGTAACGCGTGTATCGGGTCAGCTTGCGCTGACCGGAATATCCCTCTTTCTTGAGAGCCTCGAAAGTCGGCAGAACCGAGGTCAGGAGCTGGATCACGATCGAGGCTGAGATGTAGGGCATGATCCCGAGTGCAAAAACGCTCATCCGCGCCAGTGCACCACCCGAAAACATGTTGAACATGGAGAGGATGCCACCCTGCTGGGCCTTGAACAGTCGCGCGAGCGCGATCGGGTTGATCCCGGGGACCGGGATATGGGCCCCCACCCGGAACACGAACAGTGCTCCCACAAGAAACAGAAACCGGTTACGCAACTCGGCCGACCCCTTGATGCCGCCCAAAGACGATGCCATGGCGCTCGCCGAACGCGACATCTCAGTCCTCGACCTGTCCGCCGAGTTCGGCGATCCGCGCACGCGCACCCCGGGTGACCCGGAGGCCGCGCAGATGGATCGCCCGCTCGATCGAACCCTTGAGAATGACTTTGACCACGAGGGTATTGCCGGGCACGAGATGGGCGCGCCGGAGCGTCGGGAGATCGATGATGGGATCAGTCAGTTTGGCCAGATCCCCGAGCCGCACTTCGGCGTGGCAGCGAGCCTGCGCCGAACGGAATCCCACTTTGGGCAAGCGGCGCTGCAAAGGCATCTGGCCGCCCTCGAATCCCACCTTGCGCAGGCCGCCGGTGCGTGCGTGTTGTCCCTTGTGCCCCCGCCCCGAAGTTTTCCCGAGACCTGAGCCGATACCACGCCCGAGCCGCTTGCCGGACGGACGCGCGCCGCGGGCGGGACGCAAATCATTGAGACGCATGGTCGATGGCCTCCACTTTCAAAAGATATGACACCGCACGGATCATGCCGAGATTTTCCGGAGTGGCAGGAACTACCACGCTCCCCCAGATACGTCTGAGACCGAGTCCGCGTACCGAGGCCTGATGCCGTGCGCTCTTCTTCGCGAGACTTCGGATCAAGGTCACTTTGTAAGCTTTGGCCTGAGTCATGGCATCACCCGAACCTTTTCCTTGGTAAGCCCCCTGCGGTCGGCAATCATGCGCGGCGACTCGAGCGCGCCGAGCGCCGCCATGGTTGCCCGGACGACATTGATCGGATTTCGCGAGCCCATCGCCTTGGCCAGCACATTGCGGACACCGAGCACTTCGAGCAGCGCCCGCATCGCTCCGCCGGCAATGATTCCTGTTCCCTCGGAGGCGGGCTGCAGATAAACCCGGGTCGCGCCATGCCGGCCGTGTACCGCATAGTGCAGGGTTCCCTGATTCAGCGGGATCTTCTGGAGATGACCCCGAGCCTCCTCCATGGCCTTCTGGATCGCGAGCGGAACCTCACGCGCCTTGCCGTAGCCGAAGCCCACCCGGCCACGTCCATCCCCGACCACCGTGAGTGCAGCAAAACCGAAGCGCCGGCCACCCTTGACGACCTTGGCAACCCGGTTAATGGCCACGAGTTTTTCCTGGAATTCGCTTGTTTCGGATGTCTCTCTCGCCATGAATGATCTCTCGGCCGCAACCTAAAATTGGAGCCCGTGCGAACGCGCGGCTTCCGCCAGCGCACGCACACGGCCGTGATATTTGAACCCCGAACGGTCGAAGGCCACCCGCTCGATTCCAAGCGCACGGGCCCGTTCGGCCAGAACCTGACCCACCCGCTCGGCACGATCCGTCTTTTTGGCACCAGCCGGCCACATCTCCCGGACTGCACTCTCAAGACTTGAGGCCTGGACGAGCACCCGCTCACCCTGAGGTGTGAAAATCTGTGCATAGATGTGCCGGGGCGAACGGTAGACGGTGAGACGCATCACGCCGAGACGGGCAATCCGTGCACGTGTCCGGCGCGCCCGTTTCAGGCGAGCCTCTTTTTTGCCTTTGTCGCGGATTTTGATCGTCATTTCTTCTTCGTCTCCTTCAGTTTCAAGATCTCGCCCGCATACCGGACCCCCTTGCCCTTGTACGGATCCGAGCGACGGAAGGAACGGATTTCCGACGCGATCTGACCGACTCGCTGCCGGTCGCAGCCGCGGACCACGATTTCCGTCTGCGAGGGGGTTTCCACCGTGATCTCTGCTGGAATGGGATAAAGAATCGGTTTGGAATAGCCGAGTGCAAGCTGGAGCACCTTCCCCTGCATCTGGGCCCGGTAACCCACACCGGTGAGTTCAAGCCGGCGCTCAAACCCCGAGCTCACGCCCCGGACCATATTAGCCAGAATCGAACGGATGGTCCCGGAAAGCGCATTCGCAACCCGCCCGCCGCCCGCCTCGCGCACACGGAGCTCGGAGCCGGCCTGATCCACAGCAACCGGAGCCGGCAGATCGAGGGCCAGCGCGCCACGCGGCCCACGAACCTCGACGTGGAGGCCATTCAGATGAACCGTCACTCCCTTGGGCACGGCAATGGGGTTTTTACCTACTCTCGACATAACGACTGCCTCAGGAAACCAGACACAGAATTTCTCCACCCTCGCCGAGGGCACGCGCTTCACGATCGCTCATCACGCCCCGCGAGGTCGAAATCACCGCCACGCCATACCCATTTTGTACCCGTGGCAGCCGCCGCCGGTCGCGGTAGACCCGAAGGCCGGGGCGGCTCACACGCCGCAGCATGCGGATCGCAGGCTTGCCTTCGTGATACCGCAGCCGGATCGACAGAAGCGGAATGGGACCTTCGGCACGCTCCCGCACTTCTTCGAGGTACCCTTCCTCTTTGAGGACGCGCGCGACCTCCCGTTTGAGGCTGGAGGAAGGCAGTTCGACATCCGGCAGGCCCGCACGCTGGGCATTGCGGATGCGGGTCAACAAATCGGCCAACGGATCTGACATGGTCATGGTCGCGCTCCTACCAACTCGCCTTATGCAGTCCGGGGATATCGCCGCGCATGGCCAGTTCCCGAAGTGCCATGCGACCCAACCCGAACTTCCGGTAGACGCCGCGCGGACGGCCGCTCTGGGAACAGCGGCGGCGCTGGCGGCAGGGGCTGCCGTCTCTGGGCAGCTCCGCAAGCGCGTTCGCGGCCCTCCTGCGTTCGTCGGATGTGAGATGGAGATTGCGAACGGCCGTGCGCAACTCTGTGCGGCGGGCGCGAAAGCGCTCTGCCACCTGTTGGCGCTTGAGTTCGCGGTTGATCATCGATTTTTTTGCCATAGTCGTCTCTCGATTCTCAGTTCCTGAACGGAAAGGAAAAGGCCCGGAGCAACGCGCGGGCTTCGTCATCGGTTCGGGCAGTGGTCGTGAAGTTGATGTCCATTCCGCGCAAAGCATCGATCTTGTCGTAGTCGATCTCGGGGAAAATGATCTGTTCGCGGATCCCAAGCGTATAGTTCCCGCGGCCGTCGAAAGCCCGGGCGTTGAGCCCACGAAAATCGCGTATGCGCGGGATCGCGACCTGGATCAGGCGATCCAGAAACTCATACATGCGGTCGCGCCGGAGCGTGACCTTGCACCCGATCGGCCACCCCTCGCGTACTTTGAAACTCGCAATCGATTGGCGCGCATGGGTGATCTGGGGACGCTGGCCCGTGATCGCGGCGAGATCCGCGACCGCATGATCAATGATCTTGCGATCGGCCGTCGCCTCACCCACACCCATGTTGAGTGTGATCTTGGCAATGCGCGGAACCGCCATCCGGTTGGAATAGCCGAACTCCCGGGTCAGCCGGGGGATCACCTCGTTTTCGTAAAATTCTTTCAAGCGGACCATCGCCTCTCCTCAAACATCGACGGATTCGCCGGTCGAACGGAACACGCGCACCTTGCGCCCGTCCGCGAGCTTGCGAAATCCGACCCGCCCGGGCTTTTTTTCGACCGGGTTGTAAATCATCACGTTCGAGATATGCAGCGGGGCTTCCCGTTCCACGATGCCACCCTGCGTTTGGGTATTGGGGTTGGGCTTGAGGTGCTTTTTGACCATGTGCACACCCTCCACCCATACGCGGTCCCCATCCACACGCAAAACGATGCCGCGCCGCCCCCGGTCGCGGCCGGCAATGACCATCACTTCGTCACTCTTTCGAATCCGCTTCATCGCGCAGCCCTCATAGAACTTCCGGCGCGAGCGAGACAATGCGCATGAAACGCTCCGTCCGCAGTTCGCGCGTGACCGGTCCGAAAATGCGTGTGCCGATCGGTTCCAGCTTGTTGTTGAGGAGAACCGCCGCATTGGTATCGAAGCGGATCAGGGAGCCATCGGCGCGCCGGATCCCGCTCCGAGTCCGAACCACGAGCGCATCGTAAACCTCGCCCTTCTTGACTTTCCCGCGCGGCATGGCTTCACTCACGCTCACCTTGACGATATCCCCGATACCCGCATAGCGGCGTTTGGACCCTCCCAGCACCTTGATGCACCGCAGACGCCGCGCACCGCTGTTGTCCGCCGAGAGCAGGACCGTCTCCATCTGGATCATGGATGCGACTCCTCCGCCTGACCCGCACGGGGTGCGCTCTCGTCGGCGCGCACCAGAATCGCCTCGATCCGCCAGGCCTTGCGTTTCGACAGGGGCCGACATTCGCGGATACGAACCACGTCTCCAGCGCGAACTTGGCCGTCCTCGTCGTGGACCATGACCCGGCTGCGGTGACGCACGTACTTGTGATATTTCGGATGCCGGACTTGACGTACCATTTCCACCACAACCGACTGCTGCCGCGAGGGACGGATCGCACGCCCGACCAGAGTGCGGCCTTGCGTGGTCGCTTTCTCAGCCGTCATGATGTGTGCTCCGGCAGGTGGTGACGCTCGGAAAGGAGCGTCAGGATACGGGCCACTTCGCGCCGCGCTACACGGATCTCATGTGGTTTGGCGAGTTGCCCCATCCCGCGTTCCAGGCGAAGCCTGGCCAGCGTCCGCTTCTGCTCGAGCCACGCCGCCTGCAGTTGTTCGGCGGTCTGGGTCCGCCTATTCGTCGTTTTCATCCGAGCACCGTCCGCGAAACAAAAAGGGTACGAATCGGAAGCTTGGCCGCAGCCAGTTTAAGAGCTTCCCGCGCCGTGGTTTCACTCACACCTTCCATCTCATAAAGCACAAATCCGGGACGGATCCGGGCCGCCCAGTATTCGACATTGCCCTTGCCGCTCCCCATGCGCACCTCAAGCGGCTTACGCGTCACCGGGACATCCGGAAACACGCGGATCCAGATTTTCCCGCCACGCTTCACGTGGTGGGTGATGGCGCGCCGCGCCGCTTCAATCTGCCGTGCAGTCACGAGCCCGGCCTCAGCCGCCTTGAGCCCAAACTCTCCGAACGCAACGGTCTGCCCGCGGGTCGCGAGCCCACGGTTGCGGCCTTTCTGCTGCTTGCGGTATTTGGTCCGTTTCGGTTGCAACATGAATCAGTGCTCTCGAAAAGTTACGGGGTAACCGGCTCGGCTTCCGCCGGCGCCAGAATCGGGTCGATCAGCTCACCCTTGAAAATCCAGACCTTGACACCGATCGTGCCATAGGTCGTCTTGGCTACGGCCTGACCAAAATCGATATCAGCCCGGAGCGTATGCAGGGGCACCCGGCCCTCGTGGTACCACTCGTTGCGGGCGATCTCGGCTCCGTTCAACCGGCCCGAGACGCGGACCTTGACTCCGAGCGCACCGGTCCGCATGGCAGAGGTGACGGCCCGCCGCATGGCGCGCCGGAACATGATCCGGCGTTCGAGCTGCTCGGCGATGCCCTGAGCCACGAGCGTGGCATCCAGCTCGGGTTTGCGGATCTCCTGAATATGGAGATTCACTTCACTGCCCTTGAGCCGGCCCGCGAGCGCCTTCTCGAGCGCTGCAATTTCCTCCCCACGTTTGCCGATGACCATTCCGGGCCGCGCGGTGTGCAGGGTGACTTCGCATTGATTGCCCCGTCTCAGAATCTCGATCCGGCTCACGGCTGCCTGTGCCAGGCGGCTTCTGAGATAGCGGCGGATTTCCGTGTCGGTTCCGAGCTGGCTCACGAACTCCTTCCGTTCGGCGTACCAACGGGAGTTCCACTCGTTCGAGATGCCGAGGCGAAAACCGATGGGATTGACTTTCTGACCCATGCCGCCCCCTAACGATCCGCGACCGTGACAGTGATGTGACTGGTACGTTTGATGATCACGTTGGAGCGCCCCCGTGCGCGTGCGTGAAAGCGTTTGAGGCGCGGACCTTCATCCACGAGAATCTGCGACACCTTGAGTTCATCCACATCGGCCCCCTGATTGTTTTCCGCGTTGGCGATGGCCGATTCCAGCACCTTGAGTACGGTCGAGGAAGAGGCCCGATGGCCATATTTCAGGATCTCGAGCGCGCGAGACACGGTCTGACCCCGGACGAGGTCCGCCATCAGGCGCGCCTTCTGGGGTGAGATCCGGGCAAAACGGTGAGAAGCGGTCGCACGCATGAATCAGCCCGCCTTGGCCGCCGGAGCGGGAGTTTTTTTGTCTGCTGGATGTCCCTTGAAGGTGCGGGTTGGTGCGAACTCACCCAGTTTGTGCCCCACCATGTTCTCCGAGATCAAAACCGGCAGGTGCTGCCTGCCGTTATGCACAGACAGGGTCAACCCGACCATATCCGGAATAATCATGGAGCGCCTGGACCAAGTCTTGATCGGACGCTTACTGTGCGTCGCTCCGGCCTCGGCCACCTTGCGGGCCAGATGGGGATCGACGAAGGGTCCTTTACGAATGGATCTCGGCACGATGACGAACCTCGCTTACTTCAATTCGCGACGGCGCACGATCAACCGATCCGTGCGCTTGTTGTGACGGGTTTTGTAGCCTTTCGCAGGCTGGCCCCATGGGGACTGGGGATGGTTACCTTTGCCGCGGCCCTCACCTCCGCCATGCGGGTGATCGACCGGATTCATGGCCACCCCGCGAACGGTCGGACGGATGCCGCGATGGCGCTTCGCCCCCGCCTTGCCCAGGGATTCAAGATTGTGTTCGAGATGGCCGACCTCTCCGATCGACGCTCGGCAGTCCACATGAACCTTGCGGAGCTCACCCGAACGCAGCCGGAGCGTCACGTAACGTCCTTCCCGAGCCACGAGTTGTGCGCTTGCCCCGGCGCTCCGGGCAAGCTGGGCGCCACGACCGACCTTGAGTTCCACGGCGTGCACCTGGGAACCCACGGGAATGTTGCGCAGCGGCAGGCAGTTGCCGGGACGGATCGGGGCCTGGGCACCAGACAGGACGGTGTCGCCAACCGCCATGCCCTGTGCGGCGAGAATGTACCGCCGCTCGCCGTCTCCATAGAGCAAAAGCGCAAGATGCGCCGTCCGGTTGGGGTCATACTCGATGCGTTCGACACGCGCAGGAATCGTGTCCTTGTTGCGCCTGAAATCAACGACCCGGTAGCGCCGGGCGTGTCCGCCGCCACGATGACGCAGGCAGATCCGCCCGAGGTTGTTGCGGCCGCCGTGCTTGGGGTTCGGTTCGACGAGCGGCGCATAGGGCTCGCCGCGGTAGAGCTCGGGGCTCTTGACCTCGAGGACAAAACGCCGCCCGGGTGAAGTCGGTCTCGGTTTGACGAGCGTCATGAAAACATCTCCACGCAGTTTTCCAGGATCCGGTTCATCACTCCGTGCCTCCACCGAGATCCAGGGACTGGCCGGGGGCCAGCACGACATAAGCCTTTTTGAAACCGCTCCGACGCCCGAGACGGCTACCGTGACGTTTCGTTTTGCCCGGCATGCGGGCGAGTGTGACCCGTGCGACCTGGACCTGAAATAGCACTTCGACAGCCTTCTGAATGCTCGGCTTGTCGGCCTGGTCGCTCACCCGGAAGACGTACTGCTTGTGTTCGCTCGCAAGACGGGTCGCCTTTTCCGTGAGGTGCGGACCCAGAATGAGATCGTGCAGAACGGGCGCGTGGGTACTCATGAGAGTCGGGCCTCAAGTTCCTTCCAGGCAGGAAGCGTCATCAGAACCTTCTCATACCGGAGCAGGGCGACCGGATTGAGCCGTGCGAGCGGGCAGAGCTCGGCCCAGGTGAGGTTGCGCGCGGCGAGTGTCAGCCGTTCATCAAGCGCCTCGGTCACGATGAGGACACTGTCGAGTTGCCAGGTTTTGAGCTGCGCGACGAGATCCCGTGTTTTCGGGGCTTCGAGTCTGAGTTCCGGGACGAGCACGAGACAGTCCCGGCGAATGAGTTCGCTCACGATTGAGCGCATGGCCCCGCGGTACATGCTGCGGTTGATTTTCTGCGCATGGCTCCGGGTACGGGCCGCGAACGTCCGTCCGCCACCCCGCCAGAGGGGACTCCGGATACTGCCTGCACGCGCACGTCCGGTGCCTTTCTGGCGCCAAGGCTTGCGCCCCCCGCCACGGACCTCTGCTTTGGACTTCTGCGCCTTGGTGCCCTGTCGGCCAGTGGCCAGATAGGCGGTCACGACCTGATGCACCAGGGGTTCGTTGAAGGGGGTCTCGAATGCACCGCCGGTCACCTCGACCGGGGGGCTGTCCGCCGCGAGCAGTCGGAGCTTCATGAGGTGCCCTCATCCCGGGTCTGCTTCACGGCCGGAGTGACCGCAATCACGGTCCCGGGGGAACCGGGGACGGCTCCCGCAATTAACAGCAGGCCCCGTTCCTCATCCACGCGCAAAACTTTGAGATTCTGAACCCGCCTCACCGTATGTCCGAGGCGGCCGGCCATTTTTTTGCCCTTGAAAACCCGTCCCGGCGTCTGGCGCTGTCCGATCGACCCGGGTGCGCGATGGGCACGCGAGTTCCCGTGGGTGGCGTCCTGGCTCGAAAAGTGATGGCGCTTGATGGTTCCAGCGAAACCCTTGCCCCGGCTGAGACCCTGGACATCCACGTCTTGTCCGGCCCGGAAGATCGTGACCGGGACCGGTTGCCCGATCTGGAACCGATCGCGCTCGGCATCCCCGAGCGGCCACTCGTGCAACCCGGCTCCGGGTTCGACCCCCGCACGGGCATGGTGTCCCTTGAGCGAACGGGTGACCCGCGTCGGACGACGTCGGCCGTGGGCCACCTGGATGGCCACATAGCCGTCTCGTTCTCTGGTCTTGACCTGAGCGACGCGGTTATCCTGAACCTCAATGACGGTCGCCGCAACCACGGCACCGGCTTCGGTCACATAACGCGTCATGCCGCATTTGCGGCCGATTACGCCTATCGTCATCGCGACTTATTCCTCTGGGGTGCCGATTACGATTGACCGGACACCTTGAAAAACCAATCAAGTGAACCTTGAATGATACAAATAATCTTTCAAAAAATCAACCGGGCCTCGACTAGTTGAGCTGGATCTTGACATCTACTCCCGCTGCAAGGCTCAGTTTCATAAGCGAATCGACGGTTTTGTCCGTCGGTTCGAGAATATCGATCAATCGCTTGTGCGTGCGGATCTCGTATTGGTCACGCGCATCCTTGTCGGCGTTCGGAGAGACGAGCAGCGTATAACGCTCGCAACGCACCGGGAGCGGAATCGGACCCAGGACTTTGGCGCCACTGCGCTTCGCGGTGTCGAGAATCTCCCGTGCGGCCTTGTCGATCAGTCGATGATCGAAGGATTTAAGGCGGATCCGGATTCTTTGCTGCTGTGCCATGGTTTGACTCCTGCCCCCGCTCACGCGAGGATCTTGCTGACGACGCCGGCGCCCACGGTGTGGCCCCCTTCCCGGATCGCAAACCGGAGACCCTCCTCCATCGCCACCGGTGAAATCAAGGTCACCACCATCTTCATGTTGTCCCCAGGCATCACCATCTC
>DAHXNI010000046.1 GCA_027365475.1 Pseudomonadota bacterium | reverse complement strand
TTCGGGCCATGGCTGCCGGTTTGAGGCCCATCCCAAGCCCAGTCTGGATCATCGTTCGCTCTTCAATATTCAACTGCGTATAGCGTTTTCCCATGCAACAGGATCTCCCACAAAATGTTGCACTTGGTTTTTGAGCGCGCCCGCATATTCAGGCCCTGAATCGCAAAGATCCCGTCCTGCCGCTCTCCCCGGGCAGGGCCGAGCGGCACGGCTTTGAGTACTTCCGTCACGGCACGCTCTCGCTGTACGCCGCCTTCAACACCAAGACCGGCGAGGTGCTGGGCAAAACTGCAGAGCGGCACACTTCCGCGGAGTTCATCGCATTCCTCGCCGACATCGTGATCAACCAGCCACGCGGCCAGGAGATCCATGTGATCGCGGACAATCTCTCGGCGCACAAGAGTCAACAGGTCAAAGACTTCTTGGCCGCGCATCCGAAGGTTCAATTGCACTTCACTCCGACTGACTCATCCTGGCTCAATCAGGTCGAGCTCTGGTTCGGCAAGATCGAGCGCGACGTCATCGCCCGCGGCGTGTTCACTTCTGTCTCCGACCTCAAGAGAAAGCTCATGCGTTACATCCGCCAATACAACAAAGCACCCCGGACCGTGAAATGGAAATACGCCGATCCGTCGCGTCACATCAGTACACAATCAGTTGTTACAGGCCACTAGCCGACAAATTACAACCACCTTGATGGTGTCGATCCGAGGGAAAGGCGGTGGCTCGGCAATTGCTGGAAACGGAAGCAGCATCCTGGCATGCGGTGATCAGCGCTCAGTTGCTCCGGGAAACCTAAGGTAGGGATTCCCGCGATGGCAGTGCCAATGGAGAGCTGATGGCGAGACCGGCTGCGACCATGAGTGCGATCCAGTCCACGACCAGACTATGAATCCAGAGGGTTTCGGTGAGACCGAAAATGGCGAGCCCAGCCACGAAAAGCATCAGGAAGACATGTGCGTCGAAGGCTTCGGGGCGCGTATCCTGCCGGTAGGCGTGGAGGATTGTGCCATAGAACAGGAGAAGTGCCGCAAACCCGAGCAAGCCTTCCGTCGCGAGCTGGTTTAGGAAATCGTTATGGGCATGCTGATAGTTCCAGACGACGGGCGGCACAAGTCGCTGCCGCTCTGCCTGGTCGGCGTAGGAGGCAAATGATCCCGTTCCTCCTCCCAACCAGGGGTGCCGTGCGAAAAGGCGCAGTGCCACATCCCAGAGCGCGATGCGGTTGCCAATGGAGTTGGCGCTCGGGTCATAGCTGAACTCCCACGGGTAGGTCGTGAGCGGGATGAAGGTGAGCTTCCAGCCCGGATGCAGGTGCAACAGAATGGGACTGAACCGTCCACTCCTGCCATGGCTCCAGTAGGTTTGGAACGCTCGGCTGTGAATGAACGTCACAGGACCTTTCGTACCGACCTGAAACAAGGCCTGTCCCCGGGCCAGAATTGCAAGATCGTGAAATCCGGGCCTGCGGCTTGTAGTTTCGAGGTCGATGGTCAACCAGTCGGTCGAGTAACGCACGGATGCCGTGTACGCGGCATTGGACGAACAGATCGGGGGAGCAGATCCCGGGCGCAGTATCGTGAGTGATAGATCGCCTCGATCGAGCGGGGGTGCTGTAAGGATGTAATGCCGCACTCGCTCAAGGGTGCGGGGACGATTCAGGCAGCCGGTCTGGGGCCGTTCGCCCGTCAGCATGGGCAGGGCGTTTACGTTGACATAACGCATGGTTTGATCGGCTGCACGCAGGATACGCGACTGGAGTGGCGAACCGGGCAGAAGCGCGAGCAGGACCGAGCCCGCCGTACCCATTACTATCACAGCTATCAAACCTCCGGGGTGTTCGACGTGGACCCGTCTAGCGAACGCGTATCCACCGATGACCAGAAGCACGGGAATCGCAATCCAGGCACCGCGGGTTCCGGAGGCCAGCGAGGCGAAAATGCCGCTGGCGAGGAAAATCAGGGCGAGCGACCCTTCCCGCCACCTGCGGGCGGGGGGATCCAGCCTGTTTTTGGGGATCACGAGCCACGCCGCCAACGTTCCTGTGAGCAGTGCGAGATCTCCAAACACGATCGGCACCCCGGTCACTCCGCTGACGCGGTGGGCGATGCCCTGAATCCAGAGGCTGCCCAAACTGTAGATCGCTGAGCTGAGTGCCCCGAGGCCGAGCATCCACCCGAGACGTCGGCCGTTCAGACGCTGAGTCCTCACCAGGACATAAACCGGAACGAGTAGCAGGATTCGGAGTTCACGGCCGAGAATATGGAATCCGATATGTGTTTCGCGTCCGAACGCAAAACAAATCATGGCTGTAAGAGCGAGGATGACTGCTGCGGACAGAACCCATTTTTCAGCTGGCGCGAGCCGTCCGTAGAAGCCACGGTTCAGCCCGTAGCCCATACCGAGCAGCCCGAGCACGAAGAGGCTCAGGCTCATCACATCGGGGGTGATCAAGCCGACAGCTAATCCTCCGCCGAGACAGGCGAGGATGAACCCGGATTGGAGACACGCCATGCGGGAAGGAGTGCTCAGAAACCGTTGCACGCTCAAGGCCTTCGCCGCATATCTTGGAGATGATCCCATTGTAGGCCGGCCCTCCGCTCCTTGCCCGATCGAAATGTCGCAGATCCGGGACCGGGTTGATCAGCGACCCGGAGGTGCGGAAACTCCGAGCAGTCCGGTGCGCTTCGTGCCGGGCAGAGGGATGGTTTCGAGCGCGTCCTCAGCGAGGTGCTGTCGAAGGTTTGCGACCACATCGAACCTTCTTTCGCGCAGTGGTTCTAGGCAGCCCCTGATTTAATCGATCGGTCCGGGGAACTGGAAGAACCCGTCCCACGCCTTATCCAACCGTTTGCAGCTGCGACTTTCTGTAGACTCCGTATATTCGTCCTCTCTTGCTGGCGAATCAACTGGCCTCCCTCAGGACTCCGGCATCGATTGCTCCAGCGTGCGCGCGCGCGCCACCCGTTTCAACTGCAGGGCCATGACAACCAGAATTCCCATGAATACTCCGATCAGGACAGAAAATGCAATGAGTTTCATCCATGAGATGCTGCCCGTCCGGTGGGGGGACCGGATGACCGGGCCCGCGTGGGTCAACCGGACGTGTAACGGAGATTCCAGGTTTGCCCTGAGACGCGCGAGATGAAATCTCTCTTGAAATAGCTTCATCCTCTCGTGATACAGCATCATCTGGGTCTGCATGGCGAGGTTGTGATTAAACATCGCGGTCAAGTCCCGATCGGGCGGAGCATGGGGAGACCATTCGGGAAAGTTAGGCTTGGATCGCTCGAGTGCATGTATCTGTGTGGTCAGGTTGGCTATCGCTGGAGTCAGCAGTTGCGTCTGTGTGCCGATCCATGATGTGAGGGATGGATTGGTCAGACCGTCGAAGCGGCTACCAACCCGGGACATCAGGAAGCGCATGGCCCGGCCCTGTGATAACGTCCCCCGTGCCCGCAATAGCAGTGCCAGGCTCCGTCCCGTGAACGTTGCCTGAACCCTGATGCCAGCGACGCTTCCGTATGCTCGGGGTGTTTTCAGGTTTTCCAGAGTTTCGGGGATCAAGCGGCTGTTCAACTGCAGGACGGCGGAAGCCGGCTGGATGATTGGAGTGAACCGAGGGCCACGTCGTATGCCGCCTAGCGTAATGACCGATGTATAGGTATACCGCGGCGTTTGTAACAGGAACCAACCGACCCCGGCGAGCAGAACCACGGCGAACGTGGCCCAGAACGCTTTCTGGTAATGCTGCAAGATCAACCAGAGATCGACTAGGTCGAGATCCCGTTGCGGATCAGAGCGGCCTGCTGCGATGGGGTTTTTCTCATTTCCGTAAAGGGTGCTCATGATGGACAACTCGCGGTTACTGGTATGGAATGGAAATGATCCGGTCAGGCGGGTGTGGATTGACGGCAGAGAACCGGACGTACCCAGACCTCTCTGAAGGCGGGTTGCCCCCTCACCGCAGTACTCGACCCGACGATTGTAATATCACGATTCGGGGTCGGCATGTCAAGCCTTACCCGGGTGGGCAACCATGAACGGAGTAGGTTTCGCATCCAATCGTTGTTGCAGCCGCCTGCTACGACGATGAGATTGGCAACGGCGAGGCCAGAGTAACACTTTGCGCAGACCGCGTGCTATTTGCGTACCTCCTTGATGATCAGCTTCAGCGCGCTGTCCTATAAGTGGTTGCAGTTCTGTTTCACCCGGGAACCGCCCTCTGGTACCCGGTTCTGCGCTATCTTCAGGCGGGCTACTCGCCGGAGCAGATTGCTGGCACACTGGCCGCTGTGCATCCCGATACGCCGACACTGCGGGTTTCCCACGAAACCCTCTACACCGCGATCTATGCCATGCCCCGTGGCGAGCTCCGGACGGAGGTGATCGGCTGGTTGCGTTTCGGTCACGCCAAGCGTCGCCCCCGGGCCCGCGGCCAGGACCGGCGCGGCCGGATTCCAGATAGGGTGAGCATTCACGACCGTCCGCCGGAAGTGGCCGAGCGGCTGGTGCCGGGACACTGGGAGGGCGATCTCATCAAGGGGGCCCACAACCGCTCGGCGGTCGGTACCCGGGTGGAACGTACCACCCTGTTCACCGTGCTGTCCCGGATGGAGAACGCCCGCGCCGAAGCGGCACTCCAGGGCTTCAGCCACGTCCTCAACCGTATCGAGGCCCAAAAGCGCCTGTCTTTGACCTACGATCAGGGCCGGGA
>DAHXNI010000025.1 GCA_027365475.1 Pseudomonadota bacterium | reverse complement strand
TATAGTGGATGGCGAATTTTGGACAAAAAAACAGGGGGAGGTTAAGCACAATTATGGGCTCGATTCGCAAACGTTATGCCACCGATCTCAAGGTCAAACTGGTTCTTGAGATGCTGAAGGAAGGGAAGACCGTGACCCAGCTGGCATCCGAGCACAAGATCCACTACTCCCAGTTGCTCAAGTGGAAGAAACAGGCCCTGGAGGGTCTGCCGAACCTGTTTTCCGACTCCCGGGCTGAAGCCCTGCAAACCAGCCATGAGAAGGAAGTTCAGGCGTTGTACCAGGAGATCGGCCAGCTGAGCACGCAACTGGCCTGGTTGAAAAAAAGTCCGGGATGGCCTGAGCCATGAACGGCGCAAAGGGTTGGTGGATCCCGATGGTCCGGAGTGCTCCCTGTCCTTACAGGCCTCACTGCTGGGCCTGTCCCGCTCCGGGCTCTATTACCGACCGGCTCTTCCGTCTGCCGAAGAGGTCACCCTGCGGCACCGGATCGACGCGCTCTACACCCGCTGGCCATTCTATGGGAGTCGCCGCATGGCAGCCGTGCTCCAGCGAGAAGGCTTCAGCGTGGGCCGAGCGCGGGTCCAGACCGCCATGCGGGAGATGGGGATCGAAGGGATCCATCCGGGTCCGAACCTCAGCCAACGGGCCCTGGAGCACCAGATTTATCCGTATCTCCTCCGGAACCTCACGGCCCAATACCCGCACCACATCTGGGGGATCGACATTACCTACATCCGTCTGTCTCACGGATGGATGTACCGGGTGGCCATTATCGACTGGCACTCCCGGTTTGTGGTCTCCTGGGAACTGGATCAGACGCTCGAGATGCCATTTGTCCTGGAGGCGGTGGACCGGGCTTTCTCGATCGCGGCCCCGGTCATTTTTAACAGCGACCAGGGATCTCATTTCACCAGCGACCGCTATCTCGAGCGCCTCCGGTCCCGGAATATCCAGATCAGCATGGATGGAAAAGGGCGCGCCACGGACAATATTTTCACGGAACGGCTCTGGAGATCGCTCAAGTGGGAAGAGGTGTATCCCAACGAATACAATACGCCCCGCCAAGCCCGGGAACGCATCCGGGACTGGTTCATCTTCTACAACACGGAAAGACCTCATCAATCCCTGGACTATCGGACCCCTGGAGAGGTTCTCTCAGGAGCAGAAAAACCCAAACTCCTCAGGAACCGGGCCCCAGCCTGAATCCAGCCTGAACATGCCCGCCTGGCCTGAAATCCATGTTCTTAAAAAAGGCTTGAAAACTGTCTTGACAAACCCGTCCACCTTAAGCCATCAGGATCCGTGGTCGAGGCATGTATCACTGCAGCGGCTGTCGCCGTGGAAATCCACCTCGGCATTCCACCTGCCGCCACCCCGTCGTGTGGGAGGGTCCTTGGGTCGGAAGCGCCTATGGGACGCCCACGCCTGGATCAGCGTGCCATCCGCACTGCAATGCTCCTCAGACAACAGGCTGCGCAGACGGGCCGCTTCCACCACCTCCGCAAACAGTGCCGGAATCACGTCGTGGCCGAGCAGCCGTCGCGGTTCTTGGAAAAGGTCGCGTGGTCCCAAGCCCCCTCCTCGATCGACAGCCCCACGAACCAGCGGAACAACAGGTCGTACGAGAGCTGCTCGGACGGGATCGAATCCCGGCCTTCATCCGCATCGATCGCAGCAAACAGCTAGTTGGGTTCCGAGAGCGCTTCATGCAACCGAATCCGCAAGGCCCGCAACGGGCGATCCTGAGGGGACGAACATTTCCAGTTGCACCGTCGTGAACAACGGGGTTCCTGCATCACATCCGCTCCGCGCATCGCACATTCCGAAATCAGGTATCGTCCCAGAGTATGGTTGCGCCTGAATATACTGCAGAGAAAATCAACAACTCTGTTAGTTGGATTCCAGAGACATCGGATTTTTTGCCCCGCCAACTCGGACAACAGGAAAACTGTTGCGCATGGATGTGCCCTGAGTCATCCCTACTGAAATTATTAAGGATTTCTAAATTGATTGCGTCAAATAATAAAAATAAATGGCACCAACCAAGTAACCCTTTGGCTGAGAAATCCAGTCCGTATTGACAATATGGTCTAGTGGACCGTAGACTCCACCCAGTAGCTCGTATCAATCAGTCCGGTTACTGGGCTGTATTTGCAGTTGCATGATAATCTGGCACCCAACTCTCGACATTCAGGTTTCAGGACCTCTTTCGGGCTGGCCAGCACCGTGCGAGATGACTGGGTTCCAGTACCTGACCACTTCAGCTTGAAGTTGCGAAAATGCAGACTGAGCTGTTGCTCTGCCAATGAGGTTCACTCAAATATGATGGCTAGAAAATCGATCCCAACCCACCGTTCTTTTTTCGTCTCCGGCGCCCTCTTCTGGGCATCGGTAGCGCTAGCTTTTTTTGCCTGGCATTCTGTTTACGCTGACCCGTATGGCTCCCCTGCACACCCGCTCAACGCGCATCACCGCTACATGCTCAATCATTTCGCCTACACTCGTTTGCAGCGCGCACAGAAACTCATGAAGCAAAAACGCTACAACGTTGCGCGCAGGGTATTGCGTGGCCTCTTGAGTTTCGAGCGATATGACAAATATCCCAAAGCCCTTGCACTGGAAATGATAGCCAATACGCACATTTTTCAGGGCAATTATCCGGCGGCTGTCCCGCTTCTTGCTGAGGCGGTCCGTACCAACGGATTGCCTCGAGCCCAAGAGCAGGACCTGCTTTATAACACGGCCATCGCTTACGCCAACGTGCATAAACCACATGCAGCTATCCAGATGCTCAATCAATATCTGGCGGGGCGAAACCGGGCGAAACCCCTTAGCCGGTCGAAAGTCATGTTTCTGGCTCAAATGCACTACCAGGTCGGTGATTATGCTGGCGCGCGAAGATATTCCCGCCAGGTCATCGCTGCCGCCCAAAAGAGGGGACGCATCCCGCCGCAGGTAGCTTACGAGATCATCCTGAACTCATATGTGACCCAGAAAAACTACATTAAATCCGTTGGTGTACTCAAAAAACTAGTGCATTATTGGCCACGGCAGTCAACTTTCTGGTCTGCATTGGCCAATACCGATCTCGAACTCAACCATCGCAAGCAAGCACTCAGTGTTCTCCAGATAGGGTATACACGCGGGCTTTTGACCAGCCCTGGTGATATCGAAAATCTGGTTAAACTCGAAATCATGAATGGCAACGCCAGTCAAGCCGGTACGCTCCTGCAAAACATGATGGCTGACCACCGACTGCCGCGAACTCAATCCAACCTAGAGCTTCTGGTCAGTGCCTGGGCACGTGCAGGGAACGAAGCACAACTCAGTCGCGCCATTCAGGAAGCTGCACCGGGTTCAAAAACTGGTTCCCTTTTTCTTTACGAAGCCAGCATCTGTTTTCGCTCAGCAAACTGGCCCTGTGTCAAACACTCCGTTACAGCTGCCTTGCGCAAAGGGGGGCTGAGAGGAATCGGTCAAGATTACCTACTCGAAGGCACCGCTCTCATCCATATGCACCAATACCAAGCAGCGATACCGATTTTTCGCAAGGCTTTGAAGTATAAAAACTCGACCACGCAAGCCAACCAATGGCTCAAATATCTTAAATATAAGGCCACCCTCGAAGAAGCGCGCCATGGTCCGGCTCCGACCGGAAAAGTGGTTCCCCACGGAACGGTTCACAACCGACCTTCTTGATTCATTTTACATGAGGACTGCGCGCGCCTGATGCATCAATCATCACCTGCACAGGCGCGCTTCTACTCTCCTTGACTCAAGGAAGCCCATCCGAAGAGATAGAGATTCATAAAACCGGTCCAAAAGACCGCCATCAGATAATAACTGCGAGGGCTCTGAGACTTATTTGTAGTACCACCCCAAATCAGGGATATGCCGCACCATGCCGTGCCGATAACGGATTGATCGCAACCTTGGGGTTTTACAGACTTTCAGCCTGGCGTATCGCGCGCAGGCAGCTCCTTCCCAGCGAAAACCTGTTCCGCTCGATAACTGGAGCGCACAAATGGTCCCGCTACGACTTCGAGAAACCCCCGTGTCAATGCAGATTCACGATAGAGTGAAAAATCATCTGGTGACAAATACCGATCAACGGGAAGGTGGTTGAGCGTTGGACGGAGATACTGACCCAGTGTGACCACGTCGGCACGTGCACGCTTCAGGTCATCGAACGTCTGCTCCACTTCGAGTTGGGTTTCTCCCAATCCCAGCATAAGACTGGATTTTGTAATAACAGTGGGAGCATGCGCTTTAGCGTGAGCCAGAATATCGAGTGTCTGCCGATAGCTGGCACGAGGGTCGCGAACTGCAGAAGTCAGACGATTGACTGTTTCAAGGTTTTGTGCGTATACATCGACTCCACTGTCAATAACCGTATCCACTGCCTGAAGATCGCCTGCAAAATCAGGAGTCAGTGCCTCGACAAGAATTCCAGGGTTTCTGGCTTTGACAGCACGAATACTTGCCGCATAATGGCTTGCCCCCCCATCACGGAGATCATCGCGATCAACAGATGTCAGCACGACGTACTGCAAGGCCATGTGCTCAACCATCCGAGCAACCTTATCGGGCTCATTGGGATCCAGCCATCCCCTAGGATTGCCGGTGTCCACGGCACAAAAACGACAGGCCCGCGTACAAACCGCTCCCATCAACATCAAAGTAGCCGTGCCCCGTCCCCAGCATTCACCGATATTGGGACACAGTGATTCCTCGCAGACCGTGCTCAGACCAAGTTCATGAATCCGCTCTTTAATCGATTCATAGCGCCCACCGGATGGAAGCCTTACACGGAGCCAACTCGGTTTACGCGAAGAGGGATGCTGATTGAATGAATTGGATTTGATGCCACGCCGGATCGCAGAGGTTCCATGTCCGTTTGTGTATTTCTGCCCAGCCACTACAATCGGTATGGTTTTGAACTCATTCATGATAAAGACTCCCAAAACACCGCGTTCAGTTAAAAAAAAATCATTGTCCACATTTGACCGGAGCAACATTCTTAAAACCGTGCCCAACCAAGACGCAGATCGTGTAGCGCACAGGTCTATACCACTCGGCAATCCACTTAGAAAGGCGTGTTATGATACCGCGTTCCACGCACTCCCTGGAAGGCTCGACCGTAATCCCGGGTTTTGCGCCACTTGTTTCGAGGGTCATGAATACTCTCGGTACATTACATTAATCGAGGTCAAAGACCTAAGCCATGCGCAAGATTCTTATCTTTATCTGCTTGATGGTATCGGCAAGCCCCTTGGCAGGCGCCAGTACGCCCGTGTCGATTCAGCCTCTCACAAAGGTACCCTCGTCGCCACTCCAACCGCAACCATCGCAAATTTTGATTGACCGCTTAATTTACGCAGAAATCAGCCATTACCACTACCCTCCTGTCACACTTAACGCCACGCTCGGGCACGTCATCCTCAATCAGTTTCTTGAAGACCTCGACCCACAGCGCTACTTCTGGACCAAACATACGGTTCAACAGATCAATCATGAGGATGGAACTCACTTCATGCAGGATCTGCATAAAGGGAACCTCGCACCAGCGTTCGCCGTAGCACGCCTATTCGAAAGGCAGGTTCGCAAACGTTTAGTCTTTGCCCTCAAAACGATCCATGGTCCCATGTCCTTAGACCGCACAGGGCAATTCATTTATGTTCGCAACAAACTCCCTTGGCCAGCAAGCACAGCGGCGCTCAACCTAATCTGGCGTGAACGAATTAAGAGCGATCTCATCACACTTCTTTTGGATGGCAAATCTCTTGCTGCAGCACGGCAAGTTATTGCAAAGCGTTACCAAGCTACGCTCAAACGCGCAAGCCAAATGTCACCCCACCGGATCTTTGATATCCTCATGATGGCGTTCGCTAAATCCTTGGATCCCCACACTTCCTACTTTTCGCCCCTAGAATCTCAGCAGTTCCAGATCGCCATGAGCCTTCAGCTTCAGGGTATTGGCGCGCAACTCATCATGCATAATGGCTATGCCACAATCGTACGATTACTTCCCGGCGGCCCTGCACGAGCGAGTAAGCTGCTGCATCCAGGTGACCGGATCACCGCTGTCGGACAGGGAGCCAAAGGAAAGTTAGTTGATGTAGTTGGCTGGCGCTTAGAAGACATTGTCGAAAAGATTCGTGGGCCTCAAAATACGACGGTCCGACTCAGGATTCTTCCGGCAGGCGATACACCCGGGATTCATGAACCCATCATCACACTGGTGCGGCAAACTATCCAGCTTAAGGGTCAGGCTGCAAAAGCCAAAACCGCCATGATTCATATTGGAACTAAAAAATACCGTATTGGCGTCATTACGTTACCCACTTTTTACCTCAATTTCCAAGCCAAACAAGATGGCTCAAAAAACTATCGCAGCACAAGCCGCGACATGAGAAAACTGATACTAAAGCTTCTCAAGAAACACATTCAGGGGCTGATCGTCGATTTGCGTGACAACGGTGGAGGATCTCTGGAAGAAGCTCTCAAAACAACCGGACTATTCACCGGTCGTGGTCCAGTCGTCCAAATCGAGTCTGCAGCGGGTCTCACTGTACTCAAATCACCGCGTACACCAGCTGTTTATCGTGGCCCGCTTATCGTCATGGTCAACCGACTGAGCGCCTCCGCATCCGAAATATTCACTGCTGCACTCAAGGATTACCATCGAGCCCTTATTGTCGGCTCACGTACCTACGGCAAGGCTACAGTCCAGACTTTATTGAACCTGAACCGCTACCTGCCTGGTTTCCACGCCGGTGAACTGAAACTAACGATTGCCAAGTTTTACCGCATTACAGGCGCTAGCACTCAGGATCGAGGAGTACGTCCACAGATTGCCATTCCTTCCACTCTCAGCGACTCTCTATTTGGAGAAGAATTGTCTCCACATGCACTCGCCTGGAGCCATATCCCGTCAACCCCATATCAAACATTCCGCTTTGGCTTAGTTCGCAGCGTGCCCAAGCTCGACATGCTGTTTTCTAAATGGAGCAAAAAGAATCCAAAATATCAGCTGTATGCGCAAGGCATCGCCCAGATTCTGCGTAACGAATCTATGACGAGCCTCCCGCTCAGTTTGCAACAAAGACGGATACTAAGACAACGCGAGGACTCCATTCATTTGAAGCTTGATAATGACTGGTTACGCTTGAATCACCATGTACCTGTTAAATCTTTACAGGCACTTCAGAAAATAAAAGGCTTCCATATTCCAGACATGCCTCTGCGCGCTGCAGAGTACTTGGCTGCACAGATGTATCGGATGCATCTTGAACTCACAGGTACACACCAAAAATAATCACCGCGTTTTCTACCAAAAGCCAGTCCGGGTGAGCTGCTTGGACTGGCTTTTGCGTTTTTAGAGATTCCAACCCGATCACTTGTCTGGTCAATCGTTTTCGGGCGATCGATTACAAAGGGCATCTCGGACATTCCAGAAGTTTAATGCCAAAACATTAACCGGAATCGGTTGATAGAAGGCTTGTTGCCTGATGGTGGTGTCATCGAAAGCTGTGTCGATAAAGTTGAGGCATTCAGTATCCGGCAAAGCATCTTGGGCATCCCGATAGATCATCCTAGCCTTCAACCAGGCAGTCCGTTTTTTTAGGTCATCTGGTTTCTGAGTCTGATTACGAAACCGAATCAGCAGTTCACGAATCTTCCGATCAATATTTTGGCATTCGATCAATGATCCGAAATTAATTTCAATGAGTGCTTTCTGTTTTGCCATCAGAGCAAAATCGCAAATATTTCCTTCGTTGAACGCAAGGTATAAATGCTGTGCCAGCGCAAGAATGGCACAATTGATTTCCCGACGAACGGGCAGACTCAAGCCGGGATACCCTTCAGTCAGATCCTTTGCCAGCTTCTCGGATTCGCGACTCAACGCCTCGATATCCCTCTCCAAAACACGCAGTTTGGTTTTCTCTGCCAGAATCGTCGGTTCGACATTTTGTGTAGTCAAGCGCTTCAGGAACCTAGCTGGGCGTGCCTCGTGTTGGAGACGCGTGAGAATCTTATTCACGGCTTGACGCTCAGCTTGCAAAAGAGCAATTTTGGCTTCCAATCCCTGTCGCTTTGCTGCATTCAAAGTCATGGCTTGCTGCCTGAATGATTCTCGATCCGTGCCTTCAAGCCGTTTCTGCAGCTCCTTGGACAATGTCAGGAGCTTCTGATTGCATAGCCCCCAGACCGCGCGCAAGCGGTAATACACAACCACACCAAACCCACGATCCGGCTGGGCCAGTAGACCCTCCAGCTGCGTAAGTGGATTGTTTTCCTTGCAAATCTGATTTTTGAGTTTTTCGATTTCTAACCGCAGGGATTCGCGTTCGTTGATGACCTGCTCAAGCTCCTCACGCACGGTTTCATAGCGCTGCAGCAAAGAAACGACACCATCGCCTTCTTCATTCCCCGAGTTTATTCCCGGAGGAGAGGTGATCCGGCCCTTTCCGGCGCCTTGCATATTACCCATGCAAACCCTTCGTCTTTGCCTGCTATCAGCATGTTAGCATGCAGACAGCCATAGGTGCGAAATGCTGCAATTCCAGATCTGTTCCATATCAGAATCCCTCAAGGCCGTAAGTAGCATTAGAAAGCGTAATGTATCCACTTCTGAAAAGCCATATTGCGTGACCAGCGAGATTCTAAATCAAGATCGGATCCGAAAGGCATCTTCCAGGGCCTTCCGCATTCCGCAAAAGCCAACACTTCGCATACCTTGAGATCGTCATAAAGCCGGGCAACAAATGTCGGCTGGATCCGGCTTGAGGCAAACCCAATTTCGAACGTGGACGTATAAGTGGATCGACCCATGAGCCTGACGATCAAAGGCAAAGGTCCCCTCCCGGTAAAATGGCGCACAGGCAACCAATTTTTAGATGGACCCAAGTGATTTTGGCAAAGCTGGTAATTTTCCTCATAGAGTGCGATGAGCAATGACAGAGGTATGCGATCCCAGGGAGGGGACTGAAGCAGCGAGGGGCCAGACAATGATCGTTTGATCATCGAGAATCAACTGAAGGACTCAGTGATAAGCCCGCAACGTTGCAGTACGATTACGGCAATCTCTTCGATTGAAAGCAAAGTCGTATCAAGATATGCAATATTTTCGACTTGCATCAAGCTTTCCGCCCCGGTCAGTTCGGCGCGTACTTGCGATACGGAAGCATAGACACTATCCGGCTTACGTGAGGATCGTATCTGGGAAAGCCGGTCAGGCTGGATCGTCAAACCGAATAATTTACTGCGGTGTGGACGCAAAACCGGTGGCAACCGCTGGGCTTGAATCTCCTCAACGCTAAATGGATAGTTCGCAACATGTAAACCATGTTGCATAGAAAGATAAAGACAGGTTGGCGTTTTCCCGACACGAGAGACACCCAAGAGTATAAGCTCAGCTCGCCCATACCCATCTGCGGAAAGCCCATCATCATGCTGCAGAGCAAAGTTGACTGCATCAATCCTCGACATATACCGATCGTGGTCCGATGCCCCATGAGCCAACCCACGAACTCGACCTGCCGTTTGTTGCAGTTCTTTTTCCAACGTACCTATAAAACCGCCCAGAAGATCCAAAAAAAATGCGTCGGAATCCCGCACAATTACTTTGAGAGATTCATTGACTAGGGTGCTGAAAACGATCGGTCGCACACCATCATCCTCTGCACTCTGATTGATTTCTGCCTGGGCCCGTCTGGCTTTGTTTTCATCATCCACAAAAGGGAGCACTCGCGCAGCTTTAAAGCTTTGGCGATTAAACTGGGTTAATAAACTGTGTCCGAGAGTTTGTGCAGTCACGCCAGTCCCATCCGAAACGTAGAAAACGCATCGCCGTGGATATTCGGGGTCACACTGCTCATTTGCACCCATACCGAAAATAGGCAACATCAGGTCTCACTAATCATTGCAGACATGTGATTTACGGTTGAGGATTGTATCAGCGACGCGAAACACTCTGGAGCAATCCCCGGGCATTATTCATGCCCCCTTCTTTCTTTTCTTACCATATCATCTGCACTGCTGTCAGATTCGACCAGTCGATAACCAACTCCCGATTCGGTAATGAGATAACGAGGCGCAGCAGGATCGGATTCAATCTTTTTGCGAAGTTGAGCCATATAGATCCGGACATAATGGTGGTCATCACTATGGCCTGGCCCCCAGACATCGGTCAGAAGCTGGTCGTGTGTCAAAACTCTTCCACGTTGTCTGATCAAAACAGTCAAGAGACGATACTCAATAGGAGTCAGATGAACTTCATGCCCGCGAGCCCATACACGCCTTTGCGTCAAATCAACTTCCCAGTCATGGGTCATAAAGCGGGCTTCTGTTTTTTCGGGATCGCGCATCGATCTCCTCATGACAGAACGGATACGTGCCATTAACTCCATCACACTAAAGGGCTTTATGAGATAGTCATCTGCACCTGCATCCAAGGCACGTATTTTACCGGACTCCGATGTACGAGCAGTTAACACAATTAGAGGGACTTGACTCCAGACCCGAAGCCGTGTCAGCACATCCAGACCATCCATGTCCGGGAGTCCAAGATCAAGAATCACGAGCTCAGGTCTCCAGTTGGTCATCCTAATCAGACCACCGCCTCCCGACTCTACTCCCACCACGTTCCAATTGTTCAAGGTTAGTGTAACGGTTAGAAAATGACGGATTTCTGGCTCGTCCTCAATAATCAAGCAGCGTTGACGATGCAAACTCAAGAATTGGGGTCCTCCGGAAATGTCGGCGGGTCAGGCATGGGGAGTTCGATCCGAAACAGTGCGCCACCCACCGCTTGCGTCTTCGCCGTAATCGAACCACCGTGCGCCTGTATGATCGACTGGACGATGGCTAAGCCAAGCCCAACGCCGCCCGATGTCTGTTCAGGTCGACCTTGGACAAACGTGTCAAAGATCTTTTCCCCAAGCGCCTTCGGCAAACCCGGGCCATAATCGGCCACTTCCATGACAACTGTGCCCGGGGTCCGGTAAGCTCGGATCCCAAAGGGGGTTCCGTCTGGAGTGTGCCGAATGACGTTCTCAAAAAGATTGTTGAATACCTGTTCAAACAATCCTCCATCAACTTGTACCCAGAGCAGCTTCTCTGGCAAATCCGTCTGAACCGGATGCTTTTGGAGTCCCTCTTTTACCCGATCAAGTGCCCTGCCAATAATTTCCTCAAGTGGATACCACTGTCGATGCAGATCAACCGCACCCGACTGCCAACGAGCCATCTCCAGGATATTTTCAGCCAAAACCGACATGCGCCGAGCCTGGGTTTGAATGTCCTGCGCAAGCTGCAGCCGTGTCGCTTCACCCAGTGTAGGTTGAGGCTCACGCAAGATTTCGGCAGCACCGATAATCGAAGCCAGTGGTGTACGAATATCATGGGAGATGCTGCTCAGTAGGGAGTTTTTCACTTTTTGGGCTTCCGCTTCAAAACGTGAAGATTCAGCTTCACGAGCCAGTCGAACCCGTTCCAAAGCCATGGCAATCTGACTGCCATAGGTTTGCAGCATACGCCGCTGTTCGGGATCAAACCCAACAGACGATTGCACTGGGCGCACAGCCATGACGATGGCTGATTTTGCATCGCCAAACGGGATATACAGCGCTGAAGAGCCTGGTAATGTATCTGTTCCTAGACCTGCATCCTGATGATGATCATAAACCCACTGCGCGAGTGCCAGATCTGGGTCAGACAGTGCTCCGAGTTCATCGACATCACACAGAGTCACTTTTGAGGAATCTGGAACAGCTGCCATGAAGGCAACCAGCCCCCCGACTTCCTGACTCAAGTGTCTGATCGCGGTCCGTAACACATCGTTCTGATTGCGAGTCGAAGCCAGTGCCTGACTCAGCGTATAAAGCGATGCCATGCGACGCTCACGGAGAACTGAACGTTCCGCTTGTCCGCGCACTGCAACGACCAGTTGGCTGGCTACGAACCCAACAAGAAGCATCATGGAGAATGTTATGAGGTATTGGGCATCACTCACTGCAAAACTGAACAGAGGAGGAACAAAGAAGAAGTCGAAGACCACAACTCCGATAACTGATGCCAGGATGGACGGACCACGGCCAAAATAAACGGCAGTGGCAAGAATCGCCAGAAAATATACCATGACCAAGTTTGACAAGTTGACCTGTCCATAGAAAAACCATGCAATGAGAGTTGCGATTGAGATCAAGGCAAATGCGCCAATATAGGAGCGCGGAAGAGACGGTGAGTGTGATTCCTTAGTTGCGTGAGTCACGCCAGATCTTTTTCGTGTTTTTTGCGATAGGTGCGAGTGAGGCGTCTCCGTACTGACCACATGGATACCAATCGTTCCACTACCCTGCACAATTGCGTCAACAACTGAGCCAAACAGCCATCGTCGCCAACCCTGGCGTCGCGGCTTGCCGAGGACAATCTGCGTCACATTCCTAACGCGAGCGTAAGTCAGAACCTCCGTACTGAAATGCCGGCCCCCGGGTATCGAAACCATTTCAGCGCCCAGCCGTTCTGCCAAACGAAATAACCGCCTGAGAAACTGCTGTTCCCGAGGCGGCAGTCGCTCATTTTTAATCGTTTCAATATGCACTACAATCCATTCAGCACGCAAAGCGTCGGTCATCCGTTTTCCCACTCGAATCAGGCGTTCACCAACTGCACCCGTAGGAATGCAAACCATAACCCGCTCACGTACGGGCCAGATTTCTTCGATCGAATGATACTCGCGGTATTGCCGCATATCAGCGTCGATGCGGTCAGCAGCATAGCGTAGGACGAGCTCACGCAGGGCAATCAGGTTGCCTCTGCGGAAAAAGTTGCGCGTTGCCTGTTCTGCCTGCTCCCGAATATAAACTTTCCCCTCTGCTAGCCTCTTCAGTAACTCATCCGGCGGCAAGTCAATCAGTTCGATCTCATGGGCATGTTCGATCATGGCATCCGGGATCGTCTCACGAACCTTAATTCCCGTGATCTGGGCGACAATGTCATTCAAGCTCTCAATGTGCTGAATATTGAGGGTTGTAAAGACATCGATCCCGGCATCCAGAAGGTCTTGTACGTCTTGCCAACGCTTGAGATGACGCGAAGCTGGTCCATTATGATGAGCCAGTTCATCGATCAGAATGAGATCCGGGTGGGCCTCGAGCGCACTATCCAAGTCAAACTCGTGCTGAGAAACGGATCCTATGTTCACCTGCTTCATAGGTACCCGCTGCAATCCAGCCAGAAGTGCTTCTGTATCCTTGCGTCCGTGTGTTTCGATCACCCCAATTAGAACCTGACGGCCCGTATTTTGGATGAAATGCGCGGCTTGCAGCATGGCATAGGTTTTGCCAACACCAGCTGATGCACCCAGAAACACCTTAAGATGGCCTTTCCCACGCCGGGACTCATCTTCAACAACCTGACGCAGCAAGTGGTCTGGATCAGCGCGAAGGTTCATGAAGAACCCCCCTTAAAAAATAAAATCTCCATTCCGGACTGCCGCTCCCTACAGTAAGCGTAGATCATTTGATCAATCTCTCATCAGTCAATACTACGACCGAAAATCACCCGCCGCTTTGCCAATTCCACGATCAAAATCCGGAAAACTGGCTACACACGACTCAAGACAGGATATGTCTCTCACCATGAGATTGTAGACTTGGGTATCGATTTTCGCCATGGTCACCCGTGACACGTTTTGAGTCCAGTCGGGAACCTTATACTAAAACTATCAGACTCCACTCCCTACGATTGCGTCATACTCAACTCGGGCATTCCAGTACCGTAGCCAGACTGACTCGTTTCAACCTACTTGACTCTGGACACGGAAACACTAAACCGGAATTTCTCAACTCATCAAAAAAAGAATCCGGCTTCAAGGAGGATACGGGCCTGAGTGGGGCGATTCCCTTGTCGACCAAAGACATCACCCGAGGTATAGCCAGCCGTTTCCACAAAGGAAAATTCCGCACGGGCGAAAAAAGCCTGATCCTGGTAGGTCGGCGTAATTGTGATCGACCACGCCCGGCTTCCAGGGCCGTACAGTAAGTTCACTGCCCCATCTGTGGCACTCCCAGTATCAGAAATATACTCTCCTCGCGCCGCGATGAATATGTGTGGAGCAAAGTGATAACTGGCTAAAATGGCGGCACCTTGGGTCGCTGTTGCACGACGCACGCCTATCGCTGCATCCATAGGTACATATGTGTACTGGAGATATGGCTGGACTATCCAGGGTCCCGAAGTATAGGTATAGATGAGATTGTAGATATCGCTATTATTTTGATAGAGCGGTGTCGCTGTGCTCTCATACTTGGTGGTGCCCAAGTTGCCCATGCCAATGAAAGCGATCGAACTGGTGCCATTGATCGCATAGGAGAGTTCGCCAGACAACCAACTGAAGCGGTTGGAATAGAATCCATCATTCCACGACAGGGATGCGCTCAGAGCGTCAACTCCGTAATTGACTTGAATTCCACGTGTCACGGCATTTTCCTGATTCCATAGCAGGCCACGCTGAATATTCATGTTTTCAAACGTGAAGGTGTATTCCGATCCGATCAGGGTTGGTAGTTTGCCGATGAGGACCGAAAAGGCCTGGCTGGGAACAATTTTGAGGTAGGCCTGTGGTAGTGCGCCATAATAATCGCTGAGGGTGGATCCGGTAGAAAGAAGCGGCGTCCCCAGAGCAGGGATGTTATATGCACCTGCTTGAAGAAAAAATTGAATTAACCCGTGCGTTTTCTGAATGAATATTTGACCATTGCTGATGTCAGTCCAAGTAGTGCGATTGCCGGTGACCGGATGATTCTGCCAGACACCCACACCGCTCATCACCCCGGTCAGATCCAGATTTCCAAGAGGACCAGCGGGAAACTGAAAGGGCGAGGGCGAAACCAAAGGACCACTTACCGCTGGCATGGGCAAGGGGGTTGCATGGGCAAGGCCACCAGCGGCAAAGTGCACCAGACAGGCCAGCATTGTCATCATCAGCGTAGTGCGTATTGAGTAGAGTGATTGGCATCTCGCGTTACGAGCCATCAATTTCTCCATTCGCAAAAAACAAACAGAGGATTTAGTACATAAAACAATTATCTGAGCAGTCACATCAATCCGACGGGACTCCTGTCCTCAGGATGGCCACAAATCAAGCTGCGTGCGGTTCAGGGTGCACGGTGTTTCAGTATCCGTTTGAGAGCCACATTCAGCATCAAAACATTCACGCGTGGGGCACCCCAAAGCCCCCACGCGCGACCTTGAATATGGCGGCGCACAAGCGCCACTAAAAGCTGCTTTGGAAGATGTCGCACCTCGGCAATTCGAGCAACTTGGTACAAGGCAGCTGCTGGGCTGATATCGGGATCCAGCCCACTAGCTGAGGACGTAACCAAGTCAATGGGAATCCGTTCTGAGCTCGACGGATTCCAACGCATCAATCGCGCGATACGTTTCTCGATATGCTCGCGCAACAGTGGATTGCTGGGTCCAAGGTTTGAAGCCCCTGAGCTTTCTGCATTGTAGGGGAATGGAGTGGTCGCGGAAGGCCGTGGCCAGAAGTAACCGGGCGCGCGAAAAGGTTGACCAATGAGTTTCGATCCTACGGCATGACCATCTACGGTAATTAAGCTCCCATCGGCGCGGTGCGCGAAGAAGATCTGACCGATGCCAGTCACGAAAACCGGGTAGATAAATCCACATAGGACGGAGAAAAATATCAGCAGGATACCTGCTGATCTGAAGGCTTGGGGTAGCATTTTCCACATAATGTCAACTCCTAGAGCCAGTGACCACTGACCAGCAACAAATCAATGAGCTTGATTCCAACAAATGGCAGGATCACGCCGCCCGCGCCATAAATCCAGAGAAAACGGCGTAAAACCTTTTCCGCACCAATTGGACGATACTTGGTTCCTTTGAGCGCAAGTGGAATCAAAGCCACTATGATCAGGGCATTGAAAATAACTGCCGATAACACGGCGTGAGCCGGGCTTGATAGGTCCATAATGTTGAGTGCGTTGAGTTGCGGATAGATCGAGGCAAAAGCTGCTGGCAAAATGGCAAAATACTTTGCAACGTCATTCGCAATGCTGAACGTCGTGAGCGCACCGCGCGTCATGAGCAACTGTTTCCCGGTTTCAACCACCTCGATCAACTTTGTTGGGTTGGAATCCAGATCTACCAAGTTCGCCGCTTCTTTGGCAACCTGAGTTCCACTATTCATCGCAACTGCGACATCCGCTTGAGCCAAAGCCGGAGCATCGTTGGTGCCATCGCCCGTCATCGCCACCAGTTTTCCACTTGCCTGGATGCCACGTATGAGTTCGAGCTTTTTCTCCGGTGTTGCTTCGGCTAGAAAATCATCGACCCCAGCCTCAGCCGCAATAGCAGCCGCAGTTAGACGGTTATCTCCCGTTACCATGATGGTCTGAATACCCATACGCCGAAGCTGGATGAAGCGCTCTTTGATTCCCCCTTTTACGATGTCTTTTAGCTCAATTACACCGACCACCTGAGCGCGGTCGCTCACCACAAGCGGGGTACTGCCACGTCGGGCCACCGAATCTACGACAGATTGAACCGCATCAGGGAAGGACCCCGACTGACTCTCGACATGAAGACGGATTGCATCTGCCGCCCCCTTTCGGATTTGTCGGTCACCAAGATCTACGCCACTCATGCGGGTTGACGCACTGAAGGGTATAAAACGCGCATTAAGGCTAGTCAGATCTCGCTCTCGTATGCCGTACTGCTTTGCCAATACGACAACACTTCTCCCTTCTGGTGTTTGATCAGCGATTGAAGAAAGCTGCGCTAGATCCGCGAAATCTCTTTCCGAAACGTCAGGCGCTGGGTAGAATGCCGCTGCCTGGCGATTCCCGAGCGTAATCGTCCCCGTCTTGTCTAAAAGCAACACATCCACATCACCAGCGGCCTCTACTGCGCGACCTGATGTCGCCAGGACATTGGCACGAAGCATACGCCCCATGCCAGCAATCCCAATTGCCGACAGCAAAGCGCCAATTGTAGTGGGAATGAGGCACACCAGCAGTGCAATCAGAATGGTGACGGAGGCGGGGTGTCCCTCGTGCATCAAATGGACACCGAAAATCGAAAACGGCAGCAAAGTTGCACAAACCAATAAGAAAATAATCGTCATGACTGCAAGCAGGATAGTCAATGCAATCTCATTGGGTGTTTTCTGACGTGTTGCACCTTCCACCATTTTAATCATGCGATCCAGAAAAGCCTCACCAGGTTCAGCTGATATTTTCACAATCAGCCAATCTGACAAGACCCGGGTTCCTCCTGTCACCGAATCAAAATCGCTGCCTACACCGCGAATAACTGGGGCACTTTCCCCAGTAATCGCACTTTCGTCAATCGAAGCGAGTCCTTCCACTACCTCTCCATCACCGGGTATCCAGTCACCCGTCTCAACCAGGATGAGATCGTTGCGCTTCAGGTTTTGGCTGCTGACGACTTCGTAAGACGCGCCATATCGGGCTTCTGCAAGTTTTTTGGCTGGTGTATCCTGCCGAGCCTTGCGCAAACTTTCTACCTGCGCCCTGTTTTGCCCCTCCCCTACCGCTTCCGCAAAGTTGGCAAACAGCACCGTCAGCCAAAGCCAAATGCTGGTGGCAAGGATAAAGCTGCTGGACGATACCGCACCCGCCCCTGAAGCAAGCGACCGGAAATAGAGCATCGTGGTCAGGATGGCACCCACATAGACGACAAACATGACGGGGTTGCGAATTTGAACCCGTGGATCAAGTTTTCGAAAACTCACTAGCGCAGCTTTCATAAAAAAGGGAGCGTTCAATGAGAGCCGCGGTTTACTGATAATTTCAGACATGCGAGGCCCCTGTCAATGTGAATGGATGAGAAGGAAATGTTCGATCAAAGGACCCAGTGATAGTGCCGGCAGAAAATTGAGCGCACCAACCAAAAGCACTGTTCCAATCAGAAGCGTGATAAATAAGGGCGTATGAGTCGGAAGCGTTCCCAGACTGGGCGGTATTTTCTTTTTCATCACTAACGAACCGGAAAGTGCCATCACGGGGAGTGCAAACCAAAAGCGCCCCATCAACATGACAATTCCAGTCACCATCTGATAAAAGATCGAGGTCACGGTCAACCCACCCATAGCGCTACCATTGTTATTCGCTACGGAGGAAAACGCATAAAGGATTTCGGTAAAGCCATGCGGCCCCGGATTACCCAAAACGCTCGTGGCATGCGGGATCAGTACCGCCACCGCTGTCCCTATGAGAATGATTGCTGGAGTGACGAGAATTCCCAGAGCGACCATCTTCATGTCGAATGTTTCAATCTTTTTCCCGAGATATTCCGGCGTTCGCCCGACCATGAGCCCTGCCACAAACACAGCCACGAGCACAAAGAGCATCATGCCGTAGAATCCGGACCCGATCCCGCCATAGGAGACTTCGCCAAGCTCCATAAGCCAGAGCGGGACAAGCCCCCCGAGGGGCAGATAAGAATCGGAAGTGCTGTTGATGGCTCCGGTCGATGTCGCGGTCGCAGTCGCATTAAACAGAACCGAATCGGTGATCCCGAAACGGGTTTCCTTGCCTTCCATATTCCCGCCTGACTGAAGCGGGGAGGCTCGAGTCGCAACAGGCAAACCATGTAGCCCGGGATTCGATCCGTGCTCCGCCATGAGTCCACCCGAAGCGAATACAACAAACAGGATCGTCATGGCTGTTAAAATCGCCCAACCTTGCCGTCGATCGCCCACCATTTCGCCAAATGCAATACAAATGGCTCCCGGAAACAAGAACATGCAGATCATTTCAAGAAAATTGGACAGCGGGTTCGGATTTTCAAATGGGTGAGCTGAATTCATGTTGAAGTAACCCCCTCCATTGTTTCCGAGCTCCTTGATCGCCTCCTGGGATGCAACTGGCCCCATCGGAAGTACCTGATGGGTGAGCTGAATCCGGTGGTGGTTCACTGTGAACGCCACGGGGTGCAGCAGATCTACCCGCTTTGTGCCTTGAAAGTTCTGAATGACTCCCTGGCTTATCAAAAACACCGCCACAACCAGCGAGAAGGGAAGTAGTACGTAAAGAGTCGCGCGCGTCAGATCAACCCAGAAATTTCCCAAATACTTCTGTGATTCACGGGCAAATGCCCGGATCAGCACAATCGCGATACAAAGACCAGTCGCAGCGGAAAGGAAGTTCTGGACAGTCAACCCGAACATCTGGGAAAAAATGCCGAGCGTGGTCTCCCCCGAATAGCTTTGCCAGTTGGTATTGGTCATAAAGCTGACTGCGGTATTGAACGACATGACAGAGGGAACTGCTGGGAAATGCTGAGGGTTAAGCGGCAACCAGTACTGCAGCCTCAGGATTGCATACAGAAGAATCGCGCCCAGCAGGTTGAAAACGAGCAAGGCCACTGCATAGGACACCCAATCCATCTCCTGCAATGGATCAACCCCTGCCATCCGGTAGATACTGTTCTCAATCACACGGAGCGCTCGAATGATCCGTCCGCCTGATGGGGGCTGTTCGGTCTTATCCATGAATACGCGGGCTAGGTAAAGGCCCACTGGCCAACTCAGTAGCAGTACAGCTCCGATCAAGACAGCGAGTTGAATGAGGCTGTTCGCGCTCATGAAAAAAGCTCCGCTCGGAGCAGAACAACCAGAAGGTAGATTAAAAGAAAAAGGGACACTCCACCTGCAATCCAGTAAACCCACATCATCGGGTTTTCCTCAGTTTCTCAAGAGCGCCGACGAGTGCAAGAGTTACGAGAAAAAACAAGCAGATCAATCCCAGCCAGATAATGTCCATGATTGCCCCCCACGGTCGTGTAGCGTGAGATTATCCACGAGAACGGTCGAGAGAAAAATAAAAAAAGCATAAAAAATGATCATCGCACCTCTAAATCAACCAAATGAAGTGCCAATGACCGTATTGGTCAGGGTGACCCACCCTTGCTCTCGCATCCGGACGTGACTGCCTAACCGATTGATCGAATGATGGTTTCAAGGATATGACATTTGTGAGTACAGGACGCAACCTGATCCCGAGGCCTCTACTGAGGGCATGGACGATACCTAAAGAAATGCAGTTCTTACCAAGTCATGGATCATATTCCACTTATTCTTATTGTCTTTGGGTGCTGCGTGGCCGCTCGGGTGGCAACTACAAAGTGAAGCACTCCAGCTGCATGGATCCATTCCAGTGCAGAACTTTTGCGCAACGGTGACCAGCTGATGCTCTTTGGTGAATACTGGGGCAGACTAGGCTTCACGAGCCACTTGGGCCGGACCAGCCAGCTGGTCTCAAATACAGCGTGATACTAAAACACTATGGGTTCAGGTACGCGGTTTTTTGACATGTTAGGGCTATATGCAAAATGTGGTTGGATACCAGCATCCACAGTCGCACAAGCCACTCATCCTTTTGTGCTTTCTGCAGTTGATGAACCCTATTGGCAGATTACCTGTGTTGTGCAATACGCGGTAGGAAGATCATCGGTCAGTGCATTTCGGACTGGCAGGTGCCCCCCTCAACATGTGCCCCGAACTTTACTACATCGTGATCTGGGCAAAATAGTTTCAGCTTCCTCCGGCCTCTCGTCTCTTTTCACTCCCATCGGATTTAGCGGTCATGTTCCTTCGATCTCATTTCCGGGAGCGCGGCCACACTGCTACGGGGTCGATCGCCACCCATCGACCACCTGGACGCGACGGGATCCCCCGCCAGCGCAGGTGGGCTGCCATCCGTCCATGCTGCCAATGGCGGGCCGGATAACCCGGGTACCAACAAACGACATTTCCAGGAATCGGTTGATGCGGTGCGAGCGGCACGATATGCCAATCCACGAGAAGCAAGATGGGTTGGCCGCCGACAGGCTTCAGATCAAACCGTAAATGCCGCATCAGATTGACAAGATCCTCAGAGGCCCAAAAATTATTGGTGCGCAGGAACACCACCTTCGCTAACGAAACGTGTCCATTTCCCGCAATTTCTCCTAGCATCGGATCGGATGGGATGGGGAGGCTGCCCCAATAGCGTGCGGGACAACCCCCTCCTCTGAGGCCCATGGTTGTCGCAGCCCGCATCTTTCCCTTGATAGCTGTGCTGGCAATCCGCACCGCTTGCATCGCAATCAGGTGCCTTGCCGAATGGGGCAAACTCAGACTGAGGCCAAATGCCCGGTATCTTTCGATGAAATGTCCATCATGCTTATACAATCGATACTGGGACTGGGCGTTGCGGGCTACTGGTTTTCTGGGCTGCATGAGCTGACATAACCCAGGCGGGCGCGGGCAGGGAGGCCCGGCCACCCGGATTGCTTCGGCCGTATACGATTGGAACGTGCTGCCATCGGAAGCGTCCTTCGGCGGCAGCCTCCCCCGCGGCATGTAGCTGCCAAATCCAGCACCAAAAGCCAGCGGAGGTCCAGCACTAGGGGCACTATACTTGCAATCCCATGATCGCGAGCAGAGCGGTCGGAGCAGGATCGCGTTGGCTCCGGCTCGGATCGCCGCGTGCCGAAAGTCACGCAGAATGGACGCGTTCACTGGCGCCCCATTTGCGCCCCCGTAGAACCACTCGGAGGAACCCAGCCGCTTCAAGATCCGATAGTGAGCGGGTGGGAAAAACAGGATCGGAAGGGGACCGGCACATAACGGAACACTCGCAAGGCTCAGGATCCCTAACGCCAAGACCATTCTCGCGATCATGACATCGGACTCAATGAGACTAGCCGCCCTTCGGCGGGATTGGCGGCGGTTGACAGCTTGCAGCAGTACTTCCACTCGACATGCACCATGTACTAACAAGTTGTGACCCCTGACCAGTACTAGGCCCGCCATTGGCAGCAGTCAGGCTTAACGCGGTTGACAGTGAGACGGTTCCCGACGTGTTCAGGTTATCAATAGGGATCCCAATATCCGCCTTGTCGGCTGCGGCCTCCTGGGCGATGGTCGCCTTGATCAGGGCCGAGATATTGAATGCAAGCGACGGGGTGAGCTGCGTGTAGGTGCTGGAGCTGACCTGCTCGCCACTGTCGTTTTCCGGCTGGCCGTTCGCAGCATGCCCGGACCCGGAAAGGAAGCCATAACCCGTCGGATTCACCCCGATGACCTGATACTCCGCACTCGACCCATCCGGGAAGATCGTGACCAAAGCGGCTCCGAGCGGCGCAGGCACCCCCGAAATCTCCTGGTCGAGCCACGCGCTGACCGCCGCAGATTGGGCCGTCCCCGTGAACGTCGTGGCCACACTCGAGGGGATCCGGATGGCGAGCGAAGGCGCCATTTCCTCAAAAAACTGTTCCATGCCGGCCGTCGTGCCCGTTTCCTCGACCCAGGTGAGATCCCACTGACAGGGGGCGCCATCGGCTGTCGACAAGCAGATGCCATGGACACTGATCGCTGCCGCGAGAGAAGCAGGCGGGTTGAAAATCAGGAACTGCGCCTCGACATGGGGCGTTCCATGGACGAAGAAATAAGCGCCCGAGGGAATGTTCTGTGCGGCGTCACTCTGGAATGCCGCTACGGTGGTGCAGTTCGTGCATTCATCAAGCGCCAGATTGGAAACGACCAGCGCAGGCGTTGCATAAAACGCGAGCCCGAACGCCGCCAGAAAGGGAGCCAATCTCAATACGAAGAGGCTGGATGTGCTCATGGTGGATTCTCCTTTTTAATCCACTGATGCGGAACTGAAATTGCTTTTGACCGATGCTACCCCCCCCTTCGAGCTTGTGTCAAGCTGCTGCAGCACGATAGAGAGTCAAGATCAGGGTGACACCCTATTGTTCGGGATGACGTTTTATTGTCCGTTCACGTCGAGTCAACTGGGGGCGTCTACAAGCCAGCCGCTCCCAACCAATGGCACTCCGCCCATCGTGGAGTATGGGCCCCATTTCCCACTCTGCTCGCAATCTCTGAACCCGGTGAGTTTAGAGTAGCTCTTATGGCTTTCCCAACCACGTAATGCAAATAGCCCATGTTAGATCGGAGATTCTGGAGATGAATCTGCCGGGAGCACGTTTTCAGTCTCCATTTCTTGTGATGCCACGATTTCAATCCGAAGATCGCCATCGCGTACATGCACCCGTACGCTACCACCCTCTTGCAATCTCCCAAACAGTAGCTCTTCCGCCAATGGCTGTTTCAAGTGTTCCTGAATCACGCGCGCCATCGGGCGCGCACCCATTTTATTATTGTGGCCTAACTGAGCGAATAATGAGCGAGCATCGGAATCGACCTCAAGTATCACGCCCTTCGATTCCAGTTGCACTTCCAGCTGAAGAATAAATTTGTCAACCACCCGAGAGATCACCTCGGGCACAAGTGGATCAAAAATGATGACCGAATCCAGCCGGTTACGAAACTCAGGGGTGAAGGTCCGGCGGATACTTTCCATGGAATCTCCGGAAGAAGGATGCGCGGTAAACCCAATTCCCTGTTTTTCAAGCTCGAACGCACCACAGTTACTGGTCATCACTAATATCACGTTTCGGAAATCTGCACGGCGGCCATTATTGTCCGTCAAGGTTCCATGATCCATCACCTGCAGCAGAAGATTGAAGACATCTGGATGTGCTTTCTCAATCTCATCCAGCAAAAGCACAGAATGAGGGTGACGTACGATCTGCTCGGTCAAAAGCCCTCCCTGATCAAAACCAACATACCCAGGTGGCGCGCCAATCAGACGTGATACGGTATGGCGCTCTATATACTCGGACATATCAAACCTGATGCATTCCAAGTGGAGGATGCGAGCGAGTTGCCGGGTCACTTCCGTCTTGCCCACACCGGTCGGTCCAGCCAACAAGAAACTGCCAATGGGTTGCTGGTCGTCTCGTAGTCCTGAACGAGCCATCTTGATTGCAGCAACCAGTGCATCGACGGCTCGATCCTGACCATAAATGACCAGCTTGAGATCACGACCAAGCGTCTCAAGTACACGCCGATCCGATAAAGAAACACTTTGAGAGGGAATCCGGGCCATTTTTGCCACAACCTCCTCCACATCCCGGATCGTGACCAAGCGTCGCCGTCGGGATGGATGCTGAAGTTGCAATCTGGCGCCAACCTCATCAATGACGTCAATGGCTTTATCCGGCAGGTGCCGATCCACAATAAAACGCGCAGACAGTTCTACGGCCTTTTCCAGCACACGTTGCGAGTAACGAACTTGATGATGTTCCTCAAAGCGGCTTTTCAAGCCTTTGAGGATCGACACAGTTTCAGATGCAGAAGGCTCAGGAATGTCGATTTTCTGAAAGCGCCGGGCGAGTGCGCGATCCTTCTCAAAAATTGAGCGAAACTCTTGATAAGTCGTCGAACCAATGCAGCGGATCTCGCCGGAAGTTAGAATCGGTTTGATAAGGTTGGAGGCATCCATGACGCCACCGGATGCAGCGCCCGCCCCAATCACGGTATGAATCTCATCAATGAACAGAATCGAATCCCCCCGCTTCTTCAACTCTTGAAGAACGGTTTTGAGGCGTTTCTCGAAATCACCGCGGTACTTGGTTCCTGCAATTAAAGCACCCATATCCAACGCATAGATCGTGGCATGCAGCAACACTTCGGGAACGTTATTTTCAACAATGCGACGTGCCAGCCCCTCGGCCAAAGCAGTTTTCCCAACTCCCGCCTCCCCGACGAAAAGAGGGTTATTTTTGCGACGCCGACACAAGATCTGAATGATCCGCTCAATTTCATCTTCGCGGCCAATCAAGGGATCAATCTTGCCTTCGCGTGCCATCCGGTTGAGATTAACTGCAAAAAGATCAAGCGCATTTTTTTCATGGGGCCGATTTGAAGCGGTGCGCTCAAGTTCGCCATCAACCTCAGCATCGCGCTCTCCCAGTCCTTCCTCATCATGAATCTTCGAAATACCGTGAGAGATATAGCTGACAACATCCAGACGATTGATACCGTGACGATTGAGGATATAGACTGCCTGGGTCTCACGCTCTCCAAAAATGGAAACAAGAACACTAACCGTCGACACCTCCTTCTGCCCAGAAGATTGCACCTGAAGCAGTGCCCGCTGCAATACGCGCTGGAAGCCCAACGTAGGCTGAATCTCGCCTTCAGCCGTCTTGAGAATCGGCGTGTGGCGACTCAGGTAGGAAACAAGTTCAGTGCGGAGTTCTTCGACATTTGAACCGCAAGCCTTCAGGATGTCCTGCACACTCTGCGATTCCAAAAGAGCCGCGAGCAGGTGTTCAACTGTCATAAACTCATGCCGCTGATCGCGCGCATCCCGAAAAGCACGGTTGAGACACGCTTCTAGCTCTTTGCTCAACATCAGACGGCCTCCAGTGTGCACATGAGTGGATGCTCATGCTGTCGTGCAAAATCGCGAATCTGGAATACCTTGGTCTCGGCGATCTCATAGGGGAAGACACCGCAAATACCCTTTCCGCGCGTGTGAACATGCAGCATGATTTGGGTCGCCTGGAGACGTCCGAGGTGAAAAAACTTCTCGAGGATCTCAACCACGAATTCCATTGGGGTAAAATCGTCATTGAGCAAAACAACTTGATAGAGAGGAGGCTCGCCGAGCGAAGGGAGGGCCACCTCCGGAGCCAATACTTGACCTGGCAGGTGTTCAGTGCTCATGCTGCGATTGTAGCGCAAAGACCAACATGATGACGTACAGGAACCTCGCCTCTGCCTCCGCAGCTAAATGCAATGCAAGATCAGCCTGTAAACTTATACCCTTCCGCACCCGCAGCATCCTGCCATCATGTACACGGATCCGTCGATTGGCATGGATCTGGCAGGAGATTCGTACCATGCACTACAAGCTTTTGGTCAAGCCGGAACCATTGCCATTACTTCTCTCGATAACAGGGACAGTTTGTGATGGCCCAGCGCGAACGGGAACCGATCCGTCACTCAACTGTAAATAATCGGCCAACCCGTCTTGAGGCGGACGGCCTAGTGCGATAAGCCGGGCATGGCTACGACAAAGAGCGGGACGTTACGCGGTCAGTGACTGGCGGAAGGACTTCTCCAGGGGATACAGCCAAATGTCTTTGATCG
>DAHXNI010000024.1 GCA_027365475.1 Pseudomonadota bacterium | reverse complement strand
CAGCAGACCTGCTCCCGGGTCTCCAAGCGCAAACGCAAACGGCTTACCCCGCGCGAGTACGAGCGTCTTCAGCAGCACTACCGCAACATCCTCACCCGCGCCGAGCGCGAGCTGCCGCCCATCCCGGCAAAGCACAATGGTAAACGAGGCAGGGTCGCGAAGTCCGACGCCCACAATCTCTGGGAACGCCTCAAAGAACACGAAACCGCCGTGCTGCTGTTCGCCACAGACGCCAACGTCCCCTTCACGAACAACCGCGCCGAGCGCGACCTGCGCATGAGCAAGGTCAAGCAGAAGGTATCGGGATGCTTCCGTAAGGCCGAGTTCGCCCAGGCCTACTGCCGCATCTCGAGCTATCTTCAGACCATGGCCAACCAAGGCGACAACCCACTCGTCGCTATCCAAATGGCTCTCTCCGGTCAGCTGTACGCTGAACCGGGTGAGTAGTTACGTAATCGGAACGATTCCTCCTCAATTGCACCCAACTCCCGTTCTAATGTGGAGAATTGGGCTTCAAAATCCGACCCGGGCGGGACCGTGACCTGTACGGAACGGAGTTCCCAGTGGGCAAAGGATTCTGAAGGTGTGCGTGGGATCTCGTCCCAAGCAGAATGCAGTGCGTTGTGGTCCGCCGAGATTTCCACAGGCGAGAGAAACCCAAACCGACGAGGGGACAGGCATGCGCAGAAGGTCCGGGGAGGCAGTCCAGCCTGCCAGTGCCGGATCCGTGTCACAAACTCGGGATCCGAAAGATCCAGCCAGACGGGCTCGTCTTCCACGGATGCATTCAGGACTTCGAATAGGGCAAGCTGGATTCCGGTATACCCTTCAAAACCAGCCCGGAAGCGCCAGTGCCCGTAATCGCGGAAGGCACGTGCATTGGGTAACCGAGTCTGGGGCTCGAGTAAACGTTCCGACAATAGGCGTGTCTCAAGACGCTGGATCAGATTATGCGAGTTCCGTGCGAGCGCATAACGCTGGAGCCGAGCCTGAATCTCTTCCAGGGAGGCGGATTTGCTCCAGAAATCATCCGCTCCTGCAATGAAGGCCCGACGTCTCTGATCGTCATCGTTCCCACCCGATACCATGATGATCGGAACCGGACCGGAAGGGAGGGTTTGCGCCCGAATTTTGGGAATCAACGTGTATCCGGTCTGAGTGTCTTCGATGAAAATGTCACAAAGCACGAGACTATAGGCAGATTTCTGTAATGCAAGCAGTGCTTCGCCAGGAGTAAAAAAATGGTGCAGAGTGATTCCCAGCCGCTCAAAGCGGTTTTTCATGTGCTGGGCGGCGACTTGACTGTCATCGATGTAGAGCACAGGCAAAGCCGGCGGGGATCGCAGAATCCCTACCCGCTCTGCCAAGGCAGTACTGATGCGGTGTCGGTCTTGGCGGTCCACGATCTCGTAACGCGGGTGCTGCATGAGCGCCGCTCCCCAGCTGTCGGGGTTGGATGTGACAATGAGCGGCCAATGTACGGCATTCAGCGGGGACTGCTCAAGCAGGTCTGCACAGGTTACTCCATCCATGTCTGACAAGGTGTAGGCAATCAGAGCCGAATCGCAAGGAATGCTGCGAGCCAAAGACAGGGCTTCCTGTCCGGATGCCGCGAGAACGGGCTCCTGGCCAATTGCGCGGATGATCTTTTCCCAGTTGAGCTGGTATAAGCGCGACCCCTCGACGACCAAGATTTTCATCGGCACTTATGGTGTTTGCAAGAGGGCCAAAGGGGCGTGGCGGAGTGTGCCAATGGGGTAAAGACCAGGAGAAACCGGATCTTGAAAAACATACCGATAGAAGAAATCGAGCCGGGCAGTCGGGCTTTCTGCAAAGGCCGGATGCATGATCCGGTCGACGAATCGCCTGGCCAGGCGTGGATGTTTTCGGAGGAGTGTACGGGCCAGGGTTTCGAGGGCACTCTGGGGATGGATATGCAATGGGCTGAACATGGCTCTGAAATAGCCCAGCCGGAATAGACTGAGTGGACTTTGGGCATCGAGCAGCAGAACAATCAACCGGGCGAGCGGTTGGTTGATCGGTATGAATACCGAGCCTGGGGGGTAGACGAATTCGCGGATTTCAGGAGTAGTGTCGAATGAGGCAATAACCGGCAGGGGGTTGTGTTTGGAACGTTTCCAACGGATGTGACTCAGTCGATCAGTCCGAATCTTGAGTGTCATGGATGAGGTGATCTCATCGGTTTGAATGCCATGTATCCGGAGGGTTTGGACCGCCCGGGGGAAACCTGCGGGGATCACGAAGCCAGCAATATCTGGCAGAGAATCACGACCTGCAAGCCGGCCATAACGCGGAACGAGGTAGTTGCGCGGCTTGTTCCAATCGTAACGAATCCAGACCGTACCGGAGATGGGGCTCAGCGTTTCGCTGTACGCGTAAGTCCTCAGTAAAAATCTGTCTAATGAGCGTTTAAGAACCTCGTGGATGGAAAAGCCTTTTCGAAATGTCGCGTAATGATCTTGTGCTTCTGTTGCGAGTTGATGCTCGGCTCGCAGTAGAGGAGTGGCTTCACGAGTCAAAACCGAAATCCAGCCCGAACCCATCTGGGCGATCTGACGGATTTGCTGGCGAATGGCTGTGTGGCCATTACAGATCCACTGAACCGCCAGAACGTCTGCTAAGGCGCTGTACCCGAGGATATGGGTGGGCGAGGCCGAGATGGTCTGAACCCCTGAATCGGGATCTTCGGGATTGCGTGGTTGCATCCACGTGCCGACTGCAATATGGGAATGTCTCCAGATCGTCCGGACATCAGTCACGAGTCGTGTGGTCAGTCGTGCAAGTTTTGGTGCAAGCAGGGCGACTGGTGTGCCGCCGAAAAGAAAGTTGTCACGCCAGGCAGCTGAATGACGGGTGATCATTTCAGTGACTAGGGCAGGATGCCAGCGCGCAAAGAGCGTGAGCCAGGCCCGTGTGGTTGGAGTCTCTGCCAATAACAGATTCTGTGAATGGGTGCTCGAAGGTTTGGGTAAATCCGTAGGCCAATGGAAAGCATCACTGGCCAGGGTCATGGGTCGATATCCCCGACCCAGAAAGAAAACTAAAAGCAGCCGCTGCATCAAATGGTGGCGCACAGGCGCTGGCATCTTTAACCACTGGCGAATGAGTTGAACGGCAAAAATGCGTACCGCATGACCGGAATGATCAAGGGCGGGGCTGAGCAGAACGACCAATCTTGATCTGTTCGTTGTCTGCTGGGGATGTGCAGAGTGGCCAATGATGAGTGCGGACAGGGGAGCACCCGTACGGGTTGCCCCGAGCTTGATCAAATGAAGCCAGGGTACCCGTTCGGTTTTGAGGAAGCGGGTGAGCGAGGAAGATGCTGGTGCTGAAGTGGTATCCGGGGTTTGAGTATGGTGATGCGTGGCTTGAGCCGGGGCAATCAAAAACTGTGCAGTCATCGCCCCAGCTGCCAGGAGACCCAGAGCTTCCCGGCGGGTGGCCCGATTCCGGTCGCAGGCGCGCAATAAAGAACGCATCATTGCATCGATATTACCAGATCAACTCCGTGTAGGGCCGGGCCGCTGTCCTTAGGGGCCCACCAACCCTGTTGCAAGGTTTTGGCCTGCAGCTATTGGGATCTTGCGGAATGGGTTTGTTCAACCCCTGATGATCTGGAAAAGATGCCCTCTTTCCGTAAGATTTCCACGATTTCAATGGACAGGCGAGGCGCTCGGTACCGCACACTTTAAAGTCGAGTTGCCAATCACCGCCGGGATGTTCGGAGTGGGAGTATTCGGGTTCAGGCAGATGAAAGGACGCGGTGCGAAAGTCATGACCGGTCAGGGGCGCGGAACGAAGTAGCGGTGGCCTTGGTATTCGACCAGAAGTCCGTTACTTTGAATCGCGAGCAGGCGGGCCCCACCTGGGAGGTGGTTACCCGCTCGATAAAGACGCATGTTGATGACCACATAGCGGTCGTCGCGCCGAGGTGTCCAGCTGAAAACCTGGATCTGCCAATCCGTAGACGCTGGGAGATGCTGGCTGACAGGGGGTGGCCGGGCTGCTGGGAGGGTTGTGACAACTGTAGAAGGCGGGTGTTTGGGTGGCGTGACAGCAGGGTGCAGGACTTGTGCCCGAGGGCTTGACAGACCAGGAGATTTCGGCGGAGCAGTGATGCGATGGACCGAGTGTGTGGGCTGTTTCCCCGGATGTGCGCGAATCAAAAAAGCGATGCCCAGCAGTGCTATCGCGATACCCACGACCAAGCCGGCAAAAACGGCAGCTGCCACTTTATAGGGGGATCCCTTCGCGGGCGCGAGGTCCGGTCCAAGCATCGCGAGTCCGGATCCCTGGCGGCTCCGCTCCGTCTCGGCTTTGCGTAATGCATCAAGGATGATTGACACGTGCCGGGCTCAGAATTCTGCTTGGACAGGGGTTGGCGAAACGTGAGACTGGCTCAAACCGGGATGTGCATATCCGACAGATGGATGCATCCGGCCAGCTGGGTTCACCAAGTGAAGACAGATGACACACCCACACAGAATCCCCAAAAGCATAAAAAAGTTTGCACGGTTAAAGGTCCGTCGGAGCCAACTCACCGGTATTGAAGCACCTCCGACCTCGTGAGCGGCCTGTTTGGCCAAGGAAAGCGTAACGAGTCTTCTCCTCTTCACATATGCACCGAGCAAAGCGCGATCGCAGAGGATGTTGATGGTGCGCGGGAGTCCATGAGAAGACCGGTGAATGGATCGCATGGCGGCGGGGGTAAACAGGGGAGTGACCAGTCCAGCAATCTTCAGGCGATGGTGAATGTAGGCCTGTGTTTCAGCGCAGCGAAGCGGGCCGAGCCGGAAACGGGCAGTGATTCGATTCCGCAATGGCGACAATTCTGGGCGTTCGAGGAGAATGTCGAGCTCCGGCTGCCCAACCAGAATGATCTGCATGAGTTTGGTGGTGCGTGTTTCGAGATTGGTGAGTAGCCTGATTTGTTCAAGGGTTTCAATGGGTAGCGCCTGCGCCTCGTCCACAATCAAGATGACCCGACGTCCCTGCCGGTAAATTTCAAGCAGGCGATCATTGATGAGGTTGATCAGTGTCGGCAGATCGGCACGGTTCGTGGCGGGCAATGCTTGGGGCTTGATTTCCTGCAGCAGATTACGGATGAACGCTTTGGGGGTCTGTTTGGGATTGATAATCAATGCGATTTCAAAGTCCGCAGGCGGCTGTTCCAGAAGACTACGGACGAGTGTAGTTTTCCCCGTCCCAACCGGTCCCGACAATTCTATGAATCCTCCCGGTTGGGTGACTCCGTAGAGCAGGTGCGCCAGGCCCTCCTGATGGAGGGGACTCAGAAACAGGAAGTGGGGATCCGGCGCCATGCCGAATGGATCTTCCCGCAACCCAAAGTAGGGTGTGTAAAGCGCGGTCATGCCGCTTTCCGATTGATGGCGGGCCGGTTAATTTGCAGCTTCGGCCCGTGCCTATCGCGGCGGGAAATGCTGCAGAATGTGGTTGACCAGATGGTAGATGGCCCGCATTGAGAAGTTGCTGCGTGTGACGATCTGGGATTCCCAGCCGCGCCAGATCAGGTGGCGATTTTTCGCACTGATGATGTCGAGAATGAGATCGGCCTTGCGGTAGCTATAGGCGTTCCCATAGCCGTATCCGAAACCGAATCCCCCCACCATCATTGCGGCTCCTGGGTAGAAATAATCATCATAATAGGGAAAACCGAATCCGACTCCAGGGAAAAACGGTTGGTTATTCACGAATTCACGATGGCTGATAATGTGGTAGGTAATGAGGAATTGGGCCTGAGCTGGCTTCTTGCGGTACGAAAAACCACGATTTTGCAGCACCTCGATCGACGCCCGCTTGACCCGTTGTGTGATGATTCCGCTGTTGATGATCGGATTCTTGATCGGCTGCCTCCCCGGGGGGAGCCAAGCAAAGCGGTTCAGGTTGGAAAAACTCGCGTTGCGCTCGATTTCTACACCGACGGTTGAAGCACAGCCGGCCAGAACCAAGAGCAGAGTCAATAGAGAAAACAGTCGAATGGGCTTCATGGTGCATCTCCTGGGGTTGCCTGCCACGGTACCCGATAACGTCTCAGTGGCAACCCGGGCCTACAAGGTGAGACCTTCCGGATAGTATAAAGTTTTGGGCTGTAACGTGTATCCAGCCTCGACCGGATGAGGAGTGACTGTCATAAATCTGAAACCGCGAACCCCAAGAGCTTGCACTGCAAGTATCTGAGTCATTCAAGACCCACAGCGGCGCGCAGGACACGGAATCGTGGCAGATCAGCGTCCCAATAGGGTTGATCGGTCCGATGCGCTCCGCCACCATGGTCTCCATTTCGTTGAGGTTAGGCGAAAGCACATGCCGGTGAGAGAGGGTTTGGCACCACCCAAACGAAGTGGTCCGGTGGCACGAATGCAAGCGGCGATTTCAAGATCTCTGAATCTGATTTCGTGGCGCGGAATGGTATGGCGTTTGATGCCGGTTCGAGTCACGGGTGAGGTTCCCCAAGGTGGCCCCATCCTGTTAACTGCCGATCACCGGAGTTTATGGGATGGACCCTTGTTGGCGGTATGGCTCACCCGTCCCACACTTTTTGCAGTTCACGGAGATTACGGGCGACACTGGTTCTGGTCTCATGCAATTCGGTTCTGGTGCCAACTTTGGGGGCACCGATTTGTCGTGGTTTCTGAAAAAGCACCCTTCGGGTTTCGCACGCTTTTGGGTGCCACTGAGGAGAGTCTGGTCTGTCTGTTCCCAGAAGGGAGGATCTCACGGGATTCCATACCTTGCCCCTGGAAAGCGGGCGTTTTTTCCCTGTTGAAGCGCCGGCCGGATTTCAAGCATTGTCATCTCGCCATTGCGTCTTCGGCCCGCATGCAAAGAATCCCCTTCTGGCAGAGTGGCTTCGACTGGGCGATACGAGCAGTACCGATTCTTTTCGACGCTCAGCCACCGGTGAGAACTTGGGTGCCCCAAGGCAATGGTATCGGCTTCGTTCCCAGTGCATCCGGAGGGAAAGCGTCCACGGAGATGATTTCAGACACGAGGCTATAAAAGTGCTCCAGTGTGGCGTATTCGTCGGCAGTCAGAATGTCCTGATCTTTCGCCCAACGTGCCCGTTCGAGGTCATGCAGGATCCGTGTCGGGATTTCCCTGTGAGCGTCTCGAATCTTGTGTTCGAGCTGTTCGGCGCTGGATGCGAGGGTGAGTGCTTCCTCCAGCTGGGCGATGGGTTGGGCCGCTGGACCGTTTTGGCTCACGCCAGAAGTGAGGCGTGCGCGTGTTTCATTTGGGGAAGTCAGAAGTTCAGCGACGGTACGGCCCAGATGATCAGACGGTGCTGAATAGGTTCGCCCCGTTGGAAAAATCACGGCTCTAAGAAAAAAGGCCAAACCCCGTTTGGGAAAGTTCCTTAGGAAATCGTGCGCCTGCTCTTGAAACTGATAAATCAGATGACGACAGGCCCATTCGACCAGTGGCAGATCCGCAACCGGGCGCCCGTCATCCTCGAATCGTTTTAGTACGGCTGAGGCGATGTACAAATAACTCAACAGGTCTCCCAAGCGAGCCGAAAGTCGCTCCTTGCGTTTGAGTTTGCCACCCAGCGTGAGCATTGCAGCATCCGAAAGTACGGCAAAGGCTGCACTGTACCGCTCAAGATGCTGGTAAAACCTCCGTGTGGGTCCATCGGTGGGGCTTTGTGCCCCATGAGCCGCATGAAAGCCCAAAGTCCATGCGCGCACCATATTGCTCAGGAAAAAACCGACGTGTGCCCATAGTGCACGGTCAAAAGTGGCAAGTGCCGCATGTCCATCGGGGTTTTGTGCTGCTTCCATTTCCTTGAGGACAAAAGGGTGACAGCGGATGGCGCCTTGACCGAAGATGATCATATTGCGGGTCAGGATATTCGCGCCCTCGACTGTGATGGCGATCGGAGCTGCCTGGAAACCGCGGCCTAGGTAGTTCTTGGGCCCGAGAATGATTCCCTTCCCGCCATGGATATCTATGGCATCCAATGCAATTTGGCGTCCCATCTCGGTCACATGATATTTAACAATGGCCGAGGGTACGGCTGGAATCTCACCGAGATCGTTCGCACCGACTGTCATCGTGCGGACGGCATCCATTGCATAGAGTGTGCCCCCCATTCGAGCGAGAATTTCCTGCACACCTTCAAACCAGCCGATTGGGGTATGAAACTGACGGCGGATACGGGCGTATGCGCCTGTGGTCAAAACGGCGGTCTGAGCGGCGCCCGTTGCGTGGGCTGGCAATGAAATAGACCGGCCTGCCGCAAGGTTTTCCATGAGCATGCGCCAGCCATGGCCGATCAGAGCGGGCCCGCCAATGATCTGGTCCAACGGGATGAACACATCTCGTCCGCGAATCGGCCCATTCTGAAAGGGGATGTTGAGCGGGAAATGGCGATACCCGATTTCAAGGCCGGGGAGGTTTCGTGGGATGAGCGCGCAGGTAATCCCCCGGTCTTCCTGTTCGCTTAAAAGATGATCCGGATCCAGAAGTTTGAAGGCCAGTCCGATGAGCGTTGCAACTGGTGCCAGGGTAATGTAGCGTTTCTCGAAATTAAGCCGCAGTCCGAGTACTGTTTGCCCATCCCAACTGCCCCGACAGACGATTCCGATGTCAGGGATGGATGCCGCATCTGAGCCTGCATAAGGGCCGGTGAGTGCGAAGCAGGGAATCTCGTCCCCACGCGCCAGTCGTGGCAGGTAATGACGCTTCTGTTCTGTGGTTCCATAGTGCAGAAGAAGTTCTGCGGGTCCGAGCGAGTTGGGAACGGCAACCACAGATGCAGCGGTGATGGAACGGGTGGCGATCCGAAGCAGTATTTCCGAGTGGGCATAGCTTGAAAATTCGAGTCCTCCATACGACTTGGGTATGATCAATGCAAAAAAACGGTTGGTTTTGAGGAAATTCCAGACCTCTGGTGGGAGGTCGGCCCATTCATGAGTGATCTTCCAATCATCCAGCATGCCGCATAACGTCTCGACTGGGCCGCTCAAGAAGGCGCGTTCCTCCAAGGTGAGCTCGGGTTTCGGAATGTTGAGAAGCTTTGACCAGTGCGGTCGGCCACTGAAGAGTTCTCCTTCCCACCAGACGGTGCCGGCAGCAAGCGCCTCCTTCTCCGTTGTGGACATGGTCGGCAGTACCCGTCGATAGGCACGCAGCAGGGGTTTGGTGAGCAGGGATTTGCGGAGGGGAGTGCGGTTGATCAGGACGAGTATCGCGAGCCCCACGAGTGTGACACCGACCGTTGCGGGGCTGGGCAGGAAACTGATCAGGATGCCAAGCCAGATGACAATCCAGATGCTGGTGATCCAAAGCGGTACACGCAAGAAGGCGCAGCCAACTAGTCCCACGAGCAAGGCAACGATCCAGATCAGCAGCACAAAAGTCATGTCGTAGCTCCCACATCCCGCTTGGCGAGATGCAACCGCTCTCGGGAGCATCTAGTATAGACCCAAGCGTTTTAGGCACGGTATCGCCCATGATTACGGATGCAAGACCCCAATCTCCCGCTACACTCCGTCCGATTGGTGTTCCGGATCGGATGACCGTTATTCGTGCGCGTGCAGCAGGCGGGCCTGAGGTATTGGTCTCGGATGTGGCACCCGTTCCCAAGCCCGGTCCCCGTGAGCTCTTGATTGAAATCTGGGCAGCGGGGGTGAACCGGCCCGATGTCCTGCAGCGTGAGGGACGCTATCCGCCGCCTGCGGGAGCGACAGATGTTTTGGGGCTCGAGGTCATGGGCCGCGTCGTTGATGTCGGCTCCCGGACACGCCGCTTCGGTTATGACGAGCGCGTGATGGCGCTCGTGGTCGGGGGTGGGTATGCGGAATACGTGGCTGTTCCCGAGGGTCAATGCTTACCCATTCCAGCGACGCTGACGGCGATCGAAGCTGCGGGACTCCCCGAGTCACTGTTTACGGTTTGGTTCAATTTGGGCATTCGGGCCCATCTCAAATCCCGGGAATGGATCTTGATCCATGGCGGAGGTGGCGCCATCGGAACCATGGCGGTTGCGCTGTCGGCAGCTTTGGGATGCCACGTGGTGACGACAACCGGCAGTGCCAACAAAGCCGTGCCTCTGCGCTCAATTGGCGCTACTGAGGTGATTCAGTATACCCGGAGCGATTTTTGGGTAGTGCTCCAGCATCTCTGCGCAACTCACGGGGGCTTCGATGTGATCCTTGATACGATCGGTGGTCCCTATTTCGAGAAAAACCTCGGTCTCCTGGCGCCCGATGGTCGGTTGGTGCAGATTGCCTTCCGGCAGGGCAGCAGCCTGCAGGTCGACTTAGCGCCATTTCTGCATAAGCGGCTTACTTTCATGGGATCCACATTGCGCGCGCAGAAGCCTATTGCCAAAGCACGCATCGCACGGTCAATCGAGCGATGCGTTTTCCCCCAAATCGAAGCCGGGATATTGCGCCCTGTTGTCGATTCCATTTTCCTGTTGGAAGCTGCGGGTCGTGCTCATGTTCGTATCGACGATCCGGAGCATTTCGGCAAGATCATCCTCGTGACGAAGAAGGGAGAAGGTCAAGGACTCCATCCCGTTCCTCCCGCAACTCACGGTCGGTGAGAGCGATTTTGGCGCGCGCAAACTCGGAAAGCGCGAGCCCCTGTACGATCTGGTGGCCCCCGCCTTGGCATTCGACCGGGTAGCCGAAAAAAATCCCGGGTTCAACTCCGTAATCTCCATTTGCAGCAATCCCCATGCTGGTCCAGGTTCCCTTGGGCGTCCCGACGATCCAGTCGCGCATATGATCCAATGCGGCCGAGGCGGCCGAGGCGGCCGAGGAGGCGCCACGCGCTTTGATAATGGCTGCTCCTCTTTGTTGGACCGTTGGGATCAGGGTATCGTGGTACCAAGTTGAGTCGATCTGTTCCAGGGCGGGACGATCCGCGATGAGTGCCTGTTCGATATCGGGGAATTGTGTCGAGGAATGGTTACCCCAGACGGTGACCCGATGAATGTCGGCGACCGGAATGCGACTTCTTTCGGACAGGAGGCTCAAGGTCCGGTTATGGTCGAGGCGCATCATGCTGCTGAACTGATGTTCAGCCAGATCAGGTGCGTTCCGGCTCGCAATCAGCGCATTGGTATTGGCTGGGTTGCCAACTACGAGAATCCGGACCTGACGCGAAGCGCGTTCATTGAGAGCCCGTCCCTGTGCTTTGAAAATCTCGGCGTTGACGCGGAGAAGATCTTTTCTTTCCATCCCTTGGGTACGTGGTCTCGAACCGACGAGGAAGGCGTAGTCCACTCCATCAAATGCTTGACTTGCCTGATCGCTCAGCTTGAGATCTCGGAGCAGGGGAAAAGCACAATCCGTGAGTTCCATGGCGACACCCGAGAGCGCCGGAAGCGCCTGAGGTATTTCCAAGAGATGGAGGATCAAGGGCTGATCCGGACCGAGGAGTGCACCCGATGCCAAACGAAAGAGGAGGGCGTACCCAATATTTCCGGCAGCGCCTGTGACGGCGATTCGGACGGGTTTGGACGGAGATGGAGGCATGCTTGATGGTTCCACGTGCCAGAAGATGTGAATTGTAGGATTTTTGCAGCCCTCTGACCAGTCTGGCCTATCGGGCAGACAATCTCAGGAGACGGGGCGTGGATCTTGGAGTAGAATATTCACGGTTCACAGTGCCTGTATTCACGTTAAATGGAGTGATCATGACGGTCGAACCGAGTCTCGAAGATCGCTACGGGGCGAACAACTATCATCCGCTTCCGGTAGTCTTGGTTCGTGGAGAGGGGGTTTATGTCTGGGATAACGAGGGTCGACGCTACCTCGACATGATGAGTGCCTATTCCGCCGTGAGTCATGGACACTGCAATCCTCGTCTCGTGAGCGTATTGACCCATCAGGCACAGAAGCTGGCCGTCGTCTCGCGAGCCTTCCATACGGATCAGTTGGGTCCCTTCCTGGCGTTGGCTTGTGAACTCACCGGTATGGATCGGGCGCTTCCCATGAATACCGGCACGGAGGCCGTGGAGACTGCCCTCAAGGCGGCGCGTAAATGGGCATACCTCAATAAAGGGGTTGCTGACGGGCAGGCAGAAATCATCGCGTGTCAAGGCAATTTTCATGGCCGGAGCATTGCCATCGTGGGACTTTCGAGTGAGCCCCAGTATCGGAAGGGGTTCGGGCCATTCCCGGCAGGCTTAAAAATCATTCCCTATGGTGATGCCGATGCTTTGGCGCAAGCCATCACCACAAGAACCGCCGCGTTTCTGGTTGAGCCCATTCAGGGAGAAGGCGGCATCGTCTTGCCACCGGATGGTTACCTCGCCCGATGTGCGGAAATCTGCCGTGAGTGCAGGGTCCTGCTTCTCGCGGATGAAGTGCAGACAGGTTTGGGTCGCACTGGACGATTCCTGGCTTGTGACCACGAGGGCGTCAAGCCGGACGGATTGATTCTCGGCAAGGCGCTGGGTGGCGGTTTGCTTCCGGTCTCGCTGTTTCTGGCCCGGGACCAACTGATGCGCGTATTCGGTCCCGGAGATCATGGCAGCACATTCGGAGGCAATCCGCTGGCCGCCGCAGTCGGCCTTGAGGCGCTCAAGATCATCACTGAAGAGGGCCTGGCCGAGCGATCGGCAGAACTCGGACGCGAATTCCTCGAGTCCTTGCGTTCCATTCGGAGCTCCCTGATCCGTGATGTGCGGGGGCGGGGCCTTTTCATCGGTATTGAAATACATTCCGAGCGGGTAGCCGCACGCACGATCTGTGAACGGCTGCTCGATGTGGGGATTCTCAGCAAGGAGACCCATGATACCGTGATCCGGCTGGCTCCACCCCTCACCATCCGGGCTGATCAGCTCCAGGATGCCGTAGAGCGGATCCGGCGTGTTTTTGAGGTCCTCGAACGGAGCGTGCGCAAGGTTTCCTGAGCCCCGTGCAGACGGATCTTGCCAGACACGGATTTTTGTCTCGCGGTGTGCCGGAAAATCTGCTACCATTCCGACTCGTTTTGGCTTGACTGATTAAGGTTCGGGGCATGAAACCAAAAGTCTGGTCTGGATTCGGAGTCTTGGCTCAACTCGGGTTACTGTTGGTACTGGCCATTGTGTTTCCCTCACGCGTCCACGCCGCAGTTTCCACAAGACGACTTTCGGAAATCGCCAGGGGACGCATGCTGACGTTCACCTGCATTGGCTGTCATGGATTACGCGGAATCGAAGTCACATACCCGTTTTATAACGTCCCCAAAGTTGCCGGACAGAATCGTCTATATCTTTTCAATGCGCTGATGGATTACCGCAAGAATCTCCGCAACTTCCCAACCATGCGTGCGCAGGCCCAGAGCATGACGGTTCGGGATTTGCGGGATATCGCTGCCTATTTTGCATCGCTCAGGAACCAGGTTCATCCCCGGACGCCTCTCTTCAATAGGTCCGAGGCCAAGGCCGGTGCCAAGATGATCACAACCTGCGCTGCCTGTCACGGCCTGCACGGGATTGCGGTTGCACCCGAGTTCCCTGATCTGGCCGGTCAGTATCCTTCCTATCTGGTGAGGGCACTTAAGGAGTATCAGACAGGGCTTCGCAAAAATGCCATCATGAATTCCATGGCAGCGAACCTGACGCATCGCGACATGGTCGATATTGCTAACTATTTCGCCAGTCAGAAGGGACCGCTCGGACAAATTCCGAAACGCTAGACGTCCGATAGATGGGAAGCGACAAGTTTATGGGCCCGCAGCTGAGGCACCTTCGGACATGTTAAGTACACTTAAAGCCAGTTCGGTTTTCCCGCGCGCTGTCCTATTCGCAGTTCTGGCTTTCGGAACAGTCGGATGGGTCGCTGCAGCACCGGTCGCCCCGTGGAAGGTGATTCGTCTGTCGCCACATCGACTCCGTCGGATGCTACGTGCAAGAGGTGGGATCGTGATGCCGGATCTCTGGGTGTTTGACTCTAAGGGACGTCTGGTTTTCCGTTTTGCAGGGGATCATCGTGATCTGATTCCAAGTCTGACGCGTGCGCTTTCCCATCCAATCCCTATTCACGGGTCACGGCTATCCGGGTGGCTGAGCCCGCGCGAGGTGGCTCACCTGCTCAAGCATGAATTGACTAATAGTTTGATATTTATAGAGTTATGGGCCTCATGGAACCCGGCCTGTCAGCGTGAACGCAAAGCGCTTGAGCGTTTTATCGCAGCCCGCCCGCGCCAGCCCATTCGCGGCATACTGCTTGCTGTCGACACCGTTCCGGTACCGACCCGCTGACCCAGTCGCAGTTCCTCAAAGCAAGCCCTGTGCCGTGGTGCCTATGGTATGCTGAAACGAATGAGTCGTCGCGAGCAATCGACAAGCTCGGGGAGTCCATATGAAATCCGCGTATTCGATCAGATCTGCCTTGCTGGGGTTGGTTGCTACCCTGATCCTGCTGGGTCCCGCAGCTTCGGCGCGTAATGTTGTCAATCTCAGGGCAGAGATTCGTGTGGCAACGATCCATGCGGGGCTGGCAGTCGATATGCATCGTATTGCGCTGATCCACCTGCATCTGCATCATGTCATCAACTGCTTGGTCGGCGTGCGGGGCCGTCAATTCGATCCTAGAGCGGGGAATCCCTGCCGGGGGCTTGGTCATGGAGCCATTCCGGATGCCCCGGCAAGTGGCAGGGTGCGTCTCGAACTTGTACTTGCCTTGCATTCGGCACTGAGCGGAGAAAAAGCTGTGACATTCTCAGTTGCCCACCACTTCGCTATGCAAACCCATCATCAGCTCCTTCTGACCCAACGTTTTTTGCCGCATGGCTGAGATCCACTCGCGAGCAAGGGGATGCCGGGTAGACCGGCATAGCACCAGCCGGGTTTCGCGACGGTTCTGGATGGGCGTCGCTTTTCTATCTGTGTTCGCCTTGGGAACCGTTCATGACGTATGGGCTCGGACACCCACACCCACACCGTCTGCGCGGATTCCCCTCAAGAAGCTTATGACCGTAGATGCCTATGATCAGGCAGGGCTCGACCGGTTAACGGAAGCACAGCGGTGGGCTCTTGAGGTTTGGTTGGCTCATCACCTCAAGAAAATGTCGAGCACGCTCCAAATGACTCGTGAAATGCGAGGTTCGCGCGTCCGTCAGCGCACGCGGCCATCTGCAGTTTCGCGGTTCGGGTTGCCACGGCATTCTCGCCCGGCCATCTCGGGTGACAAAATGGAAAGCCACATCAAGGGAATGTTCGGGGGCTGGACCGGCTCCACCCGATTTCATCTGACAAACGGTGAAACTTGGGCTCAAGCTGGCCCTGGTTATTTCAGAATACCTGCTGTTTTGAATCCACGCGTCGAAATCAAAAAGCTACCCCTAGGTTATGTTTTCAGAGTGCGAGGGTATGGGGAGCAGGTTTTTGTCACCCGGGTGCGCTGAGTGGGTTGATCAGTTGGGGGCGGATGGGGCCACGAGCCCAGCAGTCATCTCCTGATTCAGATTGAATATTGGAACACGGAAAGGGATCGGTGCAAGCACCAGACGGAAATGAAACTGAGACCGGCTTTGTATACGTGACGACTGGCAGATAGGTTCAATCCTTTTTTTGATAGTAGACCCGGAGGTTATAAAAATGGCTGGTCCAACCAGACTCAAACGTGATGCAGGTGTCATCGGATTGTTGTATGCCAGCCTGGGAGCCATCATCGGATCCGGTTGGCTATTTGGAGCGCTCCATGCTTCGCTCCAGGCCGGACCATTCAGTATCCTGTCCTGGATTGTCGGAGCAACGGTGGTTCTTTTTCTGGCGTTTGTCTTTGCTGAACTATCGACCATGTTTCCAAACTCGGGCGCCCTAGTTCATATGACCCATGTGAGTCATGGTGATCTCGTGGGCAAGATCTGGAGCTGGATTTTGTTTTTGGCCTTTGTATCAGTTCCACCAGTTGAAGTGAGCGCGGTTTTGACCTATGCCAACAACTATCTTCCGGGAATGATTCATGCTAACACCGGCCTCCTCACGGCGAATGGGTTTGTGTATGCTGCGTTCCTTCTGGCATTTGTTGTGGCACTCAACTTCTTGGCAGTCCGATGGGTCATTGCGATCAACAGTGCGGCGACCTGGTGGAAGGTGATCATCCCGATCGCAACGATCGTCATTCTGCTGGTCTACTCATTTCACCCTGGAAACCTGTCCGCGCACCTCTCAAGTACGCCGGTCAGCGGGATTTTTACCGCTGTCGCCACGGCTGGCATCATTTTTAGTTTTCTGGGTTTTCAGCAGGCGATTGCACTGGCTGGTGAGACGCGCAACCCTAGCCGGTACATTCCGATTGCCCTGATTGGTTCCGTGCTGATCGCGATGCTCATATACATCGGGTTGCAGGTTGCGTTCATTTTGGCCCTGAAACCGGCGGATATTGCTCACGGGTGGATGAATCTGCATTTCACCGGCATGTTCAGCCCGCTCGCAGCAATCGCGGTTGCGGTCGGCGCGTTTTGGTGGGCGGTGATTCTTTATGTCGACGCGATCGTCTCCCCGCTAGGCACCGCATTCATTTATGTGACGGCGAGCCCGCGTATCATCATGGCTGCGGGAGAGATGGGGAATGCCCCGAAGAAGGTCATTCAGCTCAACCGGCAGGGAGTACCCTGGGTGGGGCTAATTGTGACCTACATCGTGGGGGTCTTTTTCTTCTTTCCGTTTCCGTCATGGCAGAAGCTTGTGTCAGCAGTTTCGCTGATCACAGTACTGTCTTACAGTATCGGTCCGATCATCCTGCTGCATTTGCGCAGGGTTTTGCCTGATGCCAAGCGCCCCTTTCGTCTGCGTTTGACAAAAATCATCTCGCTCGTCGCATTCATCGCGGCGAATTGGATCATCTATTGGACCGGCTACGACGTGGTCAAGTGGCTGTTAAGCCTGGTCGTGCTCTATGTGGTGGTTTATCTGGCATGGTACTTCCTGATACACCGTGGCCCACTATCCAAACTGGGTTGGGAGCAGGCATGGTGGTTGGTTCCTTATTTTGGGGGGCTTTGGATGATCAGTCTCCTCGGTCCTGGGGGATTGATGGGTGGCCTCGGCGACTATGGGTTTTTTACGGGTATGTGGCTGCTCGCTGCATTCAGTGTCGTGATTCTCGTGCTTGCGCTCTATTGTGGGCAGCCTGCGGAGGCTGCTGAGCGTTGTGCCCGCAAGATTCAGAACTTGGGTTCGCGAGGGCTGGAAAGTACTCCGGAAGCCCAGCCAAGCCCCTAAGCAGGGAAAACCCGCTCTGGAGAGGTGCTTCCGTACTAGGGGTGCGATGAGTCGGGGCTGCCCATTCCGACCCGCTATTCCGGGTCTGGATAGAGCGCTTCGATCTCCTTTGTAAGTTCTGGGCTCATCCGGTGCACCCAGTCCACGGCAGATAAATTTTCAAGAAGCTGGCTTTTACGGGAGGCACCAAGAATGACGGAAGAAACATGGGGGTTGCTGAGACACCACGCAATGGCAAGCTGACTGGCTGTTGTGCCGTGATCACGGGCGAGCGCGATCAGTTTCCGGGATGCCTCGAGTTGACGGGTTCCCGTCACGGTATTGAGCCGGGCAGCCAGCCACTCGTAGCCGGGCAGGCGCAACCGACCGCCATCAGACGAAATGCTCTCCCCGGGTGCGTACTTGCCGGTCAGTACTCCTGAAGCCAGGGGAGACCAGGTGGTGAGTCCGATGCCGGAATCTTGGCATAGGGAGCGGTATTCTTCTTCGACCCGTTTCCGTACAAACAGGTTGTACTGGGGCTGCTCCATCACGGGAGGTTCAGTGTGTTGAGACTCTGCCACCCGACATGCTGTTTCAATCAACGCAGCTGGCCATTCCGACGTTCCCCAGTAGAGGATTTTCCCCTGATAAATGAGATGCTGCATGGTCGTCACGATTTCCTCGACCGGTGTGTCCGGGTCGGCTCGGTGACAAAAGAAGAGATCAAGATAATCCACCTGAAGACGGGACAGAGCTTGGTGACAGGCTTCGACCAGGTGCTTGCGGCTCAATCCGTGCTGGGTCGGTATGGGTTGGGGTACGGAACCAAAAAAGGCTTTGCTCGAGACACAGAACCGGTCACGGGGCCAGCCAAGCTTTTGGATCGCGCGGCCCATGAGGCGTTCTGATTCGCCGAAAGCGTAGGATTCGGCGTTGTCAAAAAAAGTGACACCCCGTTCGAAGGCGCAGGCCATGAGGTCCCTAGCGGATGCCTCATCGACCTGAGTGGCAAAAGTGACCCAGGATCCGAGAGAGAGCACGCTCAGTTTGAGGCCCGATCGACCCAGAGATCTGTATAGCATCTGTCTGCCCTCGATTAACGATCCGGCGTCAGGTTGACCAGGATCCCGAATTCCACCGCCCGTTCCGCGGGAATCTCATAAAAGTCAGTTGCCCGCGAGGCATTCCGGGAGAGAAAGGCAAATATCCGGCGTGGGAGCCGGGGCCAAGGTGCGCGTTCCGGAATGATCAGACTTTCGCGGCCGATAAAGTATGTTGCTTGGAGCGGGTCAAAGGGAACCCCTCCTTTCAGGGCTCCGGCTGCCAGTGCAACCGGTATATTCTGGTTCTGCATGAAACCAAAGTGAACGAACACATGAAAAAAGTTGTGGCCTAGATTCTCGATGTCGAGACGCTTTTCGCCGTGTACCGTGGGGATATCCTCGGTGATAACGGTCAAAAGGATCACGTTTTCGTGTAGGCATTTGAGATGAGTTAACTGATTGGCAAGTGCGGGCGGGACGCCGAGATTGGGTGCTGTGAAATAAATCGCCGTCCCTGGTACGCGAACCGGAGGTGATGCTTCGAGGTGTGCAAGAAATGCGTCCCATGGCTCAATGTCGGTCTGCAGGCGCGTGATCAACTCTTGACGCCCACTCGACCAGATCATCATCAGGGTAAAGAGGATCAGCGAGATCAGAATCGGGAACCAGCCCCCCTCTGCGATTTTCGTCAGTGTGCTGAGCCAAAAAATAGTATCGATCAGCAGAAATCCGCCGAGAACTGCGGCGACCTTGATCGGATGCCACTTCCATTTCTGATGAGCCAGCATCATCAGGAAGATGGTAGTGATCCACATCAATGTACTGATTGCGACTCCATAGGCGCCAGCAAGGTTGTTGCTGGTTTGAAAGGCGAGTACAAGACCAATGGTGCCGAACATCAAAAACCAGTTCAGTGCCGGGATATAAATTCGCCCTTTTTTCTCAGGAGAGGTTTGAATGATTTTCAATCGGGGCGTTTGGTTGAGACGGATGGACTGTCCCATGAGTGAAAAACTGCCCGAGATGATCGACTGGGATGCAATAACCGTGGCAGCTGTTGCCAGCAAGACGGTCGGTATGAGTGCCCAATGGGGGACCAGTTGATAGAGGGGGGCACTGATTGCCTGTGGGTCGTGAAGGAGCAGTGCGCCCTGCCCAAGATAGTTGAGAATGAGTCCAGGGAAGACCAGAGCAAACCAGGCGAGACGGATCGGGGAGCGGCCGAAATGTCCGAGATCGGCATAGAGCGCTTCCGCGCCCGTGACCGCAAGAATCACTGCACCGAGAACCAGAAATCCGCCCAAGCGGTGCTCTAGCAAAAACCGAAGTCCGGTCAAGGGATTGAGTGCGATCAGAATGAAGGGATGGTGGATAATTTCGACGAGCCCCGACAGTGCCAAGGTAGCGAACCAGAGTGTCATGATCGGGCCAAACCAGTTGCTGATGTCGCCGGTTCCTCGTCTTTGAATGGCAAAGAGGAAGATCAAGACCAGAATGGTGGCGGGTACGATATATCGGTTCAGCGCTGGGGTCACGACATCAAGACCCTGAATGGCGCTGAGTACCGATATGGCCGGAGTAATCATTCCGTCCCCGTAAAGAAGAGTTGCTCCCAAAAGCCCCAAGACGATAAGCCACCACCGGCGGCGGCGGTGAACGCGGGGATTCGGATTCGGTCCTAGGATATTGAGCTGGGCGAGGAGAGCCATAATTCCGCCCTCACCCTGGTTATCCGCCCGTAACACGAAAATTACATACTTGAGGGTAACCGTGATGGTCAGAGTCCAGAGAATCAAAGACAGGATGCCGATCACGTTTGTCGCGAGAATCGGGAAGCTTGCCTGCCCCATGAAGCAGGCTTGCAGTGTGTAAAGTGGACTGGTTCCGATATCCCCGTAGACGACACCCAGAGCACCCAGGCTGAGGAAGGCCAGTTGGGTCCGTGATGCGGTTTTATCCTGGGTGGGGGCTGGTTCGGTTGTGGGAGATCGGGATGCGTCTACCAAGGTTTGGGTATCCCGGATACGTGAGTTGTGGTGGGCTGGGTGGGTACCGATCCGGTCATTATAGTCTGGAGATCAAACCTCGGGGCCGCGCATTCCGCGTTAAGCTGGCCGTGCCCTCATTCTACCCGGATGCAGCTGTGTATCCGAGAGGAGAACCAACGGGGGTGTGAGTCTTTCTTGAGGACGAGTGCATCGTGATCTTCAACCCGGTCCTGTTGAGTCTGGTCGTGCTCCTTGCGGTTGCCGTGACCCTTTCGGCCGTATTCCGCCGATTGACGCTGCCGCTCATCCCGGCCTATGTTCTGGCCGGTATTCTGCTCGGCCCACACGGGCTTGCGTGGCTTGCCGACACCGCCGATGTGCGTACCTTTGCGCACTGGGGAGTGATCCTGCTGTTGTTTACGCTGGGACTTGAGTTTTCGCCAACCCGGCTACGGGAAATCCGAAAGAATAGTCTGATTCTTTCTCTCGCATTGATCGGTGTTCAGGCCGGGCTAGGATGCATCCTGATTCGGATACTGGGGTGGTCTTGGCCCCTTGCGGTATTCCTCGGGTTTGTTCTCTCTCTTTCCTCGACAGTTTTGGTTGCCCGTCAGTTATCTGAGCAAAACGAACTGGCCTTGCCGCATGGCCGTCTGACATTGGCTTTGTCGCTGCTGCAAGATCTTCTCGCCGTTCCACTTTTCATGTTGGCCCCCGTTTGGTTGGGGCACCATGGAATAGGGGAATCTTGGGGCACTTTTGCCGGGGTTCTGGCGCGTGGAACGCTGGTCGTGGTTTTTCTCTGGATTGTGGGAAGAGGTGTAGTTGATCGACTGTTTCGAGAAGTTGCGAAGCGGAAGGCAGCCGAACTTTTTACGTTATCTGTGCTTCTCGTAACCGTAACTGCCGCCATGGTAACCCAGTCGATTGGCATGTCGGCTGTGCTGGGGGCTTTTTTGGCCGGCATGATTCTCGGGGGAACCGAGTTCCGACATCAGGTGGAAGCGGATATCCGCCCGTTCCGAGACGTCCTTCTGGGATTGTTCTTCGTGTCGATTGGGATGCTCTTTAACCCGACGGTCCTGATCCAGTATGGAGGTCTTGTGGCCGTGGGCATCGCGATCGTCCTGACTATAAAAATTCTCACTACAGCCGGGGTCAGCCGGATGATGGGACGAGATCGGGAAACGGCCTGGCGGGCAGCGTTTGTTCTGTCACCTGTAGGCGAGTTTGGCTTGGCCCTCATGGCGTTTGTGCCGCTATCGGTTTGGCCGGATCGGAATGATGGCGAAGTCGTTCTGGGCATTATCATCGGTAGTCTGCTCGTGGGAACCTTCCTCATCCGTTTCAATCGATCATTATTCCGCTGGCTGCATGTGCGGTCTGCTCCAGCAGGAGAGCAGCTATCCGAGGTATTCGCGCCTCCAGTTCCGGCCGCCTTTCGGGACCAGGTGATTCTCTGCGGATATGGACGTGTTGGCCAGAACCTCGCCCGCTTTCTCGAGCAGAACGGAATTCCGTTTGTTGCCCTTGATCTTGATCTGGCGAGAGTACGTGCGGCCCATCAGGCGGGGGATCCGGTGTATTACGGTGATGCCACGGATCTCTCCCTGCTCGAAGGAGTAGGACTCATGTATGCGCGTGCACTGGTCATCGCTTATCAGGATGTACAAGTCAGCATGGAGATCCTCTCCCGTGTCCGACCGGTGCGTGCGGATATTCCGATTCTAGTGCGAACCCTGGATGACATGCATCTCGCCGAGCTACAGCGTTTGGGAGCTACGGAGGTCATTCCTGAAACGCTCGAAGCGAGCCTGATGCTGGCCGCCACCCTGCTTCATGTGTTGGGTGTTCCCCTGAGCCGGATTTTCCACCAGATTCAGCGTGTCCGTGCAGCCCGTTATTCACTTTTGCGTTCGGTTTTCCGGAGTGGAGAAGCGCCTGTACGCTCCACCGTCCACGCCTTTCGGGAAGAACTCCGGAATATCATTTTGAGCCCCGATGCCGCAGCAATTGGTCAGACGTTGGAAGAGATGGCACTTTCAGAGTTGGGATGCGTGATCACCGCGCTCAGGCGCGAGGGAATCGTCGGCAAGCAGCCGGCTCCTGGAACAGAGTTGCGGCCCGGTGATACACTCGTTCTTTACGGTACACCCGAAGACTTGGACCGCGCTGAGACCCGGCTGATCGAAGGAGTTCGGCCCGTCCCCTCGACCATGCCGGGTTGACTGCAGCTGTGCTGAATTTCGAAACGCCTAATGGTTCCTGCCTTTAGTTGGCGAGCCGGAAAGTGTCAAATCGATTTTTCCGATATTGGCCTTGAGGCGGATCGTATAGCGGCCGGAACCGGTATATCGGTAGTTTCCACCCACGGGAACCGAGGTCGACGTGGAACCCGAACCCCCGCGTACGGGCATCCCTGCGAGATGGAGCGTCCCAATATTCGTGTCGAGGTTGATTCGATGGATTGATGTTATTGCACTCAGGACATGGATCGATCCCACATTCGTTTTAGCCGACACGGAATGTCTGGCTCCACTGATTGAGATGGTTCCAACATTGACGCTCGCATTTACATTCGCGCGCGCCTCGCCGATCGCAATTGATCCGACATTGTTGTGTACAAGAATCGTACCTGCCATGTCGTGAATATCAATCGGGCCGACGTTATTTCTTAGCTTGAGACCCAAATCCTCCGGCGCCTCGATGCTCCAATCGACTTTGATATGTTTGAGAGAGCGGTCGTGTGGCAGATCGAGTGAAATGACGAGTGTGTGTGTTTTCTTCCGTTTGATGAGCAGGGAGGCAGTCTCTATTTCCTTCTGGAAGCGTTGAGTGCAACAGGAAAAGAGACCAAAGAAATAGACCCCATGATGATTCAGGGGTTTGATCTTTGCGTGGATCTGAATCATCTGATCTCGGGACCCCTGGAAGACAACTGTTCCAACCCGGTTTTTGAGCTGAAGCAGCTGGATACCCGCAGGCGTCAACGTTGTGTGACTGAGCTTCAGGATGTGTACTGTGGATGGGGCGCCTTTTGCAGTTGTCAACACCAGCGTGGCCAAAAGAAAGAGGAGGAATGCGTGGCGATAGAAGTGTTGAGTGGTGACTTGGTTCATACGAATGTCCTCATAACGGAGTATGGATAAACGCTGCAACCAAACGGGCTTAGCGATGTGATTCAGTGCGGTGCCTGAGGTAAACGGCCAGAGCTGTGAAGATGAGGCCAATCAGCCCACCCCACCACAGTTCGGGCTGAGTGAAGAGACGGGCCCAATCCAGCCAACTAACCGGCATGGTGAGTCCATAGCTCCAGTGGGGGGGATTGTAGGTGTGCATCAGGATCAGTTTGATCGGAGTGAAGAGCTTGGCGAGCCAGGAGGCAAAAAGATCAGTCCCGAGGAGAAGAGGTTCCAGCAAGAGCAGAGCCGCTGGAATCACGAGGGCCATGAAAAGGGGGCTTTTTCTGATGCGCGGGCTGCTCCATGCCGAGCAGAGCAAGAACCATGCCAAAAGCGGGAAGAACCAAAGCGGCAGCGTGAGAAACACAGCCGCCAGGTAGAGACTGGTCGATATCAATGAACCGGGCGCCCAGAAGCTTCCCCAGAAGTTGTGTCCGAGTAAACTGGTGGCCAGACTGAGAAAGAAAAGCAGGATGAGGCTCGTTGCAATGAGGCAGACCCAGGTCACAACAGGTATGACGAAAAGACCCGTAAAAACCTTGCTGCCCACCGTTGCTGTGTCTGAAACCGGAATGGATTTCCAGAAAACATAGCTTCGATCCATCCGTTCATCGTGGAGGGTATGCGCAAAATAGCTTGCGATGCGGAGCAGAAGGATCAGACCGAAAATCGTACCCAGCCCCAGAAAGAGGATGGCTCCACTCGGATGCGTCACGGAGTCTTGCACCCGGATTTCGAATGTCGTTGAGAAGAGCGCCACCAAAGTTAACCCGACCAAACCGAAAAAGACGAGCAGACACGACAGGATGAGCCAGGGTCGAATAAACCAGTGGCGCTCCCAAAGCTCACGCCGGACCAATGCAGCGAATCGGGTGACATTCATGAAGGGTCCCTCTGAGTGGCAGCTTCAAATATATCGGTCAGATGGGTCTGGTGGATTTCTCCATATTGTGCGAGTTCCCGTGGCGAGCGGCCCTCGAAGAGAAAGACGGTCCGACCGAATACCTCCTGTTCCTTGACTGGATTCATGGCGCGTAGATCCTGAGCGCGGCCAGGGAAAGCCAAAACGCTTTGGTAGTGCTCCAGAACAGAATCCATGGATTGGTTGAGCGTGATTCGTCCATGGTTTATCAGGATCAAGTGACTGACCAAATGCTCGACTTCCTGAATCAAGTGGGTCGCGATGATCAACGTTCGTTTCCCATCGCTATAGTCGTTGATGATTTGTTTCCAGAACTCCTTGCGCCGAGTTACATCTAGGCCGAGTGTGGGTTCATCCAGGATCAGCAGTTGGCTGTCTGTAGCCAGCGCCAGCGCCAGATGCAGTTGAACCAGCATTCCCTTTGACAGTTTGTAGAGTTTTGATGAGCCCTTGATTTCTGTTTGATTGAGGAAGCGTCGCGCTTCGCTTTCCGAGAAGCGAGGATGGATGCTGCACATGAACTGAAGGAGCTGTTCGACACTCAACCAAAGCGGAAGGCAGAGCTGATCGGGCACATAGGTCGTGTTTTCCATGAGCAAGTGACGGGAACGTCTCGGATCCCGTCCGAGTGTCCTGCATTGACCTTCGTAGGCAAGAAGTCCCAGGATGCACTGGATTAAGGTTGATTTCCCGGCCCCATTGGGGCCGAGCAGACCAACAATCGAACCTTCCTCAATCGCGATGGATACATTTTCAAGAACCACCTGGTTTTTGTATCGTTTGGTCAAAGCATCTGTTTCGACAAGTACAGGCATATCAGTTACTCCGGCCGCGTTTGGGTGGTAAGAGCGTCGACAAGCGCCTTGGGGTCGAGCCCGAGACGTTCAATGGTCTGGATGATGGTTGGCCAGTCGCGATCGAGAAACCGTCGGCGTTCTCGTTCGAGCAATCGCTCCCGCCCCCCCGGTGCCAGATACATGCCCAGTCCCCGGTGTTTCTCGATCACACCTTCATCCACGAGACCCTGATAGGATTTGAGCACGGTCAGGGGGTTCAGCTGGAAATCAGCTGCCATACTCCGGACCGAGGGTAACGCATCACCTTCTTTCACATTTTGGTCGAGGATCATGGCGGCCAGACGATCACGCAACTGCCGGTATATTGGTTCGCGGTCATCCCAGGTTGTGTGCTGTGCCATGGTTTGTCTCGCTCAGTGGATGGAATGTGGGTGCAGGGTCTGTCCACTCAGGGGATACTGAGCTCGCGAGCTGCAAATGCGAGGAACCCACCGCTCACGAGGAGTGATGCAATGACGGTGACAGCCAGTGCCCAGGCCATGAAATGGATCGAGACCGTGTCGGGGGCTCCGAAAATGCCCGAAACCCCAGAATAAACGGCAACGAGCGTACCCAGAAGAAGTCCGGCTGGTAATAATGATTTCCATGAAGCCCACCCTCTGCGATTCTCGGTTTCTGCGGGTTTGGTGTTGTAATCAAGTATAACTATATCCGACAAAAAAACAGATTCCAAGGCTCCACGGAGATGGAGGGCGCTGCTTTCTTGTTGATTTACACGGATTATAGGAGCTACTCGACTTTTCGAAAAAAGAAGTGACATGTTCGTAACCTCAAAAAGTGAAATACTGTTATGGTCTAGTATAACTGTATTTTAATTTTTTGCAAGCTATTTTTGATCATTGATTCATATTGCCTGGTTTAGCAGATGGGTAAACGTTCCAAACCCTTGCCTGACCTATGTTTCAGGAGCATTCGGGATGGTTTCGGCTTGAGCGTCAAGCGACTTTGCTGCGAGGGTTCAGGGATAGGGATATTCGCCGGCGAGGATGATGTATGCAGGTCAGACACTGTTTGTCCAATTGATGGATTTTGTGCTGATGTGTCACAACAATTTGCGTCAACCCAACAGATGCGGAAATAAGACGACTGTTGTAAACCCGAGGCCGCACGCGATGAGAAACACAGTCACCCCGATTCCGGCAATATTTGCCAGTAAACCGTTCTGATAGGCACCCATTATTTCGTGATCGTTAGCGAGCACGAGAAGAAAAAGCAGTGCCGGTGGCATGGCCAGTGTTGCGACCACGTTGACGAGGATCACAATATCCTCAAGCGGCATTCCAGGAACCAATGTGAATCCGCCGGCAATGACAGCTGAGCCGAGTAAAACAGCATAGAAGCGCCACCCATCTCTCAGAGAAGTGTTCAGGCTGTGAGGTGCGCCAAGAATCTCATGAAAGGCATAGGCTGAAGTGGTTGATATGGTAATCACCGCGACCAGTCCAGCCTCAAAAATACCAATGGCAAATAATGAGGCTCCAAGATGCCCAATCAAGGGTTCGAGTGCCTGAGCGAACTGGGCTGCCTGGAAGGCTGGGGCGCTCACGCGGTGCGACAAAAGCGGTGCTGTGGCCACGATGGCCGCAACACCGAAAATCGCTGCCAGAGCGGCGCCCATCGCCGTATCAAATCGTGCACCGGCCAACTCACGCGGGGTCAATCCCTTGTCAGCCACAGTGCCCTGTTGAAAAAACAACATCCAGGGAGTTACCGTTGCGCCGATATCCGCAATCATGAGGGTGAATGCATCGGGACGAAATCCGCCTGGCAGCGGACTCCAGCTCAGTAAGGCTTGTCCGATTGCATGAAAATCGGGATGCGCCAGAAACGCAACCGGAAGAAAAATCGCATTACCGAGTGCGAGCACCATCGTGATCCGTTCCCAGGTGTGATAACGCGAGGTCGAGATCGCCAAGCCGATGACAAGGATGCTGCCGCCAACAGCAACGACTGGTGGAACTCCAAAAAATCCAAGCCCAGCACGAATGCCGATAAACTCTGTAACAAGGGTTAGAAAATTGCCAATGAAAAGGTCCGTCATCGCAAAATGGCCCCAAAACCGTCCAAAACGCGCAAAAATCAGCCTTGCATGACCTTGGCCTGTTGCTGTGCCGATTCTTGCAGCCATTTCCTGAATGACGAAGGCAATCGCGAAAGTGGACACCACAAACGGTAAAAAAAAGCCAATGCCGAATTGCGCACCCGTCGCCGCGTAAGAAAGCATACTCGGCGCATCGTTTTCGCCGAGAAACGTCAGAATACCAGGTCCGATTAACAGAAATAACAGTCGGGCGCCTCGCCAACCTGTTACCTGTATCCGAGTCCGCTCGATTGCCCGTCGGTCTCGGGCACGATCATAGTCCTCGTGCGCTGGCACGAGTTAGCGTTCCGGTGAAGCCATATTTAAGCGACCAGCGCCCGCATCACTTCAATTGCAACCACGTTCAGCATCACAAAAACATATACACGCAGAGACCATAAAAGAAACTGAAGCGACGGAGAAAGAATCCGACGTGGCCAAGTCCGTGTCCGGCGTGCAGCAAAATAATTGGCGTTCTGCTCTAGTCCAGCATCTTTGAAAATGGGTTCGAACGAGTTTGTAGCCATGGCTATTATATAAAGCCTTGGCTTCATAATGTCAAGCCCTACGACTGGCGCGGAGGTTGTGTCCGGGAACCCCGGGTCGGGACGCAAGGTGCCTTGACCTGTAGCGGAGACGGTGGAAGAAGCGTATGCTTGCGGCGGATCTAGCATGTTTGACCGGGGTAGCACACGGTGACAGGTGTATCAAAGTCGTTATTGGGGTCACTACCCACTGCGCCTATTCAGGCACGGCGCTTTAGTAAAACCCGCATCGCCCAGTCGGCCGCTCTGCGTGAGGATTATGTTGAGCTCATTGCTGATCTCTTGGCAGTCAACGGAGAGGCGCGACCGATCGATATTGCCCGTAGGCTCGGTGTTTCGCACCCAACGGCAACCAAAAACATCAATCGACTCAAACGGGAAGGGCTTGCAGTGGCAAAGCCTTACCGAGGGGTTTTCCTCACCGAAGCCGGCCAAGCCCTAGCCGACCGGGTCCGTGCGCGCCACCGGCTTGTCGTTCAAGTACTGGAGGCGCTGGGAGTGCCAATCGAAACGGCCGAGGCCGATGCAGAAGGCATCGAGCACTATGTCTCAAGTGTGACTCTTCAGGCGTTCGATCGGTTTCTGAGCCAGATCCGCTGATTCCGTCACCCGCTTCGACTGGCCTCAGTATCTAACGGTGGCACAAATGTGGGGAAGGAGGTAACCCGTTACCCTGGAAAGGTAAAAACCGATGATATTGGCTGCCCTTGAAATCATCTTTTAGGAGTGCGACACGTGAAAGAATTCGATACAGACAAGACAGCGCGCGACAACTGGGAAGAGTGGATCCAATCTTATCGCACGCTTCTGAGAGTTATGGGAGAAGACGCTGGTCGACCAGGGTTAAAGCACACACCCGAACGCGCAGCACATGCGTTGCAATATCTGACTCGTGGCTATGCAGAATCCATCGATTCGGTGGTCAATGATGCCTTGTTTCCCAGCACCATCGAGGAAATGGTAGTGGTCAAGGATATTGAACTCTATTCGCTCTGCGAACATCATCTCTTGCCGTTCTTCGGGACCTGCCACATTGCCTACCTTCCACACGGACAGATTCTCGGGTTATCAAAGTTTGCACGTATTGTGGATGTTTATGCGAGACGGTTGCAGGTTCAGGAAGAGCTGACCCGCCAGATTGCTGATGGAATCATGTCAGTCACGAATGCATTGGGTGTCGGCGTCATCATTGAGGCTCAACACCTTTGTATGATGATGCGAGGTGTAGAAAAGCAGCACGCTGCGACCGTCACATCAGTCATGATGGGGGATTTCAGGACCAACGCGACAACGCGAGCTGAGTTTCTCAACATGATTAGCCGTCCAGCATGAACCATATCGAGTTCTGCTGTTTTCGGCTAGTCGCTGTCTTCTGAGGTCCGGGTTGGATCAATACCCAAATGTCTGAGTTTGCGGTAAAGGTGTGTGCGTTCCATCCCTACTTTCTCGGCCAGCCGTCCGATACGACCTTCACATAACCTGAGCTGCGCCTGGAAATACCCTCGTTCAAATCGTTCACGAGCCTCACGCAGCGGAAGAGCAAGCCAGTCTTGCTGTAGCAAGTCCAGCGAAAGATCCGGATTCTCCTGTAAGAGAAGTTGTTCGGCTTCCTCTAAAGTAATCTCATCTCCAGTGCTGGTAACGAGCAGCTGTTCGGCAACGTTCTGAAGCTGTCTGAGGTTGCCGGGCCAACTGTAATTGCGAAGGCGATTCTGTGCCGCAACGCTGAATCGGCGATATGGAAGATGACGGGTGTCGACCAGCAGGTTGACGGTCTGCCGAAGTAACTCGGGAACATCTTCACGGTAATTCCGCACGGAAGGAACATCCAAAGTGACGACGGCCAGCGTATCGAACAGCGGGCGGCTGATTTTTCCTGCGGCCACATCTGCGTGTATCGACGGAAGCGCTGCTGCAGAAAGCATGTACCGCATATCACTGGATTGATTTTCGCCCTTGATTAAATCGCGCGTAGCTCGCTGAGCGGAAGCAGTTAGCTCCGTAAGTTCCGACCAGAAAAGAGTTCCTTGGCGCGCTTGTTGAATCGAGTCAGCCAAAAGCAAGGGATCCCCATCTAAAATCTGGTTCGTAAGATTCACGAATGACCCAGGCCTTTGTCGGAGTTGGTGTAGCCATCGCGCGTAACGTTCGCGACCCGAACCAGATTCTCCGACGAACAAAACGGGTGAATCAGTTTGGGAAACCCGAAGAAGCGTTTGCCGCAACTGCTGAATCAGCGGGCTTTTCCCAATCGGTTCAGTGCCCCGGGAAACCTCCGGTGATTCCGATACGGCGACACTGGTGTGGCTGAGAAGCGCGTGCTCCACGGATTGCAAAAGCTTAGCCATCGATATGGGTTTTTCAAGAAAATCAACTGCCCCATATCGGCTCGCTTCCATGGCTGTGTCGATCGACCCATGCCCCGAGATCATGATGGTTGGCAACGGAGCACTCTTGCTCCATTCGGTCAGCAGAGAGATCCCATCGGTGTCAGGCATCCAGATATCAAGTAAAACAAGATCAAACCTGTGACGGCTGCGCAAATCTCGTGCTTCCGCTGCCGTACCCGCTACGGAAACGTCGTAACCCTCTTCGACGAGGATGTCCCGGATCAGTCGACGAATATCAGATTCGTCATCGACTACAAGAACATTGGCTTGCGTCATGATTGCTGACCATGCATGCGGTAACCTCGTGCCTGTGCCAAAAGTGAACGATCCCGGCCCCGATCATTAATGGGCAAGGTAAGGGTAATTTGGGCGCCACCCTCGTTGCGGTTGGCCAAGTAGATATAGCCACCCAATTCCTCAATGAGTTTTTTGACAATCGCAAGGCCCAACCCGGTTCCTTTGCGTTTGCTGGTAACGTAAGGCTCAAACGCATGCTCGAGAATCACGGGAGAAAAGCCAGCGCCGTTATCTTCAATGGAAAGTTCCACTTCCTCGGAGTCTGAAATCATTCTAGTGGTCACCCGAATGTTCCCATGTGGGAGTGCATGAAGAGCTTCAACGGAGTTTTTGAGAAGGTTGTGCAAGATCTGCAATATTCTGGGCTGATCCGCTTCAATCCATAGAGGGCCACCTGAAAGCTGGAGAGCGATTTCGATCGCAGGGCTTTGTTCGCGGTAAAGTTCAGCAATATCGCTAATGCAGTGATTGAGATCAAAGCGCGTGATATGGATATCAGGACTTCTGGCATATTCGCTAAAAGCGTTGACCATTCGTTTCATGGCCTCAACCTGCTGGACGATCGTTGTTGTCAGACCTGCCAGGTCAGCGGCGTTAGGCGCATCCAGTAACGATTGATACCGGCGTTGAATGCGTTCGGCAGCCAGTTGAATTGGGGTCAGGGGGTTTTTGATTTCATGAGCCAGCCGGCGAGCGACCTCTCCCCAGGCGGCATCCCGCTGGCTTTGCAAATGAGAAGTGACATCGTCAAACACAATGACCGTTCCCTTTGTATGGAACTCACCAATCGTCAGAGAAGCTGCGCGCATCAATAGAATTCTCCGATTCAGGCCTTGCCCCATCGCGATTTCTCGCTGGAACTCGGCTGAAGCGGATCGATGGGCTTCAATGCAGGCAGAAACGAATTCACTGAGTTCGGGGTGCCACGCAGCAAATCCAGCGATGGGCTGACCCAGTAGTTCATGTCGCTCAGCCTGTAGGGTTTCAACAGCAGAATCGTTCGCAATACTGACTTTCAGTTCATTGTCAAGAGCGATGACACCTGATGTCAGACGGGATAAGACTGTTTCCAAGTAAAAACGCTCGCGCTCAATCTGGCTCTGGCTGTGATGCGCCATAGCTTGCGCATCGGCCAGTTTCTGCGTCATGGTGTTGAAGGAATGGCTTAAGAAACCTAAATCATCCCAGCTGGAGACGGGAAGACGCACGTCCATATCGCCCCGGGCAACGGATCGAAATCCCTCGATTAATGATTGGATCGGCGCAACGAGCCGACGTGCGGCATAAAGCGCACCGCTTGCTGCAGCCAGTAAACTCAGCAGCAGCACCAAAGTGAGCGTCAGAATAAAACTGAGCTTGAGTGGTGTCCTGAAAAAACGTAGTTTTTCATAGCGTGCATATGAGTCTCGGACTCCCAAAGTTAGTCGGTTTTCTTGTCTGGGCAGCCTGAACCACGCCTGTAGGATCAAGGGCTGCCCCCAGGGCACTGGGTTGGCGAAAGGTACCAAAGCCTGTGCGTAAAGGCGTTTGTGGTTCTGTGTCGAGAGCCCGACATACGCGCGGCGAGAATCTGCCGCTAGCCAGAACAGCTGATTTGTATTCTGTGGAACGAGTGAAACGGTTGCAGATGAACTGAATGCAATGATACGTCCACCCGATGAGAAAACGGTGAGATTAGAAGCACCCACCCTTGATCTGAGTCCGTAGAGTTTAAATGGAATCAACTGGGCATTGGTTCCTGAAAGTGCCAATGCCGATTGACGGGTTTTGACCAGAAGCCCATGCAGACGGTGATCCAGTGCACTGCGGCTCAATGTGAGAGCGTTGTGCAGATCGCGACCAATATCCAAATTAAACCAACTGTCAATGCTTCTGCTGATGAATTGGATAGAAAAAGCATAAACGACAACCAGTGGAATGAAGGCAACCAAGGTAAATAACCCGAATAAACGCGCAGTTAGCTTGGCGCCTGGAACATGTCGCCAGAACTGGCGAATCAGGATACCCAGGTTCACCGTGATGAGCGTGAGCAAAAGGATTACACAAATGAAAACCAGGATTAAAAGATCATCGTGGAGTCGGCTGAAAGCCTTGGTATTCCGTGTCGTGATGGCCAGTAGATAGAGACTCACTACCAAGAGAATGGCTGCGAGAGCCGATACTCCCCTGAAAATCTTCCGTTTCATGGACGGATGGATGTGGTTCGCCATGGACTAGTGGTGCGCCAGTCCGACCAAATCCAGGCAACCCATCGGAGATTTGAGGGAATATCTTCAATATCCAGTATCGCTTTCACGCGTATCCGGTAGTGATGTCCAGGATGAAGCAGGCTGCGATCGATGATCGGAATCTCCTGCTCCGAGCCCAATGAGCGAAGCGCGGTATGAAAGTTTCTAAAGTACGATTGCGAGCCACTGTTCAGATCTCGCACAACGATCTGTTCTGTCAAGACATGATCTTGGATTGAGAAACGCTCGGTCAGTGTAGCGAGTGGGCCCTGCCAGAACCAAGCATTGCGACGGACCACGCGGATTCTGAGTTTGAGTAAGAGCGGAATCCCGCTTTGCAACGCGTGCTGTGCCGATGGGGGGAATCGCACATGCATGCCGACATGGAGATAATAAACGTCGTGAACCTGAAACGTCGTGAGACGCTTGATGGTAAGGGAGTGTCCCCATGCTAGGGCGCCGATTAGGCAGCCGACCGCCAGCCCGCACGCACACCCCCATCGCAGGAACGTGTGCCTGAATGAGTGGCTTGCTTGCCGATGTGTAATATCCGCCATTGGCTCTAGACTACCCTGATTTCCGAAGGCGTGCGAAGTAAAATCCATCGCAATCGCCTCTACCCGTTTGACACGCAACCCCGAATTTCGTTTCTGTAAGCGGGTTGCTCGGAAAACGTTCACAAACCGCATCTGGATGGCGCGCCATAAAACCGCCGATGACCTGGTCATTTTCGCGCTCAAATATGGAACAAGTCACATACAGCAGACGGCCCGAAATGCCGAGAAGTGGCCAGATGGTTTCAAGCAGCTGTGCTTGCAATTTCTGGGCCCGTTCAACACCTGCTCGGGTCCGGGTTACCTTGATGTCTGGGTGACGCCGGACGACCCCGCTCCCACTGCAGGGGGCATCAATCAAGATCCGGTCATAACATTCGCCCGTAAAAAAATCTTCCGGATGGGTAGCGTCGGCTGAAATCAGCCGAACAGTACCGTAACCGATCCGCTTGATTGTGGAACGGACGCGTTCGAGACGCTCCGGGTCTTTGTCGACCACATCAAGATAGATGTTTCCTCGTGTATATTCCAGGAGGTGCGCAGTTTTGCCTCCTGGTGCCGAACAGGCGTCGAGAACACGCATGCCAGGCTGGGGATCCAGAAATGGGGCCGCCAGCTGTGCTGCCTCATCCTGAACAGATACCCAGCCCGTTGTGAAACCTGGCAGGCGATCGGTTGCGCAGGGTCGGTCCAAACGGATGGCCGTAGAAGCGAGGCTCCCGAGCTGCGCCGGGAATCCAGCAGCGGCCAGTTCACTCTGGTAAGTATCTCTCGTAATTCGATCAAGATTGATCCGGAGTGTCATGGGGGCGCGTGTGTTGCCAGCCACCAGAAGTGACTCCCATTCTTGTGGCCAATCACTTTTTACCTCGTCGATCCACCATTGAGGGTATGCATAGCGTCCAACCTCTGATGCCTCCAAGGTCTGAATCAGAGAATCTCGTTCACGAATAGTTCGGCGCAAAATCGCGTTGACCATGGGAGCAGCGCGCACCATCCCCAAAACTTTTGCAGCGGCGACATTTTCGTGCACGGTCGCGTGTGTTGGTACGCGAAGGTAGAGTAGCTGATAGAGGGCCGATATGCACAAGCACTCGAGTAATGGAGACGGCCGCTCAGAAGCCAAAACTGAGAGCAGGAGGTTCAATCGAGGAAGATAGCGCAAGGATCCATAGACAATCTCCCGAGCAAAAGTGGAGTCACGTCCAGGCGGCCATTCTTGCCAGATGGCATCGAGGGTCTGGCCTTGTGTGATTACTTGGTTCAGTGCCAAAGCGGCACGGGCACGGCTGGAGTCATCCGGATAGCTTGAGTGGTTCATATCAAATGAGTCGAATCCCCGACACTTCACGCATCCCACGCATCCACTCCTGTACGGGCAAGGGTCGCGCGCCTTCGGATTGAAGACGATCGATCGCAAGGGTTCCATGACCCGTTGTGACTTTGAGTCCACTATTGCCTTGAAAAGTGGCGGTGCCGGGTATCGCAAGCTGAAAAATAGGCAGGACATGGGCATCCAGTATCTTGACTCGACGGTCACACAGGCTGGTCCAGGCACCGGGCTGTTCCTGTAGAGCACGAATCTGACGTTCAATTGCCGTTGCGGATGAAGACCAGCGAATACGGGTGTCTCGGGGTGTAATCTTGGGCGCATAGGTTGCTCGGGATTCATCCTGATGTGCGGGTTTGATCTGTGTCCACTCCGACAAGACACTCAAAAGGGCTTCTGTACCCAGTACGGCCAGTCGCGTTTCAAGAGAACTTTTGGTTTCCCGTTCGGAAATGGCCGTCCTCACTTGCCGAAGGACTGGACCGGCATCAAGTCGTTTAATCAGCGCTTGAATCGATATGCCCGTTTCGGAGTCGCCGTGCAGCAGGGCGTACTCAATGGGCGACGCGCCCCTCCACCGTGGCAGGAGCGAAGGATGAACGTTCAGGATGCCCTGGTTCGGCAGGTGTAGCCAGGTTTCGGGGAACAGCAATCCATAGGCTGCCACCACGATGAAATCCGGGTTGAGGTCACGGACTGCAGCGGTGGTATCTGGGTCGTCGAGTGAGACTGGAGTCAACGGGGTGAAACCGGTGTGGCGAGCAGATCGGGCAACGGGTGTGGGCTGTTTCGATTGGCCGCGACCTTTGGGGCGGTCGGGTTGAGTCAGTATGCCTACCACGTCATGGGTCTTGAGCAGTGCTTCGAACGTCGGCACGGCAAAATCTGGGGTACCGGCAAAAACAACTCGGAATCTCACGATGGCCTAAGTCGTCACAGGTAACACGGTGGCCTGCTTGGCCCGGAATCGCTTGAGAAGTCTCTCTCGTTTCAAAACGGAAAGATGATCAATGAACAGACGGCCATCCAAATGATCCAATTCGTGCTGGATACAGACTGCCTCAAGTCCCTCCGACCATTGTTCAATGGATTGGCCGGATCGATCCAGTGCGCGGACGTGAATGCGGGCGGCGCGCACAACATCCTCGTAGGCTCCGGGGATTGAAAGGCACCCTTCCTGGCGTTTCTGGCGTCCGATTCTGGAGAGAATCACGGGGTTGATGAAAACTTGTGGCTGGTGTTTCAAATCAGAAAGGTCCATGACAAAAATCCTATTTTTATCACCAAGTTGAGTGGCTGCGAGTCCCAGGCCATCTGCAGCATACATGGTTTCCAGAAGATCCTCGATCAGGGCATGTACCGTGGAATCGAAAGCAACAATGGGTTGCGCCTGGGTTCTCAAGCGTGGGTCGGGGTAGATCAAAATGGGTCGGATGGCCATGGGCATCTAATGATGGACGTTGCGCTTCGCCTTGCCCCTGTATAGCATTGGGGGCTGGGGCTGGACTAGAGACTGAGGATAATCCGATGTTTTCTCAAATAAACCAAGCTGAAGCGTATTGTAACGCAGACCGCGGTCGGCGGAGATATACAGCTACGGCGCGCCTTTCGATACTAGGGTTGCTCGTCGTTCCGTGGATCTTGGTTGTGCTGACAGGTTGCACGCCGCCCGTAAGCCGGGCCACACCTGTGGTTGCTACGCATCATCCCGTTGCATCGGCAAAGCCAGTTGTGCCATTACCCTCGGCATCGCCACCGAAGCCGCCTTCTGCGCGCAACATCATTCGCGCAAATGTGCCCGTTCGTTATGTGGTTCGTGCAGGGGACACACTTTGGGGCATTGCATCACGATATCTCAGGAGTCCGTGGCGCTGGCCCGACATTTGGTATCTCAACTCCAATATCCAGAACCCAGATCTCATTTATCCGGGTGATGTGATTCTTCTGGGCTACGAACACGGGAGACGTGAGTTGACCATTGAACGCGGGGGCAGTATTGTCGCCTCAACTTCACTGAGACGGCTTCGCTCACTGCTTGCGCAAAGACACGTGCAGCCCGCTCTGCCGATTGTGACACTCCGGCCCAAAATAATCATGCATCCTTTGGGGCGTGCAATTGCAGTGATTCCATATGCGGATATCGCCCCATTCTTTCAACGCACCGAGGCAATTGGCGCTAATTCCTACCGACATTTGCCTTATATTTTGCGATCCGTGCGTCGAATGCCTTACGATGCGTCGCCCGAGCGGGTTTATGTGCGGGGTCTATCCGCTACAACTCGCCGGCATTTCGCGGTCATTCATGTCTTCCGTGCAATCCGGGATCCGTCGACGGGTGACCGGCTGGGCTATGAAATCGAACAGATCGGTCGCGCACGATTGATTCGAAGCGGCAATCCGGCTCTTTTCGAACTGACTCAATCCCATCGCGAGATCGACCAAGGCGACCGACTCATCCCTATTTCACAAGCCGGTATTCGGCGCAATATACACCCGACGCTGCCTTCAAAAATCATTCAGGGGCAGATTGTTGCCGTGATTCCCAACTCACCAGATATTTCACAATACGCGATTGTGATCATCAATCGTGGCCGCATTGCGGGGTTGAAGTCCGGTAACGTGCTTGATATATTTCGGCCCGGTGAATCGTTGGAGGATCCGATGGTGTTTGGGTCTGAGTCTGGAGATGTCCATATCCGGCCACTCAAGGTAGGAACAGCGTTGGTTTTCAAGACATATGCGCGGTTCAGCTATGCCCTGGTCATGACCGAGCACTGGCAGGTCCATGTACTGGCCCCTGTTGCATCACCGCAGATCAACCCACGCAATGTCAAATTCATAAAGGTTGCGCGTCCATGGGATTGAAACTGGGCATGGATGATCACCTGTCTCGTTCAGGATCGGAGTTCCGGTTTGCAGGTGCATCCGCTCAAGGCTCTCACAAGTGGGTAGCATGCACTCTGGTGAAGGTGCCGGATATGAGCGGCATCCAAGGGGCATGTTCGGATGAATGACCGGGTTCTTGACGTACTGGCTTTTCTGTACGAAACGCATTTTGCAGAACTGGACGGAGAAGTCGAGGAGAATCTGGATCCATCCTGCATGGTGACCGGACTCAAAGCGGCTGGATTTAGCGAACAGGTCGCACAGGACGCTATCCAATGGCTTGGAGATCTTGATGAGATGGCAACCGATGCGTTTTTCGAACCGAGTGAACCTGCCCATGGAATGGGTCCTGCGTCGCAGCGGATCTATACATTAGAGGAGATGGCTTGTATTAACATCTCTTGCCGAGGATTGCTTCACATGCTTGAAGCAGCGTGCATCATTAATCCACTGCAACGCGAAATCGTGATTGAAAGAGCATGCGCGTTGGGCTCTATTCCTGTTGATGCCAATGATCTCAAGTGGGTGATTTTGTTTGTTCTGCGCGGGCGATATGGATCGTCAACTGCCTGCAGCCTAGCTGAGGATATTTTATTCCGGGATCCATCGGTAGTTCTACATTGAAAACGAAACGTACCGCATCGGAAGGCCTGAAACCGAAAGGGAAGGGTCGCGCTGCTCATAACTTGGTGGTGGTGGAATCACCCACTAAAGCAAGAACCATTCAAAAATATCTTGGGCCGGATTATGAGGTTATGGCCTCATATGGTCATGTTCGGGATCTGATTCCCCGAACGGGTGCCGTAAATCCTGATCAGGGGTTTGCTCTTTCCTATGCAGCGATTGCACGCAATGACAAGCACGTTGACGCAATTGCTCGAGCGATTAAAAAAGCGGATCATCTATGGCTCGCGACGGACCCCGATCGCGAAGGAGAGGCGATTGCCTGGCATCTTTGTGAGCTTCTAACTGAAACCCTGCGCATGCCGGAAATTCCCGTGGCACGTGTCGTGTTCCACGAGATTACTGAATCCGCCATCCAAGATGCACTGGCCCATCCGCGTCCGCTCCTTCTGGAACTGGTGAATGCGCAAAAGGCGCGACGGGCTCTTGATTACCTCTACGGGTTCAACTTATCCCCCCTTCTTTGGCGCAAGATCAGACGAGGTCTATCAGCTGGGCGTGTGCAGAGTCCTGCATTGCGTCTGATTGTCGAGCGGGAAGAGGAAATCGAGCGCTTTGTGCCACGGGAATATTGGTCGCTGGAAGCGCCACTTGAGAAAGAAGGGCAGCCGTTTGTTGCCCGTCTGGTTCAATTCGAAGGCAAGAAGCTAGGGCAGTTCGACTTACCCAATGCTGAAGAAACCGAGCGAGTGCGAAATGCACTCTGGGCGGCCGCAGCAGGACACGTCGTTGTATTGGAGCGGGAAGCGAAAGAGAGGCGGCGGCAACCTGCTGCACCATTCACCACATCGACACTGCAGCAGGAAATGTCACGCCGATACGGATTGTCCGCACGCAAGACCATGCAGACCGCTCAACAGCTTTATGAAGGGATCGATATGGGTGAAGGAGCAGTTGGCTTGATCACCTACATGAGAACTGATTCGGTGCAGCTTTCCCATGAAGCATTGATGGATATCCGGGATCTGATTCGCGAACGATTCTCTTCCGACTTCCTTCCGGAACATCCCCGCACATACAAAACTCAGACTAAAAACGCCCAAGAAGCACATGAGGCCATCCGGCCGACCTCTGCCCAGAGAACACCCGAGCGCGTCAAAGCGCATCTGAACCGGGACCAGTTCCGTGTTTACGAACTGATTTGGCGTCGAACAGTTGCGTCTCAAATGCTGCCTGCTATTTTGGAAGGGGTTCAGGTTGAGATGGGGCTCGGTGACCTCGGTCGGTTGCGTGCAACGGGCTCGACGATCAAATTTCCAGGATTCATGCAAGTCTATCAGGAGTCAAATGATGACGCGGGTACCGAGGAAGGGAGTACTCTGCCCGACTTGGCACCTGGAGAAACGCTGACACTGTCCGAGCTGCGATCAATCCAGCACTTTACGGAGCCCCCTCCGCGCTACAGTGAAGCGACTCTCGTCAAAACTCTGGAAGAGTATGGTATCGGACGGCCATCCACCTATGCGACGATCATTGAGACACTCGGTCAACGTGGGTATACCGAACTTCTCAATCGGCGTTTTGTTCCAACCGACGTGGGACGTGTGGTCAATCGCTTTCTGACGGAGCATTTTTCCCGGTATGTAGACTATGGGTTTACAGCACATATGGAAGATGAGCTGGATGAAATATCCCGGGGTGAAAAAGAATGGAAGGAGTTGTTGTCCGAATTCTGGAACCCGTTTTCGAAAAACGTTGCGGACATTGCTTCCAACGTCAGTCGAGCGCAAGCCGTGAAAGCGCGCGAATTGGGGATTGATCCAACTAGCTCCAGACCGGTCACAGTGCGTTTGGGTCGTTTCGGTCCATTCGTCCAGATCGGCCAGCGAGAGGATTCCGAAAAGCCCAAATTTGCCGGCCTCAGACCCGGACAACGTTTAGAGACCATCGCACTTGAAGAGGCCCTCAAACTGTTTGAGTTGCCCAGAACGCTGGGTGATACGCCCGAAGGAGAACCTCTCAGTGTCGGAATTGGGCGATTCGGTCCATACCTCCGCTATGGAAGCCGATACTGCTCGCTCAAGGACCAAGATCCGATGACTCTGACGCTTGATCAGGCGCTGGAGCTGGTGGTACAGGAAAAACAGCGACTCGCACAACGCATGATTCAGCATTTCGAAGGGGGTATCGAAATCTTGAACGGTCGCTATGGGCCGTATATTACGGATGGACATAAAAATGTGAAGGTGCCCAAGGATCAGGAACCAACTCAACTCACATTGCAAATCTGTCAGACGCTTTTGGATCAAGCGCCATTGCGTCGCGCCGCTCGTTTCGGACGGCGTGGATCGGGTGCCAAGAAAAGCGCGGACAAACCTAAAACACGGTCGCCGTCAAAGGCTAAGCGCTCGTCTGCGCCCTGACCGCAGCGGCAGTTGATCAAAGGCGGCGGAGTGGAACAGCCATCGAAACGATCGACACAGCTGGATGAGATCGCACGTACCATTCACCGGGGAGGGGTGGTTGCCTATCCGACCGAAGGTGTATATGGGCTGGGGTGCGACCCAACCAACAAGCATGCCGTGCTGCGTATTTTGCATATCAAGGAACGTCCAGTTGAGAAAGGCCTTATTCTGATCGCAGCGGATTTTGCGCAGCTGCAGCCCTGGGTTGAACCTATGGAGCTAGGCCTACAGAACCGCGTATTGGACTGCTGGCCCGGACCCGTCACGTGGCTTCTCCCTGCACGGCGAGGCGTACCGGTCTGGTTGCGCGGTGCACACCTATCTCTGGCTGTTCGAGTTACGGATCATCCATTGGCTGCAGCGCTGTGTCGTGAAGTGGGGTACCCTTTGGTGTCGACCAGTGCCAATCGCAGTGGTCAGGAGCCTGCCCGTACGGCGGAAGCTGTGGAATCCACGCTAGGCTCACAAGTTGACGGAATTCTTGATGGACCGGTAGGTTCTCTTTCGGGGGCAACCGAAATTCGTGACGCATATACGGGTCGTGTGATTCGTTCACAGCTGGACATCTCATCATGACGAGCAATTCAGAAACCGTGCACCGTGTTTTCGAAAAACTGGCAGTGGAGGTCGTCCAGGCACTTGAGGCATATGAACCGGATGAACGGTTTCAGTCAACAGCATGGGAACATACCGGAGGTGGAGGTGGGCTTTCACGGCTTTTACTCGATGGACAGTGTTTTGAGAAAGCTGGAGTCAATTTCTCGCATGTGCGAGGTACAACATTACCAACGGCAGCAGTTGAAACCCGACCTCAACTCCAGGGTCAACCGTTTGAAGCCATCGGAGTATCCGTCGTCGCGCATCCCCTCAATCCATATGTCCCGGCGACTCATGCCAACATCAGGTTTATCGGAGTTCCCGATCACAAGGGCATACTGCCGAGCTTTTGGTTTGGTGGAGGATTCGATTTAACGCCTTACTATCCATTCTTGGAAGACTGCGTTCATTGGCACGCTTGTGCTGAAGCTGCCTGTCGCACATATGGTAAGGATCTTTACCCTCGGCTCAAAGAGTGGTGCGACCGTTATTTTTATCTCAGGCACCGTCAGGAGCAGAGAGGCATCGGTGGGATCTTTTTCGATGACCTGGTACTTGAGGATTTTTCAACGACGCTCGATTTTGTCACGAATGTTGTTCATGCGTTTCTTGAGGGGTATATCCCAATTGTCGAAAAACGCCGTAGTCATGTTTGGGAAAAGCGACAACGAGAGTTCCAATTGCTTCGCCGCGGGCGTTATGTCGAGTTCAACCTTCTTTATGATCGCGGCACTCTATTTGGACTTCAGTCTCTCGGTCGGGTAGACTCGATTTTCATGTCATTGCCGCCTATGACTGGCTGGGGCAATCTCGATCGCTATCGGGATTATGTTCCCGAACGGGAACTTGGGACCTTTTTTCTGAAGGCAAGAGACTGGCTTGATCCAGCGCTTAAAGATTTATATCGGAAACAGGAGACTAAGTGATCGTTATAAACTCCGACCGCTTGGAGATAGGCGTAGATCATGACCGGTCCGACAAAACTGAATCCAGCCTTTTTGAGGATGTCGGTGAGTGCGACCGATTCTGCGGTCTGAGCCGGGATGGTCTCAAGCGTGTTCCAAGAGTGTGTTTTTGGAGTGAAATCAAATTGACTCCAAAGGAAGTATCCAAAACTGCCATATCGGGCTGCGATTCTTAAAAACGCTTGCGCATTGGAACTCAGCGAGAGCAGTTTCCCACTATGGCGCAACAGGCTATGGTTTTGAGCCAGCGATGCGACCTCATGTGGCTGGAGGGTCGCTGTATAGCAGGGGTCAAATCCGCGCAAAGCCAGGCGATACCTTTCTCGACGCTTCAGTATCGTGAGCCATGATAATCCCGCCTGTTGTGTTTCCAGAACCAGCATTTCAAAAAGTCGCTGATCGTCAAGGGCCGGCACGCCCCATTCATGGTCGTGATAAGCCGTATAGAGCGGGTCCTCAATCCCAGGCCAGGGGCAACGATCGGGTCCTGTGTTTGCCATGACCGAATCCTCAAAAATCTTGATTGTACCCTGCGCGCGCCAGTCTATTGTTCGTGATCCTGACTGGATATGTGTCAGATGTGTCGTAATTACGTCGGGTTGCCTGTTCGCATCGGGTCAGCAGAAATAAGGCTAAAATACATAGCTTAAGTCGTCTTCGGACGGACATGAAAGTTCAACCACCCCGAGACCAATCCTGCAGCCTGCCCGATAGAGCAGGTTATCCCAGAACCCGGATGCGCCGCATTCGAAGCCATGCGTTTTCGCGTGCACTTGTGTGTGAAAACCGCCTTGGGGCCGATGATCTCGTCTGCCCCGTCTTCGTCACGGAAGGGAACGGACGGCGTAGTCCTATTGCTAGCATGCCGGGTGTTGAGCGGTTGAGTATTGATTTCTTGTTGCGTGAGGTCGGAATCTGGATGGAGGCAGGAATCGGGGCAATTGCGTTATTTCCGGTGGTTGAACCTGGGCTCAAGACGCCGGATGGCAGCGAAGCGTGGAATCCCAAGGGGCTAATACCGAGAGCAGTGCGCGAACTTAAAAAACATTTCCCGGAGTTGGGGATTATTGCGGATGTCGCTCTGGATCCCTATACGATTCATGGGCACGACGGAGTCGTGGATGAGAGGGGGAGAGTTCTCAATGATGAAACCGTTGCACTTCTGATTCGCCAGTCCCTGTGTCTCGCAGATACAGGAGTAGATGTGGTTGCGCCATCCGATATGATGGATGGACGGATCGGCGCGATCCGAGCGGCTTTGGAGCAGGCGTGTCATCCCGAAACCCAGATTCTTGCCTATGCAGCGAAGTATGCTTCGTCGTTTTATGGACCGTTCCGGGAAGCGATCGGTTCGGCTCGTGCGCTCGGAACTTCTGAAAAAACAACTTACCAGATGGATCCAGCCAATCGTGACGAGGCGATCCGGGAAGTGTCATTGGATATCGCGGAAGGTGCCGACTACGTCATGGTGAAGCCTGCGTTGCCTTATTTGGACGTGATCTTCGCGGTCAAGTCTCGGTTTCATGTCCCGACGTTCGCCTATCAGGTGAGTGGGGAGTACGCGGTTCTTCAGGCTGCCATCGAAAGAGGCTGGGTTCCAGAGCGAGAATCGATAGAAGAATCTTTGCTTTGCATCAAGCGGGCGGGTGCAGACGCGATTTTGACATATTTCGCGCCACGAGTGGCCCAGTGGCTCAGGTAACAGTTGATGAGCATGTGAGCCGGACAGAACCCGTACCCATGGCGGGGACAGTTCGTTGCAGGTTGCTTGGTGCTCCGCTCAGTCAAAGCTTGTCACCAGGAGTTCACCGCTGTTTTGCCGAGCAACGGGGCATTTCTATTGACTATGAACCGGTTGAAACTCATTTGAATGAACTCAGGGAGCGCCTTGCAATCATGCGGGGGCAAAACATACGAGGTGTCAACCTGACCATTCCCCTTAAGGAGATGTCGCTCGAGTTCTGTGATTCGATCAGTCCACGAGCACGGGCCTGCGGTGCGGTGAATGTACTTACGGCAACGCCAGACGGGTGGCAGGGGGACAATACGGATGGATCGGGATTTTGGCGTGATTTGTTTGTCCGGCACCGTTTCCAAAAGAGGGATCCCTCGATTCTGGTTATCGGGAGCGGAGGTGCTGCACGGGGGATTATCGGTCGACTGCTTGCCGAATCACTGGATGTTACGTTGGGAGTGAGACATTACGAACGAGGAAAGCGGTTAGTTGAAAGCATGCAAAAGCATTATGGGAGCCACTCTGTGCCGGTTTATGACCTCAGGTCACTGCCGACTGACCAGACTTTCCATCTGATCATCAATGCAACTTCGGCAGGACTGATGGGTATGCGTCCAGATGTAGATACTCAGGTTTTTGCTCGTCATCCATGGGTGTATGACATTTCATACGGCCCCACTGCCAGATCATTCTTGACCTGGGCGGCCAGACAAGGAGCCTCACATGTCACTGATGGGCTGGGTATGTTGATTGAGCAGGCAAGCGAGGCCTTTACGCTTTGGACGGGCTGGCCGTGTGAGACAGATCCTGTTTACTCCATGTTCAGGAGCAGGTACCCACTTTGAGGTGATGATATGGGTCGTGCCAAGGGTCGGAACAATGGCTCATCAGGGCTCTCGGAACCTGGTGAAGTCGGGGTAATGTCTGAGCATGGAACCCGGTCAACATGGATTCTGCTGACCATTCTATTTGCGGCGACTGTTTTTTTTGCCTGGGGAGCTGAAGCGAGAGTTCCCTGGGTGCTCCGTGTGCTGGAATGGGCAGCGATCGTTTTCTGATCAGGAGCGAGTTTCCTGATGAACACAATCGATGAGAAATCCAACGTTTTTGAAATCGACGTCCGGACGGATGCCATGGCCCAAATTGAAAATAAATCCGGTCAGGTCATCCATACTTTGGATCAAGGTATGGACTTGCTTGGATATTTCTTCATGCGTTCCATATAAGACATGGGGATCGAGGTTGCCCTGTAGCGCCAAGCTATTCCCCAGCAGTTGACGGGTTAGACTCAGGTCCACTGTGCTGTCCAGAGCTAAACAGCGAATCGGTAGATTCCGGACCATCTCCATTCGAGAACCAATCCCGCGTGCAAAGAGAATTGTGGGGATATCCGGGTGTACCGCCTGAACGCGATTTAAAACCTGCCGGACTGGCTCAATTGCACAAGCACCGTAGTGTGTAGAAGGAAGAATTCCTCCCCAGCTGTCGAAAAGCATGGCAACATCCACGCCAGAATCAATCTGGTGTATCAGGTAATCTCCAATATGCTGCGCAAGGATGGAAAGAAGCTGGGATAACTCGGTTGGATACTGGTAAAGCCAGCAGAGAGCATCCTCAAAATCACGCCGCGGTCCTTCTCCGATCATGTAACAAGCGAGTGTCCAGGGGCTGGCTGAGAATCCAATCAGGGGTTTATGACCCATGATTTCGGATTTGACGCCATGGATGGTGGACCAGACATACTCCAGATGTTCGACGGGAGCACAGGCTGCGAGTTGCTCGATATTGCGCGGGTTCTTGATCGGGTGCTTGAAATAGGGCCCTTCGCCGGGCTCGAAGCAGAGTTCGAGTCCCATCGCATCGGGAATGGTCAGGATATCGGAAAAAAGAATTGCAGCATCTAGATCAAAACGCCGAATGGGTTGAAGCGTGACCTCAACAGCGAGTTTGGGCGTTTTGAGAAGAGTGAGGAAATCGCCGGCTTGTGCGCGAATTGCACGATACTCCGGCAGATATCTGCCAGCTTGTCGCATGAGCCAAACCGGAGTACGAAGGCTTGGTTTGTAGGCGAGGGCGTCTCTGAAGGGGTCAGATGGACTAGGCACGTGCGAAGAACTCAGATATTTCGTTTTGTAAAATGTGTGCTGCCTGCAGAGGATCCAGAGCATCCCGGATCGGTCGGCCGACAACCAGGTAGTCGGCACCGGCCAGGAGTGCTGCCCGTGCAGAAATCACCCGTTTCTGGTCGTCCTCAATTGTATTGCTGATCGGGCGAATCCCAGGTGTCACGATCAGAAACTTGGTGCCTAGAGTTTTGCGCAGCTCTTCTATCTCATGTCCGGAAGCGACGACGCCATCAAGCCCGGCTTCGATTGCACGCCGTGCGCGTGAAATGACGATCTCTCGAATGGTGCATGCAAAACCGAGATCTTCGAGGTCACCCTGATCGAGACTCGTGAGTGCCGTTACGGCCAGAAGCCGCATGTTACCCTTTTCCTGGTTGGCTGCTTCCATCATGGCCTGATTGCCGTGCACTGTTGCGAAGGTGATTCCCCATTGAGACAGATTGCGAACTGCACGGGCCACCGTAGCGGGAACATCAAAAAACTTGATGTCGGCGAAAACTTCTTTCTCCATTTTGTGAAGTAATTCAACAACTTTAAAGAAATCACCACTCATGAGCAGTTCCAGACCGATTTTATAGATCTCAACGGACTTTCCCAACCGAGTGATCAGGGATCTTGCGGCATCGTAGTTGGGGCAATCCAGCGCAATGATCAGCCGTGTGCGAGCCGAACGCGAGGGAATTTTTTTCATGATGCAGCTTGGCATCGTAGCATGGACCCCTTGTCGTGTCGAGATCAGTGCATTGACCAGTCGCTTTGCGGCCAGTCGTTCAGCATGTCAATCATGTGAGTCATGTCAAAGCGTTCGGCCAAGACGGCTTTCCCCAGGGCTTCAAGCAGTACCAGCTTCAAGTGGCCCTTGCGATTTTTTTTGTCGCGGTCGAAATATGGCAGAAGATCCTCTGTTCGAAGTGATGGAAGTGTCAGTTTAAGGTGAGCCCGTTCAAGCAGCGATTGAATTCGGTCACGGGCAGTCGTATCAAGCCAGCCTAGCCGTGACGAGAGATCGGCTGCCATGAGGATGCCGATGGCAACTGCTTCGCCGTGTAAAACCCGATAGTCGGAAGCCGTCTCGATCGCGTGCCCGAAAGTATGCCCAAGATTCAAAATGGCTCGTTGGCCCAGACGTTCTTCAGGATCAGCTTCCACTACCGCTATTTTGAGCGTAAGGGCCATCCGAATGGCGTCCTGTAAATCCAAAGCATCAAATCCGAGCAGTCCATCTAAGTGGCCTTCAAGCCATTCAAAATTCTCAGGGTCCAGGGCAACACCATACTTGATCACCTCAGCAAGCCCCGCATGAAGTTCTCGAGGCGGCAAGGTACGGAGTACGAGCGGGTCAATGTATACCAGGAGCGGGTGATGAAAAGCACCCACCAGGTTTTTCCCGCCTGGAAGATTTACAGCCGTTTTGCCACCAACCGATGCATCTGTCTGTGCGATCAGAGTAGTTGGGCAAAGTAGATAGTCAACGCCACGATGGTAAGTCGCTGCGACGAAACCGCCTAAATCTCCTACCACTCCACCTCCCAATCCGATGAGTAGCATATCTCGTCCAAAATGTTGTTTGACTAGGTTCCAAGTGATGCGCTCATACTGCTCAATAGTTTTGGAAGTTTCACCTGGAGGGATGAGGTGTATGATCTGCCGGCGAGAGTGCAATCGTTCGAGAAATGGGTCGAGATAAAGTCTTGCAACAGTTTCGTCGCACAATATAAAAACATCGCGATCATTTGTCCATGAATCCAGATGCTGTGTATTCTGCAACGCACCAGGCTGGATGAAAATACGCGACTCTCCATCGCGTAACTGCAATCGAAGTGACTGTGTGAGATTACACTGCAATGGTTTCATAAGACCATACAATGGGTGAGATGCGTGTGCAAGCGAACGGCCAGTTCTTTAGGCGATCCGAGCGTGGTGTCAATGGTTGTGTTGGCCAACGCATAATAAAGAGACTGGCGCGTTTTCCAGGTTTCTTCGAGCACTTTTTCGGGATCGCTGTTGTGCAACAACGGGCGGTTCCTGAGTTTACGGGCCCGTTCGAGTTGCCGGTTACGAGACACAATCGTAAGCACGATATGGCTTTCCCGGATGAGTAATGGGTGATTCTCAGGCATCAAGATGGCGCCTCCACCGGTTGCGATGACGATCTCTGTTTGACCTGATAATGCGGCTAGCTGAGAATGTTCGCGTTTTCTGAATCCTAGCTCTCCTTCGAGTGCAAAAATAGTCGCGATATCCACGCCGGAAGTCTGCTCGATAACCTGATCGGTGTCCGTGAACCGCCAACCTAGCAACTCAGCTAGGTGGCGCCCGATTGAGGTTTTACCCGAAGCCATGGGGCCAATCAGGACGATTCGTCTGGATGCCACGCCTTGTACTTCCGTCATGGAAAGATTCATGGTCGGCATCGTACCATGATGCTGTATTGTTTATGTTGGTATTATAGGATTATGCGTATCATCCAGTCAGTTTTGCACGGGATGTCTCAATTAAACATCCCGAAAGGGGCTTCCATTCCCCTGAAATGAGTGATTGAACGGATTCGTCAATGCGTGAGAGCCTGATTGAGAATTTTGGGCGTGACAAAAACAATCAGTTGATCTTTGTTGTTTGTGATCGCCGAATTTCTGAATAGCCAGCCGATCAAAGGGATATCGCCCAAAAGGGGAACTTTGCTGATGGTTCGGGTGCGGTTTGTTTCATAAATGCCGCCAAGAACCACCGTATCACCGTTATTAACCAGCACCTGTGTTTTGACCGACCGCGTATCAATGGCCGGCACAAACCCTCCTGTGCCGGTTGGGACTTCTTGACCGACGGTGTCGTTCCGAACCTCAAGCTTCATGATGATCCGGTGGTCTGGTGTGATTTGTGGGGTCACCTCAAGTCGCAAAACAGCTTTTTTGAAGGCAATGGCCGTGGCGCCACTTGAAGCCGCTTCCTGATAGGGGATTTCGACACCCTGTTCGATCGTCGCTTTTTGTTCATCCGCGGTGATGACTCTGGGGGATGAGACCACTTCCCCCAGCCCTTCTGATTGCAGTGCGGAAAGCTCGAGATTAATCAAATAGTTTGAGTTCAGAATGCCCACCGCCAGAGTTCCAACGGGTGCAGTTGCGGGGTTATTGATGGCAAGTTGATCCGCGAGTGCCGGGAATGTCACCGGCTGAAACAGTCCGGTCGAGTTGTAGTTCGTGAGTGCCGACTGTTGTATGGTGTTATTTCCGTTTGCATCTCCAGTCACGCTGATGAGGCTGTCGTTGCCTGTCTGGCGTACACCAACTAGGCCGAGCTGGGTTCCAAGGTTGCGCGAGAATCGGTTCGTGGCGACCACGATGCGTGAAGAGATCAGCACCTGACGGACCGGTATATCCAGTGTATGCACCAGCCGTCGCACCTCTTCAAGGTGCGCGTTGGTATCCCGGATGATCAGTGTATTCGTGCGGGGATCGACAGTGACACTGCCGCGTGTCCCAAGCAACTGCTTCTGTTGTTGAATCAGAGATGCTAGAGCACCTGCCTGTGCATAATTGATGACGATGTAATCAGTATGCAAGGGTGCCAGGATCTGCATCTGTTTGATTGATGCGGCTTCCTGCTGTTCTTGGGAAGCCAGTTGGGCAATCGGAGCAATCATGACAACGTTGCCCTGTTTGCGCATCCCGAGCCCTTCTGTCTCTAGGATGATGTGCAGCGCCTGATCCCATGGCACATCGTGAAGTCTGAGAGTGATATGACCATGTACATCGTTGGCCACAACCATGTTCAGGCCGCTGAAATCAGCCAGGATTTGAAGCACCGCACGCACCGGAATACTCTGGAAATTGAGTGTGAGCGGGGTGCCAACGAAGGTTCTACGTGCTTGCAGTCGCTGTTGGAGTGAGGTGAGTGGCCTCAGCTCGACCGAAAAGAGGTGGTTGCTTTGAAACGCAAGTTGTGCGAAGTTCCCGTGTCCATCAATGCTCAAGCGTGTCGCCCGCCCGATCTGTTGCGCCGTGAACTCCGTGATGGGGGTAGCGAATTCGGTCACAATATAACGTTTCTCCAGCCGGGATGGGAGATGGGTCCCCGGGAAGGTCACAGTGACGCGATCACCCACTTGGTGGACGCTGCCGACAATGGATTTGGAGTCAAGGTAGACTTTAACCTGGCCGGAACCGCCGGGCCTTCTGGAAAACCGGATGTCAGTAATAGCTGGCGCAAGCGGTTCTACAGGAGTAGGTGAGGCAGTTGTTTGGCTTACCGGTCCGAACGTTTGGTGGGTAGGTGACGATTGCCCCACGATTATAAAAAGTGCATGGCCCTTATGCAGTAGCCGATAGGGCTGTACGGACTTGAGGGCCAGAACGACACGCGTTCTCCCCTGTGCCTGAGCCAGACTGATGTTGCGGACCGCACCAATGCCGACGGTCTGTCGTTCACGGCTGATTTTCAATTTGGTGTTCAGCAAATCGATTGAGATATAAGGGGGTGAATTCACGCTGAAGCTCAGGGTTTCCGGCGCGGGACCGGTCAGATGCAACTCCAGCTGCACACGGTTTCCGGGCAATCCGGTGGCAGTAATCGATTTCAGGCTATTTGCGCCTGCTGTCGTTGCCAGAGTGAGTCCGGAGAACGCGATTAAAAAAACCAGGCCGCGACGACGGTCTGAGCGAGGAGAAAACTTGCATGTCATCATGGCTTAATGGCCCCCCGAGGCCAGTGAAAGGGGAAGGTAGGCTTTTTCCACAACCCAGCCACCGGTGCCGTTCGGCACGATCTCGCGTAGCCCGATTTCCGCGGGAGAGATGGAGACAATTTTTCCGTCATTTTGGCCGAGGTAGTTTCCGTAGGTGACACGATGAATGAGTCCATTTGGATCTTTCACCAGCGCGTACCATCTTCCGTGCATTTGCATGGTGCCCACCATACTCAGACTGTCGAGCGGGAATCGCTCTAGATACTGACGCGGACGGTTCGGATTGGGTATGGCATTGCCCGGAGTGGCCGCGATGGCGGGTACAAATGGCGAGCGCAGATTGGCATCTCTGAATTTGTAAGGGTTGTAAGGCGGCAATTTGGGAATAGGCGCAAGCGGACTAGGCTGTTGGGTCTCAATTTTTCGCACCCAAGCTCTGAGATGACGATTCGGGCTGGAGCAGCCTGCGAGTAAAAAACTCGCTGTGGCTACTAGGATCAACGTTTTCAAGCTCAGATGGTGATTGTGGATCACGGATGAGCTCCTACCTTAGATGCGCCAGAGAAGCGTCGATGCTGCAGGTAGCGATAGGTAACCCCGGTCACTTGCATGGACAGCAGATTTGATTCCTTTGCCGTGGGTTTGATGACGATATTGGATAACGTCACGATGCGCGGAAGTGCGCTTAGGTCACCAACAAACTTCCCGAGTTGATGATAAGTCCCGACATATTCCATCACAATTGGCTGCTCTGCATAAAAGTTCTTGCGAAGGGGGGAAGTGGGTTTAAATAATCGCTGTTTTAACCCATCCATCTGAGCCGTGGTCGAGATGTCCCGCAACAGAACGGGGATTTCATCTCGACTTGGGAGCTGGTGCAGCAGTTGACCATAAGTTTGCTGCATCTCTTTCAGCTGCTTCTTGAAAGCTGGTAAGGCGGCTGCCAAAAGAGCTTTCTGCTCGAATTGCTGCTTGAGTTGAACTTCGCGGCGCTGCTCTTGATGCAAATTCGAAATTTCACCGCTGATCACCAGAAAATACCCGAGCAAAACAGTCATCACCACGATTAATCCGCCGAAGACGATTTTGATCGGTGGTGGCCAGCTTGCGGACTCTCTGAAATTCAGGTCACGAAGGTCAAAGTCCTTGAGATTGAGATCGCTCCACTTCATGGGCGGCCTCCTCTTGACGTACGATGAGGCAAATGTTTTTGACGGGCACGTTTGTCGATGAGGTGGGTTTGAACCGTAAAATCGCTTCTCCGCAGGGGCCCAACACTATGCGTCCGTACAATGCTGAGTTGTGGATCAGCCAGCCAGGGGGAATCCGCAATATGCCGCATATAACTTGAAACCTTTGCAGGAGACTGGGCCACGCCGCGCAGGGTGATGATGCCATTGGGTTGTTGAGAGAGCGAAATCAGGTAGACACCGCTTGGTATGGTCCGGATCAGCTGATCAAAAAGATGGGCTGGTACAGACCTTTGTGATTGAAGACGTTCGATAATTTTGATTCGGTCCAGCAGATGCGTACGAACGGCTCTCAAATGGTTGACTTGCCCAATTTGCGCGGTGATGCGCTGAATTTGGCTGGTGAGATACCGGTTTCGCGCAGTTTGATCGCTGACTAGGCCACTGACCTGGATATAGATCAGGACGACGAGAAGTATGGAGATCAGAAAAACACCGGCCAGGATGCGGTTGAAACGTTGTTGGCGGGCTTGACGTTCCTGTTCCCGGTGTGGCAGGAGATTGATGTGCGGCATTACAGAAAACTCCTCATGGCCAACCCCAATGCAATCATCAGAGACGGGGCATCCTGTTCGATCCGGGCGCTTTTGGGCTGAGAAGCCAACATCGTGCCTTCAAGCGGATTCCCTCGAATTGTGGGGATAGACAACTGTTTTCCGATATAGTCTGCAACGCTCGGGATCTGGGAGCATCCGCCACATAGGATGATCTGGTCGAGGTGCTGGTTGCTCCCGGAAGTTTCTTGGTATTGTCGGTAAAACGACCGAATGTGCTTGGCCATTTCGTCCATAAAGGGTTCAAGAACATCCTTTTGATAGCTTTTGGGTAACCCCTCTCTGCGTTTGGCCAAGCCGGCTTCCTCGAAGCTCAAGCCGTAAAACCGCATGATTTCTTCGGTCAGCATCCTTCCCCCAAAGGCCTGGTCACGGGTATAAACCATTTGGTGGTTATCACGCAGGCAGAATGTGGTCAGCGTTGCACCAAAATCCAGGATGGCGACCATTTTCTGAGATCCGCTGTTCGGCATCTGATTTTCCAATAGCTGGCTGGCGAGATCCAAAGCATGCGTCTCAATGTCGACGATGGCGGCGCTCAAGCCGGCAATTTCCAGCGCAGCTTGGCGTTTTTCGACATATTCGCGCCGGGTTGCGACGAGCCGAACATCCACCTGAGTCGGGTCACTCTTGTTCGGACCCATCACGTCAAAATCGTAGCTGACCTCATCGCGCGACAAGGCCATATGCTGATCGAGCTGGAGATCGATTTGTTCACTCATCTCCTGCTCGTCGAGGTCGCGCGGGAGTACAATGGTGCTGGTGATGATCTGGGCTCCGCCGACTGCAACAATGGCTTTCTTGAGACGTGAACCACTTTTACGTACGGCTCGGCGTATTGCCTCGCCGATGCTTTCGACATCGACAATGGCCCTGTCTGCCATCGTATTGGAAGCCAGCGGTTCGGCCCCGTAATGCTCAATTTTGTAACCTTGGTTCGATGCAGACATTTCAACGACTTTGATCGCCGAAGAGCTGATGTCGATCCCCAGCAGGAGGGGTTGTTTTTTTCGAGGTTTCAGAAGCACAATATTTCCCTTTAGTAATCTATGCCTTGGAGGGATAATATACCCCTCCACCTTAGGTTTCACGTGTCACTATAGCGCATCCCATGGCACTGTCAACAGACCCCGGTCGTTCCGAGCACCGGCCCTCCAACCCCCTGGAGCGGTTGGGCATGCAAGGGGGGCGTCTTTTTTTCTGGGGATGGGTTGTTTTCATTCTGGCCGGGTGTCTCGGCTCCTTGATTGTAGGTGGGGTTTACCTTTATGTTGCCCCGAGTTTGCCCTCCATTCAGTTACTCAAAACCATCCAACTTCAAACTCCGCTCAAAATTTATACCCGGGACGGAGCCCTCCTCGGAGAGTTTGGCAATGAACGCCGTGAGCCGCTCACCTTCCGCCAGCTCCCTCCGCTTCTGGTCGATGCTTTCCTCGCCGCCGAAGATGCCCATTATTTCTCACATCCCGGGATCAGTATCAAGGGATTGGTGCGCGCAAGCATCCACCTTCTCCTGACCGGGCGCAAAACGCAAGGGGGCGGAACGATCACCATGCAGGTTGCACGCAATTTCTTTCTGGGCCATCAAAAAACCTACTTGCGGAAAATCCGCGAAGTTTTTCTCGCCATGCGCATTGCGCACCTATTGAGTAAGGAAAAGATTCTGACCCTCTATCTCAACAAAATCTACTTTGGCAATCATGCATACGGGGTTGCTGCCGCAGCCAGTACCTATTACGGCGTATCCGTTCAGAAGCTCACACTTGCGCAAATGGCGCTTCTCGCCGGGTTGCCTCAGGCCCCTTCGGCCGATAACCCCATCGCGAATGCCCGGCGCGCCCGTGCCCGGCGCGCCTACGTTCTGGGAAGGATGCTCAAGCTGGGTTATATCAGCTCCACACTCTATCGCGCAGCACTTGCCGCACCGGTCCGGGTCCGCCTGCACGGACCGGTGGTGGCGTTGCATGCGGGTTATGTGGCTGAGTTGGTGCGCGAGTATATGCGCGCCCATTTCGGACGCTCAGCCTATACCGCAGGATACCGCGTGATCACAACCATCAGCAGCCGTCTGGAGTTTTTGGCGGAAAAAGCGATGCGCCGCGCGCTGGAGGCGTATTGTCGACGCTATGGCTACCGAGGCCCGGCGGCTACGATTCCAGATACGCAATCAATGCAGCGGTCGAAGATCCTGAAATGGCTCAGAAAGATCAAGAAAATAAACGGGTTGCACCGCGCTTGGGTAACGCGCGTTGTAGGTCGACGGGCCTGGGTGAAACGAATCGATGACCAAAGTATCGAGCTGCCGTGGCCTGCGCTGTCTTGGGCGCGGCCTTTCCAAGGTGTCTCGCATTTTCCGCCTTTGCCTAAAACAGCGTCGGATGTCCTTCGTCCGGGGGATGTCATTTATATTATGCGCCGTGGAAATGGCATGTGGACTCTGGCTCAGATTCCGTGGGCTGAGGGTGCGATTGTGGCACTAGCTCCCAAGACGGATGCCATTCGTGCGCTGGTTGGCGGGTTTTCATTCGGGTTGTCCAATTACGACCGAGCCACCGAAGCGCGTCGGCAACCTGGTTCGTCGTTCAAGCCATTTCTTTATTCAGCAGCGTTGCACAAGGGGATGACTCCAGCGACGATCATTAATGATGCTCCGATCGTCGTTGGCAATGCGAAGCTGGGTAATGTCTGGCGCCCCGGTAACTATTCCAACCGGTTTTTCGGTCCCACCCGTCTCCGCGTCGCTTTGGCGCATTCGCGCAATCTCGTGTCAGTACGGGTGCTTGCCGACATCGGCATTTCTTACGGGTTACATTATGTACACCGCTTTGGGTTTAATCCCAAACTCCTTCCCCATGATCTGACTTTGATTTTAGGCAGTGCCGATGTCACGCCGTTACAAATGGCCCGAGGGTATGCGGTTTTTGCCAACGGAGGGTACCTTTCCAAGCCCTATCTCATTAAAATTATCCAAGATAATACGGGTAAGCGGGTGCTGGTGGCCGACCCCTATATCGCTTGCAGTGGCTGTGAGCGATTGATGTCCACCCGGTCGGCTACGAAGCGGAGTGCACACGAGGTGCCGCATCATCCACTGCAGCGTTCATCGTCGCGTTCAAGCAAGGTGCATCACATGGCGCGAATCACGGCCAATCCACCCCACTTGGGGCCTGTTTTAATGCCATCGCATGAACCCCCTCGCACGGCTATTCGTGTGATTACCGCTCAAAACGCCTATCTCACGACGAGTCTCATGCAATCGGTCATCCAGTTTGGGACCGGCGTTGCGGCCCAAGTGTTGCATCGGGTCGATCTGGCTGGTAAAACAGGCACGACAAACAACTACATCAATGGCTGGTTTGGCGGGTTCGATCCCCATCTGGTAGTGATGACCTATGTGGGACGTGATGACAACAAGACACTCGGTTATGGCGAAGTGGGCGCGCGTGCGGCACTGCCCATGTGGATTGATTTCATGGGACCTGCGTTGAGCCGCTATCCAGATGTCCCTTTCGTGCCTCCACCGGGTATTGTGACGGCGCGTATTGATGCGCGTACGGGATTGCTCTGCGGACCTGCGGATCCCGATACGCTATTTGAGGTTTTTGAAGTAGGTAAACTCCCCGCACGTTGCCCCCCATCTACCCTGAAGCGGCGCAAGCATCACATTTTTTGATACCGCCATGTCGAGGAATCTTTCTTTGCGGGCTGCATCCGCTAGGCGTGCGCGGATCGCCGAGGAGGCTGCCCGGATCCTCATCGAGGAGGGGCTGACCGATTACGGATGTGCCAAGAGAAAAGCGGCTCTGAGGCTTGGCGAAGGGGAGCACGGACAGCATCTGCCAAGTAACCAAGAGATTGAGAAAGCGCTTTCTGTAAGACGACGCTTGTATGCTGCGGGGCTGACGCGCGAGCAGATCCAGAAAATGAGACAGGTGGCATGTGGAGTTATGCGTTTTCTGCTCCCCATCCAATCTCGTCTGACCGGCGGGGCCCTTACTGCCGTGGGTCCCACCGCGGCTGAGATTGATCTGCACGTCTTTGCCGATCCACCTGAACTCGTGGCTTTTCAGCTCCTGGATGCTGGGATCGACTTCGATCTCACCGAACGCCGGCTGCGGTTCAAGGGTGCCGAGCCGAGTCTGCCGGTTTACCGATTCGAAGAGGCCGGATGGGAAGTCCATCTGACCGTATTCAAGACTGACGATATCCGGCAGTCGCCGCTTTCTCCGGTGAACGGACGCCCTGTCCAACGAATCGGATTACGTGAACTTGAAGGACTCCTGGAGGCAGAAAGGTGCGCTGAACACAGTCAGATGCCAGAACCTACCTTGCCCGCACGCTGACTCATCTGCAAGTAATCCCGCTGGAGTGGTCCCATGTAGAGCTGGCGGGGGCGTCCAAGTCGTTGCTCGGGGTCATTGACCATTTCCTGCCAGTGGGCAACCCATCCGACCGAACGTGCGATCGCGAACATGACCGTAAACATGCTGGTTGGAATGCCAAGTGCACGATAAATGATGCCGGAATAAAAATCGACATTCGGATACAGCTTGCGTTCGATGAAATACTCATCCTTGAGTGCGATTTCTTCAAGCTTCATGGCTAGGTCCAGTAAAGGATCCGAACGGTGACCTAGGTTTTCGAGGACTTTATACGTCATGCTGCGAATGATTTTTGCACGCGGGTCGTAATTTTTGTAGACACGATGGCCGAATCCCATGAGCCGGAACGTGTCATTTTTGTCCTTGGCGCGGGCCACATAGCGAGGAATGTTCTTGATGTCCGCGATCTCGGTCAACATATTGATGACCGCCTCATTGGCACCGCCATGAGCCGGGCCCCACAGGCAACCAATTCCAGCAGTAATGGCAGCGTACGGATTGGTTCCGGAACTGCCCGCGAGACGGACCGTTGATGTGCTTGCATTCTGTTCATGGTCCGCGTGCAGGACAAAGAGCAGATCCAATGCTTGAGCTGCAACGGGATTGGCGACATAATCCGCGGTGGGTAGTGCAAATAGCATGTAGAGCAGATTATTCGCATAATCGAGTTCATTTCGGGGGTAAACAAATGGGTGCCCGACCGAATGCTTATAAGCCGCCGCGGCGATGGTCGGCATTTTGGCAATGATCCTTTGCGCAAAAAGTTCTTGTTGGCTGCGATCTCTCGCCTCCATGGCATCCGGATAGAACGCGGACAAAGATCCAACCACCCCTGTCAGCATCGCCATTGGATGCGCATCATGGTGAAATCCGTTGAAAAACCGCAGCAGGGACTCGTTGATCAACGTATGGTGGCGGATGGCATCCAAGAAACGTTCTAGCTCATGCTTGAGGGGCAGCTCTCCGTAAAGAAGCAGATAGGCGACTTCGAGAAAGGTGCTTTTTTCTGCGAGCTGTTCAATGGGGTAACCCCGGTAGAGCAGAATACCTTTTTCTCCATCAATATAAGTAATTGCACTTTCACAACTGGCCGTTGCAACGAAACCCGGATCGTACGTAAACAATCCGTGTTCGCTGTAAAGTTTATTGATGTCCAGTACAGCCGGGCCCAAGTGACCCCTGCGCACAGGAAAGGTCAGGTTCCGGGTCTCCTCATGTTCGGATGCTTGGGTTGTTGACTTTGACATGGCACTCACTCCGAGTATGGGCCCAGTGAACCGTTATCGCGCACGGATTCCCGGCCTGGATTCAAGGGGCTGGTGGCGCAGGTCTCAGTCCACAAAGAGCGAAACCTTGGTTCCAACTCCTGAGTCATGGATCAGAAAACGCTCAATTCCCCTCGGTGGATTCGTATTTGCGCCTGAATTTGTCGACCCTTCCAGCAGTATCGACGAGTTTTTGTTTTCCCGTATAAAACGGATGACAGTTGGCGCAGACTTCGACATGAAGATCATGCCCGACCGTGGAACGGGTGCGGAACTCATGACCGCAACTGCAGGTCACGGAGATCTCGCCGTATTCTGGATGGATTCCCGCTTTCATTGTGGCAATGACCAACATCGTGCCAAGAAACAGGCTGCTATCATAACCCAGTCCGATTAGGGTATGCAATTGCACCGAGTGTCGGACGCGGTTTGCAAGTCGAGTCGTTCAGGCTGTCTTGAACCGGATATCAACCCGCCAATCGCGGGTATGGGCGCTATTGGATGGTAATGCCCTTGGGGCGGGTATACAGGATGTTCCATCCCCGAATCAGGCTGGGCACGCTTGGGGCCAGATCATTCCGGTTGCTTGCGTCGGCAGAAAGAAAGCCACGACATCATCCAGAATTGCATAGCCTCTCTGAGTGGTGCGGATATTGTGCTCAGAGACTTCAAGCAGGCCGAGATCAGCCAACTCTTGGAGCGTTTCGGCAACCGTTGCCAGGTTTTCGCCCGTCTGCTGCTGAAAAAGATTGGGAGAAAACCCTTCACGGAGTCTCAAGGTATTGAGAAAAAACTCGAATCGGATCTCGTCGTGCTCAAGCCGCCACTCTTCATATCCTGTTTGGTTGGCTTCGATTGCAGCGAGATAACCGGCCGGGAAGCGCGTCCGAACTTGGCGCCAGATTCCATTCGAATTTCTGAGTTTGCTATGCGCACCAGCGCCGATGCCGAGATAATCGCCGTATCGCCAGTATCCAAGATTATGACGACAGGTATTCCAGATACCTTTCGAGTAGGCGGATACCTCGTATCGTTCGTACCCTGTCGCCGCAAATCGCGCCGATGCATCCATTTCGATGCGTGCGAGTACCGTATCATCTGGCCGCGTGGGGGGATTATGGAAAAATGGCGTACCAGCTTCAAGCGTAAGCTGATAGTAGGAAAGATGTTCGGGCGCAAAATCCAGCGCCTCTGCGAGATCGCGTTGTGCCCCCGCAAGAGTTTGCCCAGGCAGTCCATACATGAGGTCGATATTGAGTGCGAGAAATTTTGCGTCGCGCCCCATCCGATAAGCCGCGCGGGCCTGTTCGGCCGTATGGATCCGACCCAGCGCCCGCAGCCGTTCATCGTCAAAGCTTTGTACGCCGAGAGACAAACGGGTCACGCCAACGCTCCGATATCCTTTGAATCGCTCCGCCTCAGCGGTTCCCGGGTTGGCTTCAAGCGTGATCTCGGCATCGGTCGTCATGGGAAAGGACACTCGGGCCTGCTTCAGTATCCGTTCGATCGCCTCCGGACTGAACAGGCTTGGCGTGCCACCACCCAGAAAGATGGAAACGAGTTGACGATTCCGGAAGCGTGGAGAAGCCTGTTCCATCTCATGGCAAAGCGCTGTCACGTAACGCATTTCTGGAATGTGCTCAGGAGCCCGATGCGAGTTGAAATCACAATAGGGGCATTTTCTGACGCACCAGGGCAGATGAATGTAGAGTCCCCACTCATCTCGCACGGTCGGTGAGTCGCCTTCAGCGGGTTGGCATGGAATGGATGCGGCCATAAAATTAAGTCGAGGCTCCGGTTTCTCAACAAATACGGTCCGGATCCCGGGGAATCAAGAGATGCCTGACTCTATAATGAGGGAGTTTCAGCATTTGGGGAAGACACTTGGCTGATTCTGAGCCCATTCGATTGAGCGACTATCGCCCACCCCTATTCCGTATCCCGTTGATCCGACTGGACTTCGATCTTGACCCTGATCGGACCTGTGTTTCGAGCCGACTCCAGATTGAACGGGTCTCCGAGGCTTCCGCAGAGGAACCTTTGGTGCTTCAAGGTGAGGACTTGACGCTGGTCTCACTCCGGCTGAACGGACATATTCTCGATGCGAAAGATTTCCAGCTGAACAGCGAAGGCTTGGTCATCCCGCATGTGCCCGAACGGTTTGTCCTTGAGACTGTCGTCGTAATCGATCCGGCTCACAATACGGAACTATCGGGGCTTTATCTGACGAGTGGTATCTTCTGCACCCAATGCGAAGCCCAAGGGTTCCGCCGCATTACGTATTTTATCGATCGTCCCGATATTCTGTCTCGCTTTGAGGTGCGAATCCATGCGGATCTGAAGCAGCAACCTACCCTGCTCTCCAATGGCAATCGTACGGACGGAGGGCTGCTTCCGCAAGGTCGGCACTACGCCGTATACGAAGATCCCTTTCCTAAGCCCTGTTATCTGTTCGCTCTGGTCGCGGGAGTCTTCCGGCAACACGAGGGAACATTCATAACCCAATCTGGGCGAGTTGTTGCGCTTGCTGTCCACGTTGAACCACACAACTGGCCGCGTGGGCAGTTTGCCTTGGAGGCCCTTCAGTGTGCCATGACGTTTGACGAAGAGTATTTCGGGAGGCAATACGATCTCGGGCAATACCATATCGTTGCAGTTGATGAATTCAACATGGGCGCGATGGAAAACAAATCCCTCAATATCTTCAACTCTAAATATATTCTGGCTGATCCGGAAACAGCGACCGATCAAGATTATGAAAACATTCTGGCTGTAGTGGGGCACGAATATTTTCACAACTGGACAGGGAATCGGATCACGATCCGGGACTGGTTCCAACTCGCCCTGAAAGAGGGGCTCACGGTTTACCGCGAGCACTGCTTTATGGCACACCAAGGAGCAAAGATCGTGAGGAGAATCCGGGATGTGCGCACGCTTCGAGCTCACCAATTCACGGAAGATGCTGGTCCACTGGCTCACCCGGTTCGTCCCCAAGCCTACCACTCGATTGACAATTTCTATACGGCCACGGTTTATGAAAAGGGTTCGGAAGTCATTCGCATGTGCGCCACCATTCTGGGTGAAACGGACTTCAACAGGGGGCTCCAGCTCTATTTCGAACGCTATGACGGCCGAACGGTCACTCTGGAGGATTTCTTAGCGGTTATGGAACAGGCCTATGGCCGAAGTCTGCACCCTTTTGAGCGCTGGCTCGACCGTTCCGGCACTCCACGGATCGAGTGCCATTCGCGCTATGACCATAGGAATCGTCGGCTCCGAATCACACTGACCCAGTTTATCCCGGCCCCCCGCTCGGATTCCGAGCCGGACGGAGCGCTTTGGATTCCTGTGAAAACTGGTTTGTTATCTGATGAAGGAAGATCGTTGACATTCCGATTGGAGGGCAGGAAGGAGTATGAAACCGAAGCGGTGCTTAATCTGACACAACACCGGCAAAGTTTCGTCCTGGATGCAATTCAAGAACCTCCGCTGATTTCCGGACTGCGGGATTTTTCAGCTCCCGTGATCTGGAAAACGGCCCATTCCGATCGTTCGCTAAGGACTTTGATGCAATTCGATCCGGATGGGTTGAATCGCTGGGAAGCGAGCCAGGAAATGGTAATGCGGTTGATCCGCGCGCGCTGTGAAGCAATTCGCAACGCTCGGACGCTCCCCTCTGATAAAGCACTGCTCAAGACCTGGAGACGTTTACTGGAAGGTACATGTACCGATCCGGGGCTTTGGGTGGAATTGCTCACACTCCCTGACGAGCTTTGGCTCTGTGAGTCGATCAGACCGTTTGATCCAGCCACGGTCCGCCTCGTACGTGACGGATTGCGCAGGGAAATCGGGGAAAACCTTAGAGATCTTTGGGACCGTCTTTATCTGGAACTCAGCAGCCAGCATGAGTCTTATCGGTATGGTATCGACCATGCGGCCCGCAGACGCTTCAAACACTTGGCACTGTCCTACCTCGTCTGGGGCGATCCCGACCGTTATGTTGAGTGGGCACAACGAGCCTATCGGGATTCCGATAACTTGACGGACCGTATTGGTGCACTTTTATCTCTCAACGATCTCGATCATCCTGTGCGTAAAACGGAGATGAACGATTTCCGCGCGCGTTATGACCGTTTCCCGCTGGTTCTGGACAAGTGGCTGACTATGCAAGCAACTTCACATCGTTCGCACGCGATCTGGGATGTGGAAGCACTGACTCGCGACGTTCATTTCAACCGCAGAAACCCAAACCGGATATATGCATTGATTGGCGCATTCGCGCAACTGAATCCAGCTGGCTTTCACGATCCGACAGGTGCTGGGTACGAACTGCTCGCGTCGGAGATACGCAAAATCGATGCCATCAACCCGCAGGTTGCGGCCCGATTGGCCAAGGCATTTGGCAACCCTTGGCGATGGGAGAATCCGGCGGTGCAAAAGCACATGGAGAAGACGATTCGTGACCTGGCAGACGAGCCCCATCGCTCGCAGGCGGTGCAAGAGATCCTGATGCACACATTGGCCAGCCAGGCTTAAAAATGGGTGAGGAGTCCATCCTCTGGGGACTCCATTCCTATGGGGAGCTTATCGGGCAGGAGATCCGGATGCTGGGTATGCCATTCCGAACTCGTGAGAATATGGTGCAACTGCCTCAGTGCATGTCCACGGTGGCTGTAACGATCCTTAAGTTCAGGGCTGATCTGCCCGAACGTCAGGCCTAGTTCCGGCAGTTCAAAAACCGGATCGTATCCGAACCCCCGGTTGCCGCGTGGCTCATTCAGAACGCGCCCCCGGCACGATCCTTCCGCCACAAACGGCAGTTCCTGATCCGGAGGCCAGAGAATCAGGATACAGCGGAAGCGCGCTGTCCGTTGCTCAAGAGGCGTGCCTGATAGGTTGCGCAGAAGCAGATTCAGGTTGGCGGATGCATCCGTGTCCGGACCCGCATAGCGGGCGCTGTTGATTCCTGGTGCTCCACCCAGCGCATCCACTTCAAGGCCCGAATCATCCGCGAGAACGGCATCTGTACAACGCTGCCGGGCATGGGCAGCTTTGAGCATCGCGTTGTCGTAGAAAGTGGTTCCGTTCTCGGTCGGTGATTCGATACCAATGTCTGTCTGGGGTACGACGGTGAATCCCCAGGTGCTTACGATCGACGTGAACTCGCGGCATTTGCCCGGATTTCCGGTCGCCAGCACAAGTCGCATCAGACCTGTTTCCCGAGGCTTGTGGCTTGTGCTTGGAGCATGATCCGGGTACCTTGTTCAGCCAGATCCAGCATCTGCTCGAGTTCTTTGCGATGAAAGGCGTGTCCTTCTGCAGTTCCTTGAATTTCCACGAGTGCACCCAGTTCGTTCATGACCACATTGACATCGCTTTCGGCTTCTGCGTCTTCGGCATAGTCCAGGTCCAAAATGATCTGTCCTCGGTAAATACCCACGGAAACGGCAGCTACCGACCCGTGAATCGGAGAAGCGGAAAGGCGCTTGTGGCGGACGAGGAACTCAATGGCGTCGGCGAGGGCAACGTAACAACCCGTTACGGCCGCCACGCGTGTACCCCCATCCGCCTGCAGCACATCGCAGTCTAGAATAACGGTCCGCTCGCCGAGTGCCGTTGTGTCGACGACTGCCCGCAAGGATCGTCCGATCAATCTTTGAATCTCTTGTGCACGCGAGTTGGTGCGACCGCGGACACCGTCTCGCTCCGAGCGGGTCTGCGTGGCACGTGGCAGCATGGCGTACTCAGCAGTCACCCAACCGCGATTTTTGCCACGCAGAAAATGTGGAACCCGTTCCTCAATGGATGCCGTACAAAGGACATGTGTTTCTCCAAGGCGAATCAGGACCGAGCCTTCGGCATGCTTGGTATAGCGTCGGATAATCTGGATCGGTCTCAGTTCATCGGCTTGACGGCCGCTTGGTCGCATGATAATTCTCCGAAAAGCCAAGGCGGCAACGGTGACAGTGGGAATCAGTATAAAGGTACAGCGTGGCTAGGTATAGGAATCCCGCCCCCATATACAATGGGTTTGTGTCGTTTGGTCCACCGGTTTCCATATGAGCGCATTTTCCAAATCCGCAAGACCATCCACCCCGCTTCGGAGCATGACGGGCTATGCGCGAGCGGTATCAACTCGGTCGGGTGTCAATCTGACCTGGCTCCTCAAGTCCTTGAACGGGCGTTCACGCGAAGTTCTGCTGCGCATACCACCGACCTTTGAACAGTTTGCGAATAAATTTCGATCGATCCTGTCGGCGCAAGCCGTGCGGGGCCGGATTGAAGCAGAGTTGCAGGTCGATTCCGCTGGAATGGAGGGCTCTGGCACCCAAATCAGCAGGTCGCGGATCTTTGAAATCCGAGCTTGGGTCGATGCCATCAGAAAGGATTGGGATTTGAATCTGACCGTTGATCCACTGGCGCTCCTCCAATGGCCAGGTGTTTTGGTGCGGAAAGAGCCGCATACTGCGCCGGAGAAGCAAGCGTGTGATGCCCAAGAGCTCCTTATTGCCGCGCTTGTGGATTTGGAACACATGCAGGCAGAGGAAGGTGAACGCCTGAGAGTCGGGTTGAACACACGCCTGTCAGAGATGGTCGCGATTCTACGCGAGGTTCGCCATCAAGTTGGCTTGAGCCATGCAGAACAACTCGTGCGTCTGCGTCGACGGATGGAATCATTTCGTTTGGATCTGGATCCGGCTCGCCTGGAGCAGGAACTCGTACTGCTCGTACAGAAAACGGATGTGAGCGAAGAGCTGGACCGGCTCGAGAGTCATCTGACTGCTCTGGCCAGCACACTGGAAACCGGCATGGGGGGTGGACGGAAGCTCGATTTCCTGTTGCAGGAAATGCAGCGTGAAGTGAATACACTGAGCGCCAAGATTCAAAATGCCGAAATCAGCCATCGCATGGTCGATCTTAAGGTCATTGTCGAACAAATGCGCGAACAAGTGCAGAATATCGGTTAGGCTTACCTCTGTTCGTCTGGGTTGTTGCAGGCACCCGATGATGGCTTGGCCAAGTGCCAGATGCATTGATGCCGAGTGGCCCGGATCAAGATGACGGCCGTTGCCTGCGCAAGTTCGGATGGATGGGGAAGCGGTACGGGTGGATGCTCCAGCTATGCATACACACATGAAGTAGAGGTTATTGATGTATCGGATGCAGTTGAGAGGGTCGATAACGGGAAGGCCCGCATGACCAGTGATGCACATGTTTTCATCCTGAGCGCACCCTCCGGTACTGGCAAAACGACCATCATTCGAGCGCTGCTCGAGGCACTCGGAGATCATGTTTTCTTTTCTGTTTCTGCAACCACACGCCCTCCAAGGCCGTCAGAACGTGACGGAGTGGATTATTTCTTTTGGCCTCCCAAGCGGTTCGAAGGTGCGATCGAGCATGGCGACTTTCTCGAATACGCCTCTGTATACGGACAGTATTACGGAACACCGAAAGAACCGGTGATGCGTGCACTGGAAAATGGTCGTCAGGTACTCTTGGACATTGACTGGCAAGGGGCCAGACAGGTGCGTGAGCGCCTTCCATCGGTAGTTACGATTTTCCTTTTGCCACCCTCTCAGGCTGAACTGGAACGGCGACTCCGTGGTCGTCAGACGGAAGCACAGGACCAAGTGAGCAGGCGTTTGAAGGATGCGGCGCGGGAGATTCATCACTGGCGCGACTTTAACCACGTTGTGGTCAATGACGAGATCAAGCGAACCGTTCAGGAAATCCGCGCAATCCTAGACGAACCGGATGCTGCGCCTGCTGGCCCCCGGGATCTTGAACAACGAATCCGGGAACTCTTGGCATCAAGCCCAGAATGATCTATGATAGGGGACTAAAGCGCAGCCGCAATGATGGCCAATCGGCAGGGGTTTTGCAATGGCGAGAGTAACGGTCGAGGACTGTGCGTCCCGGATTCCCAATCTGTTTACGTTGGTGCTGGTTGCCGCCAAACGGGCTCGGCAGCTGTCCAATGGGGCACCCACTACGTTGGATCGCGAGAATGACAAAGCCACAGTTTTGTCGCTTCGCGAAATAGCCGAAGGGGCAGTAGGGGAGGAAGTGCTGACACAGCCCGACGGACCGAAACCCGTACTGGTCGAGGAACCGGCTGCATTCCCCGACTCGTTTGCGGTGGTTGAAACCGACGAGGGATTCTAGCCGCGGAGCGGGGTTGATGCCCCAAGGGAGTGTTCTGTTCGGTCGCGGAAACCCAGCCAAGCAGGCAGATGGGTTGGCGGCATTTTTGGAAGAACTCAAAAGCTATCTCACTTCAGACCAGACGTTGCTGTTTGAACGGGCTTACCGTTTCAGTGAGTCGGCCCACAAAGGTCAGCTTCGTCTCTCCGGCGAAGATTATATCCAACATCCGTTGCAGGTCGCGCGCATTCTCGCGGGATTGCATGTGGATGTCGAAACGCTTGTAGCAGCCATTCTCCATGATGTGATTGAGGATACTCCAGTCACCCGGGCCGAGATTGAAACCCGTTTCGGTGCAGAGGTGGCCCATTTGGTCGATGGTGTGAGCAAGCTCACTCAGATCAGTTTCCCGACCTACGCAGAAACTCAAGCCGAGAACTTTCGCAAAATGCTTCTCGCAATGGTGGATGACATCCGGGTCATTCTGATCAAACTTGCAGACCGGCTGCATAACATGCGCACATTGGATAGCATGCCAGATGCCAAGCGGCGTGCGATTGCCGCCGAAACACTCGAGATATACGCTCCTATTGCGCATCGTCTGGGAATGAATATTTGGCGTCTTGAGCTTGAGGATCTGGGTTTCCGGAATCTCTACCCGCATCGATACCGCGTTTTTGCGACACGCCTGCGGGAGAGACGGCGTCACCGTAGGGAGTTGATTCAACGCACGGAAGAGGCGCTGAAGCGCGGCTTGCTCGCGGAAGGAATCAATGCACAGATCAGAGGACGAGAGAAACATCTCTATAGCATTTATTGCAAAATGAAAAACAAGGGATTGTCCTGGAGTGAAGTCTGGGATCGGTATGGTTTTCGGATCATCGTCGATCGTGAGGACACCACATACCGCGTTCTCGGCGTTGTACACCATCTCTACAGCCCGCTGCCGGGAAAGTTCAAGGATTACATCGCCATACCCAAAGCCAACGGTTACCAATCATTGCATACAATTGTGATTGGTCCGGAAGGCATTCCTGTCGAAGTTCAGATTCGGACAGTCATGATGGATCAGGTTGCTGAAGCGGGTATTGCTGCTCACTGGCTCTACAAGTCCGGCGAGCATCATGCAGGAACGACCGCGTATCGGGCGCGGGAGTGGCTGCGTGAATTGCTTGAGATCCAGAGTCGTGTGGGTAGTTCGGTTGAGTTTCTTGAGAATGTGAAAATTGATCTTTTCCCGGATGAGGTCTACGTGTTCACACCACGTGGACAGATCCGCCGGTTACCGAGAGGATCCACACCGGTTGATTTCGCCTATGCCGTTCACACGGATCTCGGAAACTCCTGTGTTGCCGCTAAGGTCGATCGGCAATTGGTTCCATTGCGCACAGTGCTCCAAAGCGGCCAGCTGGTTGAAATCCTGACGGCACACGGGGCGCGCCCCAATCCCGCCTGGTTGAATTTCGTTGTGACGGCCAAAGCCCGTACCAATATCCGTCAATATCTCAAGAATCTCGAGCGCGCCGAAGCCAAAACGCTGGGGCAGCAACTGCTCAACCAGATTCTGTCTCGATCTCATACGTCGCTGCGACGGTTGGATCCGGAATCTTTATCGCGGCTTGCACAGAATCTCAAGTTGGCAGATGTCGATGAACTCTTGGTCCAGATCGGCCTTGGTGAGCGACCAGCCATTCTCGTCGCACATGCGATTTTGCAATCTCCTGGAACGGAGGTGACCACTCCGCAATCAATTCCGATTGTGATCCGGGGTACGGAGGGCATGGTAGTCACCTTTGCGCGTTGCTGCTACCCGATTCCAGGAGACGAAATTGCAGGATTTCTGTCTGCTGGCCGAGGAATGGTTATTCACCGCGCGGATTGCCCGAATCTCCTTGAGCACCGCAAAGCAGTTGATAAATGGATTGATGTGGCATGGGAAGCCGGTCTGAAAAAGGATTTTTCGATTGGTTTCCGTGTGGACGCTGAGAACCAACGTGGCGTACTGGCCCAAATTGCTTCCCGTATCGCTGAGCTCGGATCCAATATTGAACAGGTATCCGTTACAGAGCGAGATGGGCTGATGGCCACTTTGACGTTTGTTTGTGCAGTCCGGGACCGGAAGCAGCTTGCCAACCTGTTCCGGCATATACACCGGCTCCCTGGTGTGATTCGTATTGCTCGTGCGCGTACCTGAAACCGCTCACAGTCGATGATTCCATGAGGAATGGCATCTGTTCCTGATTTTCCATGAGGTATAGAACGATGATTGAGAGAGTGTCACTAACATCCGCGAAGGCACCCCGAGCGATCGGCCCTTATTCTCCAGCGGTACGTGCAGGCTCATGGGTTTTCATTTCGGGACAGATTGGGCTGGAGCCGCGGAGCGGCGAGTTGGTTTCAGGAGAATTTAGGGCCCAGGCTGAGCAGGCATTGCGCAACCTGCTCGCTTTGTGTGACGAGGCGGGAGAAGATGCACAAGTGGCCAAACTCACGGTTTATCTCATTCAGATGAGTGACTTTCCGGTACTCAATGAGCTGATGGGGGCAATCTGGGAGCCGCCCTATCCGGCACGGGCTGTTGTCGGTGTTCGGGAGCTTCCGCGGGGAGCACTGATTGAGATTGAAGCGGTTCTTTCCGTCTAACGGTTGTCAAAGAGGACGGTGCCTATCGTGAAAACCGGTCCATCGACGCAGACTCGTTTCATGGCGATGCCGTCAGGGCCAGTGACGGGAACGGTACAGCCAGCACAGCCGCCGATTGCGCAGGCCATGTACTCTTCGAGGCAGAGCGCGCCACCAAAGTGCATATCCCGTGCTAAGGCTTGTACCGCGGCCATCATGGCAGACGGTCCACAACTGAAAACTTGAGTGCCGGGCGTGGGCGGTTCCGGTAGCAGACGTAACCAGCTCTTGAATAAATCGGTGACTAGCCCAGGGTAGGTTCCCTGGATTGCGCTGCGGCTTGCCAATGCGGCTGGGATCCCGAGCCGATCCAAACGAAGCAAAGACTGCGTAACACCCTCTGGTATGCCGATAAATGGCGTGGCACGGTGTTGCGTTTCCAGCGGGAAAGGCAGTTCGGAACCACCGAAGAAGGCCAAACGGCTTCTCGTACCCGAGGCAAAAAGTCGTTCGAGTAGAAAAATCAAAGGAGGAATGCCCGTGCCACCACCGATCGCGATGATCCAGGGAGCTTCCGGATCGGGTGCAAAAGGTTTTCCAATCGGGCCCATGATGCTGAGGCAGGTGCCGGCTGACCGGGTACTCAGGTGTTGTGTCCCCCGGCCAACCACTTTATACAGGATGTCCAGAAGGTCACCTTGGGCATCCAGAAGGGACATGGGTCGTTTGAACCAGCCATCCTCGTCGCAACTCACATGTACAAATGTGCCAGGTTGGGCACGTGTTGCGATCCTAGGGGATTCCACCAACAGCCGGAATTGTTCCGGAGCCACTCGGTGGTTCTCAATGATACGCGCGCGCTCGATCAGAACCGAGCCACGGGAGGAAGGGGCGGATCGACTCAAGAACGAAGTTCCTCGTAAACCGCCATTCGAATCAGCACCCCGTTGTGCACCTGCTGGCGGATCAGCGATCGGGGGCTATTGATCAAATCCGACGCGAGTTCCATGCCCGGATGAATCGGTCCCGGGTGCATGATGCGAACATCCGGGTGGCAGTTCCTGAGCCTTTCAGATGTGAGTCCGTATGTGGAGAAATAGTATCCGGGCTCGATGGTGGATGATTTCGTCAGGCGCTCACTTTGGACGCGCAACGCGATAATCAGTTGAACTCCCTCTAAGGCCTGAGTGAGCGTCTGGTTTGTCGCTCCCTGAAAATCGACCGGATCGGGCTCGAATTCTGGGGGCGCACTCAGACGAATGTCAGTGATGCCGAACGTACGCATCGCTGTGAAGGTTGAACGTGCGACGCGCGAGTGTGCGAGATCACCCACGATGGCCACTGATAGACCTGCAAGATCGGGGAAATGTTGCCGGATGGTCAGAAGATCAAGGAGACCCTGTGTCGGGTGAGACTGATGGGCCTCTCCGGCACTGATGCAATGGATGGTGCGATCTGGCGGATCTAGCAGAGCGTTGAAAACGCCGTCCTGGGCGTGGCGCAGAACCAGATACCGAACGCCCATGGCTTCAAGGGTCGAGACCGTATCTTCAAGTGTTTCCGATTTTGCAATTGACGATTGACCGGGTTCGAGATTGATGACTGGATAACCCAGTCGCCAAGCCGCCAAGCTAAATGATCCACGCGTACGTGTACTGGGTTCATAGAAGAGCAGCGCAACAGGCTGGTCCGGGTGGAATTGGGTGGCCGTTTCCGCATGCATGAGCTGCTCGGCGCGGTCAAGAATGGATTCGAGGATGGGCCGTGGCAGACCTGCCAAGGTTATGAGGTGCCTCAGTTTTCCGTTATTGTCTAACTGGAGCGATGTGGCGCGGTTTTCGTTCATGCGTCAGATGCTCCCAAGTAAGACTCGACCAGCAGCGTTGCCGCAACGGCATCTTCAAAACCTTTGGCTACGCGATGCTTCGCTCGACCATCTGCACGACGTTGTCGGATTTCCGAGCGTGCTGCTTCAGAGGTGTGGCTTTCGTCCCATTCCACGACAGGCATGCCATACCGTTTACCCAGTGTCGAGAGAAACTGCGAACGAGGCGGATCGCTCAAATATGAATGGGATGGCACCACACCGATCAAAAGAATGTCGGGTGTCCATTGACTGATCAAGCGGTCGAGTGCTGGCCATGGAAACTGTCCCGACCGTGTGCTCAGGGTGGTCAGAGGTCGTGCACTTCGGGTGCGCCGGTTTCCTATGGCAATTCCGATATTTTTCTGGCCGTAGTCCACTCCCAATACAATCTGATCAAGCGTGTCCGGCATCGATGCTCAATCGGTCCAAATGTACCCCGATCCGCTGGGCAGCGGCTTGCCAACGCTGCTCGGGTGGCAGATCAAAAATCAGATCATGGTCGGCGGGAGTAGACAACCAAGCGTTTTCGCCTATTTCCCGTTCGAGCTGCCCGGATTCCCATCCGGCGTACCCAAGGGCAACCAAAAACTGACGGGGTCCTTTGCCTTGGGAGATAGCATCCAGCACATCCCGCGAACTGCTCATGGATAACCCGCCGTTGATCGACTGAGTCGACTCTCCGGCGCAGTCTGGAGAATGCACGATAAATCCCCGTTCAGTTTGAACGGGCCCGCCCTGATAAACCGGCTGGTTCAAGATTTCGCTTCGCGTTCCAGGAGCGAGCGTGAGATGATCAAACAACTCCCGCAGCGTGAGGTTGGTTGGGCGGTTGATGATCACCCCGACCGCCATTTCCGTGGTATGCAGGCAGACCAGAGTGACAGATTGCGTAAAATTGGCATCAGTTATGCCAGGCATGGCAAGCAAAAGGTGACCTGTGAGAGAACCGTGCTTCATCATCTCCCATATTATGAGAGTTTGGGACAAAAGACTCAAGAATGGGCGCGTTCGAGAGGAGCCACATCCGCCGTCGTGAGATGGTTGAAGAAACGCCATTCATAGATAAACCGGAATGACTGACGACCGTATCGTGTATGCGGAAGTGGAGGGAAGGGCTGTGCCTCCCGAATGGTCTCAAGAGCAAGCCGATTGAGGCTCGCGTTGTGTGCTTCACGCACGAAATGCAGGGCGGCGATTGAACCGTCGGCTCTGAGGGTCACTGCGAGTAGCAGATGCCCTCTGAGCTTGGGATTCATGCCTTGAAGATGCAGGAGACGGTTGCCGACCCGCTCAATCCGCTTCCTCCAAGCGTCGAGATAGCGAGCCAGAACCAGCGCGCGGGCCGAGAGGGCCGGCCAAGGTTTCGGTTCAAGCGCATCTGATCCGACATCCGTGTTCCGAGTTTCCGTAACGGGTGGTAGAGGTGAGTGTGAGGCGACCATCAAGTGCTCGATTTCCAATGGTGCAACGTCTGAAAGGTGTGTGCGTAGCCTGAGTGAAACCTGCCTTGAGTTCAGTGCCCGACTGACCATCGCCTGGCTGCTGCCGGTATGGGATCCGGCACCCAGCGTCGGGTTGGTTTGCGATGCCTGTAATCGGGCTTGTGAGTGACGTGCATCATGCGCTTCGTGCCTTCCATTTTGATTGAGTTGACCCGATGGGAGTCTTGCAGCCTGGATCGCCCGTTCGGGATGATGGGAACCACCGCGTGAGTTGACCTGAGCGTATACATGAACCCTCTGTGGTGGCCGAAGGCTCCGTGTATCCACCACCGTTACCGCAAGCGGGTGTAGCAGCGGGTCAAGCGGATTGCTGTTGCGAAAGGTAATTCCAAGTATCAAGACGGCATATGCAATTGAAACCAAAAATCCGATATGGAAGAGCCGCTCAAGGGATGGGTTGGTGCGTAAGAGAATCCGAGAGTGTGGTGGGTGGGATCTGATTTTCATGGGGGCAGCTGAAGGAGGTTGTGCGGTTCCCAGCTTTTCATAGAGATGTACGGGGTGAGGTATCGATTGAAGTGGATCTCCGTGTTTTGAGAACTTCGATGATGCGACGCATGATTTGCCCGCCGATATCCAGGTCGTATGCAGTCTCAAGCTCCCGTGCACAAGTTGGGCTTGTCACATTGATCTCAGTCAGGTAGTTTCCGATGACATCCAATCCAACAAATGCGAGCCCTTGCTGCACCAGACGTGAGCCTACGGTGGCGCAAATTTCACGATCGCGTTCCGTGAGAGGAACACCGCGTGGTGTGCCCCCTCGGGCTAGGTTCCCGCGCGACTCGCCCGTTTTCGGGATGCGCGCCAGCGCGAACGGGATCGGGATGCCGTCGATGAGTAGGATTCGTTTGTCTCCTTCCCGGATCTCGGGAATAAAGCGCTGCGCCATGATATAACGGCTGCCTTCGGCCGTCAGCGTTTCGACGATTACATGACGGTTGAGGTCGTCGGACGAGGTCACAAAAATCCGCGATCCCCCCATGCCATCCAATGGCTTGAGTACGGCTTGCCCGTGTAAATCGATGAACTCGAGAAGCTGTGCCATCGATCGGGTGACGAGTGTAGGGGGTGCGAGATCCGGAAAAGCCAGAATGGCCAGTTTTTCGTTGGTGTTGAGCAGGGCTCGCGGCGAGTTGAGGATCCAAAGGCCCGCCTGCTCGGCCAGTGCCAGAAGAAGGGTGACATACCCATATTCGAGATCAACAGGTGGATCCTTACGCATGAGGAGGACCGAAAGATCAGTCAAAAGGAGGGGCTCGGGATCACCGTCGAACTCAAAAAAGCGATCTTTCCGTTCGGACACCCGAAGGGGTCGGCCACGTCCCCATACCCCATTGTTTTTGGCATAAATATCACTGATTTCAAAGTAACTCAGACGAAACCCCACTCTCTGAGCAGCCTCTAGAAGCAGGAGGGTGGTGTCCTTTTCCGGGTGTATGGAATCGATCGGATCCATGATGACGCCGAGATGGAGTTGACCGCCTGTCACGGGGGTATAACCTTTTAAGACTAATGTCAATGGATTATGCGGCAAATTTGTGGTAAAAGGTAACTCGGTGGGGGCTATCGAGATACCCTTTGAGGCTGATTGAGAGGGAGACACCTGCATGAGTCCATCCGAGAACGAGCATCCAGAGGCTAGTTTGAGAGGCACGAAGGTCTTGATCGTGGATGATAGCCGTACCGTGCGCGCTAGTGCGGAAAACATGCTTAAAGCAGCGGGCTGCGCCGTTGCGACCGCTGGAGACGGTTTCGAGGCCTTGGCCAAGGTCGCGGACTTGAATCCGGACATCATTTTCATCGATGTCATGATGCCCCGGCTTGATGGGTATGAGACCTGTGTGCTCATCAAAAACAACCGCCAGTTCAGTCAGATTCCGATCATCATGCTTTCTAGCAAAGACGGACTGTTTGATATTGCGCGAGGACGGATTTGTGGCGCCGAACAGTATCTGACCAAACCATTCGGGCGTGAGGACCTGCTTTCGACCCTTCAGAATTTTCTGTCTAAATCCCAGACCGACCGTGCAGCGACGACACGCGGGTGAACGATCCTAAATTTATTGCTCGATGAGGTATGAAGTGAATGGCTAAGATACTGGTTGTGGATGATTCGCCGACCGAGGTGCATATCCTGAGGGCCATGCTGCAAAAGGCGGGGCATAGTGTCATAACTGCCACGAATGGAATTGAGGCGATCGAAATGGCACAATCAGAGAAGCCTGATTTGATTCTCATGGATGTGATCATGCCGGGGATCAACGGCTTCCAGGCAACCCGACAGCTCACGCACCATGCAGAAACTAAAAATGTCCCGGTGATTGTCGTGACCAATAAATCCCAGCAGACGGATCGCGTGTGGGGACTCCGGCAGGGTGCATCCGATTACCTAGTCAAGCCGGTGACCCCCGAGGTACTGCTGCAGTCGGTCAACAACGTTCTTGGAGGACAAAGTGGCCACTGAATCTGTCCCGTCGATGCCGGTACGGCCATTTGTATTGCTTCAGGCTATCGAAAATCGTGCCCGTGCGATTGTGCGTGGACGGACTATCGGATCCGAGACAGAGAAGGAATGGACCGGGATGGCATTCCGGGTGGCGTCAGAGCTTTATATCGCAGATCGGAACAGCATCCGGGAAATCATGACTCCGGTCCCATTGGCACAGTTGCCTGGCGCGAAACCATGGCTGATTGGAGTCGCCAACGTGCGCGGGCAGCTGATTCCGGTCACCGATCTCGCTGCGTTTGCAGGGTTGGAGCCGATTCAAGCTGGCCGGTCCACTCGGCTCATCCGGATCAATCACGACCGGAATCCCGTGGGATTGCTGATTGACGAAGTCCGCGGATTTCGAAGGATCCACGAAGCGGAACGGGAGTCTGCGCCACGAGAAAGCGCACTACGGGCTTGGGTTCGTGGAAGTTATCAGGTTGATCGTGCTGTCTGCCAGCATGTAGATCTCCATGCGCTCGTAGAGAGCACGCTGTTTCTGGATGCTGCTGCCGGGTGAAGACGAGGAGACCGCTAATTCTGTTCTGGAAGTACCAAATACCGTGGAGTTTGCTGATCGAGGTGAGTCATGGCTGAAATGAAACCACAATCACGAAGAACCGTCTATTGGCTGGGGGTTCTGGCAACGATTTTCTTGTTGGCTGGGGCGTGGGACCTCTACCAGGTCCATCGGGCCGATCAAGCCTATCGCACACAGACCAAGCTGTTGCATCAGGCGCGCCAAGAGTTATCGGCGATACGGTCTGACGCATCAACATTTTTTGCGAAACCCGGTGATTTGCTCCCACAGATGCGGCTGCACCAGGTTGCGTTCGAGCAGGATCTGTCTGAGCTTGAACACGGTAGCCTGATGCTTGGGCAACCCTCTGGCCCGAACAGCTTCAGGATTCTGCTCGACGAGTTTGGTGGTGGTGCCTCGGTAATCAATCATTCGTTGCTATTTCTAAACGCCCACCATGCTCTCGTACAGGCCATTGGTTCCTCGCTTCGCAATATCCAATCCGGATTTCCACTCCTGAGTCTCGAATGGGATCATTTGGCGAATCTTATGATCCGGACAGGGGCACCCCGGCGTTCTTTGGCACGTGTGGAATCACTTAATACACGTGCATTTGAGATCACCTTGGAACTGCATGCTCTTCTGAATCCCAGGCAGCAATCAACCACACGCCTCAAACAGCTCATTGACAATGCGAGATATGTCGATACAGTCCAGCGTGCGCTGCTGAACGGATCACGCAGCCTCAATATGCCAGGTGTGTTCGGTATGCCAGCTTTGCGACCTCTCCTGGGGAGGATGCAGGCACTCTACCATCCCGTGGCCTCTGGCTTTGCTGTCCTTTTGCAAAACACCACTGAAGTCCACTCTATCTTCCGCGGGCTGGCTGCTGTGGTTTTTGCTTCGCATGGCATGACCCATCTCATGGGACGAATCACAACTCGAATGGAAGTGGGTGTGCGCTATGGAGTTTATCGGCCGATCTACGGGTGGGTACTGCTGGGTGCAGGGTTGATGCTTTTCCTGGTGCTCATGTATGCTAACTACCTGATCAATGCAATTGCGGCTGCCCAGCGTGCCCGGGGCGAGGAAGCAAAGCGCAACCAAAGCGCCATTCTGCAGTTGCTGGATGAACTCGCGGGTCTATCTGATGGCGATCTCACTGTACAGGCATCGGTCACAGAGGATATTACAGGTGCCATCGCCGATTCGGTCAACTTTGCCGTTGACCAGCTCAGAGAGCTGGTTCGAACGATCAATCAAACAGCGGTTCAGGTCGATGACGCTGCCCGCCGCAGTCGGGCGACTGCAACTCATGTGGCGCAGGCCAGTTCCCATCAAAGTCACCAGATCGTACAAGCGGGCGGACAGATCGCCGCAATGACCAAATCGATCGAACAGGTCTCACTCAACGCGCAACGATCTGCCGAGGTGGCCCAACGGTCGGTGGGGATTGCACACCGTGGTGCGGATGCGGTACGAGCCACGATCGACGGCATGAATGCCATTCGCGATACGATTCAAGAAACCGCCAAACGGATCAAACGACTGGGCGAAAGCTCACAGGAAATTGGGGATATCGTCGAACTGATCAATGATATCGCGGAACAGACGAATATCCTGGCGCTCAATGCCGCAATTCAGGCCTCCATGGCTGGTGAAGCAGGACGTGGATTTGCCGTGGTTGCGGATGAAGTACAAAGGCTGGCCGAACGAGCAGGAAATGCGACACGCCAAATTGAAACACTTGTCAAAACGATTCAGACTGACACCGGAGAGGCAGTCAATTCAATGGAGAAAAGTACGGCTGGTGTGGTCAACGGTGCGCAACTCGCTGAAAATGCCGGTCGAGCACTTACCGAAATTGAAACCGTATCGGGCCACATGGCGAATCTAGTGCAGAGTATTTCAGAGGCAGCCAAGCAGCAGGCCGCAGCCTCTCAGAACGTTACACGAACCATGAATGTGATTCAGGAAATAACGGTGCAGACAGCTGAAGGAACGGAGGCTACCGCCCGGGATATCGGCAAATTAGCCGATCTCGCCGGAACACTTCGTCAGACCGTCGCGGGATTCAAACTGCCGGATGAATCACCAGGTATCGCGGATGACTTGAGCGGTGCGCCGGCTACAGTGGAGTCACCGCCCGAGCTTCACGAGGAAGTCTTCGATTTGGCGGAGCTAAGCGCGAGTACCACGTGACGGCTGGGGACTGAACGATGTCCATTCCCGCTTCACAGGCGATTCTCTGGGTCAAGGACGAACTTGAGAATTCGCTGGCGCGCGTGCGGCTCGGCTGGGAGGCATACACACAGGATCCAGGACAGTTGGAGGCGCTGGAACGTTGCCTCGACAACCTTCATGAAATCCGAGGCGTATTACAGGTAGTCGAGGTCCGTGGGGGGGCGCTGCTTGCCCAGGAAATCGAGCGTGCGATGCGGTGTTTGAAAGAGCAGAAGATTCGAGCCGATGAGCACATTCTGGAGCATCTCACTCGCGCACTCATGCAGTTGCCCATGTATCTGGAACGGGTGGCCGGCGTGCGGAACGATTCGGCACGCCTGTTATTGCCCCAAATCAACGCGCTGCGAACGGCTATCGGTTATCCCGCCTTCAGTGATGGGGATCTGACCATGGCGTTACGCGCTGCCGAACGTGCAGTCGCCGGATCCGATCGTGACATGGCGCGCCTTGCCCAGAGACTCCGCCCTACATTTCAGTCCGCGTTGCTTGCCTTTTACAGTGACCCTTCGAACCACGATGCTTTGGGGGTGTTGTTGAAGGTTACAGGACAACTGGAAGAGGCTGCCAAAACCCCCTCAGAGTTTGAACTGTGGTGGTTAGCGGGAGGTTTTTTTGAATCCGTCCGGGAGGGTGGGATTGCGCCATCGCCGGGCACTAAACAGCTTGCGGGGCTCATGGATCGCGAACTCCGGCATTTGGCTCGTGCGGGCGAAGACAATCATGATATCCGTGAACTCTCCGCTACGCTTCGCGCTCAGATCATGGTAAGTATTTCAAATGGGCCACGGATGAATGCCATCCGCAGTACGCTGCGTCCGGAATCCCGTGAAGATGAGTGGTCAGCCAGCACTGCCGATCTATCAGGACCGAGCCAGGCACTCCTGCGTACTGTGGGCTCAGTCATTCGTGAGGATTTGGGACGCATCAAGGATCGTGTGGATCTTTATGTACGGGGTTCCCGTAAGGATCCCACCCAGCTCCAGGCTGCTCAAGAACAGCTCAAAAAGGTCTGTGACACCTTGTCTGTTCTGGGACTGACTTCCATTCGGGATGATCTCGAAGCGCAGCGAGCAGTCATGTCACGTTACGTCGATGGATCCGAGGTTCCAACGGAAGAGGTCATGTTCCAAATCGCCTCAGTCCTGCTCCAGCTGGAAGACAAACTGGATGAAGAAATCAGTCTGCTAGGTAAAGTCAAACATCAGAGCGATTCTTCAGAGCAGCGAGAGGCATACGGTCGCGCCAGGAGCCTCGTAATCCGAGAAGTGCTCGTCAATCTAGCTCGCATCAAACAGACCATCGCTGATTTTGTCGCACATCCGAACCAGCCTGAGGAGTTCAATCGCGCCATCCATCCCCTGCTGAATGAAATTATCGCCGCGCTCAGACTAGCCGAGTTCGACCCGATTTCGGGACTCATGATTAGGTTGCGCGATACACTTAACCCAGACCGTTGGCATGTGCCTGGACAGCGTTTTTCAGTGGCACTTGCGAATCGTATTGCTGATGCAATCGTGAGTATTGAATACTGGCTGGAAAACATACGGCTCAATCGTGGAACACTACCAGCCATGCTGGATAATGCAGCGCTTTGCATTACCGCCTTGGAGGAGGCTCTGTCGACCACTGCATTGGGTTCACAGGAAGAGCCTGAACCAGCTGAGGAGCAGGCTTTAGCCACGGTATCCAGCGCAGTCATACTTGATGCTCCAGTACAGCAGCTGGATAGAGCAGCGTCAAACGTTCCCGAAGCAGCTGCAGCGCCCTCTTTTGCACATTCTGGACTGAGCCCAAACGAGGTCGCACCCGCACAGCCTCCCGCTTTTGAAGTTGTACAGGGCTCCGCGGATACAGAAATCCTTTCCATCTTCTTGGAAGAAGCGCGTGAGGTGGTTCGGGAGCTACGCGAGTTTTACGATAGCTGGCAGAAAAACCCGACCGATGCCGCGTCACGGCTGACCATACGCCGGGGATTCCATACGCTCAAAGGCAGCGGGAGGTTGATCGGTGCGGAACGCCTAGCCGAATATTGCTGGAAAGTCGAATCACTGCTTAATCGAATGATCGATTCCACCTTGCCGGCATCTAATGATCGAGTCGCATTCGTCGGAGCCTCAATACAACTGATCCCCAGTCTGATCAGGGAGCTCGAACAGAAAAAAGTACTGGTTATGGATTATGACGATCAGTTCATGCATGCAGAGCGATTGCTTGTGTCAGTGGAAGAACCGAGCTCTGGTTTGGCGCAGCCTCGCATCGAACGCGCACTCTATGAGATCTACCAGACAGAATCTTTGCGGCACATTACGCTTTTGTCACAATGGGTTGCCAACCCAGAAACACCACCGCCCTTCGAAGTTTCGAAAGCTGCCCACACGTTTAGTGGAAGTTCCCAGATGGCCCAACTCAGGGAGCTGATCCTGCTTGGTACACCGCTAGATCACTTTTTCCAGACGCTGATAACCAGGGCAGCTCAGGTACATGCGGATGATCTGGCACGCATAGAAAGCACGCTTGTGCTGGCCAAGGAACTCATCCGCGCGTATGGGAACCGCGACCTTCCCATACCTTCAATCGAATCGATCTTGACCCAATGGCAAGAATATGAGGCGCGGATAGATCCACTCGGGCACATCGGAGCAGCTTCACGAGAGCCCCGCTCTGAGGATGGTACTTCCTCACCGGGAGTGGCTCTCCCGGTGGGAGCAACTTTCCCGGAGAGCCATCCGTCTGAGGATTCGGGGCGAGAGCTTCAGCTTGTGTTTTTGGAAGAAGCACGAGATCTTCTGGATGAGGCGGAACGTATACTCGAACAGTGGGCTGAACACGAAAACTCACCAGAAAATCTTTCGGACTATATCGGCCAGTTGCAGCGTATCCTCCATACTCTCAAGGGCGGCGCGAGAATCGCGGATATTCGCGCCATGGCTACATTGGCGCATGATCTGGAATCAGTTTTTGAGTCTGTGATTGCAAATATGGACAAAGTCTCTCCCAGTGCGCTTTTGCAATGGTCTCAAGCGACGACCGGATCCCTCCGGCAAATGTTGAGCACTGCGAAAAGCGGACAACTGCCGCGCGAAGATTTGCGTTTGATGACGGGTCTTGCGAGCTTCGTGGCAGGGAGTGCAGCGGGTGAAGCATTGGAGCCTGTGGGGGAAGGAGCAGGACAGTGGTTAGGAGATACAACCTCTGGAGTCGCTGCAACTGATGCACCACGCTTGGGCGATGCGCGAACGGCTGAGCCGATTGCTTCCCAGCGGGATATCGGGTCAGCGATGGTTCGTGTGCGTGCTGAGCTTCTGGATCAGGCACTCAATGAGGCCGGGGAAGTCAGTATCTACCGCTCTCGGCTTGAGGAACAGATCAGTAGCGTTTCATTCAATCTGGTTGAGCTGGCCCGTACGGTCGATCGACTGCGCGAACAATTGCGCCGTCTGGAAATAGAAACCGAAGCACAGATGCTGGCGCGCCTGCCCCAGGAGGTCCACGCCTCGCAGACCGGGTTTGATCCACTCGAGATGGATCGCTATACCCGTGTACAGGAGCTCTCTCGTGCGCTGGCCGAGTCGGCAAACGACTTGTCCAGCCTTGAGAACCTGCTTTCCGGGCTGATACGGGAATCAGAGACTTTGTTGCTGCAGCAAGGGCGCGTCAATACGGTACTGCAGGACAACCTCATGAGAGGCCGTCTCGTCGCCATTCAATCCATTGAGCCTAGATTGCAACGGTTAGTGTCACGTACGGCGATGGAATCCGGAAAACAGGTTCAATTGATTGTCCAGGGCACCGAGGCCGAACTGGATCGTCGGGTGCTTGATCGCATTCTGGCACCACTCGAACACATGGTTCGTAATGCTGTGATTCATGGCTTGGAAGATCCAGGACTGCGGCAGGCTGTCGGGAAAAATCCGGTAGGTGAAGTGACGCTTACATTCCGGCGAGAGGGTGCCGAAGTGCTGATTGAGGTGGCGGATAACGGCGCAGGGTTGAACCTCGCAGCCATTCGCACCAAGGCGATTGAGATGAATCTCGTCCAGCCCGATCAAATTCTTACGGATGATGATCTCATTCAGATGATTTTCCGCCCAGGGTTTTCAACAGCTCAGATGCTGACCCAGACAGCTGGCCGCGGAGTTGGTATGGATGTCGTGGCATCGGAAATCCGTGACTTGGCCGGAACCGTTGAAGTCCTGACGAACACCGGACACGGCACCCGCATTGTGATTCGACTTCCTTTTACCCTGGCGATTTCCCAAGCCCTGCTCGTAACAGCAGGGCTCAATCAGTATGCCATTCCCCTGCACAGTATCGAAGGTGTTGGACGTCTTTCCCGAAAGGAGTATGACAACCTGATGCAACGGGAAAATCCGACCTACCTTTATGGCGGCCACGCTTATCAGGTCACCACACTGGGTGAAGCACTCGGCCGCTCGCATGCGGAAATCGCTGCCGATGCCGAGACAGTTTCACTGCTTCTCGCACGTGGCGGAGAGGATTACCGCGGGTTTGCGATTGATGCTCTGTCAGGGAGCCGAGAAATCGTTGTGAAGTCTTTGGGACCTCAGGTCGCCAGCATTCCTGGAATATCAGGTGCCACCATTCTGGGTGATGGCAGTGTCGTATTTATTCTCGATCCGGTGGCTTTGGTCCGTGCCGTGCGCCGGCGCAAGACAGCACAGACGCTCGAGCCACAAGCGGACCGGGCGCATCATAGGCTGGCCGCGCAGCGCCCATTGGTACTGGTAGTTGACGATTCCATCACCATGCGTCGCGTGTCGCAGCGGTTCTTGGAAAGAAACGGGATCGATGTGATTACCGCACGTGATGGGCTGGATGCCATTGCTCTTCTGGCGGACAAGAGACCCGATATTGCACTTGTCGACATCGAGATGCCCAGAATGGATGGTTTCGAACTATCAGCCTGGATCCGCAATGACGATCAACTTCACTCGCTTCCGATCGTGATGATTACCTCCCGAACCGGAGAAAAACATCGTCAGCACGCCAAGGAAATAGGCGTGGATGCCTATTTGGCCAAGCCGTATCAGGAAAAAGACCTTCTCGACATACTTCATCACCTGAAACCCGACCGGTTCCTGGGCGCCGGTTTAGGCGATTAATCATGCCTACATACGAGGAGCTTTACTGTCTCTTGGTGCCACTTGAGGGGATGAAGATCATTTTGCCCCGAGAAACGGTGATCGAAGTCATCAACAGGGGCACGCTGACTGACACTGGTCAGGGACCATCCTGGTTACTCGGTTGGCGGCAATGGAACGGAGCCCCTCTTCCGGTAGTCTCTCTCGAGGCCCTTGCTGGTTTTAAGCATGCCCCCCCCGGGCCCAAGAGCCGCTTGATCGTCGTACAAGCGCTTTCAGGAGTTTTGAGCCCACCTCAGTTTGCTCTCATGACGCTCGGGTATCCCTATCTTCTGCGCACCACCGATTCGATTTTGAAACCCCACGAAGATCATTCGGCTCTGAAGGGGTTTTTATGCAGAATCCATTTAGGTGGCGAGAACCCATTGATTCCCGATTTTGATGCCATCGAGGCTGAGTTATCTGCCTGGAGTCCTGCTGCTGTTTGAAGGGGAGGCGGGGTTACGGAGCCAAGTCACCCCAAAGTGTCTGGAAGGCACTCAGAGCTACCAAGGGGGCCGTTTCATTTCGCAGTGTGCGGGGGCCGAGACGAATGGCGATGAAACCAGCCTGAGTTGCTTGGTGAATTTCGTCTGGCGTGAATCCACCCTCAGGTCCGACCAGAAGGTGAATCGTACCTGAAGGAGGCACGCTCGGATCCAGACCGGAGACGGCATCTGGGCAAAGAATAAAACAGGTATTGTTCCCGTTAACGAGTGTGAGACATTCCTCCCAGGGCATGGGTGGCGTGCAGACCGGGATCTGAGTCCGCCCAGATTGGGCAGTCGCGCTTTGAGCAATTCCGTTCCAGTGCGCAAGGCGTGCCTGCTCGCGCTCGGCTGGCAGCCGGACTGGACTGCGTTGGGACATGATGGGCCGAATTCCTCGCACTCCAAGTTCGGTAGCCTTTTCAATGATCCAGTCGATCTTGACCCCTCGTGTCAGTGCCGGGTAGAGCCAAATGTTGAGAGGGGACTCCCTTGAGGGTACGGAAACAGATTCGCCCGTACGGATGCACATGCGCTTGGTTCTAAACAGCGAGATGGATGCATCGTATTCTCGTCCCGTATCGTCGAATGCTCGTAACGGATGATCCGGAGATAACCTGAGCACATGCCGCAGGTAATGCATCTGCATCGAGCTGAGCTCGTACTCAGTGTGGGGTTCGATACTGCCGGGAATATAGAGGCGGCGCGTGTGCACGTTCAAATACGAGATACATGATCAATGGCATCACGAACTGTTTTGCAGAGTGTATCCAGTTCATTTGCCGTGATCACGTAGGGCGGAATGAGATAAACCACATTACCGAGAGGTCTGAGCCAGGCTTCGTGCTCTAACCCATAACGGAAAACCTCGATTCCTCGCCGGTCCTCTAGGGGGTAAGGGATCTTGTTTGGCCCATCCGAAGCGAGCTCAACGGCCGCAATGGTTCCTGTGATCCGGACATCACTCACATGGGGATGACCGATCAGGGGCTCCAGGCCTTTTTGAAGCCACTGGTTGATTTCAAGGTTCCGCTCCAGTACGGGTGATGCATCAAAAAGCTCCAGTGTCGCCAACGCTGCACGGCAAGCCAGAGGGTTCCCGGTATAGCTGTGAGAATGCAAAAATGCCAAGTGCGTCTCGTAATCAGCATAAAAAGCCTGATAAATGGATTCCCGCACGAGTAACGCGGCAAGCGGGAGATATCCTCCAGTTAAACCTTTGGCGGTGATCAGAATGTCCGGTATTATCTCTCCCTGTTCGCAGGCGAAAAAAGTTCCGGTACGACCCATCCCAACTGCGCATTCATCGGCGATTAAATGGACGCCATAACGATTGCAACATTCGCGTAGAAGGGTCAGATAAAGGGGCGCGTGCATCCGCATGCCGCCCGCACACTGCACCAGAGGTTCGATGATCACGGCCGCGATATGATCTGCTTCTCGTGCCAAAAGCCGTTCCAAGGTGGAGAAGCGGCGGCAGGTATAGTCCTCGACTGGCTCATCTTGGGGGCGGTCGAATAAATCGGCTCCTGATACATGAAACGATCGATGAAGCAGGGGCTCATAAGCATCGCGGTAGAGCCCTACTGATCCAACCGCCAACGCACCCAATGTTTCACCATGGTAAGCGTTTTCCAGTGAAACGAAATGGTCTTTTTGGGGGTACCCCTTGTTTTTCCAGTAGTGAAAACTCATTTTCAGTGCGGCTTCGACCGCTGCCGAACCATTATCCACATAGAAGCAGCGGGTTAACCCCGGTGGGGCGCGTGCCAGCAAGCGTTCGGCCAGCCGAATGGCTGGCTCATGTGTCGCACCAGCCAGGAGTGCGTGTTCCAGCTGCCCCAGTTGATCAATGATTGCTTGGTTGATCAAAGGGTGGCAATGACCGAATAAATTGACCCACCATGAGCTGATGGCATCCAGGTAACGGTGCCCTTCCGCATCAAAGAGCCAGACACCAGCTCCATGGGAGAAGGGAATGAGTGGCAGCCACTCATGATCCTTCATCTGTGTGCAGGGGTGCCAAATGACTGCGAGATCCCGTTTGATCCAGGATAGATTCTCGTTCATGTCTGATTGCCGTGTATGATGATAGTTGAATAAAAAAACTCGGTTCGGGAACAGCGAATTTTATGTGCAGGGAACCGGGTGGCTGCCGAAATCATCTGGTGCATGTACGATTGAGGCGTCGTGGTAGGTGGCGAATGCATGTTATACAAAACTCTCTTCATGAGTGGAGTAAAAATGATTCTTCCGAGGACGTTTGTGGGAAAACACTCTGAATATTCCCGCGCTCATGCCATGTTTATATTAGGATAAATGATTTATAGGCACAGAGGACGATGCAGAACCCCCTGCTCGTCGCGTGGTGAAGCTGCCCTATGTACGATACGCATCAATGTAGCAATGTCACATGCTCCAGATCCAGTGGTGTCGCATGCATCGGTAACCAGCGGATATGAATCAAAGCAAATCCCAGCCCATAGACCTTGCTGAGGGAATTTATCGGTTTGCACGCCAAGCGAGATCTCCGAACCAGGATTTTCGGCCGACCGGAAGCCAGATCGAACTGATCGTCGTCCACGGGATTAGTCTTCCGCCCGGACGGTTTGGTCAGGGTTGGGTTGAATCCCTGTTCCTCAACCAGATTGCCATGAATCACCCGGATCCATCACTCAGAGCGGTTGCCTCGTTGAGAGTTTCAGCACATCTATTGATCGCGAGAGACGGCAACTTGATCCAGTTTGTGTCGTTCAAAAACAGAGCATGGCACGCGGGAATCTCGTCCTGGTCCGGGCGAGAGCATTGTAATGACTTTTCGATCGGGATTGAAATCGAGGGGACCGATGTTCAGCCTTATGAAACAGTTCAATACGTACAACTGGCCCGTGTGATCCTGTGTCTGAGAAAAGCCTATCCGACCTTGCAGCCGGAAGGGCTCGTAGGGCATTCGGATATTGCCCTTGGGCGCAAAACGGACCCCGGGCCTGCATTTGACTGGCGCAGGCTTGAATCGCTTATAGCCTGAGGGTGATCGGCATGCGCAGGCGGTTCCCCGTTGCCCAGAATCAGTTGGCGCATTGCGATTTAGGATTCATGATTTTTATCCAATTCAGGGTTGATACTGGCTTCGCTGACAGAAGGAGGATCCGACTCTTCGGCTCCAGCCGGGTTCGGGTGAGCAATGTTTGCACGAGTGGGATGGCTGCGGCCACGATCCTTGACGCAATAAAGGCAATCTCGACGTTCACGGTTGAATGTCAGCGGGAGCATGACATACAGCGCATGACAGCTTCTGCAGCGTCTGATCACCAACTCGCGCTGATCAATTTTGAGTAAAAGCTGCCAGCACATTTCTACTCCAGCACACTCCATTCGCAAGGCCTTGCAACGCGCCTGATACGCACCATATGCAGATGTAAAGCTCCAAATGCGATCGACAGATTCGAGTATTGGGTTATGTATCGTGTAAAACGCATAGATTGAATAGAAAAGGCCGCCGGTCAGGCGTCGACTCCAGCCGCTCTCAATCCACCATTCTTCGATGTTTTGGCGATATCGTCCACGAGGAGAAGATTGATGCCAGACGGACCGGTAGATGTGCCGCATGGCTCGATCAGAAAGTGGAATAAACTGCTTGACAAATGAAGGTCTTGCGCCATAGCGAATCAGCTGTTCGGCCAATAGCAAAGCGGCACCATTGAGTCGCAGTTTCCCGCGTATGGTCTTGGATATATCTAAACCGTTGTTCATCGGATAACACTCCTTGAATGTGATTTTAATGCAGCAATGATCGCTCTGTTTCGTATTACACAGCTTTCATGTCCCCTCCGTGCTAGAAAATAGGTCTTTAGGAAGATCATTTGTTTGGATCGAGTGGCGCAGCGGTGGAGATCCAACCCAATGAGCTACAGTGGATCGTCCATGATCCTTAATCTTCATGAAACTGAAGTTTCTGGTTTTTGGGAACGGTAGTTATTCCACGCGTACACTTCCATACTCCTTACTCTGGATCCGCTGTATAAGGCAACCTTATAAAACCCGTTTTACCATGGCCTCTCTGCCGTTGCCACTAGAAGCCTGTGTTGCATTCTAGCATAGGTTTTCCTTGTGTTAGCCCCGTCCTATTTGGTGGATGTGTGCGAGATCCGAATCACTCTCCGTTCGTGCACTGGCCGGTGGGAGATTGATGGCGAGCGCCACTGGAAGTCCGTACAAGCGGCCCCACCCTCTGGCCAAGCGTGCCTCAAGATCACCGATGGCAGCTGATTTTTCCCAATGTACACTTTCTGGAGCCAGTATGAGCGTCGGATGATGCCTAATCAATGTCCAGAGGAGTGGCCAAACCAGCGCTTGTTCATAACAAATGAGCGCAGCAACATGTGTCTTTCCGTATGTGGTGTCGTCGAGAGGCGGATGTATTTCGGAAGTGTGCCCGCTTGGCAGGCCCCAAAACGCGGCCATGAATGGATGGCCGTATGGAAAGAAAATCGCCAGGGGGTTCCATTCCACGACGGGTGCAGGTTGTCGCGCGATGAGTACTCGGTTATGTTGGCCAATGAAAACGATACCGTCACTCCAAATGGTTTGCGATTGTTGTTTGCGAGATGGGGTCTGAACGCGCCATGGTATGAGAGCACCCAGTGCGGCTGTTGCATGGTGCCGGCGCAGTACGTTGGCAAAATGGGCATACAGCCGGATGAATGCCTGATCGAGTGGACCTGCGACCTCTTCCGGGTAGATGAGTAGTCGTGTTTGGGGATTGTCTTCGAGAACCTTGTCGCCGAGCTTGGTGATCAGGCTTGCCCGCTTCTCGAAATCAGACCATGTCTGTACGGTCCGGCCAAATGGGTAGGATATGGTCATGATTTGATGTTTGGGACAGGCTTGCGCATAAGAACAGTAAAGACCTCCATGGGTTGCAAACGTGTTCGATGTGGCCCCGATCGCTGGGATGATCGCGACCGGAATGATAATTCCCAGTAAATAGACTGCAGATGAAGAGGGGGAAAAGCGGTGTAGAACCGTGACACTCAACCCGAACAGCAGAAGGTAGAGGATGAGGCCGGCTGTTCCAAGGCCAGGGAACCAGGCGGTTGCCCCAAAGAGGGGAGAGGCCAGCCCCACGCATCCTAGGGGTGGCACCGCAGTTAATACAAGAGCCATGATCGATCCTGCGCCGACACGCCAGGCTTGACCGCGTTTTCCTCCGGCAAAGAAGGCATATGGTGCTGCCAGGGTAATTGCAAGCAGGAGTTGTCCCAATCCTGCAAGTAGCGCCCCTGATGGCGTCGGGTCATAATCACGAAGACTGGTCAGAGGGAGATTCAGGGCAGCGAGGTAGTATCCGAAAAAAACGCAAAAGCGAGAGACTCTGGACTGCTTGGGAGCACTGAAAACGGATAGCATCAGCAGCCAAGCTACGGATAATCCACTGGGTTGCCACACCGACCAGCCGAGGAGGAGCCCGGCTAATCCACCGAGCAGTGGCGTCGCGCGGATCCAGCTGAAGTAGTTTTTCAAGGCTTGAATTCCCATTTCACAGGTAATCATCCCGGATGCGGGAGGGGTCAAGGCTTGAAAACATCGGCTTTAGAGTTGTTTTTATCGATATGCAAAATAATATTGCATATTCATACAGTCAATAATGCTGTTAAACAACATTAGCTGAGATCAGCGTAGTCTTAATTTATTTACAATCAATATCTTAAGATTATGGCAGTAACAGGTGCGAAGATCCAATTGTATTGCTGATCTTGATATCTTCGTTCTCTACCGCTATAATAGCAGTCATCAGTATCGAGTGCTGATAAAGAAGCACAGATTTTACTCGAGTTCGTAAAAACCATTCGTTCTTTATTTGAGGAGATGCCGCAATGAAACTCCGACCGTTACATGATCGTGTGATTATCAAGCGTTTGGAAGAGGAACGCACTTCGCCGGGTGGAATCGTGATTCCCGATACGGCTGCCGAAAAACCCATCCGTGGCAAAGTGTTATCGGTTGGGAAAGGTAAGATTTTGGAAAACGGTGATGTACGACCGGTTGATCTCAAGGTGGGCGAGACGGTTTTGTTTGGAAAGTACTCCGGCACGGAGGTTAAAGTGGATGGAGAAGAACTTCTGGTGATGCGTGAAGAAGACATCATGGCAGTGATTGAAGGTAAGTAAATCTCTTCCCATGTTTTTTGAAACTCAATTTCAATCGAATTTTGATCAGAGAGGAAAATCAAATGGCTGCTAAAGATGTGAAGTTTGGCGAAGATGCCCGAGGCCGGATGGCCCGTGGCGTGAATATTCTCGCGAACGCGGTGAAAGTGACCTTGGGTCCGAAAGGTCGCAACGTGATTTTAGAAAAAAGCTTTGGAGCTCCAACCGTTACCAAAGATGGGGTTTCGGTCGCCAAAGAAATCGAGCTTAAGGACAAGTATGAAAACATGGGTGCGCAGCTGGTTAAGGAAGTCGCATCCAAGACCTCTGATGTGGCGGGCGATGGAACCACCACAGCAACCGTGCTGGCCCAGTCCATTCTGCGTGAGGGTCTCAAATCCGTTGCAGCTGGGATGAACCCAATGGATTTGAAACGTGGAATCGACAAGGCGGTGATTAGCGCAGTTGAGGAACTCAAGAAAATCTCGAAGCCCTGCAGCGATGACCGCAGTATCGCCCAAGTCGGGACCATTTCCGCAAACAATGATCCTGCGATCGGAAACCTGATTGCCGAGGCCATGAAAAAGGTCGGCAAGGAAGGCGTGATCACCGTAGAGGAGGGATCCGGGCTTGAAAATGAGCTCGAAGTGGTCGAAGGCATGCAATTCGATCGTGGCTATCTCTCTCCGTATTTCATCAACAACCAGCAGAGCATGAGTGCAGAACTTGAGAATCCGTACATTCTGCTGCATGACAAGAAGATCTCGAATATTCGGGAGCTACTGCCCGTTCTGGAGGCGGTTGCCAAATCAGGGCGTCCTCTCCTGATGGTTGCTGAGGATGTGGAAGGAGAAGCCTTGGCGACCCTTGTCGTCAATACGATACGGGGTATCGTCAAGGTAGCCGCAGTCAAGGCACCTGGATTCGGGGATCGACGCAAAGCGATGCTGGAAGACATGGCCGTTCTGACGGGTGGGACCGTGATTTCCGAAGAAGTGGGTCTTGCTCTTGAAAAGGCAACCCTTTCAGCTTTGGGCAGCGCCAAGAAGGTGCTCGTGACCAAAGACGACACCACCATCATTGATGGGGCAGGGAAGAAGGCTGACATTGAAGGACGTATTAAGCAGATTCGCAAGCAAATCGAGGAAACGACATCGGATTACGACCGCGAGAAACTACAGGAGCGGGTTGCAAAACTAGCCGGCGGAGTGGCCGTAATCAAGGTAGGTGCTGCGACTGAAATCGAGATGAAGGAGAAGAAAGCACGGGTTGAGGATGCGCTGCATGCCACCCGCGCGGCTGTTGAAGAGGGCGTCCTGCCTGGTGGAGGGGTTGCACTCGTACGTGCACATCAAGCCATCCAGAATCTCAAGGGGGTAAATACGGACCAGCAGTCAGGCATTCACGTTCTGCTGCACGCTCTGGACGAACCGCTGCGTCAGATCGTAGCCAACGCTGGCATGCCAGCCGAGGTTATCCTCGAAAAAGTGAGAGGCGGGAAAGGCAGCTATGGATGTAATGCTGCTGACGGAGAGTTCGGCGACATGATCGAGATGGGGATTCTGGATCCCACTAAGGTCACGCGGACTGCTCTCCAGAATGCAGCATCGGTTGCGAGCCTTCTGATCACGACTGAGGCCATGATTGCCGAGCTGCCCAAGGAAGAGAAAGCAGCGCCCATGCCGGGTGGACCTGGTGGAATGGGGGATATGGATCTCTGATCAGATCTCACTTTCGACTCACTCAAGACAGATGGCCTCGGTCCACCGTGTGGACCGAGGCTTTTCTGTATGCGGCCCCTGTTAAGCAAGTGACCGTACAAATTTCCTGTCGTTTCTGGAAGAGACGTTCAGAGTGACTGGAGTGCTTCGTATTACGGGCGTTTAAGATCCTGATCTGGAGCAGCGTGCTAGCTGGGAATGCTTTCAGGGTATTCGTTGCGGAACCGATGTATGGCTTCGCGTATGAGGACAGACAGTACTGCAGCACAGGGGACGGCCAAAAGAACACCCACGAATCCGAATAAAGTTCCACCTGCCAGTATTGCGAAAATCACAGCAACCGGGTGGAGATGGGTTCGTCCGCCGATAAAGAAAGGAATATAAACAAAGCTTTCGAGTCCCTCGCCCACCGCAAAGACGATGAGCACGCCGAGTAGATCCAAAGGCCCACCGCCCTGCAGAAACATAGCCAAAAGGGCAAGTATTACACCGCTGAAAAATCCAAGGTATGGGACAAAGCTCATCAAGCCGGCAAAACACCCAATCAGCAGGGCCACATGTAGGCCAATCAGACTGAGACCAAGGGTATAACTTAAGGCTAACGCGGCCATGACTAACAGTTGGCCTCGGAAAAAGGCGCTCAATACTTTATCAATTTCGCCACCCAAACGGACTGTCGGCGTACGATAGGATTCAGGTAGTTCAATCACGCACCGCTCAACGAGATGATCCCAGTCTTTGAGCAGGTAGAAGGTAAGAATAGGGATCAAGATCATGTCAAAAAGAATGCCAACCAGAAAAAGACTGGAACGGGTCACCCACCCCAAGAGAGGGGTCGTTAAACGGCGGATAGAATGCAGGTGTAATTTGAGACTCTGAACCAGATGTGAGAATGTCGAAACATCCACGCCAAAATGGTTACGAATCCACGGAACGGCTTGTGAATTCCAGAGGGGGAGATAATTCGAGATGGCGTGGAGCAGCTCAACCCCTTCCTGTTCAATGAGTGGGATGATCAGAAGCACAAGACCACCGGCTGCAAGTAGAATCACAATGAAACTAAAGCTCGTGGCCAGAGTGCGCGGAATATGGTGGCTCACCATCCAGCGCACGGCGGGGTTGGCAAGAAAAGCTAGCAGCGCCGCAATGACAAAAGGGATCAACATGCTGCCCAGAAAATGCAGTAGCAGTGCAACCAGAACGATCACAAGCAGAAAAAAAACAAGCCAGGTTCGCTTACATGACACGTGCAGATTCCCCCATGGTCTCAGATCGGTTGTGTCTCTAGCCTACCACCGGTTGAAGCTATTGTGTCGCACAGAAAGTCATGTGGAAAGTTGTTGCTGGACCGCCTCTGCGACTCTGGAAACCGATAAATTGCGAAGACAGTTGAGGTGACCCAATGGACACTCGCGTGCGAAGCATGGGCTACAGTCGAGATGGAGGCTCACTAAAAGCGCCTGCTTTGACCCCGGTGGGGTATAGTCCATTGAGGAGGATCCGTAGAGACAAACCAATCGGATACCTACGGCTGCGGCGAGATGCATGAGCCCCGAGTCGTTGGTAACTGCCAGGGACACGATAGAAAGCAGGTCTGCAGCTTCGGGCAAAGAAGTTTGCCCGCAGAGATTGACCACGCCAGATGCCGCAGACGCAATGGCTGCCCCCGAGTCCTGATCGTGTGCTGATCCCAGTATCCATACGGCATGTCCCTGCTGTCTCAGGATTTTCGCCAACGCAGAAAAAGACTCGATCGGCCAACGTTTGGCAGGTCCAAACTCTGCCCCCGGAAGAAGTGCGACAATCGCTCTTCCCGCGCTGTAATCAAGGCCAAGACGATCCAATGTCCGAGATCGCGCCACCGGATCAACCCGGATGCACGGTTCAGGGATGATCTGGGGGAGAGGCTCGCCAAACGGCAGGGCCAGCGAAAGTAGTTGCTTGCGAAAGGGGATCTCATAACGGGGAGGGTTGGGACGAATATCGTTGAGCAGCCCGTAGCGCATCTCGCCGAGAAATCCCGTTCGTATGGGGATGCCAGCAAAGAAGGGCAGCAGTGCCGATTTCCAAGAACGTGGCAGGATAATGGCTTGCCCGTACTTTTGTAAGCGCAACTCACTTGCAAGGCGACACCGCCTGAGCATTCCGAACTGACCGTGCGGAATGTCCAACTCGTAAGCCCGACCCATTCCAGGAATACGAGATGCGAGGGCATAAGTCCAGCAGGGCAGGACACAATCTATCGATATCTCCGGAAAACGTGTGTTCAGGAACGTGAACAGGATTTGGCTCTGAATCAGATCGCCGATCCAGCTCGGGCCGATCAGGAGTATTGGATCTCGGTGCTTCAGTGATTGAGCCAAGCCAGATACTGCCTGACTCCGACATTGAGGTCGAGGCATGGATCCTGATAGCCGACGGTTCGAAGCTGGGTCAAATCCGCCTGTGTAAAAGTTTGGTATCGACCCACAAGTTCATCGGGGAATCGGATGAACTCCAGTGTTCCCTTACCGTGAAAATCAAGCACCAGCTGCGCAAGATCCGTATAACTCCGACTCAGCCCGGTCCCAACATTGTAAATCCCGTTCTTATCCGGATGATCGAAAAACCAGAGGTTGATCAGAATGGCATCGTCGACATGGATGAAGTCGCGGCGAAAGTTTTGGCTACCTTCGAAAAGCTTGATTTTCCCAGTGCTTAAAACTTGCTGGTTAAAATGCAGAACGACACTTGCCATCTTGCCTTTATGTGCTTCTCTGGGGCCATATACATTGAAATACCGGAGCCCTACAATCTGTGATGAAGCATCACGTAACTCATGGCGAACCAGATGGTCGAACATCATCTTCGAATAGCCATACAGATTAAGGGGGGATTCGTGTTCACGGGTTTCCTGAAAGGTCTGCCCTGCCCCATAAACTGAGGCCGAAGATGCATAGATCAGGGGGATCTTGTGTGCTTTACAGAAGTGCAAGAGGTGTTTCGAATATTCGAAGTTTTGTTTCATCATTCGCATCCCGTCCCACTCAGTCGTATCCGAACAGGCCCCGAGATGAAAAATCGCTTCGGGAATTTCACGTAGCGAATCGAGTTTCGCTTGAAAATCGAGATAGTGCGCATAATCCAAAATATCGGCTTGACTTAGATTGGAAAACTTGGTGCCATCTGTCAGGTCATCCACCACGAAGAGGTCAGATCGGCCCCGTTGATTCAGTGCGTGAACCAGATTGCTGCCGATGAATCCCATTCCTCCGGTTATAACGATCACGCGACTGGAGCCTCGGTTTGCTCAAAATCATCCCGGATGTAATGGGCGCTACAGTAAGGACACGTCGTTTCCCGACAGTCCTCAAGCGGAAGAAAAACACGGGGATGTGAACACCAAAGGGGGCTGTCATCGGCAGGACAGCTGATTGGGAGGTCACGTGCGGTCACGTGGTAAACCCGAAGTGCATTCGCTTCCCGCGCTGGACTGGACATAACGCTTGCTCCCGAGGCGTGGGCGCAAAGAGGCGCCCCGGACCATCTTTCACTGTAATTCTAGCATGGGCGAGATACGGAAGACGATTCAGGCGAGGGGGTATGCTTCGTCGCCATTAAGTGATCAATCATTGCGGAGACCGCGTCGACCGTGATCAGGTTCATGGCCTCTGGGTGTCTGACCCGTGTGCCCCATGGAACCTCAGAAACAGTTTTTCCAACATAGCGCTGAAGGGCCTCCGGATAACGGTTCACGCACCATTCCCCGCTGAAATACGGTCGCGCCCGATCCGGATTGGTGGTTGCGAAAAGGCCGATGACTGGGGTTCCCACAGCGGTTGCCATATGTGCAGGTCCCGAGTCTGGGCATAGTAGAAATGACGCGCGCGCGAGAAGCGCCAGAAGCTCCTTGAGACCAGTCTGTCCGGTGAGATCCAAAGCATCTGGAACCATCCTACGAATCGCTTGCGCGTAGCGGGTTTCAACGTCACTGGCGCCGCCCGTGATGATGATCCGGAGGCCGTGACGCTCCTGGGCATAGCGGGCGATGACCCCATAGTGGTCTGATCGCCAGTTGCGATAGTTGCGGAATCGAGGGTTGGAACAAGGGCTCAGGATCATGACAGGGGTATCATCGGGGATCAACTCGTTTGCCCACGCTTGGTTTGATGCGGAAATCGGGATGTCCCACTTGAGTATGCGATCCTTGATGCCGAGGTATTCTGGAAAGGCAAAAAACATGTCGAGGATATGTCGACGGCCCGTATTCGGGATGCGACAATTGGTAAACCACCACTGTGCGTCGTGTGTCTGCTCCGGGGCAAACCCAAGCCGTACCTTCGCCGGGATGCAGAGACTCACACCATTGGCGCGCCAAGAGTTCTGAAAATGCATCAAAAGATCAAAACGGCGCGAGTGGAGCGAGCGGCGGAGATCCAGATAACTCCGCCAGCCAGCTGCCTTGTTGAACCGAATGAACTCGATCCCGGACAAGTCGTCAACCAGTTCGGATTCCTTCGTGCCAATGATCCAGGTCAGCTGACAGCGGGGATAGGCATGCTGGAGGGTACGCACGACCGGGATCATATGGCAGACATCACCGATGGCCGACAAGCGTAGAATAGCGATGGATTCGGGCGGGTGGTTTTGATTCGGTAACATGGAACTGACTCGTTTTGGCATTTGGCGTAAAGGCATGCGCTGCCTGATTTATGACCCCGGCATTCCGGGTGATCTCCTGAGTCTATGGACAAACCCAACTTCCGGCAAGACCCTGCCCAATTCGCTCAAACGGGGTTCTGTCCGATCATTTGAAGTAGGCGACAACGAGTATGTTCATCGTCATTATTTCCGCGGAGGATACCCCTCTCGACTGATTCGTGACCGCTATCTCTGGATAGGTTACGGACATAGCCGGCCCTGGCGGGAGTTTGTCCTTCTTGAGAAAATGAAACGGAACGGGTTGCCGGTTCCCACACCAGCCTTGGCCTGTGTCGATCGGGCGTACTGCGGCTATACGGCAGATCTTGTGACCGTGCGCCTATCTGGCCTGAGCCTGGCTCAGTGCATGGACGCGGGTGTCGCCATCGATTGGTCAGAAATCGGACGTACTATCCGTCGCTTTCATGATCAAGGCATTGATCACAGAGATCTCAACATCCATAACATTGTCCTTGTAAATGGAGAGAGAGTCTATCTGCTGGATTTCGATCGTGCACGGGAGCGCCGTGTCCGTGTGATTTGGGCGCGACGCAATTTATGCCGGCTCAAACGTTCTCTCGCAAAAAGTGGCCATGCATCGGGTCTCAAGGAGGGCTGCTGGGCGCGCCTCATGGAAGGGTATCTCCTCGGTTGAAGTGATACAGGCAGTGCGATAGAAGCGCCCGGGTTGTCTGATCATGTCGGCAAGTCAGAATCTGGAATCGTCGCGCTTCAGTTCATGTCCGATTGCAAAGGCCGCGCCGAGCCACCCCAGCAGGCCCCCGCCCAAAAGGAGGGTGAAGAACAGTCTGAAGGAAGGCCACTGGAGCACAAAAGTTGCATCATAGAGGCGGCCGAGCAGACTGAGCGGTGCAGCCAGGAATGAAAATATTCCAATCAGAATGAGAAAGCCGTAGATACCGCCCAGCAGACCATACCAACCACCACGATAGAGAAAAGGTCGTCGAATGAAGCTGCCAGGCGCACCGAGGAGCTTCAGCGTCACAATCTCTGTGTGCGCGTTTTCAATGTCTAGCCGAATCGTATTGCCAACGATTAGGCAGGTTGCCAGTGCGAATAGGAGATAGAGAACTTCGCTCAGGCGGCCCAAAAAATTGACAAATGCAGCGAGACGCCTGAGCCAGGCAACATCTGTTCGGATTGCAGAGATACCGGCCCAACGAGACAGTTTTGTCGACCAGACAGACAGGGTTGCTTGCTGGGCAGGCGGAAGTGAAAAGACCAGGACAGCCGGTAGCGGGTGTCGACCGAGAAAATGGAGCATCCCATGCACACCAGCCCATTTTTTGAACTCTTGAAGTGCTTGTCGGCGGTCGATGACTCGTGTGATGGGCAGGGAATAGGTTTGATGAATCCGTTGTGCGATCTGGGTGGCCATCTGATCCGATATCCCTGGTTTCAGAAAAATGGTCAGGCTGGGAGTGATGCCCAGCGGACGCTCCAGCCGTTCGGCGTTGTGGGTCAATACCTGTAGGCCGGCTGGGAAACCCAGGGCAATCGCAATCACAGTCAAGGTGGCGAACGTCATCCATCGTTTTCGCCAAAGCAGCCCGAGGCTTGAAATGAGAGCCTGTCCATGGTGTGCAAAAGTCGAGCGCGATGCAGCGATTAAGCGCATCAGCTGTCGCCTTCCAGCATGCCGTGATTGAGTCTGAGAACCCGGCATCCCATTTTTTCAACGAGTGCAAGTGCGTGCGAGGCAATGACAACGGTAGTTCCGGCTTCATTTAGGCGGCGAAAGAGTTGCATGATTTCGAGTGATAGAGCTGGATCAAGATTACCGGTGGGTTCATCGGCAATGAGGAGCGGCGGTCGGGCCACAATCGCTCGGGCGATTCCCACCCGTTGCTGTTCTCCTCCTGAGAGCATCATGGGGCGCGCCGTCTCACGGTTTGATAATCCCACCGTCTGGAGCGCGGCGCGAACTCGTTTGGTCAGTTCGCGCCGTGGGTAACCCGCAATGACAAGCGGCAATGCGACGTTATCGAACACGGTGCGATCGAGCAGGAGACGGTGATCCTGAAAAACGAGTCCGATCCGGCGGCGGTAAGCCGGAATGCGGCGACTAGGCAGTTGGCTGACATTCAGACCTAGCGCGAAAAGCTGGCCGCGTGTCGGCCGTTCGAGTGCGGCGAGTAGTCGAAGGAGTGTACTTTTCCCAGCTCCCGATGGACCGGTGACAAAAACCATCTCCTGTTCGTTGATCTCAAGTGACAGATCGGACAGGGCATCAGTGTTAGATCCATAGCGCATCGTGACGCGCTTGAATTCGATCGACGTGGAATCCGGAGTATTCACGGCATCCGATCTAAAACCCCGCTACCGGCCAAACGGCGGGAGGTAACCCGCCGCTTGGCTTTGTCCTTCGGCCGGCATGCATTTATTATGGATGCTGAACGATCGCTGTATTCTGGATCAGCAGCGTCTCTCCGTCTCCGGGCAACGAGAGGGGTGGATCGCCTGCAGCAAAGACGACCATTTCAGCTTGCATTTCCTGAAATGCCGCGAGACTCGGCGAGGGGTCGATCAGGGAACCGTGTGCACCGGTCAGAAACTTCACAATGCCCCGCACCCCGGTTGGCACGACATTGACAGAGTCAGTACCGTAGTTCGGTGTGCCGTATTGGGTCAGTCCCATGATTTTTGCAAGAAGGTTGGTGGCCGAGTTAGGAACCACTTGGTCTGGTAGGGCACCGGTGCTTGAATCACCGATGACCTCGATCATGTCGATCGGGTGATCTTTGGCTGCCTGGGCCCCCCAGTTGGCTGGGTCTCCTGAATCAACAATGGTTTGAGCGTTACGCAGGAAATCGTCGTAAAGTTGCGTACCTGGGGCAATCCCGGCTTGTTCGAGACCGCTTTGAATGATAGGGCCAAAGGTGGCGGAATCGTTCAAAAGGTAGGGCACTTCCGCGCCCGGCATGCCAAGGGTGGCGGCATAAGCGGTTGGATCCACGCCGAGATAGACGGTTCCCACAATGGCCCCGAGAGAATGCCCAACAAAAAATATTTTCGACCCGTCGAGCACCTGATTGGTCGTGGGAATCGTGATCGAAGGAATGGTCCGTGTCAGTGTGATGAGATCGGCCGCTGCCTCTCGGAGATTGTCTCGGCTCACGAGCAGGTTCGTAAGGTTGATGAAGTAGGTTCCAGATGGCGCGATGGTTCCGGTCTGGACGTTCGGGGTGCCGAGACCGGGTGGAAGATTGAAGGTCCGTTCATACGCCCCCATGTAAAATGGATTCGTAGGATCGGTGATGCCGTGCAGCGGAAGATCAATGGCCACGGTCGCGAAATCGGCATCCGCGAACGCGTCTGCCACAGCAAGATCGTTAGTCCGATTCTGGCCAATGCCGTGCTGGAAGATCGCGACCGGGAACCCGGAACTCGGGTACGCATAGTTCGGGGAATTAGCATTGGGAACCGTGACGATGATCGGGATTTCAAGTGTTGTGGTGGCTACAGGATCCGGGTTGTAACGCGTGAGATAGGATCCTTGTGCTCCATGCCAGAAATCGGTGAGGGGGGCAGCTGGATTGGAAGCGGTTGGAGCGCTCAGATAATATGGAATTTCCAGTAGCCCCTGGTAGATATTGGCGTAACCGGGACTGCCGGAAATGTAGTTCGCGGTGGTTCCCATGAACTTGAGGCCGGTCACTTGGGTCGCTGTTGCATTTTTTTCGATACTGTCCAGAACCGGTGTAATCGATTGGGTCGAAACCGTCCAGGTCAGGATGATATTGGCCGGGTTGAGTCCGGCATCTTTGGCGACCGTGAGCTGGGATCCAATGATGGGTGCGATCCCTGTCAGGGTCGGGCTGGTCAGCGGCGTCCCTTGGTTGAGATATTGTTCAATTTCGGTATAGCTTGTATCCGCGGCAGCAGGGTTGCCGGCCGTGTCTTGGATGCCGTTTGTGAGCACGATGAGATAGGAGCTTGCGGGTGCGAGCGGCACGGTCGGCGTAATATCAATAACATCCGGATCGGCTGGGGACACGCTCGCCGTATAGTCGGTGCCGTAGACCAGTGGAGCCACGAATCCGGTTACCGCATACCCCAACTGGGGATTGGTTTGTACTTGAAAAACATAAACATTGCCCGGAAGGGTTGCGGGATTCACGGGCTGGGTGAAATAGGCATTGATGGGAGCCGTGGTCGAAAACCCGGCCATCGTGTCCATATCGACGTAGGGGTCTTCGAAATTGCCGGGGTCGGTTACCGGAATATTCAGGGTTCCCGTATGAGTCGTCGAGTTCAGAAAATAAAGGTCATTGGGGAAAGGGCCAATCCCTCCGGCCGGATAGTACATGGCGACAAATCCGGAGACGGGGTTTTTGGCAGGAGGGGGGCTCGTGCTGCTGACGCTACAAGCACCCAGAAAGAGGATGGAAAGGCTGGCTACGACTCGGGTAAACTTCCGCATGGGAGGGTTCCTTTTTGGCGGTACCGTTCAGCTTACGATTAGCAGCGGATTTTCGCAAGCGCTCGGGGTTTGGCCTGTGAATACCAGCCCCCGACCCGGCCCAAATCGCGTACGGATCATAGCCGGGCATTTCCGGCACCGCTACCTGCATTTCCCGCGGACCGAGCCGCCTATTCGCCCCACTCCCGACCAAGTGCGGGAAACACTTTTCAACTGGCTTCAGGGCGCGATTCAAGGCACTCGATGCCTTGACCTTTTTTCGGGAAGTGGAGCGCTTGGGTTCGAAGCGCTGTCCCGGGGGGCCTGCGAAGTTCAGTTCGTCGACTCGCATGCGGCGGTCTCTCGTTACCTGCGCGAGACGTTGAAACAGTTCGCCGTTCAGGGCAGCTCCGTATGGACGGCTGACGCATTCACTTACCTCGAAGGTAAGATTGGCCGCTTCGACTTGGTGTTTCTGGATCCGCCCTTTCGGGAGAAATGTCAGATCCAGCTCCTGGATGCCCTTTGGGCGGGAGGATGCCTCAATCCTCATGCACTGGTTTATCTCGAGTGGCACCGTGATCAGCACACTGAGCAGTTGAGCCTGCCGACTGGCTGGTCTTTCCGGCGTCAAGCCCATTGCGGGCGGGTGGCCTTCGGGTTGGTGGAGCCCCCCGCGCTATCTGTTAGGAGGTGAGCGCGCGGGCGGTTGGAGTGTGGCGATCTGTTGAGATAAAGCTGATGCGACGGATGGATGGACGAACTGGGATACATCTCCTCCGAGACGTGCGATTTCCCGAACGAGACTCGAAGAAATGAACGAATATTGTTCATCTGGTGTAAGAAAGACTGTTTCAAGCTGCGGGTCGATACGCCGATTCATGGTGGCGAGCTGGAATTCGAACTCGAAATCCGACACTGCTCGGAGCCCCCTCAGAATCAGATGAATGCCTCGTTTTTCGGCGTAGGCTACAGTTAGACCTTCAAATCCAGTGACTTGGACATTGCGGAGATCAGCAAAAATCATCTGGGCCAGTTCTACCCGCTTTTCGAGTGAGAAGAGGGGGACCTTGAATGTATCGGAGGCAACGGCAACCACCACCTCATCAAATGCCGCCGCCGCGCGACGCACGAGGTCAGCGTGTCCGTTGGTGATCGGATCAAAAGTTCCCGGATAAAGGACGCGTTGAGTCATCGGATCTCGTGTCGTTCAAATGCGATGCCGTATGGTTTGGGGCAGGCCTGCTCCATCCTAGCCGAAAACCTAACTCCGGAGGCCAATCCCCCGTTTGAGCAGCCAGAGGTTCGCGGAAAATAATGCAACTAAAAACAATGACATAATCCCGTATGCCGTGGTAAGCGGCATGGTCTGGATGCCGAGAATGCCCGTCCGGAAAGCGCCCACCATGTAGACGATTGGATTGAAGCGGCTCAAGGTGCGCCAGAAAGGCGGTAGAAGCGAAATCGAATAGAACACACCCCCGAGGTAGGTCAGTGGTGTCAAAACAAAGGTTGGGACAATCGCGATGTCATCAAACTTTTTGGCAAAGATGGCATTGGTAAATCCGGCCAGAGAGAAGATCGCTGAAGTGAAAAGAGCCACCGTAATAATGATCCAGGGGTGTGCCGGCTCAAGATGGGTAAAAAACAGCGCAACTAACGTCACTAGGGATCCGGTCAAAAGACCTCTCATCATTCCACCTGCCATGTAACCCAGAAGGATGCAGGTCAGCGGAAGCGGACTCACCATGAGCTCCTCGACGTGTCGGGCGAATTTTGCTCCGAAAAAAGAGGAAACCACGTTTGAATATGAGTTGGTAATTACCGACATCATAATCAACCCAGGGGCGATGTAGGCCATGTAACTGAAGCCGGATATCTTGCCGACTCGTGCACCGATGACACTGCCGAAAATGACAAAGTAGAGGGTCATCGTGATCATCGGCGGAATCAAGGTTTGCGACCAGATCCGGAAGATCCGCGTGACTTCCTTCAACACGAGCGTTTGGAGTCCGATCCAATTTTCATGTATGCGAGTCACGGACGCCTCCCGTCAAGTTCAAAAACAGTTCTTCGAGCCTGTTCGATTTGTTGCGCAGGCTCTGGACACGGATGTGGTGAGAGGCGAGTACCTCGAATATCGGATTGAGATCCTCGTTGCGGTCGATCACGATCTCGATTTGGTGAGGATCAAGCAGTTGGATATTCCGGATCGGTAGATCCGGGAGCGTTGCGAGAGGTTCAAACAAATCCAAAATGTAGGTCTGTTGGTTCAGAAGCTCTAGGAGATCGCGTTTGCGCCCCTGAGCGACAATCGCACCCTGATGGATGATCGCAAGACGTTCGCAGAGCAATTCTGCCTCTTCCAGATAATGTGTCGTCAAAATTATGGTCGTACCTGATAGGTTGAGTGTACGCAGGAAACTCCAGGTCTCGTGACGCATTTCAACATCCACACCGGCGGTTGGTTCGTCCAGAATCAATAATCTAGGTTCGTGGATGAGCGCACGCGCAATCATCAGTCTCCGTTTGAAACCACCAGACAGCGTCCGCGCCATGGCTTCCCGATAAGGCCAAAGGTCGAGCCCCTCGAGTAGCTGCTGGCAACGCGGACGGGCGATGGCCCGGGGGACACCATAATATCCAGCCTGATTGATCACGATATCAGCGACACGCTCAAAGAGGTTGAAGTTGATTTCCTGAGGGACAACCCCCATGAGGGCGCGTGCCTCGGCGCTTTTTTTGTCATGATCGATACCGAAAACCCGTATCTTTCCTTCGGTCTTCGTGACCAGTGAGGTCAAAATACCGATGGTTGTGGTTTTGCCCGCTCCGTTCGGGCCGAGTAACGCGAAAAACTCGCCTGGGTATACTGTGAGATCGATTCCCTTAAGTGCTGTCGACCCATGACGGTAACTTTTGCGCAGGCCACGAATTTCGAGAGCAGGAGTATCAGTTGGCATGGAGCTCGGATTACCGGTTTGATGACTGCGAATGGATCACTTCAGGGTTTACTGTGTGGGTGGCCCAAAGAATGGAGCAAGAACAATCGCGCACCCGAGTGTCGCGGCCCTCATCTTGCCCAAACCATCCCACGCGACCGGTCGGCCACCTGCGCTGGTATGTGAAGATACGTCTGTGCGACTGGCCAACCGGTGTCGGAGCCATTCCCGGGTACGGGGGTAACCGGAGACATCACTGTGGGTGGTGCCATGGGTTAAGAGCATAAAACGGCATGACCATAAAGGGTTTTGTGATGACGATTGTAACCTGAGCCACTCTCCGTGCGGGAATCCGATCTCACAAGGATTTTAGGAAGGCGGATGGGTCGTTTGGGAAGTTTCCGCTCCTTGCAACCCGTTTCTCTCCTGTGCTAAGATGGAATCGGATGAGGAGTCGGTTGAAAGATTCCACGTAAGGTCCAGCTGGAAACCGCGACCTAATGAGTTAGCGATCAAGGACGTTAATCCCACTGCAGTGGTGAGTTCGTACCCGCTAGATCGCAAAAATCAATTGTACGATTGCGAGTATCCGAACCGACTTCCTACGAGTCCGTTACATTTCTTGAGAGCAGTCCCCCACCGTTGATTTCCCATTCCCACTTGTTGACCCCCCCTGGAGAGAGCTGATGACCGAGGCGATCGTTCACACCAGTGATTCTGCCTTTGATGCCGACGTACTCAAATCTGAAAAGCCGGTATTAGTGGATTTTTGGGCCGAATGGTGTGGCCCCTGCCGAATGGTTGCGCCAATCCTTGAAGATATTGCCGGCCAATATGCAGATCGGCTGAAGATTCTCAAACTCAATGTCGACGAAAACCCGAAAACGCCGGCCCATTACGGTGTCCGGGGCATCCCGACCCTGATCCTCTTTCGTCAAGGCAATGTTCAGGCCCAGAAAGTGGGCGCTTTGAGCCGGTCGCAGCTCGCAAACTTTTTGGATGTGAACCTATGAGATACCCAAGACGCCGTGGTGGTGGCCCCCGCATGATGTCCAACGACCCCATGGAAGGCATACCCATGGGCCCTGATGAAGAATACGTAGAGGATGCGGCTACAACAGCCGACGACAACCGCCCGACCATTGACCTCAACGTCCTCAAGAGAATGCCTCCAACCGAATTGATTCAGCTTGCAGAATCGCTAGCCATCGAAGGTGCTGCTCGCGCCCGCAAACAGGAGGTGATCTTTGCTGTTTTGAAAGCTAAAGCGCGCAGTGGTGAAGGTATCGTCGGAGAAGGGGTACTCGAAATCATGCAGGATGGTTATGGATTCCTGCGTTCGGCAGATAGCTCCTATCTTGCGGGTCCGGACGACGTGTACGTTTCACCGAGTCAGGTGCGCCGGTTCAATTTGCGGACAGGGGATACCGTTTCCGGCCGTGTCCGCCCCCCCAAAGAAGGTGAACGTTATTTCGCCCTGCTCAAGGTCGATCGGATCAATTATGACCACCCCTCGAATGCACAGAACAAGATTCTTTTCGAGAATCTGACACCTCTTTTCCCGAAGACCCGTTTCAAGATGGAACGTGGCACTGGAAGCACCGAGGACATTACGGCGCGCATTGTTGACATGGTGGCACCCATCGGAAAGGGCCAGCGCAGCCTGATCGTTTCTCCGCCCAAGGCGGGCAAAACCATGATGCTTCAAAACATCGCGCAATCAATCACGGCCAATCACCCGGAGGTTTATCTCATTGTTCTCCTGATTGACGAACGTCCGGAAGAGGTTACGGAGATGAGCCGCTCGGTACGGGGAGAGGTGGTTTCCAGCACATTTGACGAACCCGCGACACGGCATGTCCAGGTGGCCGACATGGTTATCGAAAAGGCCAAACGTCTTGTGGAACACAAACGGGATGTGGTGATTTTGTTGGATTCCATTACGCGTCTCGCGCGCGCCTATAACACAGTGGCCCCCGCATCAGGCAAGGTGCTGACCGGTGGTGTTGATGCCAGTGCATTACAACGCCCTAAGCGGATTTTTGGCTCGGCACGCAATATCGAGGAAGGTGGCAGCCTTACGATCGTGGCGACTGCCTTGATTGATACCGGATCTCGGATGGATGATGTGATTTACGAAGAGTTCAAAGGCACGGGTAACTCGGAAATCCACCTTGACCGGCGCATTTACGAGAAACGCATTTTCCCAGCCATCAATATCAACCGTTCCGGAACGCGTAAGGAAGAACTCTTGGTTCCTCCGGATGAACTTCAGAAGCTCTGGATCCTCCGCCAGCTTCTGCACCCCATGGATGAACTCGCTGCGATTGAGTTTTTGCTCTCCAAACTCAAGGAGACCAAAACCAACAGCGAGTTTTTCGATTCGATGAGGCGCTAAGCATCCGAATCCAAACCAGCCGGTTTGAGAACCTTCCGGACCAGCACCGAGCCATGCGCGATGTATCCCAGCTGACGGTAGAACTCAAGGGCATCTGCGCGACTGTCTAGATAAACGGATCCAATGCCCGCTTGGCGGGCGTCCGCTTCGGCCCAATGGAGGAGTGCTCTACCAATTCCCTTGCGACGGAACTGAGGGTGAACTACGAGATCATCAATGTGGAGGAAGCGGCCGCGGGAAAGTGTGGCGACCGGACGCAAACCCATGACGGCTGTTACTTGCTCTCCGATCCAGGCAGCGATCAGCCGGTACTGAAAAAATTGTGACTGATACAGCCAGCGCGCTTCGAAGGTGGCCTGGTCGAGTTCGGTTCGTAGTTCCCGAATGATCGGGTAAAGCAGCCCGTCATGCACCCCGGGTATGCATTCCGCAATGCGCAATTCAGGAGATACCGACAAGGCCAATATCCCCACGGAATTGCATGCCCGCGAATGCTATTTGTTCAATGCGAGCATAGACCCTTTGCCGGGCCGTATCGATATCCGCTCCGGTTGCAGTTACGCTCAAGACACGACCGCCATCGGTGAGTGGGGCCACGGGTCCAGAGCGGGTGGCTGCGTGGAAAATTTTGACAAACGGCTCCTCGGGGCCGTCCAAGCCCGAGATCGGTACGCCCGTCGGGCTGGATCCAGGGTAGCCGGGTGAAGCCAGTACGACTGCAAGGACTGGATCTCGTTTCCAGTGTGATGTATAGGTCTTGAGGTTCCCTCGGGCGGCTGTTTCAAGCATTTCGTAAAGATCACTTTCGAGGCGGAAGAGGAGAGCCTGGGCCTCGGGATCCCCCAGCCGGCAGTTGAACTCGAGAAGATGGGGCTCCCCGTGCGCGTCAACCATGATTCCGGCGTAGAGAAAGCCCCGGTATGGCGTATGTGCCTTCACAAACGCATCGAGGGTAGGTTCGATGATCGACTCGCGTATGCGGTTTTCGAGCGCAGGCGTCATTCTGGGAGACGGGGATAAGGCACCCATGCCGCCGGTATTGGGTCCCCGATTGCCCGAGAGAAGCCGTTTGTGATCTTGGGCGGAGGGCCAAGCCAGATAGGCTGTCCCGTGCGCCAGCACGATGTAGCTTGTCTCCCACCCCTGGATGCACGTTTCAACCAAAATGCCTTCTCGGGCAGCCGGTAGCGAAAAAAGTGACCGCGCCGCGGCTTCTGCCTCGTCTTGCGTTTCGGCGACCACGACCCCCTTGCCGGCGCAAAGCCCCGATGCCTTGACCACTATCGGTTCCTTTCGGCTGGCGATATCCTTGAGAGCTTCCTTGAGGTCGGTATGAATGCGCGCAGGAGCAGTCGGGATGCTGTGTGCCTCGCAGAATCGTTTGCAATGAATTTTGGATCCTTCGAGTTGGGCAAGCGCAGATGATGGGCCAACTGAGGCAATACCCAGCTGGTCGAGACGGTCGACCAATCCTGCGACGAGCGGTACTTCGGGCCCGACCACGACGAGATCCATGTGCTCCTCCTCGGAATATTGCGCGATGGCATCAACCTGGATGGGTGTGAGCGGGATGTTTTGGACATGAGGTTCTCTGAGCGTTCCGGCATTGCCGGGGGCAACGGTAACCTGTGCAACATGGGGAGAGCGAGAAAGAGCCCAGGCGAGTGCATGTTCCCGCGCACCCTGGCCCACGACTAGAACTTTTGCGCCGTTTTTTATCAAATCGATACTCCCATCGATCGAGTCAATCCGAGGACATCTCAGTGCCGAAAATGGCGCAATCCCGTCATGACCAAGGCCATCCCATGCTGATCCGCCATGGCAATGACTTTTTGATCACGAAGGGCTCCACCGGGTTGGATGATAGCCGTGACACCGAAAGTAGCGGCCTGTTCGACCACATCGGGAAATGGCAGGAACCCGTCTGAAGCCAGAACCAGAGGCCCATGGTCGAGTCCGGCCCTCCGGGCTTTGTCCGCGGCTAGGGTCAAGCTGTCGACCCGGTTTGGTTGGCCACCACCGAGTCCCCGTGTTTGACCCTCGTGGGCAAGCACGATTGCATTGGATGGAACAAAGCATGCGACAACCCATGCGAAGAGAAGATCAGTCTGCTCTTGGAGGGTGGGTGGGCGTTTGGCGACCGATCGGAAACCGGACGCTTCGGTCAGCTGCTGATCACGCTCCTGAATGAGGTAGCCATCGGAGAGAGCCCGAACCTGCCAGAAAGGGTACTCAAAAGTGCCCGGGTTGATTTGAAGTGCTCTCACCCTGGGCCATTTCTGAAGCAGCTCAACTGCCTCATGACTGAAATCCGGGGCAAGCAGTAGCTCAATGAAATGCCTTCCTAAAATCGTTTCAACCGCTTGGGTATCAAGCGGACGGTTGAACGCAATCACACCACCGAATGCTGAAACAGTGTCCGCTGCGTATGCTTTCTCATAAGCTGCAATCACTTGGTCGGAGATGGCCACTCCAGAGGGGCCGGCATGCTTCACAATGACGCAGGCAGGGCGGTCAAATGCCGAGACGCAGGTTGTGGCTGCATCGATATCGAGGAGATTGTTGTAGGACAAAGGTTTTGCGTGGCCGCTCACGAGCGTCGTGCGGTGTGCCTGCCCCTTGAGATGGTAGAGTGCCGCCCGTTGATGAGGGTTTTCGCCATAACGCAGGGCCTGATCCCGAACGAGCGCCAGGGAAATCTTTTCAGGCCACGGCGCTTCCGGCTGAGAGAGAATGGGATCCATCCAGTCAGCAATCAATGCATCATAATGCGCAGTGAGCCGAAAGGCTTTAGCAGCGAGTTTCAGTCTATCTCCATCGGTCAGATCCAGTCCAGCCCGCAGACGAATGGCAATCCACTCATAGTCATCCGGGTCAACGACAACCGTGACGCGCTCGTGATTTTTGGCGGCTGCGCGAATCAATGCAACTCCGCCGATATCGATCTGCTCGATGAGAGTCGCGTGGGTTTGGCCGCCTTTTAGAAGGGTATCTGGGAAGGGATATAAATTTACGACCACAAGGTCGATCGGACTGATCCCCAAGGCATTGAGGTCTTCAAGGTCCATTGGCCTAGCCAGAATCCCCCCATGGATACTCGGGTGCAGGGTTTTGACGCGCCCACCGAGCATCTCGGGTGTTTGAATCAAATCGGATACATTCTCAGCCGCAATCCCATGCTCGCGGAGAAAGGCGGCCGTGCCTTCTGTTGCCATGAGGGAATAATCGGAACCCAGGAGTGCCGGTGTGAAAGCGAGCAGACCCGTTCGGTCGGAAACGCTGATCAGGGCTTTTTTGATGATCAAATCCAGCACTCCGGCTCTGTCATGGCTCCCAACAACAGGTGGTGATCAGGCAGCGGGTGGAACCGGCACTCCATGTAGGCGCAGTTTTTTACGGAGGGTGGCACGACTGAGACCCAGTAGACGTGCTGCTTCCGTTTGATTTCCTTCGGTATATTCAAGAGCGACCTGAATCAGTGGAACCTCAATCTCGCCAAGTACAAAACGGTAAAGATCTTTCGGGCGGTGCCCATTCAACTCCTTGAGATAACTGCGAAATGCTTGTGCGGCAAAGTGACGGAGTGGTTGGGCGACCGCTGATCCATCGATTTTTGTCGGGTTATGAACCGTGATTGTTTTCTTTTTTTCGTGCCGAGTCATCGTATTTGCTCAATGGAAGGGTCACCAACCCATTCAGTTTAACCCTTCCCGAAGAGCGCAATCCAATTTGACTTTTTTAAAATTCTGGCTATACCCACGCGCCCGTGTGTGCGACTCGTTTGAATGTTGCGTTTGAACCCGTCATCCCGCGGTGCTGCAGAAAATACGGTTCCGCGGTGAAGTTCGGCATGTTCGGATACTGAACCCAACTGCCTGACTGCCCGGATCCACAACGCGCAGACGGAATGCAACTCCCGCATGGGCGGGCATCACCGGGTGTGACTCTGGCGGTGTGAGATAGGATCCTGGTCCGAATAAGCCTTCCGCGACGACATCACCATTGAGATTCGTGAAGCGCACTAAAAGCTCGGGTAACCCGAGGCGATGCGCAGAAAGATTGAGGAGTGTGCCTTCAATCCGCAGTCCATTGGGCCCCCGCTGTAATCTGCGAACCTCAGCCGATAGAACGCGAATTTTTGTGGGCCGAATCCTGGCCTGACCGGGTTGCACACTGACGAGCGGTCTTTGCGTGAAGGTTCGCATGAGTGTTTGGGTCCCCTGATGGTGTGCGATGGCCGTGATTTCGGTCACGATGGCCAAAGCGGCCAGACAGGAGCCAGCTGTCCAAAACCAGCGCAATCTGCGGTGTGCAGATGGGACGAGATCAGCCGGATATCTCTCGACTGTGTGATCGGTTTCAAAGCCCGCTGGCTCGATTTCTGGAGCTTGGTTTGCGGCCGATGCCAATTCCACATCTGTTTGTGCAGATTCGTCGCTTACAACCACATCCGGTGCGATTTCCAAAGCATGACTCCAGTCTTCTGTGTTTCTGTCGTTCGAGTTGGGATGTAGGTTGGTTGGAGGGAACCCGCCGCATGCGTCTTCCTTTAGATCGGGGCGGCCTAAGTCGCCCTGAGGAACAGGGGGGGATGTTTCCTGGTTTTCTTTACGGGCTGGATCGCTCCGAATGGTTTGTTCGCTTTCGCGCGCGCTACCCGGATCGGTAATCAGTGCTGTCAGGGCGTTGAAAAGGCTGCCACAGCGCCCACACCGCACCATACCCTGGGCCACTTCCAAGTGCTCGGATCGGACCCGGAACCACGTACCGCATTGATCGCAACGAGTTAGCATGGTTGAGGACTGAATATGCTTCTGCAAGTTCTGTCCAGTTCTGACACGGGCATTGGAGACTGGGCGGGTTTGCATGACGATCGCAAAGCATCAGAGAAGATGTGATTAAGAATCCCTTTCACCGCGGTGTCACATCTTTGAACAAGACCTTGCGATCTCCGGAGCGGATGCCAGATCCGGTATCTGACAGAATACAAAGCCTTGGCCGCGCTCGAGATGCGACGTTGTCTGTTTTCTGTTTCGCAATGCACACAACCTTCCGGTAGATTTGGGTAGCTGGAGGCAGCTTTTGCCCGGAGCTTCCGTCATGATTGTGCAGCTCGGCTCTCGAGCTTGCGAGTCAGAAAATGAATGTCGGAACCACCGTTTTTGACTGCCTCATCGTTCAACAATTCCTGGTGGAGTGGTAAGTTGGTGACAATACCGGTCACGACAGTTCCCAAAAGGGCCGTCCGCATGCGCGCCAATGCCTCGTCGCGTGTTTCGCCATAAGCGATGATTTTGGCAATCAGTGAGTCGTAGTAGGGTGGTACGTGGTAACCCGAATAAAGATGAGAGTCGACCCGGATGCCGGGACCACCCGGTGGCACCCACTGGGTGACGGTGCCGGGAGAAGGGGTAAAGTTGATCGGGCTTTCGGCATTGATCCGGCATTCGATTGCGTGTCCTCGGAAAAGGATATCGCGCTGTCTGAAACGCAGGGGCTCTCCGGATGCGATGCGGATCATCTCCTTGACCAGATCCACTCCAGTGATCGCCTCCGTAATCGGATGTTCAACCTGAATCCGTGTATTCATTTCAATGAAGAAGAATTCGCCGTTTTCGTATAAAAACTCGAATGTGCCCGCACCGCGATAGCCGATCCTTTTGCAGGCTTCGACGCAACGTTCTCCGAGCTGTCTCCGCTGCCGGTCTGTAATTCCGATCGCCGGCGCCTCCTCGATAATTTTCTGGTGACGTCTCTGCATAGAGCAGTCCCGCTCACCGAGATGGATCGCATTGCCCTGTCCATCGGCAAGCACCTGGATCTCGATATGACGGGGTGTTGAAAGGTACCGTTCCAGGTAAACATTGGGGTTTCCGAATGCGGATTGCGCTTCGGATCGGGTGAGATCGATGGCATGCATAAGCGCTGCCTCGCTGTGAACTACCCTCATGCCTCGCCCGCCGCCGCCGCCGGCGGCTTTGATGATCAGGGGGTAGCCGATGGTTTTGGCGATCCGGTGAGTTTCGGCCGGATCGGATCCGAGAACGCTACCTGACCCGGGGACTGTTGGAACGGATGCGCTTTTCATCGCTTGGATTGCGGAAACTTTATCACCCATCAATCGGATGGTTTCCGGACGCGGACCGATGAAGGTGAACCCGCTCGATTCCACTCCTTCTGCGAAATCTGCATTTTCGGAGAGAAAGCCGTAACCCGGATGGATTGCCTGGACATCCAGTGCTTCTGCGGCACTGATGATGGTTGGAATATTGAGGTAGCTCTTTGCCGGCTGTGGCGGGCCAATGCACATTTTCTCATCCGCCATCCGAACGTGACGGAGTGTGCTATCCGCTGTAGAGTGAACCGCAACCGTGCGGATTCCAAGTTCGTGGCACGCGCGAAGAATACGGAGCGCGATTTCTCCGCGATTGGCGATCAGGATCTTGTCCAGCATGCGGATGGACTCTGTCAACCAATGACAAAAAGAGGTTGATCAAACCCGACAGGGGAGGCGTTTTCGGCCAAGATCGCCTTGACTGTCCCGGCTCGGTCGCTTTGAATCTGATTCATCATTTTCATGGCCTCGATGATGCAAAGCGTGTCCCCAACTTTTACAGCCTGCCCGACTTCGACGAACGGTGGCCCATCTGGAGAAGATGCGCGGTAAAAAACACCCACCATGGGGGCATGGATAGACTGGCCATCCGAACCTGGAGCAGTTACGGTTTCGGGTTTCGGTATGGCTCGCTCAGGTTCGGTTGGTGCAGGGTTCGCCCGCATCAGGACTGCCTCAGGTGACGGCATGGAGGTGCTGGGTGCGAGACGGCTGATCCGGACACGCTCCTCACCTTCCGTAATTTCTATTTCGTTGATGCCGGAGCCCTCAAGGAGTTCGATCAGTTTCTTGACCTTACGAATGTCCATGAGGAATCCCCCTGAAAGAAGAAGTTGTTGATGCGAGATAGTACAAAGCGGCTTCGAGCGCAAGATCGTAACTCGCCACCCCAAATCCGCTCACCAGACCGATGGCCAGGTCGGTGAAGTGGGAATGCTGACGAACTGATTCGCGCTTTGCGAGATTGGTGAGATGGAGTTCGACAAAGGGGAGCCTGACGGCCAGGATGGCATCCCGGAGTGCGAGACTGGTATGGGTATAGGCTCCTGGGTTGAAAAGTGCGATTGAAGCCGTGTGCTGAACTTCCTGGATGTAATCAATCAGTGCTCCTTCCGAGTTGTTTTGGAAATGGGTAAACTGATGTCCAGCTTGGCTCGCGCGTGTCTCAAGCCTCTGAATCACCTCGCCAAGCCTCTCACTTCCGTAGAGATCAGGCTCCCGGGTGCCGAGAAGATTGAGATTAGGTCCATTGATCAGTGTGATGACAGACAACTTGGTTCTCACCTTCAGTGAAATAATGCAAGATAAGCGACGATCTCGGCCGTTCAGGGCCAGATCTGAACTCTAGGTGACATTTTGTACGATATGGCTGATTTTGTCCACGAGGGGGCTGAGGCGAGGGTGACTGATAGTTGGATCCTGCCCTACCCGTGAGGCAGAATCCTTACGAGAGTCGTGGCATTCAGAATCCCTACATGTGTTGCGACGATCTGGTCACGCCTGTTGAGGAGAACCGTGACCGGCAATCCGACCAGTGTCAAGTGGAAATGGGAGACGAACAGCCGGGCGTGGTGAGAAACGACGAAAACCGGGTAATGCAAGGTGTGGCGCGCCAGGAACTGTGTCACAGCATGAGTTGAATCCAGGGCGATGCCGATCACGGTGAGAGGGTGGCCGGGAGTACGGACTGGTTGCCGGGCCAATTGGTTGAAAAGTGGTATCTCCTTGCGGCAAGGTGCGCACCAGGGAGCCCAGAAGTTGATCAGTGTCCATTTGGGTCGGGGGACCACTGGAAACGATGTGTACGGCACATTGATGCTTTGGAGGTGGATGCCCCGCATCTCCGCAGTCAGAAACTGAGGGGGGCGGTTTGTGGCCGGGCACCACCAGAGACCGAGAACAACGGCAAGTCCCAGCAGGATTCCGAATCCGATGGAAAACCGGACCCAGGATTTAATCGACATCTCCACTTCAGGGTTGTTCCGGAATCACAGACTCGCCGAGCCAAGCAAGATAACGGGGCTCAACTTGATCCGGGCGGATCGAGATCACTTCAGGAACGCTGTAGGGATGCATGGAACGGATGCGTGACTCGACCGCCGCGTATCGATCGGATCGGGTTTTGATAAGAAGGAGGTACTCCTCCGCTTCCTCGCGACTCCCGTCCCATCGGTAGACCGAGTGTAGCGGTCCAATCCGACTGACGCATGCCGCTTCGCGTTGATCGACCAGCGTTCGGGCGAGCGTATCCGCCTGTGCAGGGTCTGGGAGTGCAGTCAAGATCAAGATCGCTTCCATCGGTGGAAACCCCGTATTTCAATCAGGTGCTCCAAGGGGACCCAAGCAAGCGACTGAGCGAAGGGACGGCGTGATGCGTCACAAATCCGCGCCGGCGAGCCTTCGTGAGCGCGATGCGAAAGTATAGCACGCTAGCGTTCCTCTAGTGTTTCCGCGCCCCATGGGCTGGCTGCAGTCTGAATGCGGGCCAGTTCCTCATGGCTGTGTTGTGTATCGTGCAGACGATCCAAGGTTAACCAGAGTGAACGCTCAGAGCGGAATAACCAGAGCGGGACTTCAGGATCTTGTTCGGCTAATACACGTTCCCGTTCAAGAGAGGATCGTTGCAGAATTCTTTTGATCTCAGCTTTTGCGGTAGGTGGCAGAAGAGCCTCTGTTGGGCCTGGAGCCAGTCTCCAGCATTCGGCGACACCTTGCAGGAGATAACGGTTGATGTCCTGGATGCGCTCAAGAAACAGGGTTCTCAAATCCGGAAGTTTGGCTTGGTGCATACAATTCTCGACAATGGGTTGGGAGACGTGCACAAGTGTAGTGATTCCGGCTCGGGTGCAGGCTGAGAAATGCGGCAGATGTAACAGAATTTGGCGAAAAACGGATTTGGTTCTGTGGTGCCTTCTGGAATGAGTCACTGCCCTCAGATCCCTCACCCGGCTCGGGCATCTTTGCTCAAGCCGGGTGAGGGTCGTTCGTCGTGTTTAGCGATTCAGCGCAGGGTCGTGAAGAACGTGCTTTGTCCTCGCTGAACCGTGAGCAGAAGCAAACCATGATCGGCTTCAATGTCTTCACGGAATTCAGCCAGATTGGAAACCGGATGTTGATCGACAGCCAGTATCACGTCGCCCGGTTCGAGACCAGCTTTGTCCGCAGGGCTGTGCGGAGTGACCGCGACCACCATAACGCCCTTGACCTTGCCATAAAGAGGGGAATTCCGCCCGAGATTGGCCAGCTGAGCGCCGATAGACTTGTGCCTGAGTTTGAGCTCCCGATGGGTTGATTTGTGGTTGCGATCGACGATGGCGACAACCGTCATGGGGTGGCCATTGCGGAGGAACCGGATGTGAATCCGGGTTCCCACTCTCAGGACACCGATGATGGCGCGGAGTGCACTGACGTCCCGCACCGGCTGGCCGTTGACAGCCGTGATGATATCACCCGCTCGGAGACCAGCACGTGATGCACCCGAATTCGGTTCGACCTGAGCGATCAAGGCACCTCTTTGGCCGGGTGGAAGGCCAAAGGCGCGCCGAAGGCGTGCCGTGACATCTTGAACCAGAACGCCCAATACACCCCGTTCGACCTTTCCGTACTTGATGATCTGGGCTGCGACCACACGCGCCAGATTAGCCGGGATGGCGAAACCGATGCCGATATTGCCACCACCATTCTCGGTCAGGATAGCCGTATTGATCCCGATCAGCTGGCCACGAAGATTGACCAGAGCTCCACCAGAGTTTCCCGGGTTAATCGCCGCGTCAGTCTGAATAAAGGTGCCAACGTGATCCTGCTGTTCGACACCGGTACGGCCCAGTCCACTCACGATACCAAATGTTGCGGTATGCCCCAAGCCGAAAGGATTGCCAATTGCCACCACAAAATCGCCGATATCAAGCCGGGCCGAGTTACCGAAGGCGATTTGATGCAACCCATGGGCTTTGATCTGCAGTACGGCAAGGTCGGTTTCGCGATCCTTCCCAACGACCTTGGCCGGGTAGCGATGATGATTGTAGGTCGTGATCACAATCTTGGTCGCATGACGGATCACATGGTCATTCGTAAGAACGTATCCTTTCTTCGCGTTGATGATCACACCCGAACCAAGTGCGCGGAACCGTTCCTGATTGGGTGCCTGCTCGGCGAAGGGGCTCATGCCAAAAAATTGCCTGAAAAAAGGATTATTCAGGAATGGGGCATAGGCTTGATTCTGAACCGGCATTTCACCTCTGGTCGAGACATTCACCACGGCTGGCATTACCATCCGAATCATCGGGACCAGACTGGGAACGGGTGACTCATGCCGGAAAACAGGCAAGACCGCGCCCGCTTGGGCTGGCTCGCTGGAGTTGCTTACGGTGAGTCCAATATTCACTAGGGTTAATGCAGCGACGACGCCGACAGCCAACCAGATTGATCGCTTCATGTATTTCATGCGCGTAGATTCCTCAATTTAGTATGTCCAAGCCAGTTTTCGTAAACCTCGAGATTGTGCCGCGCCCGGCAAAGCGTGTGATCAGAAAGCACACGCGACCCGCAGAATCCCTGCGACCACAGGTATCTGCCGCTCAATTGTAACAGTGATTCCAAAGTGGCCTAGGGTTTACGGTGAGATAGACTCTGGCTTACTTTCGAAGTTCCCTATCGTGGAGGGTGCCATTTTGACGATCTCAGCCTCCTGCGTGCCCCCCTCCGGTAACCCCCGTTACCATATTCCTGCCCTGATAATGGGGCTTTGGGCCAGCCGGGTTATTTTGATTTCATGACCGGGTCGCAGCTTACGCATTCCCAGATATGATCCAATCGCCCCAGGGCGAGATGCCACCGCTTGCTGGATGGATACTTGATTTTTGGGCCTCGTCTGGAGGAATCGTGAAAAGGCCGACTGTTACCCCATCCTGCCGATACTGAACCTGGCATCCTCGTGTCATGAAAACCACAACCTGTAGTGTCGGTTAAAGAAAATTACCCCTATAGCTTGTGATTGTCGGAAGCGATAGTGGTATTATCAAACCCCGTCCCAATCGCATCCGGAAATCAGGTACCAAACGATGCAAACAAACCCTGACATGACATTTCAAACATCGCGCTCCGTCAATGAGCAGGAAGCCTCCCTCGATATCTGGGACAAAAAATATCGACTGAAGAGCAAGGATGGAACAGTGCTGGACCAGACGATGGATGATACATATCAGCGCCTGGCCCGGGCATTGTCTCAGGTGGAGAAGGACCGTGAACGGGCAATCTGGTACGAGAAGTTCCTGTGGGCGCTGCGTCAGGGTGCCATTCCCGCAGGGAGGATTGTGTCCAACGCCGGCGCCACCGAACACAAGCCGGCAACCTCGACCATCAACTGCACGGTTTCTGGAACCATCCGCGACTCGATGGACGATATTCTGGGGAAGGTACATGAGGCTGGGCTGACCTTGAAGGCGGGTTGTGGAATCGGGTATGAGTTTTCGACCCTGAGACCCCGTGGGGCGTATGTCTCGGGTGCGGGTGCCTACACATCGGGCCCACTTTCTTTCATGGACATCTACGACCGGATGTGTTTTACCGTCTCCTCAGCCGGGGGACGACGCGGAGCACAGATGGGGACCTTCGATGTTGAGCATCCCGATGTTCTTGAGTTTATTCGCGCGAAACGAGAGGATGGACGGCTCAGACAGTTCAACCTGTCCTTGTTGATCAGCAGGGATTTCATGGAAGCCGTGAAACAGGATGGACCCTGGCCGTTGGCATTCCCGATAGATTCCAATGAGGCGCAGGGCGTTGATTTGAACGATGGGCGTCAGATCATCTGGCGCGAATGGCCCGAAACCCAAGGATATGTGGTCGATACCACCGGGCGTGTCGCTTGCAAGGTTTATAAAACGGTACCGGCACGCCACGTTTGGGATGTGATCATGCGTTCAACCTACGAGTATGCTGAACCCGGTTTTATCCTGATCGACCGGATCAACGAAATGAACAACAACTGGTGGTGTGAGAACATTCGCGCCACCAATCCCTGTGTGACGGCCGACACGCGTCTGCATACCCAGTACGGCTTGGTGCGGATCGGGGATCTCTATGCAAGTGGCTTGCCGCTTGAAGTGAGTGTGGACCGGCGAGCTTTGGGGCAAGCGACGCATGGTATCGAGACGCGTCCGGCCCAGGCGGCGTTCGTGACAGCGGTGGATGCCCCCGTTTACCGTGTGACCACGGAAGATGGTTATGAAATCAAGGCAACGGAATGGCACGATTTTTATACCCATCGTGGCAAAATCAAACTCAGGGATCTGAAACCAGGCGATGAACTGCTGATTCAATCCGGCAAAGGACAGTTCGGCTCAGCCGGCTCGCGTGAGGTCGGACTGTTGCTGGGTTTGATTGCCGGCGAGGCGTCATTTTCGATTGGTGGTGAGGCTTGGCTGGCTGCCGATTTCGGTCGTGCGAGTCATTCGCAAGAGCAAACCGCACATCTTTCTGCGTCCCTCTCTTGGCGCAGCCTGAACATGTTTCGGAATAGACAGAGTGGCCGGGAATTTCCATCGGTCGCGCCTCGGCAGAACTGGCCCCATATGCGTCTGATCAGTTTCATGCGCACCCTTCGAGGTTATGGTCTCTGGATCGATTCCAAGCGCCATGTTCCGGAAATTATCTGGCGTGGTTCGGAGACTTGCGTCAAGGCCTATTTGCGTGCCCTTTTCCAAACCGGTGGTGGGATCCGCATCTCGGAGGATGAAGCAGTTCTGGTCATTGTGCTGGCGTCGCATTTTGAGAGTCTGCTCCGGGATGTACAGGTACTCCTCTCGAACTTTGGTGTCTGCAGCCGCATCCACCGGAGCAATCCGGTCAGACCTGGGCATCATCACTCGGGCGTGGAGGATCAAATGGGTTGCGAGCTCATCATCGATGCAGGATCGTGCGAGCCCTTCATGCATGAAATTGGTTTTCTCGCTGAGGATCAAAATGCAAAATATCGTGAGTGGGCTATCAATCACGCGCAGCCCGGAGCGGGTGGCGGTTCCACCCGAATTGCGGACATTGTGTATGTTGGTCTCGAAACCGTATTCGATACCACCCAGCCTGATCACAACACGGTCATTTTCAACGGGCTTGTGACTGGGCAATGCGGCGAGCAGCCACTGCCACCCTACGGATCCTGTCTGCTCGGTTCGGTCAATCTGACCAAGTTTGTCCGCGAACCGTTTACCGAGCGTGCTCGCTTTGACTGGGATGAATACCGAGAGGTCGTGCGGATTTTCACCCGTATGCTGGACAATGTGGTCGAAGTCAATGGCCTCCCTCTGGCCCCGCAGCGTACGGAGATTGAGCAGAAACGCCGCCATGGAATGGGATTTTTGGGGCTGGGTTCGACACTGACGCTGCTTGGGCACCGCTATGGTTCACCGGAATCCGTGGCGTTTACGGAATCTGTTGCCCGCGAGATGGCGCTGGCGGGTTGGCGTGAAGCTTTGACCTTGGCTCGTGATAAGGGGCCCGCACCAATCATGCAACAGTCCGTCGAAATCACCCCCCGGATGCTCCATTTGCGTCCCGAGTTGGTCCGAGATGGTTACCGGGCAGGGCAGAAGATACCCGCACGCTTGTTGCATGCGCGCTACAGCCATTACATGCGCCAGCTTGCTGAAATTGACCCGGATCTTGTGGATCAACTGGCCGAGACGGGAGCTCGGTTTACCCATCACACATCTATCGCGCCGACCGGTACTATTTCACTGGCACTGGCCAACAATGCTTCGAACGGTATCGAGCCATCGTTTGCCCATTTTTACTATCGCAATGTCATCCGGCCGGGGCGGAAAACCAAGGAACGGATCGAGGTATTTTCTTATGAGTTATTGGCCTACCGGACACTGATCGATGAGGACGCGTCGCCGGAAGTCCACGAGGGGCCACATGGTCTGCCCGACTATTTTGCCACGACCCACGAGGTGACACCGCGCCAGCACGTCGATATTCAGGCTGCAGCCCAGAAATGGATCGATTCGTCGATTTCCAAAACTGCCAACGTGCCGACGGATTTCCCTTATGAGGAGTTCAAGGACATCTACCTCTATGCCTATGAGAAAGGGCTCAAGGGGTGCACGACATTCCGGTTCAACCCCGCTGTTTTTCAGGGGGTGCTCGTGAAAGGAGAGGATTTGGCCAACACCGTATACCACTTCACTCTGGAGGATGGAACCCAGGTTGAGGCCCGAGGCGACGAGCAAGTGGAATATGACGGAGAACAGCATACGGCGGCGAATCTTTTTGACGCGCTCAAAGAAGGTTATTACGGCAAATGGTGAGGGTATTCCAACATGATTAAAATCGATCAGCCGATCATCGATTACAGCGTCGAGAAACTCGATACAGGCAAGAATCATCCGGAAGGTGATCCGGTTGCTGCCGCTATCCATAAGGAAACTGCTGAGCGAGCCAGCGGCCAAGTGATCCTGATGCATGAGAAGCTCGACCGGCCCGAGGTTTTGATCGGTTCGACCTACAAGGTCAAAACACCGGTTTCCGATCATGCCATGTACATCACGATCAACGACATTGTCTTGAATCGCGGGACTCCTCACGAGAGCCGGAGACCGTTTGAGATTTTCATCAATTCGAAGAATCTGGACCATTTCCAATGGATCGTTGCTCTCACGCGGATCATTTCCGCGGTGTTTCGCAAAGGTGGTGATGTTGTGTTTTTGGTGGATGAGCTCAAGGCTGTGTTCGATCCACGGGGGGGGTATTGGAAGGCGGGTGGCCGGTATATGCCTTCCTTGATTGCGGAGATTGGATACGTCATCGAGTGTCACCTGATTGAAATCGGTCTAATCGTGCCGCGCGAACCCGACCCGGAGCAGCAAAAATTGATCGCTGAAAAGAGAGCCGCCTACGAAGCTCAGGCGCAACAGAAAGATGCATTTGCCCAAGGGGTTTTCCCAGCAGGTGCACAGCTTTGCAACAAATGCCAGACTGCTGCGGTGGTGATGCTGGATGGGTGCATGACCTGTCTCAATTGTGCGGATTCCAAGTGTAGCTAGCAGGTCACCGCACGAGGACTGGAGATATCGTACAGGCTCTTTCGCGTTAGGGTTCGAGATGCAACATCAGTGGAATTTGAATGCATCCCATGGGTGAGCACGAAACACATCTTCAAAATGACTGGCTCCATTCCCGCTGGATGACGGTGATGCTGTGGGTTGTGCCATGGATCATCATCATTTGGACCGCTCACACTACTGCGCTGCTTCAGATGATCGGTTGGGCATTCGGCTTCACGGTGATGGGGCTTGCCTGCTGGATCAACGCCCGTCAGTGTGGGCGTCGACATTGTTTTTTTACAGGCCCGGTTTTTCTTCTGGCCGCGCTGGCCTCGCTGCTGTATGGTTTCCAGATCCTGCCACTCGGTCATGATGGCTGGGGTTGGATCGCAGGTGTTGCGGCTGGCGTGTGTTTGATGGCCTGTTGCGGATTTGAGGCATGGTTTGGAAAATACTTCCCTCCGCATGCTTCGAATTCATGATTTATCTTCTGTCTTGTGGAGTTGATGAATGATGCTGGCGCAGAGGACGCAATACTAGGATCAAGACTATAAAACATACCCACCTCACTTCGCGTGGCCACTCCAGGCCCCTGTTCGATGTTTAACGCATGCTCTCATGCAGGTAGACGCCCGTGCGCAAGTCGGCTTCCGCCTTGAGCATATCCAAGAGCACGCCCGCGGCAGTCAACTCGGGGCCCGCACCCGGTCCCGAGATGGAGAGCGGGATGGTGGCGTATCGATGGGTCCAGAAGCAGACCCGATTTTCTCCGGGTGCGAGATCAGCCAGGATCGACCCCTTGGGAACCGGGACGAGTTCAACACGGGCATGACTCCCATCGAACCCGGCACGGTAGACCAGGCGCTGTCCCTGAGAAGACGCATGCGTAACTCGCTTTGACCAGAGCGGATCACTGTCCGCAAGGTGCAGCACCCAATTGTCGGAAGAGGTTGACGGTTGGCTGGTGTGGGGCATAGGGTTGTCTCCTGCAATATCCTCCGGTTCCCATTTAAGGCCCACCTCCCGTAGCAGAATTAAAAGTTTGCGGCGGACATCGGATCCCCCAAGGTCCGTGGCTGGATCGGGTTCTGCATAGCCCAATGCCTGAGCCTCCGCTACGGCCTGAGAGAAGGGGATGCCCAAGTGGAGCCGGTACAGCACATACGACCATGTACCTGAAAGACACGCTTCCGCTTTTGCAATACGATCTCCCGTCTTCAACAGGTCCCGTACCGTTGATAAAACAGGCAGAGACGCGCCAACCGTCGTTTCATAATGCAACCCGGCTCCGTTTTGCCGGGCAATACGCTGAAGCGAAGTATAAAAAGATTGGGATGTGCTGAACGCGAGCTTATTGGGGGTGATGATCGTGATGCGGTGTTTGAGTAGGAGCGGGTACTGGGCGACCACGTTCCTATCCGCGCTGCAGTCGATGAAAAGCTTGGGCCCACGATGTTGCCTAAAGCGTGTAATGATATGCGGCCAATCTCCTGGCATCCGGTTTTCTGGCGTATGGGATTGTTGCGGCCAGAGGATCTGGGTGCGGTTGGCCAAGGCAGCGATTTTCCAGTTTCGGTGCGGGAGATGATCGAGGTCGGTTGCATTGAGTAGGGTAAGAAGAGCTCGACCGACCTGACCGGTATGTCCGACAATGCAGAGTTGGGCCTGGTCTGGCGTTGGCATCTGGCAAATCGCGCGCGGGTTGCGGGATGCAAAACCCCGTCCATCTAGGGATGGCATGTCGCGTTTCCTGTTGTTGCAGATGAGAGTTGCCTGTCCCCGAACTTTGCTCGATAGGTGCGAAGCAAGACATCTAATTGATCGATTTCAATCAGGAAGGCATCATGCCCATGTGGCGAATCCAGCCAAGCGAGCTCGGCTCCAGGGATTTTGGACGCGAGGCGGATCTGTTCCTCGGGAGGATAAAGGAGGTCGCTCGTGATTCCGATCACGAGCGTCGGTGGGAAATCAGCGAGATTTTGCAATGCTGGAACTCTGATCCGGGAGCGTTCCAGGTCATGTGTATCCATGGCCCGGGTGAGAGTGATGTAGCTTCCAGCATCAAATCGGTGGGCTAGGCTTTTGCCGTGGTGGGCGAGCCAGTTTATGATCTCGAAATTCCCTTGTCGCTGCCTTCGACCGAATCGTTCACTCAACTCACCCCAGTGCCGGTAGCTCAACATGGCAATTGTGCGTGCAGCCCTGAGCCCCTCAAGAGGGGGGTCGCTTGGGGGGAAATCACCTCCTTGCCATCGGGGGTCAGCTAGAATGGCCATGCGCTGAGCCTCCGAAAATGCGATTGCCCAAGCAGACTGCCGGTCGGTTGTGGCGATGGCCATTAATGCGCCAATCCGGTGTCGCGCCCGTACACCCCATTCGAGAGCCTGCATTCCTCCGAGCGACCCACCGATCACGAGAGTCAGTCGTTTAATGCCCATGGCATCGACGAGATGATGCTCCAGTTCGACCATGTCGCCCACGGTGATCGCGGGGAAGCGGCTTCCATAGCGCCGGCCGGTTCTCGGGTTGATGGAGGCCGGGCCAATTGTTCCATAGCAGCTTCCAAGAACATTGGTGCAAAGGATGTAGTCACGCGCGGGATCGAGAGCACGGCCCGCGCCGATCAATCCGGGCCACCAGTGATCCACATCATCTGATCCCGTGAGTGCATGACAGATCAGGATTGCGTTATCCCGCTCGGCGCTCAGTGTTCCCCAACTCCGATAGGCGATGGTGGGGTATTCGAGTATTTCCCCGGATTCCAGGGTGAGTGGGGTGTCGCATTGAAAATGACCGGGGTTCGCTGAGCCCGATCCCAGAGCGGTCATCAGCCCGCCACCGTATCGATGGCCGTGAAGGCTCTCGCAAAATCACCCTGGATGTCCTCGATATGCTCGATGCCAACTGACACCCGAATCAGGTCGGGCGTGATACCCGCACTCTCCTGTTCGGCGCGACTCAGCTGTTGATGGGTGGTCGAAGCGGGGTGAATGATCAGGGTTTTAGCATCACCCACATTTGCAAGATGACTGGCCAACTGTAGGTGGTCAATGAAAGAACGACCCGCGAGTTCTCCGCCCCGGATGCCGAAGCTCAGAACGGAACCGAATCCGTGCTGGAGATACTTTTTCGCTCGAGCATGTGACGGGTGATTCGGCAGACCCGGATAGTTGACCCATACGACCTGTGGCTGGTCGAGCAGCCACTTGGCAAGAGCCAGAGCATTGTCCACGTGACGTTCGACCCGGAGGGAAAGCGTCTCGAGCCCGAGGAGGAAAAGAAACGCGTTGAACGGTGAAAGGGTGGGGCCCATGTCACGCATCCCCTCGACACGCGCCCGTACGATGAAGGCGATGTTGCCGAACGGGCTGCCCGGCCCGAAGCTGTCCCAGAAACGAAGCCCATGATACCCCGGGGAGGGTTCTGTAAATCCCGGGAAATGGCCGTTCCCCCAGTCAAAGCGGCCCGAATCGATGAGGACCCCCCCGATCGAGGTACCGTGCCCTCCGATCCATTTGGTGGCCGATGCCACAATGATGTCGGCGCCATGGTCGAAGGGTCGGGCCAAATAGCCGGCGGCACCGAACGTATTGTCGACGATGAGCGGGATACCGGCAGCATGTGCAACACGGGCGAGCCCTTCAAAATCCGGAACGCTGAAGCTTGGATTGCCGAGCGTCTCAACATATAGTGCTCGAGTATGGGGATCGATCTCCTGCCGGAAGGCTTCGGGTTCGTCCGTTTCCGCCCACTTCACTCCGATCCCGAGACGGGGAAAGGTGATTTTGAACTGATTGTAGGTGCCACCATAGAGCGAGCGGCTCGAGACGATGTTTTCTCCGGCTTGGGCCAAATTGGTCACAGCCAGGAACTGGGCAGACTGGCCACTTGCGGTTGCCAGGGCTGCAATGCCACCTTCGAGCGCTGCCACCCGCTTTTCAAATACATCCGTGGTGGGATTCATAATGCGGGTGTAGATGTTGCCGAATTCTTCCAGGGCGAAGAGACGCGCGCCGTGATCAGTGTTGACAAAGGTGTACGAGGTGGTCTGATAGATTGGAACGGCTCGTGCGTGCGTGCCTGGAGCCGGCTCCTGTCCGGCGTGAACCTGAAGGGTTTCGTAGTGGTAGGGGAGTTTAGGGAGGAGTGCAGTTTCACTTTTCATGGTTGCTCCTGGATGTTTGAAGGCAGAGTCAAGATCCGGGGGCAGTCGCTTCTGGTCATTAAAAAACCCGCAGCGGCTGCGCCGTGCGGGTCTTGGGACTCTTGTTCGAAGGTAGGAATTTATGTGATCGCGAACGCCTCAACCCGCACATGCATCAGCATGCAACACATGCACATGTGGAGTTCAAATCGGTTCAGGTTCGGGCCAGCGTTCATGGAGCTATAAGCTAAAGGGAACAACCCGGGTTGTCAAGTGTCAGCTGTCTCTATCCGGTCCTGTCCCGGATATGCGCGTGCTTCCGATAGAATAGAGTGATCGATCAAACCTTTGGGGGTGTGTCATGGGTAAGGGTGACAAGCGGTCTTTCCGGGGCAAACTCTGGCGTGGCAGCTACGGGGTGACGCGCCTGCATGTGGCTGCCTCCAAACGCAAACGGAAGCCCGGAGCACGCAAAGGACCGACCCGCTGACGCAGCGGGTGCACGGGGAAGTGTCCACTCCGGCCATACGGGTGACCGGACTCGTCAAGCGCTACCCGGACCGGGTCGCAGTCGATGAACTGGATCTCGAAATCCCCCGCGGAGAATGCTTCGGGCTGCTCGGACCAAACGGAGCTGGAAAGACGACAACGCTTAGGTTACTGCTGGGTCTCACGACGCCAACATCGGGAGCCATCTCGGTTTTGGGTCATTCGATCCCCAGTGAAGCACGCGCGGCTCGCCGCCGAATCGGAGTCGTGCCGCAATCGGATAACCTGGATCCCGATTTTTCCGTTGTCGAGAATCTTACGGTCTATGCCCGATATTTCGGGTTGGCCCCTCGCGAAATTCAGGCCCGTATCGCATCCCTTCTGGAATTTGCACAGCTCACCGATCGCGCACGCACCAATCTCCGAGAGCTCTCGGGTGGTACGAAACGGCGTCTCACACTCATCCGGGCACTGATTCACGATCCCGAACTCATCATTCTGGATGAACCGACAACCGGTCTCGATCCGCATGCCCGCCAGCACCTCTGGGATCGGCTGGGTTCCCTGCGTGCTGCGGGCCGGACGCTGATTCTCACGACCCATTACATGGAAGAGGCCGAACGACTGTGTGACCGGGTGGCTATCATGGACCAGGGGCGCATACGAACGCTTGGTGCACCGCGTGAGCTGGTCGAGCGATCATTGCCCCGCTTCGTACTCGAGATCCGGGAGCCGGTGGCGGAAAACCTGTCGCTTGATCCTGCGTGCTACACCCTGGAACGGGTTGGTGCCTTGACCCTTGTGTATGCGTCTCGACGCGAGCCACTAGCCGATTTAGTGGATCAGATGCATCTCAATCGTTATATCGAGCGACCGACCAATCTCGAGGATTGCTTTCTCAAGCTGACCGGCCGGGAGCTTCGTGAATGAAGGGCTTGAGGCACGCGCTCAGGCCAAGCCTCGGGTTTGGTGCCGTGTGGGCACGCAATTTCCTGGTTTGGAAAAAACTCATGATTCCCTCGCTCATTGCAAACTTTGGCGAGCCCTTGCTCTATCTCCTTGCATTTGGATATGGGTTCGGTCATTTCGTTAAGACCATGGATCATCTGCCGTATCTCGTTTTTTTGGCGACCGGTATTGTCTGTTCGAGTGCGATGAACGCCGCAAGTTTTGAGGCGCTTTATTCCGCATTCACGCGTCTCGAGATGCAGAAAACCTGGGACGCGATTCTGACCGCACCGCTCGAGCCGGTAGATCTCATTCTGGGGGAAGTGAGCTGGGCTGCGACCAAGGGGCTTATCAATGCGCTTGCTATCCTCGTGGTCGGTCTTGTGCTGGGGCTCTGGTGGGGCATGGGCATGCTTTGGGTGCTCCCTGTGATTCTTTGCATGGGATTCGCCTTTGCATCCCTGGCCATGATCATGACTGTTCTGGCACGGAGTTATGATTTTTTCGTCTATTACATGATCCTGGTTTTAACACCCCTTCTTCTGGTCTCGGGTGTTTTTTTTCCGCTCCAGGCGCTGCCCCGACCGGTCGTCCAGGTGGCGGAATGGCTTCCTCTGACCCATGCCATCGCGCTTATTCGTCCACTCCTTGTTGGACAGACTCCCCGGGACATCTGGGGTAATCTCGCGGTTTTGGTTGCGTATGGGGTGGGGGGTTACAGTCTCGCAACCGTTATTGCAACCCGTCGCCTCAGACGCTGAGTCGATCTGACGGGTGCATCAATAGCGGTAATGGTCAGACTTGAAGGGTCCTTCCTTGGGTAAGCCGAGATAGCGCTCCTGTTCCGGGGTGAGCACCGTGAGCTTTGCTCCGAGTCGGCCAAGGTGCAGGCGCGCCACTTTCTCATCAAGTGTTTTAGGCAGGATGTGTACGCGCCGGTCATAATGTGCGCTGTTTTTCCAGAGTTCGATCTGCGCGAGGACCTGATTGGTAAAAGAGGCGGACATGACAAAGCTCGGGTGTCCCGTTGCACAACCGAGATTGACGAGGCGGCCTTCGGCCAGAAGGATGAGTTCGCGGCCGTCTGGGAGTCGGATCAGATCGACCTGAGGCTTGATAGCAGTCCAGGGATAGGCACGGAGCGACGCAACATCGATTTCAGCATCGAAATGGCCGATGTTACAGACCACCGCCCGATGTTTCATTCGTAGCAGGTGCTCATGTGCGATGACCCGAATGTTGCCTGTGGCTGTCACGAAAAGGTCGGCTTCTGCAACGATCTGATCTAGAACCACCACCCGGAATCCTTCCATGGCTGCTTGAAGCGCACAGATGGGATCGATTTCGGTCACCCAAACGGTCGCGCCGAGCCCGCGCAGGGCCTGGGCGCACCCTTTGCCGACTTCCCCATATCCGAGCACAACTGCAACCTTGCCGGCGATCATGAGATCGGTGGCGCGTTTGATCCCGTCGATCAAGGACTCGCGACAGCCGTACAAGTTGTCAAATTTCGACTTGGTGACGGAATCATTGACGTTGATCGCGGCGAAGGGCAATCCGCCCTGGCGCTCAAGCTCATAGAGTCTGTGGACGCCGGTGGTGGTCTCCTCGCTCACGCCCCGGATCGCCGTCAGGCGTTGTGTGAAAAACCCCGGTCTGGATTTTATGCGTGCGCGAATCGTCGCGAAGAGAACCTTTTCCTCCGCGTTTTGCGGTTGGGCGAGGACATCCGGTTCCTGTTCGGCACGTGCGCCCAGAATCACGTATGCGGTCGCATCGCCGCCATCATCAAGAATCAGATTGGGCCCCTGCCCATCGGGCCACTCGAAAAGCTCTGCGACCGACTCCCAATATTCCACAAGTGTTTCGCCTTTGTGCGCAAAGACCGGAATGGCGCGCGCAGCCAGTGCTGCCGCAGCATGATCCTCGGTCGAAAAGATGTTGCAGGAGGCCCACCGCACTTTGGCTCCGAGCGCCATAAGTGTTTCGATGAGCACCGCAGTTTCGATCGTGAGATGCAGGCATCCGGCGATGCGGGCCCCTGCGAGCGGCTGGCTCGGGCTAAACTCCGTCCGGAGCGACATGAGCCCGGGCATCTCATGTTCGGCGATTTCGATCTCGCGCCGCCCCCAGGATGCGAGTGCAGGATCACGAATCCGGTAATCCGCAGAGGGCTCAGTTGGCGTCGAGTGGGCGGCGTGTCTTGTGTCTGTCATGTCTGTATTCCCGGTTAGCGCAGACGGTGTACGTGCCGGATATTGGCTGCATCCTTTAAGATTTCGGCCTTATCGAGCGCCTCCCAGGTTAAATCGGGTTCGCTCCGTCCGAAATGACCATACGCCGCCGTTTGGCGATAGATCGGGCGGATGAGATTCAGGTTTTGGATGATCCCGTGTGGTGTGAGATCAAAATGGTCGCGGATCAGTTGAGCGAGCCGCGCTTCCGGAAGCAGTCCGGTACCGAAGGTTTCTACGGCAATCGAGATCGGTTCACGGATGCCGATCGCATACGACAGTTGGATCTCGCACCGTCGGGCCAATCCTGCTGCAACAATGTTTTTGGCGACGTGACGGGCCGCGTAGGCAGCCGAGCGATCTACCTTGGAAGGATCCTTGCCGGAGAAGGCACCTCCACCGTGCCGGGCCATGCCGCCATAGGTATCGACGATGATTTTCCGTCCGGTGAGACCACAGTCTCCGGCTGGCCCGCCCACCACGAAACGACCCGTGGGGTTGATGTGGATGCGTGTTTCGGGGACCATCCACTCGGTGGGTAGTACCGGTTTGATGATGAGCTCGCGAACCGCTTCGCGCAAATCCTCGATTGAGACGTCCGGGTCATGCTGGGTCGAGACCACGATTGCCTGGCAGTCCCGGGGTGCCCCGTCCACATAGCGCAGACTGACTTGGCTTTTGGCATCCGGTCGCAGCCAGGGCAGCGCTCCTGAGCGACGCAGCTCGGCCTGTCGGCGCATCAGCCGGTGTGCATAGGTAATCGGTGCCGGCATGAACACATCTGTCTCGTCGGTCGCATAACCGAACATGATGCCTTGGTCTCCGGCGCCCTGTTCCTCCGGTGTTTTGCGGTCGACGCCTTGGGCAATATCCCCGGACTGCTTCCCGATCAGTGAAATCACACCACAGGTGGCGCCATCGAACCCGACCTCCGAGCTCGTATAGCCGATTTCACTGATGACCCGGCGCACCAGATCGTCGAGGTCGACCCAGGCGTCTGTGGTCACCTCGCCCGCGATTATGGCCACGCCGGTTTTGACGAGTGTCTCACAGGCGACGCGGGAACGGGGGTCCTGCGCGATCAGTGCATCGAGAATGGCGTCTGAGATCTGGTCGGCCACCTTATCGGGGTGACCTTCGGATACAGATTCAGAGCTGAAAACCATGGCTTCGGACATGTGTACAATCCTCCCGCAGAGAGCCCGTCATTATAGCGCCGGCGGGTTTGATCTAGCGGTTGCCGTGGGGGCTTGTCGCAATGAGGAGGCGGGCGATCAGATTGATCAGGAGAATAAGGGCGGTGATCAGAAATGCTGCCGCGTAGGCAAGTGCATGGGCAGAATGGAAGGGTTCACCGATGAAGCTCCAGATCACATAGGTGAGATAGGCCACTGGTTCATGGATGAGGCGCCCGGACCAACCGTAGTTGGACCAGCCCGCGGTATAGAGAAGTGGAGCGGTTTCACCGGCCGAGATGGCCAGTGCGAGCAGGATACCAGTTCCGATTCCTGGTGCCGCGGCCTTAAGCAGGACCTTGAAGACGACCTGGTGGTCGCGACAACCTAGGGCATAGGCGGATTCCCGTATGCCGGAAGCGACCCGGCGCAGCGCGAGTTCGGTGCTGCGCACGATGTAGGGCAGCATGAGTACCGCGAGCGTGATGGCTCCGGCAGCCAGTGAAAAGCGCCACCTGAGCCAGACGGTTAACGTGACATAGCCTACGAATCCGAGGACGATAGAGGGAACCCCGACCAGGACGTCGCTTAGAAAGCGGGTCAGGCTGCCCATGCGACCTTCGCCATATTCGCTGAGATAAAGACCTGCTGCAACCCCGACCAGTGCCGCCAGGATCATGGCCGTGCCGGAAAGCAGCAGCGTACCCAGAATGGCATTTTTGAGCCCTCCGCCCACGCCGATTGTGTTTTCCGTAAAGAGCTTGAAGGTGAGGCTCTTGAATCCTTTCGCAAAGACGTAAAACAGGATCTGGATCATGGCTACAGCCAAGGCCAGAAAAGCTGCGCCCGATAAGGTCCATCCGAGCGCACTTTTGAACCGGCGCCAGCGGATCCAGAACCGGGTCGCGATCATGGGTGCGGGTTCCGAAAGATGGGATGCGTCACAGCGTGTGCTCCTTGAGTGTGCCGATCATGAATCGCGCGAGTCCGTTGATGAGAAGCGAGATCAGCAGCAGGAGAACCGCGATCTCGGCCAGGGAGCGGACCGCCATTCCGGTTGGATCTGCGAGCGCGCTATCCAGCTGCGCCACGATAAATGCAGCCATGGTCGATATGGGGCTATAGATGTTTTGCGGCAGATAGTTCAAGGCGTTGCCGCTCACCATGAGGACTGCCATGGTTTCACCGAGTGCCCGGCCGAATGCCAGCATTGTGGCCCCTGCGAGTGCGGCTTTCTGTCCAGGCAGGAGGATCCGGGTCGCGACTTCGAAACGAGTGGCGCCGAGGCTGATGCCCGCTTCCCGCATCGCATGGGACTGGCTCGCGAGTGCGTCCCGCAGCGTCGCTGCAATGAACGGGACGATCATGAGACTCAGAATCAGGCCAGAGGTCAAAAGCCCATAACCCGAACCGGTCGGGCGCCTGAAAAATGGGAGAAAGGAGAGGGTTTCAGCGAGGATTGGATAGACATGATGGCTGAGCAGCGGGACCAAGAATACGATGCCCCACAGTCCGAAGACGACAGAGGGGATGGCCGCGAGCAGTTCGACGAAAAAGGACACGAGATGCCCCAGGCGGCGGGGCACCGCCTCACTCAGGAACAAGGCCGCGCCGAGACCCAGGGGAAAGGCGATGAGCAGCCCGATCAGGGCGCTGCCCAGAGTGCCTGCCACAAGGAAAAAAATCCCGAAGCTGGCCCCCGGCATGATGGTTGCACCGCGTCGCACAATAGGGTTCGCGTACTGATTGCCGATATTCCAGGTGTCATGCAGCAGAAAATCCAGTCGGTTGAAGCGTATGGCAGGCCAGGCATAGCTGATCAAAAAAATGGCGATGAGCACGAGTACGAGCGGCACAAGCAGTGCGAAAGCGGATAAAAGACGGCGAAACCACATGTCCCGGTGAGACCTCCCAAGGGGCCGCCCGCAATCGGGCGGCCGGGTTCAGGGTAGGGCGAACGTCCCAGTCAGTTTAGCGGATCTCTGAAATCTGTTTCTCGCTTTGACGGATAGCGCGGGGTGGTAGCGGTACAAACCCGACACGGTTCAGGAACGAAGGTGCATTCCCCCCTTGTGCAGAAATCGCCCAATCGAGAAACTGGCGCACCGAGAGAGCCAGGGAGGGGTTGGGCTGATGCTTTTCCACGACCACGTATTCATAGTTGATGATGGGATAGGATTCGGCACCGGGTGCATAGACGAGGCTGATTGCCTGATTGGGGGGGGTCGCGTTGACCCGTGCGCGGACCGCTGCCATCACATGAGCTGCGGTGAGCGAGACGAAATGGCCCGCGCGGTTTTCGAGGAGCGCCTGGCCGAGGTGATCCTTGAGGATCGCGGAACGGTAGCTTACGCCAATGTAGGCGATCGCGTAGGGGTTCGTATCCAGAGCCTGTACCATTCCTGGATTCCCTGTGGCGCCCATTCCGTTGCGGACTGGAGGCCAGCTCACGGTCGTTCCGTATGCGGTGGTTCTCATCCAGGACGGAGCGGAGAAGCTGAGGTACTGGGTGAAGATGAACGTGTCCCCACTGCCGTCGCTGCGATGGATCGGAAGGATCAGGTGGTGGGGCAGGGGGACGCCGGGATTGAGCGCCCGGATCGCAGGCGCATCCCAGTAGCGAATACGCCCTGTATAGATTCCGGCGAGGACCGGTCCCGAGAGTCGCAACGGGCGGTCATTCAATCCCGGGAGGTTGTAGTTGACCATCTGGCTTGAGATCGCCAGCGGAATGTTGAGAAGCCCCGGATGCAGGTGCGTCAGGGCCGGACTGAGATAGGCGTCCGAGGCTCCGAGCTGAACGAGGCGGGCAGCGGCTTGGGCGATGCCGGTTCCGCTCCCGGTTGCTTCCGTCGTGATGCGGACATTGGTATGGCTTGCTGTGTAGACCGGCACCCAGAGGTTGAAGAGCGGGTAAAGCAGTGTCGAGCCTGTCTCGATCATATGGACGGTTTTGGCCTGGCTGGACCGTAACGGGGATCCGATCAGGCAGGCTGCGAGCAGGATGAGGCAGGATCGGGCGAAGAGGCGGTGCGAACTCGAACAGGGCATGGTGGATACTCCAGGCGTATTGCAGTCAGGGTGAACGGGAAAGGGCTTTGAACCGGATCAGGATAGGGGCCGAATGTGGCATTTTTATGACAGCAGCCCCCTGCTCGGGCCTACCCCGGCCCATCCGTCGCACCGACGAGAAGCCGATCATAGGAGTCGAATCAAGACGATAGCGCATCTTGACCGGTCGGGGCATTCCCGTGAGTTGCCTTGAGCGTGATTTTCCTGCAAAATTACGAGTCTAGGCTCAAGACAACCTGCCTTTCCGCGTATTACATTCGCCAATCAGCCGAGGTCCATGCGAACCAGACGTGAACTCGCTAATGCAATCCGCGCACTGGCCATGGATGCCGTCGAACGCGCCAACTCCGGTCATCCGGGCATGCCGATGGGGATGGCCGACATCGCGGAAGTGCTCTGGAACGACTTTCTCCGTCACAATCCCGCCAATCCCTTCTGGTTTAACCGCGACCGCTTCCTCCTGTCGAACGGCCATGGCTGCATGCTGCTCTATGCCCTGCTCCATCTGTCCGGCTACGATCTCAGTATTGAGGATCTGAAGCAGTTTCGGAAACTGGATTCGAGAACACCGGGTCATCCCGAATATGGCGTGACACCCGGAGTCGAGGCCACAACGGGCCCATTGGGGCAGGGAATCGCGATGGGCGTTGGCATGGCGCTTGCTGAAAAACGTCTGGCAGCCGAGTTCAACCAGCCTGATGCAATCATAGTCGAGCATCATACCTACGTCTTCGCCGGAGATGGCTGCCTAATGGAGGGGATTTCCCATGAAGCGGCATCGCTGGCCGGTACGTTGGGGCTTGGCCGCCTGATCATGTTTTATGACGATAACGGGATTTCGATCGACGGAAATGTCGACGGATGGTTCCGGGATGACACATCTGCCCGTTTCCGGGCGTATGGATGGCATGTCTGCCCCACCATCGACGGCCATTCTGCGCCTGCAATCCGGGCAGCCATAGAAGCGGCCCGCGCGGTTCCGGACCGCCCGAGCCTCATTCCGTGCCGGACCATCATCGGTTTTGGTGCTCCGGACAAGGCTGGGACGGCCGCGGCACATGGCGCAGCGCTTGGCGCAGAAGAAGTCGCCAAGGCACGCTTGGCACTCGACTGGAAAGAGGCGCCTTTCGTGATACCCAAGGATATATATGCAGCGTATGATCGCCGCGCCCAGGGTGCCCGCTGGGAACAGGAATGGCAGGCAGGCTTTGAAGCCTATCGGTTGCGCTACCCCGACCGTGCCCGGGAGTTCGCGCGGCGGATGGACCGTCATCTCCCGGACGGGTTCGAAAAGCTTTTCCCCAAACTGATCACTGCGTTCAAATCCGAACCTAAAAAGATCGCAACCCGTAAAGCTTCAGAAAAGGTACTTGAGACGTTGGCACCGGCTTTGCCTGAAATCCTTGGTGGCTCGGCCGATCTCACTGAATCCAATGCCACGCTATGGGGTGAGGCACGCGTCTTCAACCGGGACCATGCAGCAGGGAACTATGTCCACTGGGGGGTCAGGGAATTCGGGATGACGGCGGCCCTCAATGGTGTTCTGCTCCACGGGGGGTTGCGACCCTTTGGTGCCACCTTCCTCATTTTCTCGGACTATGCGCGCAATGCCATCCGGTTGGCCGCGCTCATGAAACTTCCCGCAATCCTGGTCTTGAGTCATGACTCGATTGCGCTCGGTGAAGATGGGCCCACCCACCAGCCCATCGAACAGCTCGCGAGCCTGAGACTCATCCCCGGGCTCAGGTTGTGGCGGCCGGCTGACGGTGTCGAAACCGTCCATGCCTGGCAGGCCGCCTTCCGGTCGAATGAGCATCCGACCTTGATCGTCTTGACACGGCAGGGTTTGCCCCCGCTCTCGCGAACCGCACAGGCGGAGTCCGACATCCACCGTGGCGGGTATATTCTCAAGGAGCCAGATGGGACGGCCCAGTTGATCCTGATCGCGACCGGGTCGGAAGTCTGTCTGGCGCTTGAGGCAGCCGGAGAGCTCACGCAACGCGGTATGGGTACGCGCGTTGTGTCGATGCCATCGCTCGAAGTTTTTGAATCCCAGGAAGCCGCTTACCGGGAAGCGGTTTTGCCCCACTCGATCTCGCGGCGTCTCGTCATCGAAGCCGGAGTGTCCGCGCCTTGGTTCCGCATTGCCGGCACAGAAGGCGACGTTTTGGGAATCGATCGTTTTGGTCTGTCGGGACCTGGGGAAGCGGTCTATCGGTTTCTCGGATTCACGGTCGATGCCATCGTTCGGCGCGCCGAGGCGCTCTGGACGGATGACCGTACCCATACGGTTTGATCTGAGGAGTGCTCACGTGACACAAAGACGTATTGCGATCAATGGATATGGGCGGATCGGGCGCAACGTTCTCCGTGCGTTTCACGAGAATGCCCGTTACCGTAAGACATTCTCCATCGTGGCAATCAATGATCTGGGAGACGCCCGGATCAACGCACACCTCACCCGGCACGATTCCGTTCATGGGCCCTTTCCGGGGTCGGTCGAAGTGGTTGACGATGCGCTGGTCGTGAATGGCGATCGAGTACAGGTTGTGGCGGAACGCGATCCGGAGCGGCTGCCCTGGAAGTCGCTTGGCATCGATCTCGTGCTTGAGTGTACCGGTTGCTTCGCCTCGCGCGCGAAATCGGAAGCCCACCTCCGCGCCGGTGCGCAAAAAGTCCTGATTTCGGCACCGGCCGGAGCCGATCTGCCGACCATCGTCTATGGAGTCAATCACACGGTCCTGGCGGCGCGGGACACTATCGTCTCGAATGCATCCTGCACGACCAACTGCCTTGCTCCTCTGGCGCATGTACTGCATGCCGGGGTCGGAATTGAGCGCGGTCTCATGAACACGGTACACGCCTCGACGAACGATCAGGTGCTGATTGACGTCTATCACACGGACCTGCGTCGCGCGCGCTCTGCATTGTTATCGATGATTCCGACCAAGACCGGGGCTGCAGCCGCAATCGGTCAGGTGATCCCCGATCTCGCCGGACGGCTGGATGGTCTTTCCATACGTGTTCCGACGGCGAATGTTTCAATCGTCGATCTCACTTTTCTCGCTGCGCGTGATACCACGCTTGAAGAAGTTGACGCGCTCATTCGCAAAGCCGCAGACGGACCGCTCAAGGGTATTCTCGCCGTCAATGACGAACCCCTGGTTTCCATTGATTTCAACCACAACACAGCCTCCTCGACGTATGACGCGACCCTGACCAAGGTGACGGGTCGGCTGGTCAAAGTCCTTGCGTGGTATGACAACGAATGGGGATTTTCGAACCGCATGCTGGATACCGCATCAGTGATGCTGGCGCTTGGCTGAAGACATGCTCCGGATGACCGATTTTCCGCTTGAAAACAAGCGAGTCCTCCTGCGCGAAGATCTGAATGTGCCGATCGATCAGGGCCGGATCACGAATGCAGAGCGCCTGAGGGCGGCCCTTCCCACGATCCGCGAGGCCCTGACCGGCCAGGCGCGACTCATGCTGTTGTCGCACCTCGGTCGCCCCCATCCGGGCCAGCCGGATCCGGCACTCTCACTTGCGCCGGTTGCCGCTTGGCTCGCACGGGAGCTCGACCGGCCTGTACCCCTCAGGCCCTGGACAGATTCGGTCTGGCGGGAGCTTCCACCTCCGCCCGGCGCGATCGTCCTTTTCGAAAACGTGCGTTTTCTGCAGGGTGAACGCGAGGATGACCCGACTTTGGCCGAGCGCTTTGCCTCACTCTGCGATCTCTTTGTGATGGATGCCTTTGCCACGGCTCACCGTGCCGAGGCGTCGACCCATGGCGTGATTCTCAAGGCACTCAAGGCCTGTGCCGGACCGCTTCTGATCCAGGAAGTCGAGGCGCTGACCCGTGCACTCACCGCTCCGGATCACCCGCTTGTGGCCGTTGTGGGTGGTGCCAAGGTTTCAACCAAAATTGAGCTCTTGAATGCATTGCTTACCCAGGTCGATGGCCTGATACTGGGTGGCGGTATTTTGAATACGCTGCTTCTGGCACAGGGATTTCCGGTCGGCCAGTCGCTTTGCGAGCCCGATGCACTCGATACAGCAAGGAGCTTTCTGGCTGCGGCCCGGGCCAGCCGGGTCGAGATCCCGGTCCCGGTCGACCTCGTGGTTGGGCATCTACCCATTGCGACTTCGGAAGCCGATGTCCGCACGCTCGACAAGGTTGCAGCGGATGAGATGATTCTCGATATCGGTCCGGTGACTGCGGCGCATTACGAAACCCTGCTTCGCAGTGCCAAGACCATCCTTTGGAACGGGCCTCTCGGTGTATTCGAATGCGACCAGTTTGCCCAAGGAACCCGGCGTGTGGCTGAAGCCATCGTTCAGAGTGGAGCGTTCACGGTTGTCGGTGGGGGCGACAGCCTGGCGGCGCTCGACAAGTTTCAGCTCGCCGACCGGGTATCCTACCGTTCCACTGCCGGGGGCGCGTTTCTCGAGTTCGCCGAAGGGCGGGTACTTCCGGCCCTTGAAGCGTTGGCTGAACGAGCCCGAGACACCTGATATGCGGCGCACCAAAATTATCGCTACCGTAGGCCCCGCAAGCTCGAGCGAAGAAACGCTCGGGGAGCTGGTTACGGCCGGTGTCGACCTTTTCCGACTCAATTTTTCCCATGCCGACACAAAAACGCTTCGTGAGTGGGCAGGTCGGATTCGACGTGTAGCCAGTCAGCATCAGACTGAAGTCGGGATCTTGGCCGATCTCGCGGGGCCCAAGATCAGGATCGGCCGATTCCGTGATGGCCCGGTGGAGCTGCACAACGGGGACCCTTTCACGATCGACCCGAATTGTCCTGAGACCGATGGTACTGCGGAGTGTGTCGGCGTGAGTTATGCCAACCTTCCGGGTGATGTTTCCGCCGGCGACCGTCTGCTCCTGGCAGACGGACAAATTGCCTTTCGGGTCGAATCCGTATCGGGAACCGCGATCCGCTGCCGGGTTGAGACAGGCGGGGTCTTGTCGGATCTCAAGGGCATCAATCGTGAAGGCGGGGGGTTATCCGCGGAAGCGCTGACGGAAAAAGACCGCCGCGACATTGAGGTCGCGGCCCAGCTTGAGGTCGATTACCTGGCGGTCTCGTTTCCGCGCGATGCCGATGATATCAAGCGGGCGCGTGCACTCCTTGAGCAGGCGGGAGGCCGGGCGGGTGTGATCGCCAAGATCGAGCGTTCGGAAGCGGTTCAGAACATCGATTCGATCCTCAAAGTGGCCGATGCCATCATGGTTGCCCGGGGCGATCTCGCGATCGAGATCGGCGACTGGGAACTTGCAGGCGTTCAGAAACGGCTGACACGTCTCGCGCACGAGGCAAGCAGCGTGGTTATCACAGCGACACAGATGATGGAATCGATGGTGCTCAATCCGGTCCCGACCCGTGCCGAGGTGCTGGATGTCGCCAATGCGGTGATGGACGGTACGGATGCGGTCATGCTTTCGGCTGAGAGTGCCGTGGGGCATTACCCGGTCCGCGCCGTGGAGGCGATGGCCCGGATCTGTGTGGGCGCCGAAAAGGAATGGATCACCAGTCATGAGCAGGGGATCACGGATGAGCCTTTCGATTCGGTGAATGAGGCCATTGCCATGGCGGCCATACACATTGCCAACCGGTTTCAGATCCGGGCAGTGGCCACTCTGACCGAATCAGGTACCACGGCGCTTCTTGCTTCGAGATTGCGTTCCAACATTCCGATCTTTGCACTGACGCGTCACGAGACGACCCGACGACGGGTCACGCTTTGGCGTGGGGTGTACCCTGTTGCGTTCGATGTGCTCCACGCGAATCCCGACCAGTTGCTGGAGGATGCTGTCGCTACACTCCGGGCGATCAATGCCGTTCAATCAGGGGATTACGTGCTTTTTACCAAAGGAGATGCCGAAGGGATCGCAGGTGGAACCAACAGTCTCAAGGTGATACATATCCCCACATAAATACACCCATCGTCGTAGCTCTTGCGCATGGAGTGGCGGATCCCACCGCCCTTCTTTCCAATCGTGTTGGAGTGCAACGATAGCAGGCGAATAACTGGTAAAATAGTCCACGACTCAATCGGGAGAGTATCGATGCGTGTTTTGGTGGTCCTGTCGTTTGTATCCATCGGTGTTTTTATGGCCGGTCTCAGCGCCTCAGGAGCCCACGCGGCACCTCTGGCGAATTCTGCCATCAAATCACAGATGAACACCCAGGGGTGTTTCGCCTGTCATGCTGCGAATATGAAAATTGTGGGTCCAGCCTATGGCTGGGTAGCCTACCGGTTCGCTCACCAGAAGGGTGCGGTTCAGAAGCTGGCCCATAAGATCATCACTGGCGGAGCCGGCGAGTGGAATGCCTGGACGGGGGGAATTGCGATGCCGCCGCATCCAAACCTGAGTCTGGCACAGGCCGAAGCCATGGCCCGCTGGGTGCTGGCCCAGAAACCCATCGCACCGCCGCCGCCGGGCTGATTGGACGACTGTGTTGTTGGAGTGGGGGTTTGGGATATGAATCCGGATCCTCCGGGGGTGCCTTCGCGACGAGTCCATCTGATTGAGTCGCTCCTCATTCGTGGACGATGGTTGTTGCTCCCGTTTTACGTGGGTCTTCTCCTGTCGGTCATCTGGCTCCTCGTCGTTTTTGTCATCACACTTGTGGGCGGGATCGCCCTGCCGTTTTCCGAAATGGGACCCGCCCGACTCCTGCTATGGATCCTGAGACTCGTCGAACTCACACTCGTGGCCAATCTCGTAGTTATCGTGGCACTGAGCAGCTTCGAGAGTTTCATCGCCCCGCGTGCGGATACTTTGCCTCGGTCATGGCCGGCCTGGCTTGGCCAGTGGGATGATGCGAGTCTCAAGCTCAAACTATTTGCTTCCATCATGTCCATTGCGGCAATCGAACTGCTTGAAATGGACCTCAAAATCGACCGTTTCCCGAGCCGGGATATCCTCTGGAGTCTGCTCATTCTCCTGACGTTTGTGTTTGCCGGGCTAGGCGTGGGCTGGATGGACCGACGACACCGACACCCGTCTGGGTCCTGACGGCTCTGCGAGATCCAGAACCAGAAAAACAGAATCGGGCGATGGGTTCACGAATCGCGGGGCAATGCTCAAGAAGCGTTCAGGATTGTCGGTGACGTAGAAATCAGCAAGCGACTTTTCACCCCGAACCGTGATCTGGAGCTTCCGTTCGGTGAGGAGCGCCTTGACTGCCTCGGCAGTCGTCCAGGCTGAATCCACAATGGCGACCCCTGAGGGCACGAGGCTTTCGAGTGTTGGCCGGAAAGGCGGGAAGTGCGTACAACCGAGGAGCAAACAGTCCGGTATCGGATTCTTTCTCCGGAAAAGTGGTGCCAGATAGCGGGCGATAACGGCTTTGGCCGGTGGCCCCTCGAACCAGCCCTCTTCGGCCAGGGCAACGAGTGCCGAGGCGGATTGGGAATCGCAGATGACGTCGGCTCTTCTCCGGCGAAGCTCGTGTGGATAAGCGCCGGTTCGGATCGTGGCTTCCGTAGCCAGGAGTGCGATGTGCCCCCGGGGGCTTTGAGCGAGTGCGCCTGTCGCACCGGGTATGACGACCCCGATCACGGGTTTGGGAGCAAGTGCCTGTTCAATCACGGGTAACGCGACAGCGGAGACGGTGTTGCAGGCGACGACCAGGAGTTTGATCCCGAGTGCATCCAGAAAGTGAGCAGCGTGAAGCGCCTCTTCCGTAATCCGGGAGGGGCTTTTTGTACCGTATGGCAGATGGGCCGTGTCTCCGAGATAGGCATAATTTTCATGCGGCAGGATCCGCCGCAAGGCGTCGAGGACAGTCAATCCGCCGACACCAGAGTCAAAAATGCCGATTGGGGCCAGGTTCCCCGGGATACCGGGATTCATGTAACCGTCATCTTCGCATGGGCAGCCATCACGGCGGGGCGTGCCCCCATCCGTGTGAGCCAGTTCTTGAGCGCGTGCCAGCTGTCGAGCACGAGACTTGAAGAGTATCGCTCCACCAGTGGATAGCAGGCGATGTCGGCCAGGCTGAAGTCTCCCACCAGGTAATTCCGCTCCACAAGGACATCATTTAGGGCCGCAAGACGGGCGCGAATGGCGTCCGTGTCAGGTGATCCGCTCGCCAGCGCAGTCGATGCGAAAAGCCATTGGTAAGCACATGCGCGCGCCTGGGGCATGACGGGTAGCAGGCGACGTGTTTTCTCCGCGAGATAAAGCAGAATGGCTCCCGATTCATGGAGGGTCAGGTTATTGCTGTCGTCATAGATGAAGGGAACCGGTTTCATGGCACCCCGGACCAGAGATTCGGATGGCTGAAGGAGATCAGCCACGGGATCCAGTCTCTGGAACGTGTAGGGCAGACCCAGTTCTTCGAGAAGAATAAGCGACTGTAGGCCGCTGTCTGTGACCGCGGCGTGGAGTGCGATCATGGCTGCGGGGCTTCGGCAGTGACCGGTCTAGGCGTTACAATATCGTGCATCATGAGATGGCTGAAACGCCCCGTACATGATCTCCTCTGCTGGGGCGCATGCCTTCCTGGTTTGGGTGCCACCTATTCTACGATCTCGACGGGGAGGTTTGCGTGAAAAAGGCAACTCGGAGGCTGGTCAGCGGCATGCTGCTCGGTGTGCTCGTTGTCGTTTCCGGCTTGGGACTGAGCTTCGAGAGGGCGTGGCAGGGTAGTCCCGCACGCCTTTCGGGCCGTCTCGACCTCAGCGGGCTGAGTCATTCCGTCCGGATCGAACGGGACCGGCAAGGGATACCCACCATCCAGGCTCGGAATGCGGATGACGCCTACGAAGCACTCGGTTTCGTTCAGGCGCAAGACCGTTTTTTCGAGATGGATCTGCTAAGACGCGTGGCAGCCGGGAGGCTTGCAGCGCTGGTTGGATCTCAAGCCCTGCGGGACGACGAACGGGTCCGGCTCTTTCGCCTTGAGGCGGTGGTTCGGGCGGCCTATGCACGTGCCACACCCCGCGAGCGGGCACGCCTGGTCGCATACAGCCGAGGCGTCAATGCGGGATTGCGCGACATGCGCCATCGCCCGTTCGCTTATGCCCTTTTGGGATTGCGGCCCAAGCCGTGGCACCCGTGGGATAGCTACCTCGTGATCGGCGCCATGTATCTCGAGCTGCAAGATCCCTTTGACCACCGGTCACAGAATCTCTGGGCCATGCACCGGTGGCTCCCCCCCGCGCTTTACCGCTTTCTCACCGCTCCCGGAAACCGCTGGGACGCTCCGCTCGTGGGTCGGGCTTGGCATGTTCCGGCCCCGCCGCCAGCCTCTGTGTTTGACCTTCACAAACTGCCACCTGGAGCATTCGCTGGCTCCGTCGCGTTCAAGAACCTGGCCCGAGTGCTGCCAGTCGGCGGGAGCAAGCTGGCTGGGAGCAACGCGTTCGCGGTGGCAGGACGCTTCACACGAACCCACGCTGCCCTTCTCGCCAATGACATGCATCTTCATCTCGCTCTGCCACCCATCTGGTATCGCGCTCAAATCGAGTTTCGCACGCAGCGGGGACGGATCATCCGGCTTCTCGGAGTGACCCTGCCGGGCGTGCCTGCCTTGGTGGTCGGAACCAACTTTCATGTGGCTTGGGGATTCACTAATACTGAGGGGGACTGGGCGGATCTCATTCGCGTGCGCCCGCTTCCAGGGCATCCCAATCGTTACCGGACGCCCCACGGTATCCGCCGGATGATGCTTCATCCGGAGCGTATCGAGGTGCGTGGTGGGTCGAGTTTCCATATCACGGTCCGGGACACGATCTGGGGGCCCGTGGTGGGACGGACAGCTTCGGGCGTCTTGCTCGTCTCCCGCTGGGTGGGTGAAGATCTGCGTGGTTACCGCATCAACGCCGAGCGTGCACTCGAGCGGGCGCAGAATGTGAAGCAGGCAATTGCGGCAGCCAACCGTCTGGGTATCCCGGAACAGAACTTTGTTACGGCCGATCGGGCGGGCAATATCGGTTGGAGTGTGGCGGGCGCGATCCCGCGCCGGGTGGGCGATTGCCATCCCATCTGGCCCCAATCGTGGGCCCATGGACAGTGCCGCTGGCAGGGTTATCTGAAGCCCCGGAGCTATCCACGGATTCTGGATCCCAGGGATGGGTTCATCTGGACGGCGAACCAGCGCATCGTGGATGGGCGTGCGCTCCGACTGATCGGCGATGGTGGCTACGATCTGGGTGCGCGCGCGCGCCAGATCCGTAATGATCTGAAAGTGTTACCTACCCCGATCACCGCCCGCGATTTGCTCTCGATCGAGCTGGATGACCGGGCGCGCTATCTCGCACACTGGCAGAAGCTCCTCACAGACCTTCTCACGCGAGCTCTACGGCGTGGCCATCCGAGGCGAATCGCTCTTGACCGGATCGTTTCACACTGGCAGGCTTGTGCCTGTACTGGATCGGTCGGCTACCGGCTGGTCTGGAAGTTTCGGAAACTGGTTTTCCACGCTGTCCTTCGCCCATTTAACCGCCTCGTCCGTAAACATGATCCACATTTCAAAAACCCCATGCGGGCCATGGCGGAAGGACCTGTCTGGTGGCTTGTCACACACAAGCCGCCTTGGTTGCTCACCCCGCGTGAACCGAGTTGGCACGCATTCCTCATTGATCAGGTGGATCGGCTGATTCGTGCGGAGTGGCATCCGGGTTCAGGGTTCCGACGCGATACCTGGGGACGCCATAATCGGATCCAGATTGCCAATCCGATTGCAGCAGGTATTCCGATTCTCGGGCCCTGGCTGCTTGACCTGCCACCCACCGAAATCCCGGGAGATTCGAACATGCCGCGTGTTGAGACTCACGAACTGGGTGCAACTGAGCGGCTCGTGGTCGATTTGGGGGATCCATCCAGGAGTCTTTTCGAGTTGCCTGGGGGCGAGAGCGGCAACCCGGCTTCACCTTTCTACCAGGACGAGTTTCGAGCTTGGCTTTTGGGTTTGCCCACCCCGCTCGACCCGGGCCGATCTCGCGATGTGCTCCTGCTCAAACCCGAAAAGACGCGCCAACCGCGCCCTATCCGCGCGCACCGGATCTCCTTTGGGAACTTCGACTGAAAACTGCCCAACGCGATGACACACTCCTGTACGTTCGGATCAGACAGACGACCAACCCTCAGCCGTGGCGAAATCATGAGCGTCCTCCGACTGGGTGCTGTCCTCTCCCTGCGCATGCTCGGCCTGTTCATGATCTACCCGATTTTTGCCGCTCTCTCGTCGCATTATGCTGGAGCAACCGCCTTTACGGTGGGGCTTGCGCTCGGCAGTTACGGACTCACCCAGGGGCTTTTGCAACTGCCGTTTGGCTGGTTGTCCGACCGGTTCGGACGCAAGCGGATCATCATCGTCGGGTTGATTCTGTTTGCTGCGGGGAGTGCCGTCGCTGCGCTCGCCACCACGATCACGGGGCTTATTATCGGACGGCTCTTTCAGGGATTCGGAGCTATCGGATCGGCGACACTCGCCATGATCGCCGATGTGACCCGGGAAGAGCACCGGGTTCAGGCCATGGCGCTCGCCGGTGCCCTGATCGGATCGTCGTTCGCGGTGGCGATTGTGCTCGGGCCACTGCTGGCATCCGCTGTGGGTCTCACCGGGATATTCTGGCTGACCGGGGTTTCGGCACTTCTCGCTATTCCACTCGTGATGAGCGTCCGCGTGCCCGGATGGTCCCATCCTCCGACTCGGCCGAGACGGGTGGCACAAGCACTTCGGATCGTACTTGCACAGCCCGATCTCGTGCGTTTGGATGTGGGGATCGCGATCCAGCAGGCAGTGCTCACGAGTCTCTTTCTGGTTTTGCCGGCAATGTCCAGCCATCTCCTTGGGATCACTCCTGGCATGAGCTGGAAACTTTACCTTCCAATTCTTGCGGGTGCTTTTCTGATCTCGTTGCCGTTTGTGATTCTGGCCGAGGCGCGGGGCTGGTTTCGCATGAATCTTTTGGGTGCGATTCTGGGGCTTGGGTTCGGGATTGCCTGGCTTTTGCTCGATCGCAGTTCGGGGACAGACTTGGTGGTTGCGCTGGCCCTCTATTTTTCAGCCTTTACCCTTCTTGAGGCACTGCTGCCTTCCTGGATATCCCGGATCTCACCGGTCGGCTTTTCCGGAACGGCCCTGGGCGTCTATTCGAGTGGTCAGTTTCTCGGGATTTTTCTTGGTGGAGCCGTGGGTGGGCTGGTTCTCGCTCACTGGAGCGAGGTTGGGGTACTGGCGTTCGATTTGCTGCTCGTCGGGCTCTGGTTCGTGATTGCATTTCCGATTCGCAAAGTGAAACGGACCCGGACGATCGTTGTTCCGGCCCCGGATCGCGGGGACGGGTGGGGAAGTGTCCTGAATACGGTGCCGGGCGTGATCGAATGGCGTTACGTGAATGAGGAGGAGCTGCTTTACCTCAGGCTTGATCCCGATATTTTTTCGAAGGAAAGCCTAGAGAGGTTGCAATTGAACCAGAAAATGGGCGTCTGAGCGAGGATTTCGGGCTCATCTGACCGCTCACTTTCAGCAAATCCGCTGCCGAACTTCTACAATGAGCCGTTCATGGTCCTAGGCGGGAGAATCATATGGCCAGTCGCGGTGTGAATAAGGTTATTTTGGTGGGAAACGTCGGCGCGGATCCCGAGGTTCGCTATCTGCCGTCGGGGGCTCCGGTCGCCAACGTGCGTCTGGCCACGAGCGCATCCTGGAAGGACAAGCAGAGCGGCGAACGGGAAGAGCGTACGGAATGGCACCGGGTCGTGTTCTTCAATCGACTGGCTGAAATTGTTGGTGAATACGTCCGCAAAGGGTCCCAGATCTATATCGAAGGCAGTCTCCGGACGCGGACTTACGAGAAGGACGGACAAACCCATTATTCGACCGAGATCGTCGCGAACGAAATGCAGATGCTGGGATCACGTGGGGCCGGCAGCGAAGGAGGAACGGCACCTGCGGGTGGAAAAGCTGTCGTGCCACCCAAGGTCGCATCGGGCGAAGGGGCTTCTGAGAGTTCCGAGCCGTTTGACGACGATATTCCATTTTAATTGCAACCTGCTTCTATCGGAAATCCGTCGGCCATGGGCCGGATAGGCGAAGTCGCATCGGACTAGCGGTTCCCCGGCCGTGAGATGCGGCGCGCCAAGATAAAGAGCGGGATCGTCCAAAGTGCCGAAATCAGGTAGAGATCCGGCAGGCTCACAACTGTCTGGAGCGGGCCCAAACCAAATGAGCCGATGCCTTCGCCAATCATGAGGGCTGCGACCAGTAATCCCGCAACGTACGTTGTCTGTCCGGGCTCGGCGGATAATGCATAAGCCATGGAGTAGGGGTAGTAGATGCTCGTGGCCACGCCGGCGAGCGCAAACAGGGCAATGAGCGCCCATGCGCTAGTCAGCCAGGGAAGCGCGAGAAAGCACGCCGCGATCCCGAATGGTGCGGCAAGATAGGTCATGCGACGCGAGAGCAGGCGATCCGGAAGGCTGCCGAAGACGAGCCGCGCGACGGTCATGCTGGCCCAAAACGACGATAGGGCCAACGCCCCAAGGGCGGGTGCGAAGTGATGATTGACGCTCATAAAAACGCTGGCCCAGCTTCCGAAACTGCCTTCGACGATGGCGTAAATCAGAACAGCCGTGACTGCCAGGATTGGGAAATGCCCCTGATCCGGCTTGTCCGTGGTGGGCTTCGATGGGGCTGCGGTCGGTAACAAGAGGAGCCCGATCCAGAAAAGAAGCAAAACGAGAGGCCAGGCGAACCATCCGATCGGTCGCGTTGCGAGACCCAGCAACAGGGGGGATAAAGCGGTCGCCCCTCCGATGACGGCGTTCAGAACGGTGATGGCGCGGGTGGCCGACCGTGTAAAGAGCATGGCCGCGAGATGGTTGATCGCGGTACTCGTGAGACCGAAGCCGACGCCGAGGAAGGTGCTGTCGGCCAGAATCAGGTCGTAGGCTGTGGAGCCCCTTGCGAAATAGGCTGCGGTGAGGAGCGCAAGCCCGAGAATGTTGAAGGCAATACCCAGACGGAACAACACCCGGTCTCCGAAGCGACGGTGAATGAACCGTGCGCTGCATGCACTGAGGATCGCGCCCAGGATTTCCGGGAAATAAAGCAGGCCATAGGCGGCACTTGTGAAATGGTCGGGCGGACGTTCCAGGATCGATCCGAGACTCGGCAAGAGAACAAACGCGGCCCCTTGCAGAAAACCCGCGCAAAAAAGACCGGTGGTTCCCCGTTTCAGGGCAGCCGACCCTCGGCGAATCGCTCCTTCAGATGCTCGGCTACCCGGATCGCGTTGGCCATCACGGTGAGAGAGGGATTCACCGCACTGATCGAAGGCATGAAGGAAGCGTCGGTAACGTACAGGTTGTCGATGTCGTGGGTCTGGCACCAGGGATTGAGAACGCTTGTTTGCGGGTTCTCCCCGAAGACCAGCGTCCCGGCCTGATGAGCCGTGGCTGCAATGCCCATGCGTTGGAACAATACAATGGGGTAACCCAGCGTGTGGAGGAGGGTCCGCCAGCTCGCCCGCAGGTGCCGATGACTCTCCGTATTCCGGGGATTCCAAGAGAGGCGGACGGATCCCTGGGGATCGATCGTCACGCGGTTCTCGGGATTAGGAAGATCCTCAGTGGTGAGCCACCAGTCGACCGAGTGCTCGGCGATCCAGCGGACGATTCCGGTCGGCAGGTGGGGATGTTGCGCCTGCAGCACGCTCGGGGTGACCTTGCCGAGATTCTGGATGTGCCCGAGCGGGTAGGGAAAGTCGGGATCGCCCGAGTGGTCATAGAAGTCATTGATGCCGATGGTTTTTTGGAAGATCGTGGGATTCACCCGACGCGGATCAATCGCGAGGCAGGCGCTATTGATGTGGCAGAGATAGTTGCGTCCGACCTGATCGCTACGGTTGGCAAGGCCCGTGGGTGCACGATCATGAGCGGAGGCCAAAAGCAACGCCGCAGACTGGATAGCGCCTGCTGCCAGTACGACGATCCGTGCCCGGTAGACTCCGTTTTCCGTATGAACAGTCTCGATCTGTCGTCCATCAGCAGAGGTCTCAAGCCGCTTGACTCGCTCGTTGCGGATGAGACGGACATTGGGATGCTGTAGAGCCGGTTCAATTCCGCAGACTTCGGCATCGCCTTTGGCATGGACGAGGCAGGGAAACCCGTCACAGGTCGTGCAGCGGATGCATGGGCTCGTATGCGGATCAGAGGCGTTGCGGTTGAGGGCGATGGGTAGCGGGAACGGGTGCAGCCCGAGGTGCTGCAGACGTTCTACGAGGCTGGCCATGTAGGGTTCGTGCGCCATGGGAGGATAAGGGAAGGCCTCATCCCGGGGAGGTTCGTTCGGATCGAGTCCCGCCTGTCCGTGGGCAAAGTACCAGCGTTCAGCGATGTCATAGTAGGGCGCGAGGTCTTTGTAGGCGATCGGCCAGCTGGGCGTCGTTCCATCGCGGTGCTCGCGGGGTTCAAAGTCGGCGAGTCGGCGGCGCAGGATCGCCGCACCGTAAAATTTGGTGTTGCCGCCGACATGGTATCCCGTGATCGGGCGAAAGGCTCGTCCCCGGGAGTCGTGCCAGCATTCCTGCGTGTGATAGCGGTGTTCCCGAAAAACCGCCTCGGCCTCCCAGTTGGGCTGCTCACGTGGAAGATAATCGCCGCGTTCGAGAATGAGAATCGATACTCCGGATGGTGCCAGGGAGCGTGCGAGCGTGCCTCCCCCGGCACCACTTCCGATAATGATGACGTCTGCGTCCACCCCTCATCCGCCGTGACGGAATTCGGGATAGATGAGCATGCCACCATCAACAGCCACCGTCGTGCCCGTCATGTAACTGGCTAGGTCACTTGCCAGAAATGCTGCGACCGTAGCGACTTCACGCGGAGTACCAAGCCGGCCCATCGCAATTTTCTCATCCAGATCCCGGAGTGTTTTGGGATTTGACCAGACACTTTGGTTGATCGGGGTCTGGATCGCGCCGGGTGCGATTGCAAGGACCCGGATGCCTGCATCAGCAGTCTCCTGGGCTAGTGTTTTGGTGAACATGGAAAGCCCAGCCTTGGCGCTGGCGTAGGCGCTATAGCCCTCCCACGGAATGAACTCGTGCACGGATGTGATATTGAGGATCACGCCGCGTTTCTGTCGATTCATGCGCTGCAGTGCCTCGCGCGCGCAATAGTAGGCACCGAAAAGATCAACCCGGACGACGGATTCCCAGGCTCCGATATCGCCCTCGCTGCAAAGCGCGCGCACGCCGTCCATGCCGGCGTTGTTGACCAGGATGTCGATGCCTCCGAAACTCCCATCAATGGCCTTGAAGAGCGACTCAACCTGGTCTGCCTGAGAGATGTCCGCAGCAAACGTCTGCGCCATCCCGCCAGCCTGGATGATTGAGGCGGTGACGGCTTGTGCGGCTGCCTGGTCGGCCGGATTGGCGGGAGAACGGTAGTGCACCGCAACGTGCGCGCCTGCTTCGGCAAAGGCCTCCGCTATGGCGCGGCCCAATCCGGAACACGAGCCCGTGATCAAGGCCCTCCGACCGGCAAGATCAATTCCAAGCATGGATTTTCTCCTCAACCAAGAGTGCAATCGTCCATTGTAGCCCGCGACGGAGGAGAGGGACCGGTACCTGGACTCGTTCTCCGAGGGGTTGGCCCGGGAACGCGGCGGGAGCCGATCCGCCTTGCCGTCAGCTGGTGATGGGCGTAGCTGGCCGCTGCGTATTCCATGTAACCGACGGCATCCGTACGCAAGGCGGCCTGGAAGTAGCGAACGGCTCTCGAGTTGTGTCCGAGCAGCTGTTCCTATAAACCTATACAGAGGATTTATCCGCACACGGTTGATAGGCAAACATCGCCTGCAACTCGTGCCCCATGACGCTCAGTGCGGAGGTCATCCGTCGCACTATCCGGGAATGCCAGGGGCAATAGCCGCCCTTCCGGGCGGCGGCGCTTTCATCCCATCCCCTGAAGAGGATGGGTATTCCCGCGTCGTTCTATAAACCGGTCGAAAGTCCCGCCTGGCACACCGACTGTCCAAGGAAAACTATTGTTTGACGGACATTGACAGTAAGGCGTTTTTGCATTACCATGCACAGCGTCAACCTGCGAGATGGCGAGGACACAGCACCATGGCCATATTGACTGTTACCGCACGGGGACAAGTGACGTTTCGGAAGGACGTACTGCAGCACCTCGGCATCAGGCCAGGCGACAAGATCGAGCTGGACTTATTGCCAGATGGTCGGGGCGTACTCAAGGCGGCGCAGCCCGCTGGGACGATATCCAGCTTCGTCGGTCTGCTCGCGGGCAGGACGCAGAAGGTTGCCACCATCGAAGAAATCAACGAGGCGGCTATGCAAGGATGGGCCGGCAAATGAAGGTCGCGGTAGATACCAATGTCCTTGTGCGTGCTGTTGTGTGCGACGATCCCCTACAAGCGAACGTTGCCGCCACCGTCTTGACCGACGCCGAGTTGATAGCGGTCGCGTTGCCGTGCCTATGCGAATTTGTTTGGGTGCTGCTCCGGGTATATGGTTTCCAGCCAGCCGAGGCGGCCGGCGCGATCCGGGCACTACTGGTCGCTGCGAACGTGGAAGTGAACCGGCCCGCCGTGGAGGCCGGCTTGCTGGTGCTTGACGCGGGCGGAGATTTTGCCGATGGCGTTATTGCCTACGAGGGCAACTGGCTTGGCGGGGAAACCTTCGTTTCCTTCGACAAGAAGGCGGTGGCACTTCTCACGGCTCAAGGGCAATCAACGCGCCTTTTGTGACGACCTGAGCATGAACGAATTCCGCCGACTGGCCGCGAAGATCGACCCGCACCTGCAACCGCCACAAAATGTTGCACTTGGTCTTTGAGCGCGCCCCTTGCTACTATATGGCGACGGGGATTTGAAATTGCTGACTGCTTCTGATAAAGAACACTCTTCTCTCGAAGGAGGGGGCGGAAGCAAACAGGCGATAGTTGCGTGACCGTCATCAATCGAGCCAATCCAGCTCGGGAGTCCGATGCGTGATGTACGTTCCAGAACACTTTCAGGAGACCCATCGTGAGCGGATGCAGACGCTCATGCGGGATCATCCATTCGGGCTTCTGGTGAGTGGTATTGGGGACCCGCCCTTTGTGAGCCACCTGCCACTTTTCTACGAACCTTTCCCCGAACCCTGGGGGCGTGTGCTGGGGCACATGGCCCGTGCCAATCCGCAGTGGCAGAGCTGGACCCGGTCCGAGAACCCCGTGTTGGCTATCTTCCAGGGTCCCGACGCCTATATCTCCCCGAGCTGGTATGCCACGCCGGATGTGCCGACCTGGAACTACGCGGTTGTGCACGTGTCCGGGAGTGTCCGGTTGATTACCGAAGAGGATCTGTTGGTCGCGATGCTCGACCAGTTGACGGATCGGCTGGAATCGAGCCGACCGGTTGCGTGGAAACCCGATTGGGAGGATGCACGTTTGAGAAAGCTGATCGCGGGGATCGTAGGTTTCGAAATCCGGATCACTGAAATCCGGGCCCAGTTCAAACTGGGTCAGAACCGTTCGCTGGAAGATCAGAGACGGGTCCGGGAACAACTGCTCCGTTCCGGCAGATCAGATGCAGCCGAACTCGCCCGGCTCATGCCGATCCCAGATCCCGCCGGGTCCGGTTCAGTCTGATCGGATCCCGGCGGGAGAGCGCGGATGATTCAGGGGATTTTGGGAGCGGCCACGAAAACAGGCAGTCCGCCCGTACGGACCGACCAGATGATCTTCCCGGACCTGCGGTCGATCCGGGTCACCACTCCACCTGCGCCATCTGCAACATAGAGGGATCTCCCCCTCGGGCCGATCGCGACCGTTGCAGGTCCGGGCCCGGACGGGAGCGGCCGGAGAGACGAGCCGGTCACGGTCGCAATCCGGGAAAGTGTGTTCGACGCCCCGTTCGGTACGTAGAGCAGGCGTCCGTCTCGGGTGAGAGCTGGGTTGCCGGGCAAAAGTCCGGTCCGGATCGGTCGCAGGGCATGCCCGTCCTTGAGATCAATGGGCGTCACTTCATTTGCGCCCTGATCGATCACATAGAGTCGATTCCCATGGGGGACGATCGCGAGACCTGAGGGTCTGAGTCCCACCCGAATCAGGGGTCCCACCCGGCGGGCGGGAAGACGGATGGGCGTCACGGTATTGGATCCCGAGTTGGCGACATAAAGAACGCGACCGCTCGGTGCGAGGGTGAGTGCGGCAGGGCCCACACCGGTTGGGATGCCCGGCCCGGCCTTTCGGGTTTCGGTTGCGATGGATTCGATGTTATTGCTGCCTCCGTTGGCCACCCAGAGGGTCGATCCCCTTGGGTTGAGCGCGAGTGCATCCGGTCCGGATCCGACCGCGATGGTGGTCGCAACCGTCTGGCTCACCGTGTCGATGACCGATATCGTGTTGGATCCCTGGTTCGCGACATAGAGCCACCGGCCATGAGGGCTCAGAATGGCTGCGTCAGGATCATTTCCCACCATGATCCGGGGCCCGAGCGCTCCCGTTCGGGGATTGATCGGAATGACGGAGTTGTCCGCATTGTTGACCGCGTAGACTAGAGGAATGACCGCATCCGAATGGCTCTCAATCCTGAGTGGAAGGAGCAGCTCGGGCAACTGGGCTCCACTCTCGGTCCGGGCGTTGATCCGGACATCCGCGTAGCCTTCCTGCGTTCCACGAGGAATGTGGAGCGTGAAGGGGATCCTGAGATCGGTTCCCGGGAAAACCGCGGCCACACCGCGATCGGGGTGCACGGAAAATCCACGGGGAACCTCGATGGACCACCGGATCCGGGTGGCATGACGCGCTTTGGCTCCGTTGAGGTCAAAAGCGAGCCGTATGGGATGTCCGGGATGTACACAATCCTGCCGCTCCATGCGGGTCAACTGCACATTGGTTGAAGGCGGGAAATGAATCGGCCCGGGTGCGAAAGAGGGCGGTGCATCCCCCGGGGCACTGCCCCATGCGTGATCGGGTCTCGACCCCAAATGGAATCCAAGCGTAAGAGTGCCTCTCATGGGTAGAGAGAACCACGTCCGCTGATCGGGGTGCCCATTGATGGTGAGCGCATCAACATAGGGACGGGAGGCTTCCGCATGTGGAGCCTGGATGATGAGCCTAAGCCCACCGGGAGAGTCGAGGCGGATATGGGGGAAGAGGGGGCTGCCGATATCGAGAATCCTGAGCGAGGGATTTTGGGGGTAAAGCCCGAGTGCGCTCCAGATATACCAGGCGCTCATGGTCCCGAGGTCGTCATTACCAGGCAGTCCCGCGGGGGTTGGGAAGTAAAGGGTCGTGATGGCTTTCCGGATGACGGCCTGCGTTCGCCACGGAGCGAGGGTAGCGAGATAAACCCAAGGATCGCCCAGGCTGGGCTCGTTTCCGAGCCAGGCGTAAGGGGCGCTTTGACCGGCATTGAGGTGGGTGAAATACCGGTTGAGGCGGTGGAGGGTTGCCCGGCGTCCGCCCAGGCCACGGATCAACCCGGCCAGATCTTCGGGGACCATCCAGGTGTATTGCGCGGCGTTGCCTTCCTGGAAACCGCTTTGGCCATTTTCCGTGATGGGTGTCCGCAGGAATGCTCCGGCTCGGTTGCGGGGGGCAATTTCGCCTGTCGACCGGTCAAAGAGATGACTCCAGTTCATCGACCGGCTGAAAAATGTCCGGAAGGCGGTTCGGTCGCCCAGTTGCTTCGCAAACTCGGCAATGGAGAAGTCATCCAGAGCGTATTCGAGCGTTTCCGAGGCTCCGTTCGGGACGGGGGCAACCGATGTCGTAAGGGCATGGCCGACATAACCCCGCTTGAGGTAGGAGGTGAGTCCCGGACGCTCGATGTACCAGCCCTGTCCCGGCCGTGTAGCGGTTAGGGTGGCCCCGCGGATCATATCTTGAAGCGCTTCATGCGTATTGAACTTGCGGGCGCCGAAGGCATAGGCGCCAGCCAGAATCGGGTCAGCCGAATCACCGCCCATGACACCGGTGTAGCCATTTGCCAGTGACCATTTGGGCAGATAGCCTCCTTGGCGGGTATCGCGAACCAGGGACTCGGCCATGGCACTCACCCGGTTGGGCACGAGAAGGGCGAGCAGGGGGATTTCCGTGCGATAAATGTCCCAACCCGAAAAGTTGGCATATTGCACCTGCCCCGGAGGAAGGCGGTGGATTCGTCCGTCAAAGCCCGGATAAGCTCCGGTGACGTCACTGAAAAGGGTCGGTTGGAGCAGGGTATGGTAGAGCGCAGTGTAGAAAGTCACCCGCTCGGCATTTGTGCCGCCCCTGACTGCGATCCGGCCGAGGAGACGGGACCAATCCTTGCGGGCCGCGTGCCTTACTGGGTCCAAGTTCCAGGTGCGGCCTTCAGCCTGGAGATTGGCGAGGGCGCCTTGCACGCTGACGTAGGAGATGGCGACTTTCAACTTGATTGCATTCCGGGACCGGGCAGGGAACGAAACCCAGCCGCCGGATCCGGCTCCCGTGACCGAGCGCGCACCGGGATGGGTGATTCCGGAGCTCCAGGTGCCGGAATGATCAAACGGGCGATTGAAACGGGCAACGAAGTAGACCGTGAACCGGTCAGGCTCGCCGCAGAATCCGCCGCTCGTCGCATCGCCGATCACTTCGTGCGTGCCAACCACTTTGAAGTGGGCCCGAGTCACGCCCGCCTGATCGGATGAAACTTTGAAGATCATCCGCGCCCGGATGTGCCGGGGGTAGATGAACTGCCCGAGTCCCGTACGTTTCGTGACCGTAAGGCGCACCCGGATGGGTGGGTTCCCGACCGTGACCGCGTACCAGCCCGGGTGGGCGCGTTCGGATGCATGGGAAAACGGCTGGACGGCATCCCATGGCTCGGGAGTGGGACCAGCCTCGGGCAGAATATCGATGTCACCGAAAACCGAGCATCCGGGGCCGCTCAGGTGGGTGAGCCCAAATCCTGTCACGACCCGGTCCGTATAGTTGTATCCTCCTCCGGCGGGCTCCGAGGGTGTATCCGGGCTCCACTGGATCATGCCAAACGGAAGGCTTGCACCGGGAAACGTGTCGATGGGCCCCCCTGCGGCCGTACCGGAGGTCCCGATGAAGGGATCGACCAACTGCCAGCCACGTCGCCCGGCAACGCGCCCGCCCGCCCGCGCGGTGTGTGCGAGGGCAGGAATTGCAACGAGCGTCACCAGAAAACACAGTGCGATCCAAAAGAAATGTCGGGTAGAAGTGCGGAGTGGTTGCATGGGCGTCTCCCAAGGTTGGATTCCCTGGCGGAATCGGATGGTGAGAAGACTCCCTGCCCAGGTCACGCCGACGTCGCCCGGTTCACGCAGTATAGTGGAGACTCCAGCGGATTTGCGCCCTTGCTGGTCCTACACCGCATATGGTCGTTCGCCCGTGGTGAACGCGCCATCCAGTCGGACGGCATGGGTTGCGAAGCGAATCGATCCGTAGTGTTGCGCAGCCGACATATCGAGCGGCACGCCTGGAGTGCGCTACCCCGTGTTTCAGTTCGGCGACCGTGATCGAGGAAACCACGACATCTCCAATAAAGTACTGAGCAAAGCGTTCTGCAACCTCAGGCGGCTGATGTTTCACCAAGTAGATGCAAGCATTGGCATTGAGCATAAACTTTGGTTTCGGGGCGCCTCGCGTTCAGCCCGCTCCTGCTTGCACCGGTCTGGAACGACGCAATCGGGTACCAATCCAGCCCGTTTACCCAGTACGTTCCCCATGCGGCACCGAGCGGGGTAGATGCGCAGTTTATGCCGCATGCCGGGACAACACACGGGCCTCGTCTTGAGACAGGACGACACGATAGGGGTTTGTTCTGAGCATATGGAAAGCTTCGAGTCTTTCGACGAGCCACGCAAAAGGGTCGTTTCCAGCAAGGATATATGTTGTTGAATTGATGAAAATGCGGGACCGATCTTGCTGTTCATAGCATGCAAAAATAGCACCAGTCCTGTATCTTGTGAGGGATCGTTTCACGCCGGATCCATGCCATGCAACAGGTGCAAACGCCTTCCGTACCCGATGCAGTCATCGGTACGCACGGTGTCGCGAAACCTGTCGGTTACTTCCGTGCCATGGTCTTCCTCACAGTCATTTTTTTCATGTGGGGATTCATCACGAGCCTGAATGACATCCTGATCCCCCACCTTAAATCCGTGTTCGATCTCAACTACGCTGAGATCATGCTGATCCAGTTCACCTTTTTTGGGGCTTATTTCGTCACCTCGTTGCCCTCAGGATGGGTTGTCGGACGCATCGGCTACCCGATGAGTGTCCTGGCAGGGCTGGTGCTTGCGGCTGCCGGAGCGTTTTTGTTTTATCCGGCCGCCGCCGTTCCATCATACCCCCTGTTTCTTGCGGCCCTTTTCGTACTGGCGAGCGGCATCACGTTGCTTCAGGTTGCGGCTAATCCTTATGTGAGCCTGCTCGGTTCGCCGCGCGACGCTTCAAGCCGGCTCAACCTGGCTCAAGCCCTGAACTCGCTGGGCACGACGCTTGGGCCGATCGTTGGAGGACTGCTGATCCTATCGATCCCGGTCGTTGCCCTCTCGATCCGGCAGTACTGGACAGTCGCGCTCAATCAGGCCTATATCCTCCGACAGACCACGCTCGTTCAGGGTCCCTACATCGGGCTCGCCATCCTCCTTTTGGCGCTCGCCCTGGCTGTCTACTTCATGCACCTGCCAGACTGGCGGACCTCGAGTGCACGCCCGGAGAGCAGGTTCTGGCACAACCTTTCTCACAACCCACGCGCCTATCGTCATCTTCTCTTCGGCACCCTGGCCATTTTTGTCTATGTCGGAGCGGAAGTCTCGATCGGCAGCTTCATGATCAGCTACATCTCACTGCCGCGGTTTGGTGATATACCCGTCGACAAGGCCGCGGCCTTTGTTTCGCTTTATTGGATGGGGGCCATGGTGGGGCGTTTTATCGGGTCCGGGGTACTACGCAAAATCGATGCCGGACGACTGCTCGGATGTGCAGCCGTGGTCGCTGCTGCTCTTGTGACCACAACCCTTCTCAGCCATGGCATGCTTGCACTCTGGAGCGTGGTGGTGATTGGGTTTTTCAACTCCATCATGTTCCCCAATATTTTTACCCTGGGGATCGCAGGTCTCGGTTCCCAAACCGGACAAGCCTCGAGTCTTCTCGTGATGGCCATTGTGGGTGGCGCGGTGATCCCCCTGCTCCAGGGTTTTTTGGCGGACCAAATCGGCGTGCATCACGCCTACATTTTGCCCCTCCTCTGTTATCTCTACATCATCTTCTATGGTTTTTGGGGGTCACGGATTGTGGACTCTCCGGATTCCCTGCAACCGGTTGAATCCCGTGCCTGAAATTGCCTGTTTCGGAGAGGCCCTGATTGACCTTTTGGCCGAGTCGCCAGACCGGGCAGATGAGCCCTTGCGCTTCCGACAGCACGCAGGTGGTGCGCCGGCCAATACCGCCGTTGCGATTGCGCGCCTTGGCGGATCGGTTTCTTTCATCGGCATGCTGGGCCAAGATCCGTTCGGAGATTTTCTGTGGGAAGAGTTGACTGCAGCTGGGGTGGGAGCTCAGGGTATCCGACGGAGCGCGAACGGACAGACCGCGCTTGCGTTCGTATTTCTGGACACATCCGGAGAACGCAGTTTCCGGTTTTATGGTGACCGGGCGGCACATTTACTGTTCCGTCCGGACGACTTTCCGGACACAGTCTTTGACTCGCTGAAGCTGTTCCATTTTGGCTCCAATACGCTGACTGAGACCGCAAGTGCCGATTCCACCCGTTACGGTCTTGGGAAGGCCCAAGCGGCGCGAGCCTGGATCAGCATGGATCTCAATCTGCGTCCGCTCCTCTGGCCTGATGCCCGCATGATCCGGGGGGCGGTCGAAAACATTCTTCCGGAAGTCCAGATTCTTAAGATGTCCCGCGCTGAGCTTGAATACATGGCGGAACCTCTGGCATCTCCCGAACATTGGATTGAGCGCCACCTTGCGGGTGCGGCCCGTCTCGTCTTGATTACGGACGGTGCACAGCCGATCACCTATTTCACCCAGCTTGGGCGTGGCATTGTCCCAGCTTGGCCTGTTGTGATTCGCGACACCACAGCTGCGGGGGATGCTTTCTCAGGCGGATTTCTCTGTCGGCTTGTTGAAGCGCTGAAACAGGGCGCTGACATCGAACGGTGGATTGAAGAACCTGATGCGCTCGAGCCTGCACTGCGTTTCGCGGCAGCTTGCGGTGCGCTGGCTGCAACTCGTCTGGGCTCCTTTGGCGCCATGCCCAAGCGGCAGGAGGTCGAGGCATTCTTCGAGATCCGTACATGAAACCTTTCCCCGATTTTCGATCTCCGCAATTCCTGCGGGGACACATCAATGAGATTCTGGCATTCTATCGTCCGCATGCACTCGATCCACAGGGAGGCTTCTACCACTATTTCAAGGATGATGGGACCGTTTATGATCGGATTCACCGTCATCTCGTCAGCAGTACCCGCTTCGTAGTCAACCATGCGCGTGCCTGGTGTGCCTATGGACGCTTGGAAGATCAGATACGCATGGAACACGGTCTCCGGTTTCTGCGCGACATCCATCGCGACCCCAAGACGGGTGCCTATGCCTGGACTCTCCGTGATGGAAAACCGTACGATCGCACGCGTCACGCCTATGGGATGGCTTTCGTGCTTCTGGCCTATGCAACTGCGCTCGATGCAGGCGTCGTCGAAGCGGAAACCTGGCTTCTCGAAACCTGGGAACTTCTTGAACACCGTTTCTTCGATCCGGCGCATGGGCTCTACCGCGACGAAGCCGACGAACACTGGACGTTTTCGCCCTACCGGGGTCAGAACGCGAACATGCATCTTTGCGAGGCACTGCTGGCCGCACATGCATCAACCGGGCGGCAGGATTTTCTCACCCGCGCTGCTCTTTTGGCGGATCAGATGGTGCGACGCCAGGGGGGGTTAGCCGGAGGATTCATTTGGGAACATTACGATTCGGACTGGCAGATTGACTGGAACTATAACCGGGACAATCCGAAGCATCTTTTTCGCCCGTGGGGATTTCAGGTGGGTCATCAGATCGAATGGGCTAAGCTTCTTTTGACCCTGGATCGGGTGCAGCCCGCACCCTGGCGTCTTGAGTGTGCGCGTTGGCTTTTTGACCAGGCCTTCGAACGGGGTTGGGATAACCGCTTCGGCGGTTTGTACTATGGGCTCAAACCGGACGGTACACCCGTGGATGACGACAAGTACTTTTGGGTGCAAGCCGAAGCAATTGCTGCTGCTGCGCGTCTCGCGGTCGCGACGGGCGATCCAGTTTACTGGGAACGCTATGAAGCACTCTGGAAGTATGCATGGCAGTATTTCGTCGATCACCACTATGGAGCCTGGTACCGGATTCTGAATTGCTCCAACGTCAAGTACAGTGACGAGAAAAGCCCTGCCGGGAAGTGTGACTACCACACGATGGGGGCCTGTTACGAAGTTTTGGGGTTGCTCGCGTGATCGTGCGATGCACTGTGCTCCGGGGCGAGAGCAGACCTGTTTCCGTGAGCAGATGACACTAGTGTCCGGTTAAGAACCGAACAAATTCAGTTGGTTAGCGTCGATGAGCAGTAAATAATCGGCCAACCCGTCTTGAGGCGGACGGCCTAGTGCGATAAGCCGGGCATGGCTACGACAAAGAGCGGGACGTTACGCGGTCAGTGACTGGCGGAAGGACTTCTCCAGGGGATACAGCCAAATGTCTTTGATCG